>CAKTZI010000102.1 GCA_934635385.1 uncultured Kiritimatiellota bacterium | reverse complement strand
GCTGCGGCACGTCGCGTCTTGTGCAAGGCGGCAATTCCATTGCCGCCTTGCAACTCATGCGTTGTCGGCTATCAGACATCGAACATCAAGGGCGGGATATTCTACATGATCGCCACGCCGTTTGACGGGACGGAGGGCGCGGGGACGGGCATTGCCGTCAAGGATCTCGTCTCCGGCGACATCCCCGAGGGCGCGGAAATGCAGGTGCGCCTCAAGGCCGGCGGCTACGACATCTACCACTACACGTCGGAGGCCTACGATAAGAACATCGATAACTTCGTGCCCGGCTGGGCCGATGGCGGCGACAACCTCGCCACCGCAAAAGTCCTCCCCGGCGCCGCGTTCTGGTTCAAGACGGATTCGGACTGCACCGCGACGCTCGCGGGCCAGATCCTGGCCGAAGCCTCGAAGACGGTTGACGTCAATGCCGGGATCTACTCCATGATCGGCAACGCCTATCCGGCGGCCGTCAACCCCAACGACGTGGCGTGGGAAGGTTTGACGGAGGGGGACGAGCTTCAGGTCCGTCTCGATGCCGGCGGCTACGACATCTACCACTACACGAAGGAGGCCTACGACGAGAACAGCGACGCTTTCGTGCCCGGCTGGGCTGACGGCGGCGACAACCTTGTCACGACGCCTGTCCTGAACGCCGGACGCGGCGCCTGGATCAAGCCGGCGGCGGCCGTCTCCGTCACGTGGGAAAGCCCCGTCAAGTAACCGGTTTCGTGCGGCGCGTGGTGTGCCGTGCAGACTAAGAAACAAGGAAAAATCACATGAAGAAGATGCTGATTGGCTGCTGCGCCGCCGTCTTGGCGGTTGCCGCAAACGCCGCTTCCGTGAAATGGAGCATGGCGAATGGTGTGCTGGGCACGTCCCCCGACGGCTCGGCGATGACAGGCCGCGCGTCGTACTACACGATGCTCGTGTTCAACAACGAGGACGCGGCGGCTGTACTGTCCGCGCTGTCGGGTTCGGCAATCGACTACTCGGCACTGTCCTCGATGGCCGTGAGTTCCTACCAGGCGGGCAAGGCCGGTTCGTTCGCCGGCGGTGTCAACGACCTGACGGGGGCTTCCGCCACGCTGTTCGCCCTCATCTTTGACACGGCGAACGGCGAGACCATCGACAAGGCCGGGTATTACTACAAGACCGGAACGGTCACGCAGAACACGTATGACCCCACGGGGTCGGATCCTGCGACCACGGCGTCGTTCACGGTCGACCAGATGACGGGCACGTGGCAGTCCGTCCCAGAGCCGACGAGCGGGCTTCTGCTCCTCCTCGGCGTGGCGGGGTTGGCGCTCAAGCGCAAGCGCGCGTGATCTGCCGCTCAAGTCACTGAGACGCGAAAGCCCGTCCGCACGCGCGGGCGGGCTTTCGCATGGGACTTACAGGACAAGGAAGACGCAGAGGACGCGCAAGGCATTGCGCAATCAGGGGAATTCAGGACATGGCATGGAACAGATCTGACGGAACGGCCGGGGGCATCCCTGCGCGGCGGGGCCTGTCCCCGTCGCCGCGCGCGCGGCGCACCGCGGCTTTCGGGGG
>CAKTZI010000101.1 GCA_934635385.1 uncultured Kiritimatiellota bacterium | reverse complement strand
GCGGGCGATCTGGGAGAAGGTCCACGCGATCCCCGCGAAGCCGATGCGGATCGAGTTCGACCCGAAGCGGGGGCGGTGAGAGGAAGGAGGCTTCGTTCCGCACTCGCCCCCACCCCTTGCGGCAGGCGAATGCCTTTTGCTATAATACGCATATCCAGCCGCCAGGTTCAGCCTAAGCGGAGCAGAGCCCCACCGCAAGGTCGGGGCTCTTGCAGTACCAAGGCAGAAACATGAAACGAACAATCGCCTACATTGACGGATACAACCTCTACTATGGACTTCTGAAGGGCACGCCTTCAAAATGGCTTGACCTTGAAGCCCTCGTCCGAGCGCTGCTTCGCGAAGGCCATGACCTCCTCTCCGTCAAGTACTTCACCGCGCCAGTCAAGACCTATCCCCATGACATGGCCGCATTGGAGCGGCAGAACGCCTATCTGCAGGCGCTCTCGACTCGCCCGAAGGTGAAGGTCATTCAAGGGTACTACAGCAAGAACCAGACGCTTCTCCCTGCCTACGAGGAACGCTGCCGACAGTGCGATGTCCCACGGAATGGGTTTGTCCGTGTCGTCAAGCTAGAAGAAAAACAGTCCGATGTCAATATCGCATGTGAGATGCTGAGGGATGCCTACAGCGATGCGGCAGATGCGCTTGTCCTCGTCAGCGGCGACACGGACTTCATCACGCCCGTGAACATCGTCCGCAAGGAACTCAAACGTACCGTGATTGTGCTGAATCCGCACAGCCGTCGTTCTGACCTTGAGCGCGTTGCATCCTACTATCGAGACATCCCACGAGACCTCCCTGCCCGATGCCAGCTTCCCGATGCGATTCCAATCGGCACGCACGGGAACTTCATACGCTGTCCCTCCGCATGGAAACAAGAGAAGCAAGCCGCCCTCGCATAGAGGACGGCTTTTCCATTTTGAGCGGAGGCGACGTCTTACGCGCGCTTGCGCTTCAGCGCCAGCCCCGCGACGCCGAGGAGAAGTAGAAGCCCGCTCGTAGGCTCGGGGACGGCTGCCGTCGCCCACTGTCCGGGAGCTGTGAACCCCTCGCTCGTCAGCTTCGAACCGGCCATCTGTGAACCGAAGGAGATCAGGACAGAATCGTCCGTGCCCCCTGCGGCTACACGCTTGGTGTTCGAGAGATACATCTTGTCACCGTCCACGAGGACGAAGAAGAAGTTGTGGTCGCCCGAAGCCTGTTCAAACGCACCGAACTGGTTGGGGGCTGTGTTCGCGTTGATGACGCCATTCGCGACAGTGCCAGACGCGAGGTAGCCTGTCTGCGCCGTTAGGTCAAACGTCGGATCCGACGTGAACAGCGCGAAGAGCGCGGCTTGGTCAATCGCGTCGGCGTTGAAGAAGTAGGCGCTGCCCGCATACCTCGTCGTGCCGCCCGTGCCGTCAAAGATGTTGGCGGCCGACGCTTTCCAGTTGGCCGTCGCGGCCTGTGTTCCGACAGCCGCGCAGACGATCGCGACCGCCATCATGATTTTCTTCATTGCTTGTTTCCTTTTGTTTCACAAAGGCGCACGACCCTTTGCCGAGCACCTTGCAAATTGATCAGAGTTCCACGCCGGGGAACGTGATGTACTGCGAATCGCTGTCGGCGGCAACCCAAAGACCCTGCCCCGGCTGAATGGTGAAGCCCTCGACCTTCTCGAACGCGCCATCGACCCAGCA
>CAKTZI010000100.1 GCA_934635385.1 uncultured Kiritimatiellota bacterium | reverse complement strand
GTCTTGCGGACGGCGGCCGCGCTGGGCGACCGGTTCCGGTCGCGGCGCGTGGGGCCTGTCCCCGTCGGCGGGATCGGGTACGCGACGCACGGCTGGCGGCTCGCGAGGCTCGCGGAGAGGGCGGGATGCGCGGCGTGAGGGGGAGGTGCGTCATGCAACGAGAGTAGAGTCATGAGAGGAGGAAGTCAGATGAGAAGTTGTTTTGCGCCGAGTCGGTAGGGGGCCTGTCCCCATGTGCCCCGAGTCGGTAGGGGGTCTGTCCCCATGCGCCCCGAACCTGTAGGGTAGGGGGCCTGTCCCCATGCGCCGGAGAGCTTTCTCGCCGCCACATTCATCGGCAACTGTCTCCGCCTCAAGGTCTTTGCGCGCGAGGGCCTCGGCGCGCCGGCCCTGGCGGACTGCAAGGGCTACTTCCAGGCGTGAAGGTGGTGGCGGGAGCGGGGACGCACTGTGAGCCAGACGATGCGAAGGCGAGCCGCTGTCACGGCTTCGCGGCGGCTCTTCCCGTACGAAGCGCCCTAGGCATCGAGGTTGCCACCAGAAGTCGCCGAGGTCAGCCTTTCTTCGGCACGACCCAGCTGACGGCGCGGTTCCTGTCCCGGAAGATCTCGCGGGCGACGGCCTGCACGTCCGCCGCCGTCACGGCGCGGATGCCCTCGACCTGCTCGGCCGGCTCGACGAGGCGGCCGAACGCGAGCATCGTCTGCCCGTAGAAGAACAGCTTGGACGTCATCTTCTCGTGCGAGAGGCGGAAGTTGCCGATCAGGAACTCCTTCGTGCGCCGCAGCTCCTCCGCGCCGACGCGCTTCGCGACGATGCGCTTCAGCTCGCGGTCGACCGTCGCGAGCGTCGCCTCGGCCTTCGCCGCGTCCAGCCCCGCCGTCACGGTGAACATCCCCGCGTCCGCGAAGAGGTGCATCCGCGAGGAGATGTCGTAGCTCAGGCCGCGCTTCTCGCGCACCTCCTGGAAGAGGCGCGACGACATGCCGCGGCCGAGAACGGCGTCCAGCACCGTCGCCGCATACTTGCGCGGATCGCGCAGGCCGAACGTGCGGTAGCCGAGCGCGAGCTGCGCCTGGTTGATCTCGCGTTCGACCGAGACATACGGCACGACGGGGACGCGCGCGGGATCGTCGCCGCGCACGGCGACGGACGCGCCGGCCCGGCGCGCGAAGCGGCCGAGCTGCGCCTCCAGCGTCGCGAGGGCCCTGTCGGGGTCGAACGCGCCGACAAGGACGGCAACCGTGTTGTCCGCCCGGTAATGCGTCTTCACGTAGCGGCGGAGGAACGCGGGCGTCATCGGGCCGAGCGACTGCGCGCTCCCGGCGACAGGCGCGCCGAGCGGCGAGTCGGGGAAGAGGTTCCGCTGAAGGTTCTCCATCGCCACGGAGTCCGGCTCGTCGGCGTACATCTTGATCTCCTCGATGACGACCTGCTTTTCGCGCGAAAACTCGTCGGCGGGAATGGTCGCCCGGAGATACATGTCGGCGAGGATGTCCACCGCCTCGTCGAGGCACTCGTTCGGCATGTGCGTGAAGTAGCACGTCGATTCCTCGCCGGTGCAGGCGTTGAAGTTGCCGCCGCGCCCCTCGATCGCCTGCGTGATGTCGAGCGGCGAGCGCGTGGGCGTGCCCTTGAAGAGCATGTGCTCGATGAAGTGGGAGATGCCGGCGGCCTTCGCGTCCTCATGGCGCGAGCCGGAGGCGACGAAGAGGCCGAAGGCGATCGATTCGGCCTCGCAGGGGACGAGGACGGCGCGGAGGCCGTTGCGGAGAGTCTGGAGCTGTGCTTTCATCATGGGCGCGTATTATAGCATAAGACACCGGCGATTGCGGACGAAAATCCACCCTTATCCCGATTTTTTTGACTAGCCCCTGATTTCCCCGGACGCAAAACGGCGTCCCTCCCTCGGTTCCGCT
>CAKTZI010000099.1 GCA_934635385.1 uncultured Kiritimatiellota bacterium | reverse complement strand
GAGATGAACACGATGTCCATCTGCGAGGTGTTCTTCGACATCTCCTCGATGGTCTACCGCAACCTCCTCTCGATGACGACGGAGGAGCTGATCGCCCGCCAGCCGTTCGACGGCATCGTCCTCATGGGCTCGTGCGACAAGAACGTGCCCGCGCAGGTGATGGCGGCCGTCTCCGCGAACAAGCCGACGATCTACCTGCCCGGCGGGCCGATGCTCCCCGGCAGCTTCCGGGGCGAGACGCTCGCGTGTGGGACGGACAGCTTCAAGCTCTGGGAGAAGTACACGTCGGGCGAGATGTCCCTCGCCGAGGTCTCGGCGCGCGAGGGCTGCCTCTACGGCTCGGTCGGCGCGTGCCCGATCATGGGGACGGCGAACACGTGCCAGACGGTCGTCGAGGCGCTCGGCCTCGCGCTCCCCTATTCGGCCTCGTCGCTCGCCGTCTCGTCTGAGAAGCTGCGGCTCTCGGAGATGACGGGTCGCCGCATCGTGAAGCTCGTCGAGGAGAACGTGAAGCCCTCGGACATCATCACGAAGCACTCCGTCACGAACGCGATCCGTGTGCTGATGGCGGCGGGCGGCTCGACGAACCTGCTCATCCACCTCAAGGCGATCTGCCGCCGCGCGGGCATTCCTCTCGACCTCATGGAGTTCGACGCGATCAGCCGCACGACGCCGCTGCTCGTGAACGTGAAGCCGCACGGCAAGGGCACGGTCGGCGTGGAGTTCCGCAACGCGGGCGGCGTGCCGGCGCTCATGAAGGAGCTGCTGCCGCTGCTGGACGGCGACTGCCCGACGGTGAGCGGAAAGACGGTCGCCGAGAACCTCGCCGCCGTCGATTTCGCCTACGACCGCGAGACGATCCGCCCGCTCGCCAGCCCGTTCCGCCCCACGGGCGGCATCGCCGTCCTGAAGGGCAACCTCGCGCCGCACGGCGCGGTGATCAAGCGCTCGGCCGCCTCGCCGAACCTCCTGAAGCACACGGGCGAGGCGCGCGTCTTCGACGACCTCGCCGCCGCCGAGAGGTATCTCCTGGACGAGAACTCGGACATGGACGAGAACAAGGTGATCGTCCTCCGGGGCTACGGCCCGAAGGGCGCGCCCGGCATGCCGGAGTTCGGCAACTACCTGCCGATTCCGCCGAAGCTCTCGCGGCGCGGCATCCACGACTACGTGCGCATCACCGACGCGCGCATGTCGGGCGGCGCGTTCGGCACGGTCGTCCTGCACGTCGCGCCCGAAAGCGCGGTGTGCGGGCCGCTCGCGGCCGTGCGCGACGGCGACACGATCACGCTCGACGTGGAGAGGAACCTCATCCGCCTCAACGTCCCGGACGAGGAGATCGCCGCGCGCCTGAAGGACGCGAAGCCCAAGACGCACCCCGACGTCACGCGCGGCTTCGTCCGCACCTTCATCGACAACGTGCTGCAGGCCGACGAAGGCTGCGACCTCTCCTACCTCTAACCGCCCACCCCTCACCTCTCATCCCTCACCTCTCACCTCTCATCCCTCACTTCTCATCCCTCACCCCTCCCTATGCCCCTCGATCTCATCAAAGGAATCTGTCCCATCGTCGCCGCGCCGTTCGCCAAGGACGAGTCGGTGGACTACGACTCGCTTCGCAACCTCGTCGCCACGCTCGCGCAGGGCGGCTGCCATGCGCTCACGCTCTTCGGCATCGCGGGCGAGTACTACAAGCTCGACGAGGCCGAGCAGCGCGAGATGATGCGCGTCACGATCGACGAGGCACACCGGCACGACGTGCCCGTCATCGTCTCCGACACGCGCCATTCCACGGCGAACGCCGTCGCGTTCGCGCGGGAGATCGAGAAGGCCGGCGCGGACTGCCTGATGGTGCTGCCGCCGTTCTTCCTGAAGCCGGGCGCCGACCTCATCTTCGAGCACGCGCGCGCCGTCGCGCGGGCCGTGCCGAACTTGCCCGTCATGATGCAGTACGCGCCGGAGCAGACGGGCGTCGCGATCGCGCCGGACGTCTTTGCGCGCCTGTCGGAA
>CAKTZI010000098.1 GCA_934635385.1 uncultured Kiritimatiellota bacterium | reverse complement strand
CAGCACTTCTCGTTACCGTCTTCACCGTACCAGTCAACCCAGATGTAGGAATCGCCGCCGATGCCGATGTTGTTCAGGATCTTTAGCGAGACCGAATCCGAACAGCCGTCGTTGCACCGAATGTCTTGAAGGTCAATCGCGACAGGGCTGGGGTTGCCGGTCATCGTGCTGCCATAGCGGAGCTGGACGGCGACGTCCGAAGTGCCAACTTGGCCGGACGACAGGAAGACCTGATCTTCGCTATCGGCGGCAACCCAAAGACCCTGCCCCGGCTGAATGGTGAAGCCCTCGACCTTCTCGAACGCGCCATCGACCCAGCACTTCTCGTTACCGTCTTCACCGTACCAGTCAACCCAGATGTAGGAATCGCCGCCGATGCCGATGTTGTTCAGAATCTTTAGCGAGACCGAATCCGACGAACCGTCGTTGCACTTGATCGACTGGAGATCAACCGAGCCGTCAGTCGAGCCAACGCCAAGGAACTGGGGCACGAGCCCAATCGAGCCATAGCGCAAGTTGTTCTGCGCATAGCCGACAACAGGGGCGGCAGGGTGGTGCCCCGCAAACGATGGGGGAACGCACCTCCGCCCCGTGAAGCGGAAGTGCAGGGAAAGGCAGAAGGGGGGCTTTCAGGAGGGCCTTATGCGCCAAGTGCCGCCAGCGGCACGGCGTAGAATCCGTCTCCGAAGCGCAGGGTGTGTTCGCCGGAATACAGCACGATGCCGGTAAACTCGCCCTTCGCAAGGTTCTTCGCGAACCACTTCAGGTGCTTGAAGTCTTCCGCGCCCAACGCGGAGCCCGCCTTTACCTCCACGCCCAGCAGGGCCCCGTCGCTTCGCTCGACAATGAAGTCGATCTCACGCTTGTTGGAATCCCTGTACTGGCTGATTTCGTAGATCGAGTCCCGGTCTGCAAGGCTGGCGATGTTCTGATAAACCCAGTTCTCCATTGTCTTGCCGCCCCTGTCGTCGTTCATGTATATCGAATCCTCAGTCCATCCAAGGACGTTTGACACAAGACCCGCGTCGGCGGCAAAATACTTGCTGCGCTTGCCTATCTTGGAATAATCCCCCCTCGTCCAGGGGCGAACTTCATCGAAAAGATAAAGGGCCTTCAGCGCAGAGATGTAAGTCTCCACAGTCTCCTTCCCGATGCCGGACTTTGCCGCCAGTTCGGAAACCTCAAAGAACTTGGAGGAATATGCGAGAAGCCACTCCGCGACGGTCCGCATGGCGTCCAGTTTCCTTATTTCGGTCACGTCCTGCATATCCTTCACGAGGAGGTCGTCGAGATAGGTCCTGAACCATTTCCTGCGTGCGTTCGCGTCCATCTCCATAGCCTCCGGGTAGCCGCTCCTCGACGCAAGCCCGATTGCCCCCCGCTTGTCCAGCGGGGGAACTTCGCGGGGGAAATCCCGTGCAAACGCCCTTTCAATGAAATCACCGTGGCCTCCCCGGATCTCGCCAAGCGCCAGGGTCCTCAGCCTTATGCGCCCGATGCGCCCAGCGAGCGAATCGGTGACGGCCTTGACGAAATGCAGGTTTGCGCTCCCCGTAAGGAGATACTGGCCTTTGGCGTTGTCCTTGTCGACACGCATCTTTATTGCATTCAGGAGTTCCGGCGCCTTCTGAATCTCGTCAATGACAACCGTCTCCCCGGCGGCCCTGTCCACAAAGCCATAGGGATCGCTTTTCGCCGCTTTTCTGGTCTCGTCGTCATCAAGCGTGAATCTCTTGGCGGATACGAGAGGAACCATCCCCGCAAGAGTGGTCTTCCCGCATTGCCTTGCGCCTGTGAGGTTCACGACGCGAAAACATTTCAGCGAGGAAAGGATTTCGTCTTTCTGCCACCGTTCTACCATGTCTCCTTCTCCATTTGGAATGGTTGGCAGTATATCAAATTACGGCGCGAATGACAATTAGGCATTGGCGCGAAATCCAGATAGCGAATGGCGCAAAATTCGATTACGTCTTGGGGCCTTCAGGAGGGTTATGCGCCAAGTGCCGCCAGCGGCGCGGCGTAGAAGCCGTCTCCGAAGCGCAGGGTATGTTCGCCGGAATACAGCACGATGCCGGTAAACTCGCCCTTCGCAAAGTTCTTTGCGAACCACTTCAGATGCTTGAAGTCTTCCGCTGCCAACGCAGAACCTGCCTTTGCCTCGATGCCCAGCAAAGCCCGTCGCTTCAGTCTCTCCACCCCCTGCCTTTCCCTGCACTTCCGCTTCACGGGGCGGTGGTGCGTTTCCCTGTCTTTGCGGGGCATAACCCTGCCGTCATGCGTTGTCGGCTAT
>CAKTZI010000097.1 GCA_934635385.1 uncultured Kiritimatiellota bacterium | reverse complement strand
GAGAGCGCAGAGGAAAGGAAGGGAGATAGTCGATGAACCTGAAGAACTACCAGCGCGAGACGCTGGACGTGCTGCGGCGCTACTTCGAGGCGACGCAGTTCAAGAGCCCCGAAGCGGCCTATGCCGAGGTCGCGAACACGCGGGACATCCGCCTGCGGCTCGGCCGCGACTACGGCTACGCGAACCCGGCGGGCCTGGAGCGCGTGCCGACCGTGTGCATCAAGGTGCCGACGGGCGGCGGCAAGACGATCCTCGCCGCGCACGCCCTGAAGCTCATCGCCGCCGCGCAGGGACGCGACTTCCCGCTCGTCCTCTGGTTCGCGCCGAGCGACGCGATCCGCCGCCAGACGGCCGAGGCGCTGAAGCGTCCGGCGCACCCCTACCGTCGCGAGCTGGACGCCGCGTTCGGCGGACACGTCCGGGTGTTCGACCTCGACGAGCGCGCGATCCTCGCGCCGGAAGACCTGGCGCGGAACCTCTGCCTCGTCGTCTCGACGACGCAGGCGTTCGTCCACAAGGAGACGAACCGCTACAACGTCTACCGGCACAGCGAGGACTTCGAGCGGCACTTCGGCGGCATTCCGCTGGAGCCCGGCATGGAGGCGCAGGACGACGACCCGGCGAAGCCGAAGTTCTCGTTCGCGAACCTCGTCCTGCACCACCACCCGGTCGTGATCATCGACGAGGCGCACCACATGGTGACGGATCTCTCGAAGGCGGCACTCGCGCGGCTCGCGCCATCGGCGGTGATGGGACTTACGGCGACGCCCGACCGGAACAACAACACGGTCTATGCCGTCTACGCGGAAGAGCTGTTCCGTGAGGAGATGGTGAAGCTGCCGATCGAGCTGACGGAACATCGCGGCAGCTGGGAGGATGCGGTCGCGGCGGCACTCGCGAAGCGGCGGGAGCTGGCGGAGGACGCGGCGAAGGAAGCGGCGGCGGGCGGCGGCTTCGTGCATCCGATCCTGCTCTTCCAGGCGACGAGCAAGACGGGGCCTGTCCCCGTCGAGCGGCTCAAGACCTACCTCGTCGAGACGCTGAAGATCCCCGAAGGGGAGATCCGCGTCGCGACGGGCGAGCAGAAGGAACTCGACGACATCGACGTCATGAGCCCCGCGTGCGGCGTCCACTACATCATCACCGTCCAGGCGCTGAAGGAGGGCTGGGACTGTCCGTTCGCCTACGTCTTCTGCTCGCTCGCGAACGTCGGCAGCTCGACGGACACGATCCAGCTGCTCGGGCGCGTCATGCGCATGCCGTACGCGCGGCGGCGGAAGACCCGCTCGCTGAACCGCGCCTACGCGCACGTCATGAGCGCCGAGTTCGGCGCGGCGGCGCGCGAGCTGACGGAGGGGCTCAAGGCGAAGGGGTTCGGCGCGGACGAGGCGGCGCAGTCCGTCGAGCTCCAGGTGCCCGTCCAGCAGGAGTTGGGGCCGCTCTTCGCGGCGTCGCCGGACACCGTGTCCGTCGCGGGGGACGTCCTCGACGCCGTGGACGTGCCATCCGGCGTGACCGTACGCGACAAGGCGGACGGCAGCGGCGAGATCGCGCTGACGGGCCACGAGGACGCGGCGGCGATCCGCGCGTTCGCCGCCGCACTCGCGCAGAAGGGCGCGGCGGGGACGGCGGACGAGCTGACGCGGAAGTTCGCGCGCAAGAAGGCCGAGGTCGACGAGCCCGTGCCGGCGGCGGGGCATCCGATGCGCTTCCCGCGCCTCGCGGCCGTCGTGGACGGCGAGACGCTGTTCTCGACGGACGAAACGTGGGAGACCGTCGGCGAGTCGGTGGCGGCGTTCCTGAAGCCGGCGTTCGCGCCCGGCGACATCGGCGCGCGGGCGGACGACGGGCGGACGTTCGTGCTGACGCTGGACGGGAACGAGATGACGTACCGGTTCTCGGCGGCGCAGGACGCGCCGTTCCTGAAGGGGTTCTCCGGCGCGCTCGCGCCCGGCGACGTCGTGAACGTGCTGGACGGCCTCACGAAGGACTACGACCTCCTGCTGCAGGGCGAAAAGCGCCATTGGCTCACGGGGATCGTCGCCGACCTCCTTGTGAACAAGGGCCTGACGTGCGAGCAGCTGGTCCTCGCGCGGCACCAGGTGCGGCAGCGGCTCGACTACTACTACGCCGAGGCCATTGCGGAAGCGCGGCGGCGCGCGTACCAGGCGGTGTTCGCGTTCGGGACGAAGCACGAGATCCGGCTCGACCTCGCGCGGGGCTTCGCGTTCGACGAGCACGTCTACGACGGGCCGTTCAAGCGCTATGCGGGCAGCTACCGGTTCAGGAAGCACTACCTGGGTCCGCACCGCGTCCCGGCCTTCGACGGCACGGGTGTGGGCGAGGAGTTCGCGTGCGCGCAGAAGATCGACGCGAACGGGCAGGTCGCGTTCTGGCTGCGGAACCTCGCGAACGATGCGCACCGCTCGTTTCGGCTGCCCGTGGCGACGGCGGAGAGCAGCTGGTTCTACTCGGACTTCATCGGCCAGCTGACCGACGGGCGGCTCTTCGTGCTGGAATACAAGGGAAAGCTGACGGGACAGGATCGCGACACCATCGAGAAGGACGCGGTCGGCCGGCTCTGGGCGGCGCAGGACAGGGCGAAATACGTCTATGCCACGATCTACGGGCCGGA
>CAKTZI010000096.1 GCA_934635385.1 uncultured Kiritimatiellota bacterium | reverse complement strand
CAGACATTCCGCCCAGACATTCCGCCCAGACATTCCGCCCAGACATTCCGCCCAGACATTCCGCCCAGACATTCCGCAAATAGTATAACACGCTCGCCGCGCCAAGGTCTACTACTCAAATGAGTAGTGTCGCGCACGACATCAACAAGGCCGCAGTTTGGTATACTACACGTCATGAGACGATGCGTTTTCATTCTGCTGGCCGGCGTCACGCTGCTGCCGCTCGCGCTGCTTTCGGCACCGCCCGAGCTGACGGGCGTCGGCGGCGACGGACGCCTCGACGCCGACAGCGTCTTCGTGCGGTCACCGTGGTGGCTGCACACGGAACTCCTCGTCATCATCGGCGTCCTGCTCGTCGTCCTCGTCGCCGTGAGCGTCTGGAACCGCTCGATCCGCATCGTCGCCCGACGGCAGGCGCATCGGCTCGCCGAAGAGGCGCGGCGGCTCGCGCAGGAAGAGACCGCCCATGCGCGCACACGACTGAAGGTTGAGGAGCGGACAGAACTCGCCGTCGAAATCCATGACTCCGTCTCACAGGCCCTGACCGGCATCGCCCTCCAGCTTGAGGCCGCCCTCGCCACCGTCCACCAGGCACCCGATCGGACGGCGAAATGCCTGGCGACGGCGCACCAGATGCTCACCTCCTGCCGACATGAGCTGCGCGGCTGCCTCTGGGACCTCCGCACGCGCACCTTCGAGGAGCGCGACCTAACCGAAGCCCTCGTCCAAACGCTCGCCCCGCATCTCAAGGACGTCCGCGCGCACGTGCGCTTCAACGTCTCGCGCAGCCGCCTCTCCGAAAGCACGACGCACGCGATTCTCAAGATCGTACGCGAACTGACGGTCAACGCCATTCGGCATGGCCACGCCCAGTCCGTGCGCATCGCCGGCGAAATGTCCGACGGCGCCATCCGCTTCTCCGTCACGGACGACGGCTGCGGATTCAACGTGGCGACCGCGCCCGGCCCGCGCGACGGGCACTTCGGCCTGCAGGGAATTCGCGAACGTCTCCGCAAATGCAAGGGCACGCTGTCCTTCGACTCCGGCCCGTCCGGGACACGCGTCACTGTCACGATGCCGCAGGGCCTCGAAGAGGAGGAGGCATGAGCCCCGCCGCTACACCGAAAAAGATCCGCATTCTGCTGGCGGACGACCACCTGATCGTCCGCATGGGCCTCGCCACCATCATCGCCCTTGAGCCGGACATGGAAGTCGTCGGCGAGGCCGAAGACGGAGTCGAGGCCGTCCGTCTGACCGACGCGCTCGCGCCGGACGTCATCGTGATGGACGTCCTGATGCCGAACGTCGACGGCTCGGAGGCCACGCGGCAGATCCTGTCGCGGCATCCGACGGCGAAGATTCTGCTGTTGACGACGTTCAGCAAGGCGGCGGAGATCCGCACCGCCCTCGAAGACGGCGCGCGCGGCGCCCTGCTGAAAGACGCCACCCGGCAGACGTTCGCCGACGCCATTCGCCGCACGGCAAACGGACAGCGAACCGTCAGCCCGGAAATCGAGCAGGAAATCCTGTTGGCCCAGAGCCTTCCATCGCTTTCCGTTCGGCAGAAGGCAATTCTCGGCTATGTCGCCAAGGGCTTCAACAACCGGGAGATCGCGCGCTTCGAGAACATTTCCGTCGACGGCGTCCGCGCGCACCTGAAGACCATCTTCGCGCGTCTGGGCGTCGCCTCCCGCACGGAAGCGGCAACGACGGCGCTCGACCTGAAGCTGATCGACGCCTAGCCGACGGCGCGCGTCAGCGATCTCGGTGACGCGACTCCAGCACACCGGAAAGGACGATGAACGCCGTGCCGAGCCACTGGAGCGGCGTCGCGGACTCTCCGAGAAACAGGGCCGCGAGCGCAACCGCGACAACGGGCGTGAAATAGGCGCTCACGCCGAGAACGGACATCGGCAGGTATTTCTGCGCGGCGTTCCACGTCCAGAACGGCAAGAGCGTCGAGACAAGACCAAGCGTCACCACGAGCAACCACGCCCGTACCGTCGTCGGCCACGCGAGGTCAAGGAACGGCAGGATGAGACCGAGCGCCGCCGCGCCGACAAGCATCGTCAGCAGCGTGAAGAGCGACGAGCCGAGACGCGCAATCGGCGTACGTCCGTAGACGGTGTAGACGCCCCACGTCGCCGCCGCCAAGAGGACGTAGACGTCGCCCGTCGAATAGGCTTCAAGCGCAAAGCCGCGCGCCGTCACGATCTGGATCACAAGCAGCGCACCGACGAGGCCGCAGACGAGCGAGAGAAGTTCGGACACCCGCGCACGGCGCGTCTTCAGGACGGCGACGAGAAAAATCATGATTGGCGTCAGGGCGTCCGCCATCGAGGCGTTCGCCGCGCTGACACGTGCACAGCCCTGAAAGACGCACCACGCCATCACCGTCGTGCCGATCGGGCCGAGCCACAAAATGGTCAGCCAGTCTCCACGCGTCAGCCGCGCGAGTTTCGCACGTTCGTGCGGACGCACTGCCGCGACCGCCGCCAACGCGCCGCCAGCGATCACGAACCGCAAAAACGCGAGGACTTCCGGCGAGACGGCGCACGACCGCGTCAGTGCCGAGCCGACGATGAAAGTGGACGCGAAGCCGACAATCGACAGCGCCGCGAGAAAGAGCCCAATCAGAAAACGTGACATCTTTATCACAAATTGCTCATCTGGGAAAAGAAGAAAGCCGGCGGCGCCCTACTCTCGCGCGGGCGAGTCCCGCACTACCCTCGGCGAAGGGG
>CAKTZI010000095.1 GCA_934635385.1 uncultured Kiritimatiellota bacterium | reverse complement strand
GCGGGCGATCTGGGAGAAGGTCCACGCGATCCCCGCGAAGCCGATGCGGATCGAGTTCGACCCGAAGCGGGGGCGGTAGGCGGGGGTGCGCCATCTTCAGGTCAGCACATTGGCCAGTTCCGCCTGAACATCAACGTCGCGATGAAAGGAGAACGGCCTCCTGCCCGTCACGTTGTCGCAGAGGGCCGCTCGCGTGTCGCTAGACTTGTCCGGCAACATGGTTAAGTCGCCCTCGTTAGGGCCGCAGTGCCGAGAGCGGGCAGACGAGAACGCCGTCCTCTTCATAGGCGAACGCCCCCGTTCCCGTCAGTACCATCATGAATGCCGGCGCTTTAAGGCCCTTTGAGGCGATCAGCCCCCTGAGCTTGTGAAGGGTGGAAATCCCCTCGCGGGTCAAGGTCTCTCCGCCAAGCTTGATCTCCACCAGCGCGTATTTCCCGTCTCCGAGATGGAGGACGGCATCGCATTCGAGCCCCGTCTTGTCGTGATAGCGTTCAACGTGTCCACGCAAGGCGTCCATGTAGACCCGGAGGTCGCGAATGGCCAGCGCCTCGAAGAAGAACCCGAGGCTGCGTACGTCGTTCGCGAGATCCCCCGGCCCGATCCCCAGGGATGCCGCCGCAATTGACGGATCGACAAAGTAGCGCGTGTCTGTCGTGCGAATCGCGCCTTTCGCCCTCAAGTCAGGGCACCAGGCCGAAAGGTCCTCGATGACGAAGATCCTTTTCAGGGCCGTGACATACGAGTGGATTGTGTCCTCGTCCAGTGTCCGCACGTCATTGGCCTGCAAGTCCTTTCGGACTGCCGCGAGATTGGATTGCGTTCCCTGCAGGCGTGCGCAGGAGCGCATCAGCCGGCGAACGCGGTCCGGGGCTCGCGGAATCCCGTCCGCCCGCGTGATGTCGCTCTCGACAACGCCCTCGACATATTCCCGTGCCGCGATCAGGGCGCGCTCGCCCTTGCGCTCGACCGATTGCGGCCATCCTCCGCGACAGGCGACAAAGGCGAGGTCTTCCAGCGTCAGGCTGATTCCCGATGCCGTCTTCGGCCCGTCCCCGGCAAACAGGGCGCCAAGAGAGACTTCGCCCGAAGACTCCCCAGATTCCCACAGGCTCATGGGACGCATCCTGATCCGCGCGAAACGGCCGGTTCCTGTATGGGAGATTTCGCCCAGGCGAGGCGGCACGGCACTACCCGTCAGAATGAACTGCCCACAGCCCTCGTTTCCGTGATCGACCGAAAACCGAATCGCGTCCCACAGCTTTGGCGCATCCTGCCACTCGTCGACAAGACGGGGCTTCGCCCCGTTGAGCAGGGAATAGACGTCTAGTTCCGCCCTCTTCAGGTTCTGGTCGCGCACTGACGGATCGGCCATGTACAAGACGCTTTTCGCGTGCTGCTCACATGTCGTCGTCTTTCCGCACCATTTGGCGCCCTCCACTAAAACCGCTCCCATCGCCGAGAGTTTATAGTCAAGGATGTCGTCAGCGATCCTTCTCCGATATTTTGCCATAGCGGCTGAATTATATCAAAATCCTGCTTGTCCGGTCAATCGATTCGGCTATTTTTCCGATTCTCGTTCGGCTGTTTTTCTCACTTTCGTTCGGTGATTTCTCTTGACCGCGGTTGCTGCCAGGCGGAAGGTTGACCCTGAACGCGGAAATTAGGACGGAGAGCATGGGCAGAGACACTTTTGCGCCCGCAGACGCGGCATGACAACAAGGAAGCCGCCCTTTCGCGAGGGCGGCTTCCTTTCGTTTGGCGGTCACGGCAGCATCCCCTGCCGAAAGCTGTCCGAATGCCTTAGCAGGGGATGCGCGACCCTCTCGTGTGTGTCAGGCGCGCTTGCGCTTCAGCGCCAGCCCCGCGACGCCGAGGAGAAGTAGAAGCCCGCTCGTAGGCTCGGGGACGGCTGCCGTCGCCCACTGTCCGGGAGCTGTGAACCCCTCGCTCGTCAGCTTCGAACCGGCCATCTGTGAACCGAAGGAGATCAGGACAGAATCGTCCGTGCCCCCTGCGGCTACACGCTTGGTGTTCGAGAGATACATCTTGTCACCGTCCACGAGGACGAAGAAGAAGTTGTGGTCGCCCGAAGCCTGTTCAAACGCGCCGAACTGGTTGGCGACATTGGCAGAACTAATCACGCCATTCGCAACGGTTCCCGTGGCGAGGTAGCCGGTCTGCGCCGTCAGGTCAAACGTCGGGTCTGCCGTGAACAGCGCGAAGAGCGCGGCCTGGTCAATCGCACCAGCGTTGAAGAAGTAGGCGCTGCCCGCATACTTCGTCGTGCCGCCCGTGCCGTCAAAGACGTTCATGGCGGAGACTTTCCAATTGGCCGTCGCGGCCTGTGTACCGACAGCCGCGCAGACGATCGCGACCGCCATCATGATTTTTCTCATTCGCTTGTTTCCTTATGTTGTTTTCACAAAGGCGCGCGACCCTTTGCCGCGTACCTTGCAAATGGATCAGAACTCCACGCCGGGGAACGTGATGTACTGCGAATCGCTGTCGGCGGCGACCCAGAGGCCCTGCCCCGGCTGAATGGCGAAGCCCTCGACCTTGTTGCCTTCGGGATCGACCCAGCACTTCTCGTCGCCAGTTTCGCCGTACCAGTCAACCCAAAGGTAGGAATCGCCGCCGATGCCGATGTTGTTCAGGATCTTCAGCGAAACCGAATCCGAACAGCCGTCGTTGCAGCGAATGTCCTGAAGGTCAATCGCGACGGGGCTGGGGTTGCCGGTCATCGTGCTGCCGTAGCGAAGCTGAACGGCGACGTCAGAAGTCCCGACCTGCCCCGCTGACAGAAAGGCCTGCTCTTCGCTGTCGGCGGCGACCCAGAGGCCCTGCCCCGGCTGAATGGCGAAGCCCTCGACCTTGTTGCCTTCGGGATCGACCCAGCACTTCTCGTCGCCAGTTTCGCCGTACCAGTCAACCCAGAGATATGAATCGCCGCCAATGCCGATGTTGTTCAGGATCTTCAGCGACACGGAATCCGACGAACCGTCGTTGCACTTGATCGACTGGAGATCAATCGAGCCGTCAGTCGAGCCAACGCCAAGGAACTGGGGCACGAGTCCAATCGAGCCATAGCGCAAGTTGTTCTGCGCATAGCCGACAACGTTC
>CAKTZI010000094.1 GCA_934635385.1 uncultured Kiritimatiellota bacterium | reverse complement strand
AGGGAGCCAAGCGGGACTGTCAGGAAGTGTCTCATTTTGCCCGCCCAAGAAATCTCATTTTGCTCGCCCGCCAACACCGCGACCGTCAAGCGGCCTTGGGCAACGCCATAGGAGTGCGAGACCGTGAGCGTACCCGAACCCGCCTTCACGAACTCGGCGGACGGATGCTGCAGAAGCAGCTTGTAGGTTGTCTCGCCCGTCACGTTTGCCGTCACGTTCACGGCCGTCGTGAACGCAATCGTGTCGCCGGATGCCGGTTGCCCCGTCGGAGACCAGTTGGACGCTGCCGTCCAGTCGCCGCCCGACGCGCCGACCCACGTATAGGTCGTTCCGCTTGCCGCGACCGCAAACCCGAAGGTCGCCGCCGCAAGTCCAATCAGTTTTTTGATGTTCAGTGTTTTCATGATCCTGTCCCTTTCAGTGTCTGTGATATCCAAAACTCATTCGCGTCACCCACATTCAGTCCGTAATCAGGGCGATTTCCGTCGGGCTGAGCGTGCGGACAATCGAGCGTCCGCGCCACGTGCAGGAGAACGTCTGCGGCGTGTCGGTCGCGTTCGCCACCGCAAGCGCCCGCCGCCCGTCCGCCGCACGATACGCCGCACATACGACCGCCGAGAACACGCGGTCCGCCATCTTGAACCGTGCGCACACGAGGCGCGGCGGCTTCTCGCGGAAACCGTAGGCGAGGAAGTCGCGTCCCGCACCCTGATAGAGACGCACCCAGTTCTTCATCATCCGCAGATAGGTCGGCTCACCCCGCTCAAAGACCGTCGTCCCGTCCAGATGCGTCAGCGCGACATCGTCGACACGCGCAGAAACGCCCTTGCCCGCATACAGGATGACGCGCAGCTTGCCGTCCGCCTTGACGCGCGCGGAGATCTTCTGCCAGCCCGTGCCGGGCGCGGGGAACGCCACGCGCCCCGTCTCGCCGCCGTTGTCGCCCCATAGCAAAGCGCCCTCTCCGTCCAGCCGCTCCGTCTTCACCCACGCGGACAGCACATAGTCGCCCGGCGGCAGGTCGCGCACGGTCTGGCCGCACTGCTCGGTTCGGTCGCCGCCGCCCATCCGATACGAGACGGCGCCGCCGTGCCTGTCCGTCCGGTCGACGCGGCCATTCCAGTTCCCCGCGCCGTTGACGTTCCAGAGGGGCCTGTCCCCGTCCTTCGCGGCCGAAAGCCAGCGCTCGCCCAGGACCTCCCAGCAAAGGGATCCCATGCGGGCGTTGTCGCCCCGCGTCTCGAAGCCGCCGTTCCTGAGGGCCGGCCGCCGCGCGAACAGGTCTTCGTCCAGAATGCGGTAGAACGGAACCTGCCCCTCCACCGCCATGTAGGCGAGCGCAAAGAGATTGTCGCGATACGGATTGGACTGGAACATCGGCAGGTAACCGTGGTGGAGGTAGGCGTAAACGCCGGCGTGCTTCTCGAAAACCGTTTCCACATCGCGGTAGTCCTGGAGATGGGCCGTGCCGGTGAACTGCTCATGCGGCTGCTCGACGCAGATGACGCCATCGGGATGGACGGACGTCATCCCCGCGCGCATGGCACGCAACGAGTCCATGAACGCGGCGAAATTCCAGCGCCCTTTTCCGACGGAATGCCCATGGCTCGCGCTCCAGCAGTCGTAGAGGCGCCCGCCGGGCGACTGGTCGAACTGCACGATGTCGAATCCACGTGCAGCGATCCCCGCCGTCAAGTCGCGCAGCCAATCCTGCGCCCGCTTCGCGCCACCGCAGACCGCCGCGTTCGCCCCCCCCTCCATCCACGGCGCCTCGTAGCGGTGGAGGGAGCCGTCCCGCATCACGACACGGATGTCCGCATATTCCTTCAAGAAGGTGTCGCGGTAATCGACGCGGAAGGAGCCGTCCGCACGGCGGCCGATGCACTCACTCCAGTTATAGCAACTCGGCCACGCGAACGGGTGAAAGCCGCGCTTCCGCATCTGGGACGTCTCGGCGCGGAAGGTCTTGTCGTCGGGATAGGCCGGAAAGTAGTCGGGGCCCCACCATGTGCCAAGCTTCTCCCAGCCCCAGATCGCGGCGATTACGTCCTCCTGACCGAAATTGCGCCGCCACCACTCCATCAGCGCGGCGACCTGGTCGGGACGCGCAAGCCACTGTCGCGTGTAGCGCATCATCGCGGGCGCACGCTTCAGCCACGTCGGCACGTCGTCCCGTTCGAGATACGTCTTCGCCATCCACGGCTGGCGCAGGAGCCAGACGCGGTAGACGTCGGCGAAATCCTCCCACGAGAGGGGATCGTCCGTGCGCGCCACTGTGCGCATCACGACGTCATAGGCGCCGGTCACGACGCCCGAGTTCCATCCCCACCGCTCGTGGACGAAGCGAACGGCGCGCTCAAGGCGCCGGAAACCAATGCCCTTCTCGTAGCCGTCGGCGTCCTCCGCCGCAAAGTAGAAACCGCGCGACTCGTTGTAGACCGCCGCGAACTGCGCAGCCAGATAGCCGGGATACGTGTAGACGTTCGTGCGGCCGACCGGATCGTTCTGCGGACGCCAGATGCCACCTTCGTTCGACCCGACGACGCACCAGTCCGCCGCGCCGCCCTCTGCGAGCGGAAGGGCCACGTCGATGAGCGGATAGGCCGTCCGTTCGAGATGCCAGCCGTCCGCGACGGAAACGTCGATGCAGTAGCGCGTGAAGCCGTCCGCGTCCATGCGGACACGAGTCGAGACAGATGAGACGGGCGTCGTCGTGTCGAAGAAGTAGCGCATCCGGCCCGCCGAGTGATCCTGACGCACGGCATCCGCGCCCGTCACGACAACCGGTTGGCTCGTGGGAGACGAACGCAGGGAAAGCTCGAAGACTGGCTCTTGCAGTTTCTCGCCGCCCGCCGCACGGGCATTTGCGGCATCCGTCGCCGCCCGTCCGTTCGCGGCCGAGAGCACGACCAAGAGATTTGCGAACACAAGCCCGACTGTCTGCTGAATGGACATCATACGATCGTTCCTTTCTCTTTCAGATTTTCGTTTTGCCGAGTAGTATAGCAGAACGAACCGCGAAGGAGAGAAACTTTTGCGCAAAAAATTACGCGATCTCGCGCCGCTTTTGCAAATCCGGCATCAAGTGCCTGATTTGCAACGCGACCGAGGCGCAGAACAAACGGACGGGGAAGTGGCGCGCGTGAGGAGGCTATTTGTCAGCAGACACGGGGAAGACCTCTTCGAGGCGCACGAGGTCACGACCCCGGAACTCGTAGCAGATGAAGTGCACCGGCGTCCCGCCCGCGAGCGCGGGGAGGTTCGGGTCCGCCGCGTACGCCTTCAGCTGCGCCAGCGCCTCCGCGTGCTTCGCCGC
>CAKTZI010000093.1 GCA_934635385.1 uncultured Kiritimatiellota bacterium | reverse complement strand
CGTTCGGCAGCGCGCTCAACGACCGGATGCTCTCGAACTACTGGGAGAAGAGCGGGAACTCCGGCGCGATCCTGAAGCGCATCCGTGCGGCGCGGGAGATCCCGTCCGACCTGAACGGCGCGGAGGTCTCGCGCTCGGCGCTCGACACGCCGAACCCGGAGTCCGAGCCGCTGTCCGTCCTCATGTACCACTCCGGCTACCTCACGATCGACACGGTGAAGCCGAGCGGACGCATCGTGCTGCGCATCCCGAACGAGGAGATCGCCTCGTCGATGCACGAGGGCTACATGGCGTACTGCCTCCGCGACAAGGCGGAGGACTTCGCGGGCGTGGCGGCTGACACGGCCTACGAGATCGCCGAGAAGGGCATCTCCTACGTGGGCGCGGCTCTGCGCGCGGCGTTCGCGATGATCCCCTACGAGTGGATCTGCAAGGACGAGGCGGAGGCGAAGCGCTATTTCCTTTTGTTCTGCAAGTTCATGAAGGCGGACATCTCGGGCGAGCGGCAGAGCGCGCGTGGGCGCGCGGACGCGGTGCTGAAGACGCCGACGGCGGTCTACGTCTTCGAGTTCAAGCACGGGAAGTCGGCGGTGGAGGCCGTGGCCCAGGCGCGGACGAAGGACTACGGCGGGCCGGACGCCGCCGGGGGGTGTCCCGTCTACTTCGTCGGCGTCAACTACAACCCGGAGACGCGCACGATCGACGAGCCGCTGGTCGAGCCGCTCTGATTTTGACGCTTCTGTGCGCCTGCGACTGGGGCGGCGTCTTCTCCTACCCTACCACTTGAACCCTGCCACAGGGGGGCTGACACTTTTTGCACGGCGTGGGGAAACCGTCCACACGGAAGCGGTGGCGTTTAGTATAATACGCGGCGTGAACCATGCCGCAGGGAAATGGAGATTCGGTTGCAGCGGGAGGGCCGCGCGTGTCGCGGCCGCTCTCGCCGTCCTGTGCGGCCTTAACGCCTTTGGAGGAATTTCGGACATGCCGACGCTGAACTGGCTGGGACGGGAGAAGACGACGGACGACCTGCGGCAGGTCGCCCTCAGGATCCTGCGCGAAGACCCCGCGCTGTCGCATTCGGGAGGGCCGCGCTTGTCGCGACCGAACGATGCGGAAGTGCGTACAGGGGGAATGTCTCACGCGGAGAACGCAGAGCGCGCGGAGGGGATTCTCGTCCACGGGGACAACCTGGAGGCGTTGAAGGCCCTGCTGCCGTTCTACGCCGGCGAGGTGAAGTGCATCTACATCGACCCGCCCTACAACACCGGCTCCGCGTTCGAGCATTACGACGACAACCTCGAACACGCCACCTGGCTCAACATGATGTACCCGCGCCTTAAGCTTCTCCGCGAGTTCCTGCGCGAGGACGGCTCGATCTGGATCTCCATCGACGACCGCGAGGGCGCCTACCTCCGCGTCATCTGCGACGAGATCTTCGGCCGGCAGAACTTCGTCTCCAACATCTCCTGGCAGCGTACCTACTCCACGCGCAACGATGCGAAGGGCATCGTCAACGAGGTCGAGCACATCCTCGTCTACTCCAAGCGCGAGGGCTGGCAGCCGAAGAAACTCGCGCGCACCGAGGAGATGGACAGCATTTACAAAAATCCGGATAACGATCCTAAAGGCGCATGGACAAGTGACAATCCTTTTGCGCCAGGAGCCAAGACTCATCAAGGAATGGTCTATGCCATACAGCATCCATTTACAGGAGAATTGGTTTATCCTGTCATAGGTCGTTGTTGGACTTTTGGGCAAGATGAGATGCTTGCCCACATGAACGGCTGGTGTCCGTATGAGCTGCGGGAGGTCGACGACGCGGAGAAACGGGCGGCGATCTGCGGCGTGGGGGTGGACGAGGTGCGCAAGGGCGTCAAGGCGATCCTGCTGAAAGATCTTAACACAGAGGCACAGAGTCACGGAGGCACGGAGAAGAATGAAAGCTCTGTGTCTCTGTGCCTCCGTGCCTCTGTGTTGAAAAATGCGCGGACGTCGGCATCGTTTGAAGCGTCGAGGAGGCTGGCGATGGCGGTGCTGAAGAAAGGGCCGTGGCCGAAGTTCTACTTCACGAAGAACGGCCAGGGCGGCATCCGTCGGAAGACGTATCTCTCCGCCGTGGGCGGCGTGCCGCCGACCAATCTGTTTGAATACAAGGACGTCGGGCATACGGACGAGGCGAAGAAGGAGGTGCTGAAGGTGTTCGACGGGCAGTCGCCCTTTGCGACGCCGAAGCCGGAGCGTTTGGTGAAGCGCGTGCTGGAGATCGCGACGGACGCGGGCGACCTGGTGCTGGACTCGTTCCTCGGCTCCGGCACGACGGCGGCGGTCGCGCACAAGATGGGGCGGCGGTGGATCGGCATCGAGATGGGCGACCATGCGCGGACGCACTGCGCGGTGCGGATGCGGAAGGTCGTGGACGGCGAGCAGGGGGGCATTTCAAAGGCGGTGAAGTGGCAGGGCGGCGGCGGCTTCCGCTTCTACGAGCTGGGCGAGCCGATCCTGAAGCCGGACGGGACGCTCACGGCGGACATCCCCTTCGAGGTGATGGCCGCGCACGTGTGGTGGCGCGAGACGGGAACGCCGTGGGAAGGGTTGGTTAGCCGCAAAGAACGCAAAGAACGCAGAGAGAGGAACGAAAGGCTTTGCGACCTTTGCGTACTTTGCGGCAAAGGAAAATCCCCAGTTCTTGGCGTTCATGGGGGCGTGGCGTATGCTCTCCTGTACAACGGCATCCTGCATGACCGGCGCGTGAACGGCGGGAACGTGCTGACGCGCAAGACGCTGGCGCTCATCCGGGAAGACCTCGGCGAGGCCGAATGCGACAGGCTGATCGTCTATGGCGAGGCGACGCGGCTCCTGCGCGAGACGCTGGCGGCGGAGAAGATCGAGTTCCGCCAAACGCCGTATGACCTGGTGTTCGGGAGGTAGGGGAGACTGGCATGAGTGACAAGAACGCATTTCTGATCTATCAGGACGACAATGGCGTCTCGAACGTCAACGTTCGGTTCGAGGGCGAGGACGTCTGGCTGGCGGCGGAGCAGATACAGGAGCTGTTTCAGACGACGCAGCAGAACGTCAGTCTGCACATTCGAAACATTTACGCGGAGGGTGAGTTGTCCGAGGAACGAACTCACAAGAAATACTTGTTGGTTCGAAATGAGGGAACGCGCAGCGTCAAGCGAAGCATCTCGCATTACAACCTCGACGTGATCTTGGCGGTCGGCATGCGTGTGAAGAGCGAGGTCGCCATGCGGTTCCGCCAGTGGGCGATTCGGCATCTGCACGAGTTTGCGGTCAAGGGCTTCACCCTGGACGACGACCGCCTGAAGGGGAACCGAAACCGGTATTTCCGAGAGCTTTTGCAGCGCATCCGCGACATCCGCATGAGCGAGCGGAACTTCTACCAGAAGGTTACGGACATCTTCGCGACGAGCGTGGACTACGACCGGTCGAGCGACATCACGCGCACGTTCTTCGCGACGGTGCAGAA
>CAKTZI010000092.1 GCA_934635385.1 uncultured Kiritimatiellota bacterium | reverse complement strand
TCTCCTCGCCCGCCGTCTTCACGCGCTTCTTCACGCGGCACGTCGGCGTCTCGCCCACCGCCTGGCGACGAGCCGCACGGACTGCCTGAACCGGGAACACGCCCTTCAGAAGCGCGGCAGCTTGGCGAGCGATTCGACGCGGCCCTCCGGCGCGCAGCGCAGACGCCAAAGCCGCCCGTGCTCGTCGCGGAGCGCCCGGAGCATCGCCTCGTTGCGGCGATGGCAGGCGCAGTCGAGAAGGTTCGCCGCGTAGGAGATCTCCTTCGCCCAGTCGCTCCGCTCCGTCCAGCGCGCCAGCGCAAGCCGCACGCCGTGGCAGATGCCGGAGACCTCGTCCAGCACCGCCTGCGTGAGGCCCGGATGCCGCGAATAGCCGCAGTCGCCGGCGAGGATGTTGAAGAACTCGGAGGCGTCCGCCCGCCGCGCGCCGCCGCGCAGGTAGAGCGTGCCGAGCTTCTGGAGCAGCCCCGCGACGGGCAGGTTCATGACCGAGCAGAGCTCCTTTTCGAGATCCATCTTCGCGGCGGACGCGCCGCTCGTCATGAGGTTGCCCGCGAGGATGACCGCCGGCAGCGAGACGCAGAGCGGATGCCACATGTAGCCGTCCGAGAAGTCCGTCACGAGAAAGCGCGTCGCCCGCCGCGCGCGCACGGCGACTTCGCCCTTCTCCATCGCGAGGCGCATCTCCTCGATGCGGCCGCAGAGCGACTTCGCCGCAAAGGTCGGCACGATCACGTTCTTCGGGTCGAGCAGCAGCCGCTCGTAGCCGGCCGCGTCGAGCGCGCGGCAGTCGAGGCCCTGCATCTCGCAGTAGGCGCGGAGGCGCGGCGACAGGCCGGCCGCCGCCGCGTCGCCGCCGTACCAGTAGAGCTCGTTGTAGGAGTAGCGCGCCAGCACGTCGACGAGCTCCTGCACGAGCGCGTCGTTCGGCCGACGATCCGTCACGTCCAGCAGATAGGCGCGGCGATCCGTCATCGCGTCACCAGAACTTCCACCAGGGATTGGGCTTCGCCTTCACGCCGCCCTCCTTGTAAAGCTCGCGGACGCGTGCCGTGCCCGCCGTCTCCGGGTCTCGGACGGTCTCGCGCATCCGAAATTCAAGGGCATCCGGCAACGACCAGAACTCGCTGCGGACGAACTGGTCGGCGTTGAGGCGGTGGAGAACGACGACTTCGCCGCCCGGCAGGATGCTGACCGTCGGGTTGCCGATCCGCAGCATCGGCCCGAGGTCGCGCGTCTCCCATTTCGCCGTGGAGACGCCCGCGTCCTGCGCTCGGAGGAAGAGGTGCTCGGCACGGTCGCGCGACCAGTAGACGAGCGAGAAGTTGCGCTGCAGGCCCTTGCGGTTCGCGAACATCTGCATCGCGCCGGTGACGCGGATGCCCTCGACGACGTCAAAGGCCCGGATCGCGCCCTCGTAGCGCACGCCCTCGTGAACAAGCACGGGCTTCGCGAGATACCGGCTCGGCTCGCGCAGCGCGTAGTGGTCGCCAAGAAACGTCTCCAGCTTCTGGCCCTCGCTCGAATCGACGCGGAAGCGCGCGACAAACGGACGCTTGCCGAGACGCGCGAGCGGATGGCGGTCGCTCGCCCGGTAGACCTCGACGAAAAAGAGATCCCTCGAATTGGAGTAGCCGACGCTCACGCGGTCCGGCGACGAGTTCGCGATGTCCACGACGCCGCGAATGCGCTCGCCCGTCACGAAGTCGGAGCCGTCCAGCTTGAGGTCGACCTTGATCTCGCTCGTCGCGGCGAGAAGGCCAGACGAGAGGACGGCGCTGAGTAGAAATGCCAATGCCTGTTTCATTTCCGTACATTATACCATTTCTCGTCAAAGACGGGGGCTGTCCCCAGGAATTCCCGCAATCTTCCGGAACACGACGACGAAGCCGCCCTCGGGGGCGACCGCGAGCGTGAGGGGCGCGTCGCGCGTGACGCGCCGTGTCGACTCGGCGAGGTCGGTCGCGTCGTCCGCCGCGCGCGGACCGTCCGCGTAGACCGTCGCCTCCCATGCCGCGCCCGCCGGCAGGAAGTCGAGCGGCAGCGTGACGTCCTTCGCCGCGACGCCCAGGTAGGCCGCGTAGAAGCGTCCGTCAAACGTCTCGCGCACGACGCCGTAGTCCTCGCCGATCGCGCCGACGAAGGGGCGCGTACTGCGCCAGACGGTCGGGAGCGCGCGCAGCGCCCCGATCCCCTTCGCGCCCCGGTAGCGCTCCGGCCAGTCGCAGAGCGTCATGAGCGGCGAGTCGTACGCGACGCAGAGCGCGAGCGCATGGGCGCGCGTGCCGATCTCCTCCGCCCAGATCGGACGGCGGTCGGTCTCGTCCCCGTAGCGGTGGCCCCGCTCGACCTGCGACTTGAACGCGGCCGAGTGGACGTTCCCGAAGCCACCGGGCGTGAAGTCGCCGGGGCCGAGGAGGAAGCGCGTGAACGGCAGCGTCGCGCAGTAGGACGGCGTGACGAGGGCGGCCCACTTCGACACCTCGTTGCCCCGGATGGCCTCGCGCGTGATCTGGTTCGGCCACGTGCGGTTCATGCCCGTCGGCTTGAACGAGCCGTGGTAGTTGACGAGGATGCGGTGCCGCGCGGCCGCGCGGATCGTGCGCTCGTACCACCGCACCATCCACTGGTCCTGGCGGTCGAGGAAGTCGATCTTCACGCCCTTCACGCCCCAGCGTTCCAGCTTCGCGAACGTCTCCTCCACGCCGTTGTCCTGCAGGGCCTCCCAGTGGAGCCACACCCAGATGCCCACGCCCTTCTCCCGCCCGTGGGCGATGATGCGGTGGAGGTCGAAGCCCT
The DNA here is from genome assembly GCA_934635385.1 of uncultured Kiritimatiellota bacterium. Classification (GTDB taxonomy): domain Bacteria; phylum Verrucomicrobiota; class Kiritimatiellia; order RFP12; family UBA1067; genus UBA1067. The sequence continues at coordinate 1,268 of CAKTZI010000092.1, read as the reverse complement.
TGCGGATCTCGACCGGCACGTCCGGTCCGTGGTTCGGTCGCCGCGCCCAGCCGTACCAGCCGCCGTCGATCGTGTGGTAGGGCCAGCCCATCTCGGCGGCGAAGTCCACGAGCTTGAGCGTGAGGTCGGTGGAGAGGGAGTTGTTCGACTCCACCCACCAGTCCCAGCTCGACGCGCCCGGCCTGACCCAGCTGAAGTCGAGGGACGGGTCCGGCGGCGGGTTGAGGTTCAGGACGAGATCGCTGCAGTCGGCGAGACCCGTATCGGAGTCCGCGCAGGCCATCACGCGCCACGGGCTCGCCGCCGGCGCCCTGCGGATGACGGCGACGTCCGGCTCACAGGCGTTGGAATGCGGCAGCGGGGTGAGCGCCGCCTCCAGCGTCGCCGCGCCCGGCTTCTGTCCTTTCTTCGGGACGCGGTAGTAGAGGCCAGACCAGTTCGTGAGGTCCGCCTCGCAGAGGGCGACGCGCTGCGCGCCCACGTTGACGACGGCGGGCATGCCGACCAGCTCCTCCGCCTTGAGGTCGGCGAGCGGACGCCGGAGGAAGTCCCCTTCCTGCGACGACACCCAGTCGCCGTAGCTCGTGAACCAGCCGTCCACGCCCTCCGGGAAGCGCCATTCGGTCTGTTCGCCCCGCAGCTGGAACCCGTCGAAGGCGGGCTGTTCGGGGACGACGTAGCGAAACGCGACGCCCTCGTCATAGGCGCGGAAGACGAGCGTGAGGAGACGTCCGGCGACGTCTTCGAGATCGAGCGTGAGTTCGTTCGCGTGGTCGCGCACCGTTTCCTTCTTATAGAGGCGCGTCGTCCAGGTCTCGTCAAGCGTCCGCCGCGCCGCCTTCTTCAGGCGGAAGCCGCCCCAGGGCTTCGGGTCGATGAAGTCGAGCCCCAGCCGCGAGGGCAGGATCAGGGCGGCGCCCTTGCGCGTCACCGACCAGGAAAGGCCCTTCTCCACCTCCACGTCCACCCGCAGCGTCCCGTCGGGCGAGACGAGCGTCTCGGCCGCCTCCGCGCGCAGCGCCGTTGCCGATGCGGCCATCATCACAGCCGCAAGCAGTCCTCTCAATTCCATTTTCATTTTTGTTGTCTTTCTGTTTTGTTGTTTGAATGAACACAGAGCCGCTTCGCGGGGCAAGGGGAGCGTCGCGAGAGAAGTGCTTCGCGTCTTTTGCGACAAGTTTTGCGCCCGATATGTCTTTTTCAACGCAAAGTTCGCAAAGGCTTTGACGCAAAGATCGCCAAGGCTGTTGACGGCAATCAAACAAAGG
>CAKTZI010000091.1 GCA_934635385.1 uncultured Kiritimatiellota bacterium | reverse complement strand
GCGCCGCGCGAGGCGATCGACCCGGAGTACCTGAACCCGCTCTACGACGACCGCCTCGCCGACCTCTGGAGGAGGGATGCGCCGTGAATGGGCTGAAGCGTCGTGTGTTCATGGCGGATCGGGAAGCGTTGGCGGTGGAGCCGAATCTTTCTTTTGGCGGGAAGGGGCGTTGTCCGTCGGCGTAGGAGGAACCGGCAAGTCTGCCTTGGATCAATACTGCCCGATAAGATACATTTTTTCATGTAAAAAGATGTCGATACGCGGACGGAAAATATGATATACTCCCCGCCATGAAAAACACGCTCATGTCAGTTGTCGCCTTTTCCGCCGTCGCAAGCGCGGCGTGGGGCGGTGAAACGATGGCCTCAGATGCCGTCACGGTCAAGGAAGACTCGATCGTGCTGCCGACGTATGCGCCGGGCGGCTACGACAAGACGCCCCTGTTCTACACGGGTCGCGTCTACCAGGGCGCGCAGGGGCGCGTCTACCCCTACCCGATGCAGGACGTCCTCTTCGACGGCAAGGCCGACGAGACGTACAAGTACCTGACGCTGGAGAACCGCTGGCTGCAGATGGGCCTCCTGCCCGAGCATGGCGGGCACCTCCTGAACCTCACCGACCGCGCGACGGGCTTCGAGACGTTCTACCGCCAGCACGTCGTCAAGCCCGCCCTGATCGGCATGCTCGGCGCGTGGATCTCCGGCGGCGTCGAGTGGAACTTCCCGCACCACCACCGCGCGACGACCGCGATGCCGATCGACTGGAAGCTCGCCGCGAACGCGGACGGCTCGAAGACGGTCTGGATCGGCGAGACGGAGCTGCGCCGCCGCCTCAAGTGGACGATCGGCCTCTCGCTGATGCCCGACCGCGCCGTCCTCAGGGCCGAGAACGTGTTCATGAACCGCCAGCCGTGGATCGAGTCGATGATCTACTGGGCGAACGTCTCCGTCCACTGCGGCGACGACTACCAGATCCTCTTCCCGCCGAGCTGCCACCTCGGCTTCGACCATCACAAGAACTACTGGACGAGCTTCCCGATCGGCCCGCGCAAGGAGGCGCATGACCTCATCCCCTCCCAGCGCTCGAAGTACGCCGACGACATCTCCGGCACGATGGACCTCTCGTGGTGGCGCAACTTCACGATCGAGTCGCGCTCGATCTTCGCGCTGGATCCCGACAACGCCTGGCTCGCGGGGCTTGACCACAAGAGGAACATGGGCACGGCCCACGTCTCGAACCGCCACATCACGGTCGGCAAGAAGTTCTTCCTCTGGGGCAACTTCCCGGAGGCGCACGTCTGGGACACGGTGCTGACCGACCACGACGGCCCGTACCTGGAGCTGATGGTCGGCTGCTGGTCGGACAACCAGCCCGACTACTCGTGGATCGCGCCCTATGAGACGCGCCGGGTCGCGCAGTACTGGTTCCCGGTGAAGGGTATCGGCGGCGTGAAGAACGTCACGGTCGACGGTGCGGTGAACGTCGACCGTCGCGGCAAGGACGAGCTCCTGGTCGGCTTCCACTCGACGCGCGCGCTGAAGGGCTGCACGGTGCGCGTCCTGCGGAAGGGCGCGGACGCGCCCGTTTTCGAGGAGAAGAACGTCGCCCTCGACCCGAACACGCCGTGGTGCAAGCCCGTCAAGGTCGCGGCCGATGCGGCCGATCAGGAGTTCACGGTGACGCTCGCGGACGCTTCCGGCAAGGTCTTCCTCTCCTACACGCCCGTCGGGCCCGATCCGCACGATCCCCTGCCGCCGGTCGTCGAGAACCCGAAGGAGCCCTCGGCCTACACGAGCGCGGAACTCGCCTACGCCGTCGGCCTGCGCCTCGACCAGTTCCACAACGGCCTCATCGACCCCGTGCCCTACTACGAGCGTGCGCTGGAGATCGATCCCGACTACTCGCGGGCGAATCTCGCGATGGGCGTGCGGCTCGCGAAGAACGGCGCGTTTGCGGACGCGAAGCCCTATCTCGAAAAGGCCGTCGCCCGCGCGACCCAGAACTACACGCGCGCCCTCGACGCCGCGCCCGAATACTACCTCGCGCTCTGCGAGAAGGGCCTCGGCAACCTCAAGGCCGCCGAAGACCTCTTCTGGCGCTGCACGTGGCGGCAGAGCTACAAGAAGGAGTCCTATGTCGAGATCGCGCGTCTCGCGCTGCTGCGCGGCGACTGGGACGAGGCGCTCGCGCGCCTGGACGACGCGCTGGCGCTCGGCCAGGGCGAGGCGAAGCTCTGGACGCTGAAGGCGCTTGCGCTGCGCAAGCTCGGCCGCGCCGCCGAGGCCGCGCCGTGCCTCGACAAGGCGTTCGCGTGCGACCCGCTCGAATACTGGGGCGCGGTCGAGCGGACGGGCGGCACGTCCTTCGCCGAGGCGGAGCGTAATCGCGGCCTCAAGGCGCAGCAGCTCCTCGAATGCGTGAGCGACTACTGGACGGTCGGCTGTTCCGGCGAAGTCGTCGCGCTCTGCGAGGCCGCGCTCGCGAAGGCGCGGACGGAGAAGCCGTTCAGGACCAAAGGCCCTCTGCCGCTGAAGGAGACGGTCGCCGCGTGCGACAGCTACCGCAGTCCGATGTTCGCCTATTTCAAGGCGGCGGCGGAGGCGAAGCTGAATCCGTCGGCGAAGCCCGTGCTGGAGAAGGTGGACTGGATCTACTGCTTCCCGAGCCGTCTGGAGGAGCTGGAGGTCCTTCAGTACGCGGCGGCGAATCTCGCGCCGTCGGCGGACACGCACTACTTCCTCGGCGAAATCCTCTGGAACATGGACCGGAAGGACGCCGCGCTCGCGGAATGGAAGAAGGCGGTCGAGATCGACCCGAACCACGCGCTCGCGCTCCGCTGCCTCGGCTTCGGCCTCTCGCATCCCGGCACCTACTTCACCAACACGGGCGTGCCGTCGGGCGTCCCGAACCGCGAAGCCTACGGCTGCTACCTCCGTGCGCTCGCGGCGGATCCCGGCAGCTTCCGCACGCTGGAGGAGGCCGACAGGCTTGCGGAGAAGCTGGGCGTGCCGGCGGCCGAACGTCTCGCGACGCTGCTGAAGTACCGCGCGACGGCCGAGAAGTATGACGCCTGCGTCTTGCGCCTCGCCTACCTCTTCAACGCGACGGGGGACTACCGGGCGGCGCACGAGATCCTGACGACGCGGCGCTTCCACGTGTGGGAGGGCGCGGAAGGCCTGCTGGAGCCGTTCGTCGAGTCCTGCATCGGCCTCGGCCGCGCGGCGATGGCGAAGGGCGACTACAAGGCCGCGCTCGCGTTCTTCGCCGAGTCGACGACGTACCCCGCGAACCTGCAGGCGGGCCGTCCCGGCGACGCCGGCAGCGAGCCGAAGAGCCGCTACTTCATGGCGCAGTGCAAGAAGGCGCTTGGCGACGCGGCGGGCTATCGGGCCGAGCTGGAGAACGCGCTCAAGGGCTGGATCAAGGCCGGCGAGATGGACTACTGGCGCGTCAAGGCCCTGCGCGAACTCGGACGCGGCGACGAATGCGCGCCGCTGATCGCGGAACTGAAGCAGGCCATCGCGGAACTGGAGGCGCCGGCCCCCGTCGTGATCAGCGCCTACGCGAAGTTCGGCGGCGAGAACTCGCCGATGGAGCGTGCGGCCAAGGCGAAGGAAAAGGCGGTCGCGCTGCGCGCGCTCCTGAAGGAGATCGCGGAATGACGACGCGCCGCGCGTTCGTCGCCGGACTCGGTGCGGCAGGACTTGCCGCGTCGAGTCCGGCGCTTTTCGCCGCGTCCGCACACCGCCGCGCCCGCCTCGCCTTCCAGGTCTATGGCGTGCGCGACCGCTGTGCGCGCGACTATCTCGGCACGTTGAAGGCCGCGCGGGCGCTTGGCTACGAGGGCGTCGAGACGGGACGTTTCTACGGATTGGACGGCAAGGGACTGCGGGCCCTGTGCGCCGAGGCGGGGCTGACGCTCGTCGCGCTGCAGCTCTATCCCTCGGCGCTCGTTGAGCCGGAACTCGCGAAGACGCTCCGCCTCTGCCACGACACGGGGACGGATCGCATCAACGTCGCGTGGTTCAAGGGCAGCGCGGAGAACCCGAACGACTGGCAGCTCTTGGTGAACGTCATCAACCATGCGGCGGACGTCTGCGCGGCGGAGGGCATCGCCGTCGGCTACCACAACCACGACCAGGAATTCCGCATCAAGTTCTCAAGCCGCACGGCGTGCGACTGGCTGTTCGAGCGGTTTTCGCCGCGCGTGATGCAGGAGTTCGATCCCGGCTGGTGCGTACTCGCCGGAGCGGATCCGCTCGCGTGGCTCACGGCGCACCCGCACCGCAACCCGACGATGCACGTCATGCCGGCGATCCCCGGCGTGACGGAGGGCGCGCCCAAGGGCTTTCCGCTCGGCCCCGGCTCGTGCGGCGTCGGTTCGGCGCGGGACTTGGCGGACTGGCGGCGCATCCTGCCGGCGGCGGTGGCGGACGGCACGGAGTGGCTCGTCGTGAAGCCGACGGCCTACCCCGATTCGCTCGCCGACCTCGCCGCCAGCGTGCGCACCGTAACGGACATCCGAAATGGGGTCAGCAACTGTAAATTTCATGCGAAACTTTCGGGCGTTGTCTAAGGGCGTCGGACGCCATCCCTGCGCGC
>CAKTZI010000090.1 GCA_934635385.1 uncultured Kiritimatiellota bacterium | reverse complement strand
GGCATCTCTGCACGAGAAGAAATCCGTGTCAATCCGTGTCAATCCGTGGTTCATCCAGCCATCAACGCGCAGCTCGAGCTCTTCCCGAACGGCGACTTCATCGCGCGCTCGAACGACATAGAGCGCGTCTACCGCCGCGTCAATCCCGACGACTGGGACGACGACGGCATCCCGAACGACGAAGACGACGCGCCGCTTGTCGCGGCGGACGAGCCCCAGTTCGGCCCGCACCAGACGCTGCCGGAGGGCGCGAACACGAACGCCTACTGCTGGGTCGATCTCGTCGTGCGCCGCGCCAACGCGAAGGTGACGTTCACGGGCGACGGCGAGTCGGATCTCGCCGACCCCGCGTTCATCGCCGAAGCGGACGTGACGAACCGCGTCACGCTCCTCATCGGCAAGACCTACCGCGTGACGTGCCCGATGCCGTTCGAGCTTGTCGGCAAGTCGAGCGACGACATCGAGGAGTCGTGGAAGGAGAACGGGGTTGCATTGCGGCTAAATTGGCCTGTTTCGATAGCTCTTAAGCCTACGGCGCTTAACACGGAGGAGACGGAGGCTGGGAGACGCGGAGAAAGTTATAAGAGGGCGTGCCAGGCTGTCGCGTCAGCGACACTCATCTACTCTCCGTGTCTCCGCCCCTCCTACACCTCCGTGTTTAGCGAAAGCAACACGCCCGCAACCTCCTTCACACTCTTACCCTCCTTCCAAACATTCTCCAAACCTTCCAAACTTCCCAAACCCTTCACCATGCACGTCTCTCCTTCTGGCCTTGGTGGGGCGTTCACGTGGACGAACGTCTGCTGCCGCGTATCGGGCGACGGCTGCACGTTCACGGTCACGTGCGGCGACGGCTGCTCCTGTGGCGGCTGCACCGCGACCGGCTTCCTCGAATACGAGGGCTACCGCCTCCCGGCCTACGGCGGCTTCTGCGGCTGCAGCGGCAGCATCGACCACCCCGGCGGCGAAGAGGACCCCGACGAGAAGCCGCCCCTGCCGGGCGCGTCGGCGACGTTCTCGAAGCGAGTCGTCTTCTTCGAGGACGAGTACGAGAACACGCCGGGCGAGACCGCCCCGTGGCGGTCGACAGAGACGGAACTCGACTGCTGGGCGTACGGCGGCACGCGCGGCGGGCACGTCCGCATCGAGATCGCGGGCGCGGACGGCCTCGTGCCGTACGGCGGAAGCCCATTGCCGTTCGAGCAGGACCTGGAGCCGGGCGAGGAGGTTGCGTTCAAGAACACCTACCGCGCCGTCCGGCCGAGCGGCGGCAAGGACGACATCGTCGTCACGGCGACGTTCACGGAGAACGAGACGGGCTGGACGGAATCGACCGTCGACAAGGCGACGGCGGTGAAGGTGTCCGTCAGGCCAAGGGTTCACGCCCCGGAGAACGACAATGAGTTCAGGCACAAGTTTGGCGTTGGCGAGGTCGTGGACTGTGCCTATCAGCCTGAATCGGCGGCTGTCATTCCCGTCCGCATGGGCAAAGGGACAGTCTCCGAAAAGGTAGGCTCATTTGAGTATCGGTGTCCGCTTCGAGGCGAGACTTCAGGATTTGGCCTTTCGGGAGGCGGAGCCGAATACATCCCCCATACATCGGTCGTAGAACCTCATGCGGTTCTCGCGAAGGATGCTTGGTATGAGGAGAGAGAGGTAAGTGACGGGCTGGCAGGCGGCATCCTGTTGACGATGGACTTGTACGTCTTGCCATTGGACGTGTCCTTTTCTGGGGTCAAGGTTGAAGAAGTTCCCGACATTGGCGGAAGTCACAGCGGCTATTTCGCCGACACGTTCTTCATGTCTGAATGGTTTCATGGTGTAGACCAAGGGGCCGGCGATTGGCACCTGGTTCATGGCAACAACAGATTCTTGATTGACGAGGCTGGTTTCAAGAGAGCGTTGCCTCAATTGGGGAATGACGGATTTGTCTCGTCAAATGGGACGAACGGCTGGAAAAATGGCAACTTGACATGGGACGTTCCCTGCGGATGGGCCGATCCCGAAGTCAAGGAGGGCGACGATCCCGTCGGCACTTTTGCGAATGGCGCCCGGCAGGTCATGACAATTGACGCGCAGGGAACTGTCGAAGTCAGAAAACATGCCAATGCCGTCCAACGAGAAATCGGCGGCGGCATCTTCCTCAACGGAGTACGGGTAAAATGAAAGAACTTCTTACGGCCTTGGCCTGTTTCGTGATGTTGTGCGGTTGTGACAAGCGCCCGCATTCGGAAGATGAGCGGCGCGAAGAGGAGGTGCGGTCGCTGGTTTCTGTTCTCGCGACGAACGCTTCCGTTCGCGCGATTCGCGCAAGCGGTGCCGTGAGAGAACGTCTGAAAGGTCTGAAGTCGAAACCCGAACGTGAAACCCTCCTTGCCGTCTGGCGTGACGCGCTCAAGAACATCCCAAGCGAAGGTTTGCGCCCGTCCGAAAGGTATTGGTCTGTCCGAGAGGCGTGCCATCTGCTCGTCTGGGATTTTGTTTGCGCGTTGCAAGACGGAGGCAGTTCTTATGAGGAAATGTGGCAATCGTATCTCGACACTTTGGCTTGGCTGGACGCTCAAATTGGGAGAATGAAACCTGTCATGTCAGGGAAATGCGAACGGCGCAAGGCGAACGAGTGGTGGGACAGCTACCAAGCCCTTGCCGAATACCGCGAAAGCGTAATCGAGAATCTTGAAATCGACGAGTTCGACAAGAGCCGCCATCCAAACGACATCGACAAGATGGACGCGATCCGGGCGAAGTTCGAGAGGCTGATCGGTCGTCCCGTCCGCAAGAGGGAAGACATCACGCGCCTTGGCTTTTATGCGAAACAAGCGCGCGCGCGCATCCAGAAGGAGCGGGACGCGGCGTTGAAGAAAGCGGCTTCGCGCGAGTGAGACATTTCATGGGTTGCGCAAAGGGACAGGCGGCCTCAAAAGGGAGAAGATGAATCTCGCGCTGTTCTTCGAGGGGACGGGGCAGGGCGTTCGCGGCAGGAATTGGAATTTTCCGCTCTTGATTCTCATTTTCAGTTATCTATCCAAAACGCCACGTTTTCAGTCTGTTTTGGCGCATCAATCTGGGGACAGGCCCCGCCCAACCGGGGTCTGTCCCCAGGCACGGAACAGGTCTCATCTGCCAGCCGATTCCACCAGCTCCTGCGCGCAGAGCATGACGTACAGCACCATGTACTGGTCGTTGCTCCAGGGGTCCGGCCCCTCGGCGGGCATCGCGTACGACAGGTCGTTGTCCTCCCCGTCGGTCAGCGTCACCGTCACCGGCAGGTACCACGCCGCCGTGCCGAAGCCGTCCGCGCGGAAGAGCCCCAGGCAGTTGCGGAAGCACCGCCGCGCCCGCTCCAGCCACCGGACGTCGCCGAAGACGCGCCAGGCGAGCGCGTAGGCGTTCGCCGAGAGCCCCGCGTGGTAGTGCAGCGTGTCGCCGTACAGCCGCTTCCCCCCGAACCAGAACCCGTCCCAGTGCCGGATCGGCACGCCGCCGCTGCGCCAGTCCGGCTGGTCGCCGTCGAACCGCACGAGCATCTCCAGCTGCCGGCGGAGCCCGTCCAGCACCTTCGGGTCGCGCTCCACGAACAGCCAATACTGCGCGAGCAGCGCCACCGCCGGCGTCACGATCGTCTGCTCGAACTTCACCTCGTGCGGCGGGTAGTCGATGCCGTTCTCCAGGATGCGGTCGACCTGCCGCCGGCACTGGCGGGAGAGCTCCGCCGCGTCGATCCCCTCCTTCCGCGCCGCCGCGATCGCCCGCGCCGTCGCGAGCGCCCCGTTGGCGTAGAACTTCCAGCCGCCCGCCCCGTAGTACTCCAGCAGCACCTTGATCGCCGTGCGGAGGTAGGAGACGTCCCTGCGCAGGCGGTAGAGCTCCAGCATGAGGAGCGCGCAGTTCGGCGCGTTGTAGAGGCGGCGCACCGACGGGTCCTTGCCGACCGTGTTGTAGGACATCCCCGTGTCGCGGTCGACGAACTCGCGGAAGACGAACGCCTCGTAGCGGTCGAACGCCTCCCGCACCTCGCGGTCGTCGTGCGCCTGAAGCCACCGCGCGACGAGAAGCCCCATGCCGAGCCGCTCGCGGCAGGCGTTGTGGTCGCCGAAGCGGTCGTCGAAGTACTGCCGCCCGGACGCGCCGTCGTAGACGAGGAACGCCCCGTAGAGCGGGCTGTCCCTGTCGAGGCACTGCTGCCTGCGGACGATGTGCCGCACGCACCGCGCGACCAGCTCGTCCCGCCCGCAGGGCAGGACGTTCAGCCGCACGCCGTCGACGACCTTCTCGCCCGGCTTATCCGCCGCGACCTGCCGGACGCCCGCCGCGTCGGCGATCTCGAACGTCTCCCCCGGATAGCACGTCTCGTAGCGGACGCGGGCCGGCGGCACGAACGCCCCCTCCTCGACGGCGGAGACCCGCCACGCGAACGTCCGCCGCTCGCCGCGCTTCAGCGTGAAGGGCGCCGGATGGAGGACGATGTCGCCCCGGTCGTTCGACCACTCGGCCTTGACGCGGCGCACCGAGTAGCCGTCAAGCGCCCCCTCGGTCATCCGCAGGACAAGCTCCGGCGAGCCGGGCGACATGCGCAGCGCGTGCACGTAGGCGTTCGTGCCGAGCGCGTGGACGTGCGCGTGGCAGCGCAGCCGGCTGCAGACGTCGGCGGAATCGTAGGAGTCGTTGAAGGTCGCGAGGATGCCCAGGTGCCCCTTCAGGAAGTACCGGGGGGCGTAGGCCGCGTTCTCGAACTCGTAGCGCTCGTCCAGCGCGCCGCCCTCCGCGCGCCGCGTCACCGTCGCCGACAGCCCCCGGTCGTCCGTGTAGCGCGCGACCGCCGTGCCGTTCGTCTCGGCGAACGAGACGAGCCGCAGGAGCGGCGGGTTGAAGAAGAGGTCGCGATGCTCCGACCAGACGTACTCGGACGAGTGGCAGCGGATCGTCCCCCACGTGCCCGTGCCCTCCGCCCAGTTCATGCCGTTGGTGTCGCCGGCGAGGGCGATCGACTTCACGCCGCCGTTCGTCTCGTCGTAC
>CAKTZI010000089.1 GCA_934635385.1 uncultured Kiritimatiellota bacterium | reverse complement strand
GCGTAGATGCCCTGCCGCTGCATGAGGTCGGCGCGGTTGAGGGCGCACGCCCGGATGCGGATCTTCACGTCGAACCCGCCGTGGCACACGGGGTCGGGCACGTCCTTCCAGACGAACTCCCTGTTTTCAAGACACATGGCTTTCATGTTGATGATCCTTTCTTGTTTTCAGACATTTGGGTTGTATCGCTTATTGCTTCGGCAATGAAAGATATTGATTAACTCCGATGATTAATGCTCTCGCTACCGCTCCGCAGCCTGCATCTGGCTTCGCAGAAGCCAGTCTCAAAACAATCGATTTCATGGTCGTGAAGGATGAATTGGGCTGCTTTCGGCAAAGGCATTCTGCGGAGCGGTAGCGAGAGCCACACGAATCGGAGTTTGTTTTCTCGTGCCGCAAAGGTCTTGACGCAAAGAACGCCAAGGCTTGCACGACAAGAAGTCTCTGGAATCTTCGCGTCCTTTGCGTCTCTTCCCTTCGCGTTCTTCGCGTTAATCCCAAAACACCCCGAAGGCGCGACGAAGCCGACAGGCATGCGCGAAGCGGAACTCCCTGTCGTCTCGCCTCGCTCGGCCGCAGGCCGCTCTGTGTTTATGAATCTCTCACGCACACGCAGAGGCAAGGTCTCACACGGAGTGACGGAGCCACGGAGAAAAGAGAAATCGGACATTCGATAAAACTCACTCTTGACATCGTACGGAAACTCCGTGCCTCCGTGGCTCCGTGTGAGCCTGTCACCCCAAAGTCTCTGCGGCTCTGCACGAGGCGACCTCATTTTTCCCCTCCGTGGTTTTCCGCTTTCGCACAAGGCTCGGCCTGGACGCGGTCGCGGCTGAACGTGACGAGCCTCGCCAGCAGGACGACGAGCGCCGCCGCAAGGGTGAAGAGCGCGAGCGCGGCCATCGAGGCGCGGTCGCCGAAGCGGTTGATCATCCAGCCCTGCACCAGCGGCCCCGGCGCGCCCAGCAGGCAGCCGCCGCAGCCGAAGATGCCGACCGAAAAGGCACGATAGCGCGGATTGACGACATCCAGCAGCGACGCGTAGAGGTTGGAGTCGTAGACGCCCGTCGCAAAGCCGAAGGCGAAGACCGCGCCGCACATGAGCGCGAGATCTCCCGTAAACGCGGCAATCAGGACGAACGGGATCGTCAGCAGAAGGCCGGCGAGGTTCGTCTCCAGCCGGACGCCCGGACGCCGCGTCTGCAGGCGGTCGGAGACGACGCCCGCCAGCGTCACCCCGGCAATCGCGCCAAGATAGAACCAGAACGTCCCGTTGAACGAGGCCGCCGCATGATCCAAGGCCATCGTCTTCTCCATGAACGTCACCGACCACGTCTTGAAGCCGTTCGTCGCATAGAAGTAAAGTCCGAGCGCCAGCATCAGCAGCAGGGCCGTCGGCTTGCCGAAGAAGCCGCGGACGGCCTCCCGCACCGAGGGACGCGCCGCGACCGGCTGCGGCGTGTCGCGCAGGAACTTCGCGAGGACGAGCGCCCACACAAGGCCCAGCGCGCCCAATCCCTTGAACGTCCAGCGCCAGCCACCGGCCGACAGCCCCGTCAGGCAGCCGCCCAGGCACGCGCAGACGACGATGCCGACGTAGAACGTCGTCTGGTAGACGGCGAACGCGCGGGCGCGCGTCTCCACGTGGAGCTGTCCGATCAGCGACGAGTTCGACGGCGGCAGCAGCGACTGGCCGAGCGCGTTGACGACGCCGTAGGCGACAAGAAGGAAAAGAAAGCCCCCGGCGAAGCCCATCGCCAGCACGGCGGCGGAGAAGACGGCCATGCCGATGACGATCGTCCACTTGCGCCGGAAGAAGTCGGCGAAGAACCCGGCCAGCGGCACCATCAGCCCGAACGTCGCAAAGAACGCCGTCGCGACGGCGCCCTGCGCCGCCGACGACAGCCGCAGATCGGCGCCGATCGCGGGCAGCACCGCCCCGTAGACGTTGCGCGTCCCCTGCGCGAGGAAGTACGCGCCGGACACGAGCGCCAGCATGACCCACTTGTAGTCGATCCTCTTCACGGCGTCCCCCGTCCCGCGTCGTCCGGCATCTGCCATGCGATGGCGGTGGCGGCCTTCTTGAAATTGCGGATCGTCGGCTGGTTGTAGGGCGTTCCCGCAATGTAGTCGTTCACGGCGAACTCGATCGCGCAGCCGAAGTGCGGCCCCAGGAAACGCTGCATCCGTCCATACGCGCCCCCGGCGAGGAACACCCACGGCGTCTTCATCTCCGTGCGCAGGCGCGTCATCGCCCGCACGCCCTCGATAAACGCCTCGGACGTGTCCATCATCGTGACGAGCTTCACGACGTCCGCGCCGCGCGCCTCCTCCATCCTCAGCTGCGCGACAATCTCGTCCGCCGTGCGCGCACGGTCGAGGATGTGCGACGAGACGATCGCCTTCGCGCCCAGGCGGTGCACCTCGGCGATCACCGCACACTGGCGAGCGACGGCTTCCTCGTCCGTCGCGATCTGCAGGGGTGACGGACAGTACAGGTCGGCCATGACGTCCACGAATTCCGCACCCGCCTCCGCCGCCGTCAGCAGGGAGGCCATGCGCGCCTCGTCGTCCGCGCCGAGGAACTCGTCCTCCCGGTAGTCCGTGAACATGAACGGCAGCGGTACGGACGAGACGATCTCGCGAAAGCCCGCAAGCGTCCGCGCGGCGACGGGAAAGCGGTTGAGTTCAACCGCCACGCCGTCCGCGCCGGCGTCCAGCGCCGTCCGCGCGAGCGCGACCGCCTCGTCAACCGAGGCCGGACGGCACAAGAGCGAAACGGCGCCACAGGGGCAAGACAAAAATGACCTTTCTTTCATGCGGCGCATAGTATAGCATTTCCATCCGCGCAATACCTCATTTAAGCCCTAAATTTTATCTCACTTTACGCCTAATTTCAGAAAATAAGAGGCCTCTCTACGGCCTCTACGTGCGAAGTAGCACCGAGAATCGGTTTCGCGTGAAAGAGACGTTGCTGTCGCTTAACACGGAGATTTATAGATGTGGCAGTGAAATATAGAGATTAACTCCGATGATTATGGCTTTCGCTACCGCTCCGCAGGTTATTGCTGGCTTCGCAGAGTCACCCCCAAGACAATCGCTTTTAAGCCCGTTTTCGGAGAATTAGATGACTTCCGGCGACATATTCAGCGGAGCGGTAGCGAGAGCCATACGGATCGGAGTTTATTATTCACAAAAAACAGAATCACTCTATTTAATTGCCGAAGCAACAATACCTCCTTTTAGAAATACCCACGCGGAGCGTAAACAGGATCATACGCCGAGAAATACGAAGACTGGGCTTCGGAAAGCCGCGATAATCAACTCCGAAGATTATGGCTCTCGCGCGAAGGGGCGGGAAGTGGCGCGAGTGAGGAGCGAGGGTTTGCAGGCGTAGGGGAAATTGCGTCCGCAGCCCATGGTTTTGCCGAGGCACGGCAGGCTGAAGCCTGCCAGTTGTCTTTAGGGAGAAGCGCAAACCCGAACGACGAGACCGAGCGAGCAGCTTCCCGCTCCGACGCGCTCGCTGTCGGCCGATGGGCCCAGAAAGCGATTGCCTACCGCACTATCTCGGCGAAACGCCTGTCGCCTCATGCGCCTTGAGGCCGCTGGTGGTTTATGCTATACTCCAGCCCCATGAACCCCAAGAGACCCCTTCGCGCGCGCGACGCCCGGCGACGGTTCCGAGTCCTCGTCGCCCTGCGCCTTTTCGAGACTGCCAGCCAGCAGAAGTTCGCGGGGCTGCTCACCCACCTGGGCGCGCAGAACGAATGGGACATCCAGCTGCTGCGCACGCAGGACGAGCTGACCGTCGCAGCCCTGGACGCCGCCGAGGCGCAAGGGCTGGATGGCGTAATCGTCTCGATCGCGCACGACGTCGCGGTCTTCCGTCGACTCGCCGCGCTCCGCTGCCCGCTCATCGTCATGGGACTGGATCCCGCCGAACTCCAAAGCCGAAAGACGAACCTCGTCATCATCCACAACAGCGCGGCCGACATCGCACGCAAGGCGATCCGTCACTTCGCGGAGGCCGGACGCTTCCCGTCGTTCGCCTATGTCCACAGCCGTCGGCGCATCGGCTGGTCAACCCTGCGCGAGCAAGCCTTCGCGAAGCGGACGCCGCGCGCGCTCCACGTCCTGCCGCCGACCGAAACGCCCGACGACCGCCCGCAGATCGCCGCGTTCCTCCGGCGGCTGGAGCGACCGACGGCCGTCCTCGCCGCGAACGACGCCCGCGCGGCGGACGTCCTCGCGGCGGCGGCGGAGCTGAAGCTCAAAGTCCCCAGCGACCTCTCGGTACTCGGCATCGACAACGATCCCTTCGTCTGCACGCGCGTCCGACCGAACATCTCCTCCATCGAGCCGGACTTCTTCGCCGAAGGCCAGGCGGCCGCCCGCTTCCTCGACCGGATGATGCGCGCGCGCACGCCGATGTCGACGCGCCACGTCGAGATCGACGTCAAGCGCGTCATTCCGCGCGAATCGACCGCACGGCTGCTGTCCGCACAGGCGCTGGTCGACCGCGCGAAGGAGTTCATCAACGTCCACGCGATGCGGGGCCTCACGCCACTGGACGTCGCAAGCCACCTCCACGTCTCGCGGCAGCTGCTCGACCTCCGCTTCCACGAAGCCGGCACGGGCACGGTCGGCGCACTCATCACCCAACGGAAGCTCGCCGAAGTCAAGCGGCTGCTCGTCCAGACGACGGCCTCCATCGCGCAGATTACAGACCTCTGCGGCTTCACGAACGAGAACGCCCTGAAGAACCTCTTCAAGCGCACGACCGGCCTGTCTATGCGCGACTGGCGCCGCCAGCAGGCCTAACGCGACGCACCGAAAACCCAGGGGACAGACCCCTGGAAAACATACCACCCCTTAAATCACTCATCATTTAAATCTTCCTTTTAGCCGCCCTCTCACGCCGCGTGTCCTGCCATCTCCGCCTCCTTCGCGAACCGCCAGCCATGCGTCGCATAGCCGATCCCGCCGACCGGACGTGCCCCCACGCCGCGCGACCGGAACCGGTCGCCCAGCGCGGCCGCCGTCCGCAAGACGAACCCCGCGCTCCCGAACACCTTCCCCGCCCCGACCTGCGCCACCCGCCGCAGCCACCACCCTGTGGGGACAGGCCCCGCTGAGCCGCCATTCCCGGTATCCTCGCACTGACCGTCGGCACCAGATCCGCCGGGGCCTGTCCCCGCGAAGAACGGCCCGTCGTCCTCGCACCAGCACCAGGGGTAGTCCTTCGCCTGCGTGACGAGGCCCGCGCGGACGGGATTGTAGACGACG
>CAKTZI010000088.1 GCA_934635385.1 uncultured Kiritimatiellota bacterium | reverse complement strand
CATGCATCGGGCGCCCGGAAGGGGAAAGCGGAAATCGCCAGGGCGATTCTGCCTATTGACTTTTGTTCTCATAGGAGATGCTGAGTGATGTGCTAGTGAATGTGGAGGAATCCGGCAGTATCGTAGGCGGAAGGGAATAGCAGTCAAGCAATGAACCATGCCAGCGCGAATCAGGATAATCCCATCCTTTTGCCCCCTGCCGATAATAACAAGTTGTAGCCTCCCCAAACCCGTTTTCTAGTATACGATAGTCAGATGTGCTTGGATATCGGTCACAGCAAACGGATGATGGCGTCCATGTTGGTTCGTCGCCCAAGAAGAAGATTCGTTTAATCTCAGAATAAAGTACTGATTCCGTTTCTGACATCGTAAAGCTGGTCTTCTTTGCAAAAGTCGCGGAGCATAAATTCGTGACGCCTTTCCCGACAACAACTTCATGTAAATCAGTTTCGACGAATAAAAACTCCCCTAATGAACGAACGGTGTCGGGGATGCGAAACTTTTTAAGCCCAGTAGCAAGGAAACAACCCCTCGGAAGAACCTCTATTTTTTCAGACAGCTGAACATCGCTCAATGCGGTACAGACCTGAAACGCACCTTCGCCGATTTCCTCAACGCTATTAGGGATTATTATTCGAGAGATCTTCATACACCCATTAAAGGCCATTTTATCGATTTTCACAACAGGTGCCTCATCTAGAAATTCTGGGATCTTCACTTCTCCAGAAACATTTTCGTCTATTACACGATATACTTTCGTTCTGGGGGCCGTCAGAAATGCCGCCCGATTCCCATTGTGCGTGATTATCTGAAATGTCCATTCGATGCCCTCCACAACCTCAGTGTGGTAATCCACGGTCTCCGTTTCCGCAAAGGCAAACGAGGCGAGAAAGAAAAGGCAAGTCACAACCGTTCTCTTTACCCCACCACAAAGCCTTGGATTCTCTGCGACGTGCGCTTGCAACCAGGCCTCTTCTGCCTTTTGGACGGCAGATTCGCCCGCGCCGTCCCCATATCTCGCGTCAAAAGAAGCCACGTCCACGAGAATCTTCCGTAAGCCAGGCTCTTGGTTGAGTTGGATTTCCAGTTCAATCCCCAGAACCGTATCCACATAAAGAGCACTGGCAACGTTAACATCTCCGAGTTTGTCGACGATAGCGTCCATCAACCGATCGGCATCGACTTTCTTGAAGTCGGGGTCTTTCTCTGCCAATCTCTCCTGTGCCTCGTCGCACAAATAAAAGAGAACTGTTGAAAGATTCTGCCCCAGACAATCTATCCACTTTTCGTCCATTTTTGCATCTCCTGTTGCCGTGCGCGGTTTACGACACGTGACTCCTGCACAAATTGACCACTTCATTTCTTATGCTCCTTACTTTGATTGTGAGACGGCAACGTTTCAGATCAGACGTTTCTTTGTGTCATCAACTACTTTCCAAATGCGAGGTCCTCTTGCTTTGTCGAGGGCGCGTTTTCCCATTCCAGCACCATAAATCTGATCATACTGCGACACGTCAACGCGATTGATGTCAGAAGAAATACGGTCAGCATGCTCATTCGCTCGTTCAAATCGGAGCTTGAGCGACATCTCGTCAAAAGAATCCACGTCAAAATAAAGGTCGGAGCAGGCGTCGCACGCGGTCTTCAAGATTTGCAAATCCTGTATCGTTATCAATTGCAGGTCATCCCCCTGCAAGAATGCCTGCCCATATTTGGCCGTATTGACAAAGCAATACAATGCGGGCAAGAGTTTGACACCCGAGCATTCAATCCATTTTTCTTCCATCTTACTACCTCCTTTTCGTTTGCGAGGCTGCGCCAAGATGAAAAAATAGCGCATCCTCTGATTCAAATCTTACAGGAGGCACCGGAAAGAGCCCGAACTAAAACATGAAAGAGAGAATGCGCCACGGAATAACCCGTGACGCAATCCCGTACTTCGCTTTAGTTCTAAGAAATTTCCGGTTTCCTGTAAAGCTCGGTACGCGATTTGCGTACACTTGACGGCGTTGCCGCCATCACTCGCGCACCCTTGAACCACCCAGCCCCGTTGCGCCTCCCGCCACGCTTGTGCCATGACGGGCTATGTCAAAGAACAATCACCGCGTTCCCGCAGTCGTACGAACAGGTCTCGTCCCATCCGTACTGAAAATCACATCGCGACGAACTGCTGTTCGAGTTCCCTTTCTTTCATGACAGTTGTAAAAGCTGAAATTGAAATCACTTTCCGAAAAGCTCGTCGTGAGTTCCCGTATCGACGAGGTAGAGCAGAAGGGCGTCGTCAATCTTGCGGTAGACGAGAAGCCAGTCGCCTTTCTTACCGTCAATATGACATTCGCGCAGTCCGCTTCGGGCTCCTTTAAGAGGATGATCCTTGAAATCGGCCGGAAGTGGAACGCCAGAAGCCAGCAACAGGATCACTGACTCAAGCAACGACAGGTCAAGCCCGCGTTTGGCCGCTCGTCTGACTCCTCGTTTGAACGAAGCCCGTTTGATGACCTCGTATTTCATACGAGACAGTCCTCCAGCATGGCATGAACCTCTGCCGCCGTCCTGCACCCACACCCGACCTTGTATGTCCCGTTAGCCAACGCCGTGTCGAGTGCTTCGTCTGTGGCATAGAGCCCCGGATCAAGGTCTTTGCGAATGGCGTAGCAATGCGGACGCAACCGCGCCGAAGTCGCGCGGCATCGACGGCTCGTCTGCCCTTTTTTTGTTCTTGCCGTTGCCATGATTTTTCTGCCTCGTATGCTCACCGAGCACTTGACGAATCTGATAGTCCCAAAAGATGGCATGAGTATACCACAAACGGTTGTTGTAAGTCAAATGCGACTGCGGCGGATTTGCTATAATACGTTCCATGAAAGACTTTTTTCGAGGCGTACGCCGGCACATCGGCAAGCTTGATGCAGGGCATCTTCGCGAGCAGTACCTCTTGATGTCGCAGGAGCTCGAATCCGTCGACACGCTCCTGGACGCCATTGATCGCGGCATCGTCGTCTTCGACGAGAACGGCGTCGTGACACGCTTCAATCCGGCGGCGGAGACCCTGCTCGGAGCCGACCCCGCCGACGCGCTCCGCGCGCTCGACATGCCCCTCGGAATCGGCTCGAAGCGCGAGATCGCCGTCTCCTACCCGGAACGCCGTGTCCTTGAGCTTCAGACGATTCCGCTGCAGGCCGGCACGATCGCCTACATCCGCGACATCACGGCCGAGAAGGCGCGCACCGAAGAGGAGCTGCGCGCGGGCGCGACAAAGGCCGTGCAGGATCTCGCCGCCGGCGTCGCCCACGAGATCGGCAACCCGCTGAACGCGATTTCGCTCTCGCTCCAGCTCATCGAGCGCGATCCGACGGACAAGGAGACGATCCAGACCTGCATGCAGCAGGTGAAGCGCCTCGACGGCATCATCCGCGACTTCCTCGCCGCGCTCCGTCCGCACCGGCCGAATCTCCGGCCCGGCTCGCCGGTCGAGCCGCTGCGGCGCTGCCTCGACACGCTGCGCGAGCAGTTCGTCGAACGCAAGATCCGCGTCACGCTCAACGTGCCCGCCGCCCTGCCGACGGTCGCGCTCGACGCGAACCAGATCGAGCAGGTCTTCTTCAACCTGCTCAAGAACGCGCTGGAGGCGATGAAGGACGGCGGCGCGATCACGATCACCCTTTCGGCGGACGACGAGACGGTCGCCGTCGCGTTCCGCGACACGGGCCTCGGCATGGACGCGGAACAGCTCACGCACCTCTTCGAGCCCTACCGCACGACGAAGGAGAAAGGCACAGGCCTCGGCCTCATGATCTCGAAACGCATCGTCCGCGACCACGGCGGCACGATCGACGCCATGTCGGCCGTCGGCGAAGGGACGACGTTCACCGTCCGCCTGCCGCGCCTCGAAAAGCGCGTGCGCCAGCTCGGATAGGCGAGAGACGGCCATCGCCTGCGGCCATCTTTCCGTCCAGCAGGACGAAGAAGCCCGTGCCGAGGCCGTAACGCGTGCCGTCGCGATCCCAGACGACCGAGACGTCATGGCCGCGCCAGCGGACGCCCTCGACGCGCAGGTACGCCCAGTCCGGCGGGAACAGCGGCGCGACGACCAGCGAGCCGTCCGCCTGCGGACGAATCCCGACAAGTTCGCCCAGCACGAGATCGACGAACGTCGAGTGGTTGTAGTCCTTGCCGCGCTCACGCAGACGGTTCTTCGGGTCGCGCTCCAGCATCGTGCGCGAGATCCAGTCGCCCGTGTCGGGGTTCTGCACCTCGTCGATCCACGGCAGGCTGCGCCCGTCCGCCGTCCGGCGCACGTGGGCGGCGGCGTAGCGGTGGAGCGCAGCGGTGAAATCCGACGGCATCCGAGCGCCCGCCGTGCCGACGTACAGGGCCTCGCCGAGCGCCGTCAGCGCAATCGAAGTCGCATACGGCCACGACGGCCCGTTCCATTGGCAGGGATGGCCCGAATAGGAAATCGCGAAGCCGGGCGTCCGCCGTTCGGGGAAGGTGAGCCCCCACGGCGCGGCGAACCCCTCCGGATCGGCGAACGGTGCCCAGGCGGCTTCGCATCCCTTCAGGTCGAGTCCGAAATACCACGGCGCGTAGCCGTTCAGCTCCTTCACCGTGCCGCGCACGCCGTTCGTCGCGACCGTCATGAAGAACTGCCGTCCAGAATCCCAGAGCCGCGTCTTGACCGCCGCCTCCAACGCGGCCGCTTTCGCCGCGAACCGCGCCGCCAAGTCCGCGTCGCCCGCCCGCGTCGCCAGCGCGGCGATCGCCCGCGCCTCGCCGCACATCGCCGCATTCACGAGCGGACGCGCCCCGTCGCCCGCAAGCGCGAGTTCGGCGCCTTCGTAGTTGCACGTCGTCTCGAAAAGGCCGCACTTCAGCCCCATCGGGAACGTGCCCGTGCCGGGGAAGACGCCGCAGGCCCACCCCTTCTCCCACGCCTCGTAGTTCCGCACGAGCGCAGACAGGTGATTCGTCGCGAACGCCGCGTCGCCGTCCATGTCGGCGAGCTTCAGCACGGAGTCGGCGATCCAGTTGACGTACGCGCCCGGCCCGTTCAGGCGCCCGCCGTCCTTCTCCCTCAGCCAGAACGCCGCGTAGTCCTTGAGCGGCGTACGGTCGCGCAGCCAGCGGCCCTCGCGGAAGTGGTGTCCGAGGGCGCAGCTGATCGTGTTGTGCCGCCCCGCCCAGCTGACGTTCGGCAGGAATTCCGTGACGACCCACCCATCCGGCGTGTGGCGCAGATGCTTGCGATATGTCCACCAGCGGAAGTAATACGTCCGTTCGATGTCCGCGTCGGGACACGCGAAGCGCGGCGCGTTCTTAAGGAGGAACGCCTCCGCCGCCGCGTTCGGAATGGTGTTCGTGTAGCACTCGTCGTCCGCCGCATTGAACGCCCGCACAGAATCCGCAAGCTTCGCGTCCAGCGACGGCCTTTGGGCATCAACCGCCGCCGCGACCTGTGGATCCAGCAAGGCAGCGCACATGACCTGTAAAGACATAAGTTTGATAATCATCATTTTCCTTTCTGTGATTGTTCGATGTTTCAAAGCCTTTCACGGTGCGTCCCTGCGCCAGAGGTCGGCGAGGCGGTCGTCGTAGAGCGGGTTCAGGTACTCCCGGTCGATCGCCTCGCGCGGCGCGAGGCGGCGCGTGTCGTCCTCGCCCCACCGCGCGCAGGGCGCGCCGGAGGCGACC
>CAKTZI010000087.1 GCA_934635385.1 uncultured Kiritimatiellota bacterium | reverse complement strand
AGTGAGCCAAGCGGGACTGTCAGGAAGTGTCTCATTTTGCTCGCCCAAGAAATCTCATTTTGCTCGCTCGCCAACAATTGAACTCAATGGGCTTGACGAGAACCACTGTCCAGATGATGTCGAAAAGATGAGGGCGCTTCGAGCGGAGTTAGAAGAAATGATTGGTCGTCCCGCCCGTCGAAGCGAGGACGTCAAGAATCTGGGTTTTTACAGGCGACAGGCGCGTGCGCGCATCCAGAAGGAGCGGGACGCGGCACTGAAGAAAGCGGCTTCGCGCGAGTGAGCCACTTGAGAGGAGGGAAAGGGGGCAGATGTCCGCCAAGGGGACGAACATGAATCTCGCGCTGTTCTTCGAGGGGACGGGGCAGGGCGTTCGCGGCAGGAAGACGAACGTCTCGCTCGTCTACGAGGCGAGTGTCGAAGACGACGCGCAAAGACGGCATCTTGAGGCCGGGCCGGGCGCGCACGTCGGCGCGCTTGTCCTCGGAAAGACGTGCGGCGTTCGGGCAGCGGCCCGAAGGGCCTGCGGTACTATCCCCTTGAACGAGCCGTCCGAGGGAAGAAGTTCCGCATCACGTTCTCGTTTCCGCCCGAACCGACTAGCCCCGGATACGTGCCGGGCTACGTGGGACGCTTCACGGTGCGCGACGCGGCGCTGGAGCGGAGGGCGGCCCTTTCCGACCTCGACGGGAAGACCTTCCGCATCCGCCAGGACGTCCGCCGCGACAGCTTCGCGGCGGCTCCCGGACAGGTCGTGTCGCTTTCGTCCGTGACGAACCTGACGGCCCTCCTGCGCCCGGACGGGCGGCTCGCGTGGGACGTGCCGGACGGCCGCTGGGCGATCCTGCGCGTCGGCTTCGCCGCCAACGGCGAGCGGAACCATCCCGTGAGCGGCGGCGGCTCGGGGCTGGAGGTCGACAAGCTCGACCGCGCGGCGCTGGACGCCCACTTCGACGCCTACGTCGAGAGGCTGTGCGCGCGGCTCGGCCCGGATCTCGTCGGGCAGGGGAAGAGCGCGCTTTCGGGCATCCTCGTCGACAGCTACGAGGTCGGCTCGCAGAACTGGACGCAGGGCTTCGCGCGCACCTTCCGCCGGCGCCGGGGCTACGACCTCGTGCCGTGGCTCGCGCTCCTCTCCGGGCGCGTTGTCGGCTCGGTCGCGGAGAGCGAGCGCGTCCTCGGTGACTGGCGCGCGACCGTCGCCGAGCTGTTCGCGGAGAACTACGCGGACGCGCTCGCCGAGCGCTGCCGGGCGCGCGGCCTGCAGTTCGGCGTCGAGTGCTACGGCAACGGGCCGTTCAACGCGCTGGAGTACGGCCGCTCGGCCGACATCCCGATGTGCGAGTTCTGGGCGAAGAGGGGCAGCGGCGTCGTCAATTCCACCGCCGTCGGCGGCGAGGGGTGCGCGCGGCTCGCGGCGTCCGTCGCGCACGTGAACGGACGCCGGCTGGTCGGGGCCGAGAGCTTCACCGCGTTCCCGGCGGACGGCAGGTGGCAGGCCGACCCGTTCTCGCTCAAGGCCCAGGCCGACCGCGTCTTCGCGCGCGGCGTGAACCGGCTCTACTTCCACCGCTACGCGCACCAGCCCTGGACGTCGCCGACGCGCCGCCCCGGCATGACGATGGGCGCGTGGGGCACGCACTTCGAGCGCACCGTCACCTGGTGGCGGCAGGGGAGGGACTTCATCACCTACCTCTCGCGCGTCCAGTATCTTCTGCAGGCGGGCGAGAGCGTCGCGGACTGCCTCATGGCGACGGGGACGGAGACGCCGGACGGCGGCGGCGACGCGCAGCAGGCGACGGCGGGCTGGCCAATGCCGCCGGAGGGTTATGACTGGGACTGGTGTACGCGCCGGCAGGCCGAGAGCGCGGCGCTGCGCGCACGGTACGCCGTGACGGCGGCGTCCGGGGCGGAGGCCGCCGAGAGGCTGCGGGAGCTGGGGCTTCAGCCGGACTTCGTGTGCGAGACGCCGGACGTCGCGGCGGACGTCGCGTGGTGCCACCGCCGCTACGCGGAGGGGGTCGAGGCGTACTTCGTCGCCTGCGGCGTCAGCGACCGCGCCGTCGAGCTGGCGTGCTCGTTCCGACAGGCGCGGGGCGAGGTCGAGCTGTGGGACGCCGAGACGGGCGGGATCCGGCGCGCGCGGCGCGTCGTCCGCGAGGGCGGGCGGACGCGCGTGACGCTCGGCCTGAAGCCGTCGGGCAGCGTCTTCGTCGTGTTCCGCCCGTCGTCGGCGGCGCCACTTGAAGAGGCGTTCGAGACTGTCCGCGAGACGCCCGTCGCCGGGCCGTGGACGGTCACGCTGGGCGCGCGGACGTGCGTCTGGACGAACCTTGCGGACTGGGCGGCGTCGGACGACCCGGAGATCCGTTATTTCTCCGGCACGGGCGCCTACGGGACGACGGTGAGCCTGCCGGCGTGCGGAAAGGACGAACGGCTTGTCCTGGACTTGGGGGATCTCAGGAACCTCGCGGAGGTTTTCATTGATGATGTCAAGCTGCCGACGCTCTGGCGCCCGCCGTTCCGCTGCGCCCTGTCGGCCGGCCCGGCGCGGACAGTCCGCCTGCGGGTCGAGGTGACGAACCTCTGGCCGAACCGCCTGATCGGCGACGACTTCCTGCCGGCGGACGCCGAATATGCGGCGAACGGCGGACTGAAGGCCATCCCCGCGTGGGTGACGGAGGGCCGCCCGAGCCCGACGGGACGGAAGACCTTCACGACCTGGCGGCACTGGACGAAGGGCGACCGCCCGCTGCCGTCGGGCCTCTTCGGCCCCGTGCGGCTCGTGACGGAACGCGCGCGCTGACGCCCATCATCCGTGGCACTTTACTGTGGGGACAGCCCCCGCCAGCCGTGGGGACAGGCCCCGCCCGATGTCCTGTCCGATGTGGGGACAGACCCTATTCGGTGGGGTCTGTCCCCAATTGAACGTGTCAAAAATGACAGAAAGTCGAATGTTTTGTGCAGGTATGCAGAAAGTGGCTGGCCAGTTTGGATTTTCGGAAGAATTTC
This sequence comes from uncultured Kiritimatiellota bacterium, assembly GCA_934635385.1. Classification (GTDB taxonomy): domain Bacteria; phylum Verrucomicrobiota; class Kiritimatiellia; order RFP12; family UBA1067; genus UBA1067. The sequence continues at coordinate 2,688 of CAKTZI010000087.1, read as the reverse complement.
GGCTATACTACCGTAAGTCATAGACGGGAACGTTTCAACTCACCGCATTGGGTCACGTCCCTGAACCCCGGCTGGTCGTTCTCACTCGACGTCGCCTATTCGCTCGGCCGCGTGAACTGATGGTTTCGTATCCTCATGAAATGTGCGAAAGAGCGTCTTTCTATCCTCATGAAATGTGCAAAAATGCCTTGCCACATCCTCATGAAATGTGGGGCGCGCTTGCTTGGTTCTGACATTTGTGCTATACTTTAGCCTAAAAAGGAGAGAATATGCGCAAATATCTCGCAAGGAAAATGGATGGTCGCCTTGTTGCGTGGAAATCGCAACAGGATCGTAAGCCTGTGCTGTTGAAGGGGGCTCGCCAAATCGGCGATTGAGCCCCTGTGGCGGTTTGAGGAAGGGAAGACGCTTATTCTGTTCGATGAAGTTCAGGATTGCCCGGAGGTCGCGACTTCGCTTAAGTCGTTTGCCCAGGACGGTCGCTTTGACGTCATCGCGTCGGGCTCCATGCTCGGTGTGCAGTACAAGCGCATTTCCTCGTTGGCCATGGGGTACAAGACGGACATGGACATGTCCAGCATGGACTTCGAGGAGTTTCTGCGCGCGAAGGGGTACGGCGACGAGTTTGTCGAGGAACTGTATGGGCATGTTCGTCAGGCGAGGCCGTTCTCGGCGCTGCAGATGAAGATCGTCGAAGGTCTCTTCCGCGACTACTGCATTCTTGGCGGCATGCCGGAAGTCGTCGAGTCGTACATCGTGAAGGGGACTTTCGAGGGTGTTCTGGAGAAGCAGCGCGAGTTGGTCGAAGGCTATCGCGACGACATCAAGAAATATGCCGACGGAATGGACAAGGCGCGCATCCGCAGTGTCTATGACCACATTCCGGCACAGTTGGCAAGGGAGAACAAGAAGTTTCAGGTCTCGCGCGTTGCGGAAGGGGCGAGATTCCGGGATTATCGCGGATGCGTGGAGTGGCTTGAAGACGCGGGGGTCGTCATGCCGTGCTATTGCCTCACCTTGTTCGGACGGTCAAGAGCCTCGTGCCCGTGGAGGTCAAGAGCGAGCGCGGTGTCGGGCGTTCCATGCGTACGCTGATCTCATCCGAGCATTATCAGGACGTGTCGTGGGGCCTCAAGCTGCATGCCGGTAACGTCGGATGCGAGAATGGTGTCTTGACGCTGCCTTACTGGTGTGCGTTTCTTGTGTTGCGACTATTGTCTGACGAAGAGGCCATTCATAATCTCAAGTTGGAGTAGCCTGTCGCGTCGAACGACAGAAAGTGGCTGGCCAGTGCGGACGCCGGCCCCGGATTCGCCTTACGCGATGATGGCGGGCTACAGCGCCATGCCGAAGGGCGACCTGGAAAAGACGAATGCCGACGTCATGCGCCTTGCGGGGCAGGCCTCCGTGCGAAAGGTCTATCGCTGGGAACACATCGAGAAGGCGCCGGGAACGTTTGACTTCGAGCTGTGGAGCAAATTCTCTCAGGCTTACGCGGAAGCGGGCGTCAAGGTCTGCGGCATGATTCACCGTCCGCCGGCGTGGGAAGCCGAAAAGGCCTTGGCCGTGCCGCGCAGCCTGCGCGCGATGTATGACTATTGCCGTCGCCTCGAACAGACGTTCGGCGGCGCAATGTGCGCGTGGGAGGCCTACAACGAGCCGGACTTGCCGCAGTCCGTGGGCGGCCTCTCGTGCACGCACAGGCAAGCGACGTCACCTTGTGCGGTTCCGTCTCGTGTGGCGTTCAGTCAGACACGACGACAGATGTCGTTCGTTTGACGGCCACCTCGGCAGATGGTGCGGAGCATGGGCTGCTCGATCCGTTTTGCAGCACGAAAGATGCCGTCGCCGGTTTCCAGTGGGGCGGCACTGGTAATGACTTCGACGGAAGCTGGTCATGCTGGCTCGGCAACTATCCGAACGCCACCTCGTCGCTGCGCGGCTCGCTGACCGCCATGCGCGGTGCGCTGCATCTGGCGTCCAGCGCGAACTACCCGAACGTCGCGCGCATCGTCGCAAAAGACAGGGGCGCAGTCTACGTCCACAAGGGCGCGCAGGCCAATCCCGACGTGGCGCTCTGCGTCGAGGGCGGCGGCCGCATCTACCTCGCGCAGGACATCACGGTCGCGAGCCTTTACACGAACGGCGTGCGGGTCGCGAAGGAGGCCGGCACCTACACGACGGGCGACTTCGACTTCCTCTTCGCGAACGACGATGCGACGCAGGGCCCGGCAGAGGGCGCGGCGTTCATCGGGACGCTGACGGACGGCAAGGCCATCGGCCTCACGCTCCGGGGTGAGGCTCGGCACGCAGTATGCCGGTCGCGTGACGCGGAACGGCAAGAAACTCGGCCGCACCGTCCTCGACAATCCGCCGCGCCTGAGGTTCGACCGCCGCTTCGGCATCGCCGTGATCATTCGGTGAGGATGATAAACACAGAGCGGCCTGCGGCCGGGCGATCAGAGGAGACAGAGAGCTTCGCTTCGCGCATTCCTGTCGGCTTCGTCGCCCCTTCAGGGCGTCTGGGCTTAGCCGCAAAGGTATAATGTAGAACCAGTTCCTTTTTCACGGTGGAGAAGGACTCGTTCCTTGACAACTGGCTGGACGGAAAACGACTTGCAAACACGCCGGCGCGCGCCTGCGCCGCGAAGCGCCGCGCGCGCCGGCGTGTTCACAAGTCTCTGCGCC
>CAKTZI010000086.1 GCA_934635385.1 uncultured Kiritimatiellota bacterium | reverse complement strand
CGTTGTCGGCTATGCGCAGAACAACTTGCGAGACGGTTCGATTGGACTCGTGCCCCAGTTCCTTGGCGTTGGCTCGACTGACGGCTCGATTGACCTCCAGTCGATCAAGTGCAACGATGCCGCGTCGGATTCCGTCTCGCTGCAGGTTCTCAACAACATCGGAATTGGCGGGGACTCCTACAATTGGATCAACTGGTATGACCCTGACGGCACGGGCAGCACGGAGTCCTGCTGGGTCGATGGCGCGTTCGAGAAGGTCGAGGGCTTTACCATTCAACCAGGAGAGGGTCTTTGGGTTTCGGGCAAGAGCGAAGAGCAGGTCTTCCAGAGTGCGGGTCAGGTTGGCTCGTCGGACGTGGCCGTTCAGCTGCGCGACGGCAGCACGATGACCGGCAACCCCAGCCCCGTCGCGATTGACCTTCAAGACATCCGTTGTAATGACGCGTCTTCCGATTCCGTCTCGCTGCAGATTCTCGACAACATCGGCATCGGTGGAGACTCCTACAATTGGATCAACTGGTATGACCCTGACGGCACAGGCAACACGGAGTCCTGTTGGGTCGATGGCGCGTTCGAGAAGGTCGAGGGCTTCACCATTCAGCCGGGGCAGGGCCTTTGGGTTTCAGGCAAAAGCGAAGAACAGTATATCACGTTCCCCGGCGTGGAGCTCTGATCCATTTGCAAGGTGCGCGGCAAAGGGTCGCGCGCCCTTGTCAAAGAAACAAAAGGAAACAAGTTATGAAGAAAATCATGATGGCGGCTGCGATCATCTGCGCGGCTGTCGGAACACAGGCCGCAACGGCCAACTGGAAGGTGTCTGCCGCCCAGATTTTTGACGGTACGGGCGGCACGACGAAGTATGCGGGCAACGCCTACTTCTTCAACGCCGACGCGATCGACCAAGCCGCGCTCTTCGCGCTGTTCACGTCTGACCCGACGTTTGACCTGACGGCGCAGACTGGCTACCTTGCGTCCGGCACTGTCGCGAATGGCGTCATCAACGCGAACACAGCCGCCAATCAGTTCGGCGCGTTTGAACAGGCGTCTGGCAAGTACAACTTCTTCTTCGTCCTCGTGGACGGCGACAAGATGTACCTCTCGGCAAATGCGGCGGCGAATGCATCTGGGACGGACAATGCCCAGCAAATCTCCTTCGGCTCGCAGGCGGCCGGCTCGAAGCTGACGAGCGAGGGGTTCTCTGCGCCTGGCCAGTGGGCGACGGCCGCCATCCCCGAGCCGACGAGCGGGCTTCTGCTCCTCCTCGGCGTCGCGGGCCTCGCGCTCAAGCGCAAACGGGCGTAAGGCAAGAACAAGCCAAGATACAGAGATGCCGTCCTCGGTATGAGGGCGGCATCTCTGTATCTTGGCTTGCCGTCCAAAAAAACGTACATTGCACCTTTGGGGAATTGCATGGTTGACTGGTGGCACCGCAAAAAGGAGTCGACGATAGAGCGTCTGTGCCAAAAGGTCGGCATAGGGACAGACCTTTTGACGCGCAAAAATACCGCATTGCCAAAAGGTCGCTATCTTTGCTATACTATTGGCATGACAGCCTATGAAAAGATATACGAGCAGGCGGCGGACAACTACGGCTACATAACGACGAGGGAAGCCTCCGAACTTGGTGTGCCGAAAAGCGAAATGTCCGCGCTTGCGAAACGAAATCGCCTTGTCCGCAAGGGTTACGGCGTGTATCGCCTTGCTACGCACTACCTGCCGACGGAGTACGACGGCTACGCGGAGGCCGTCCTCCTTGGCGGCGATGGGGCGATCGTGTGGGGCGAGTCCGTGCTGGCGATGCACGACCTTGCGCTGGTGAATCCGCCCGTCATCGAGATCGCGACGGATCGCAGGGTGCGGCGAACGCTCCCGCCCTGGATAAGGCTCGTGCGCAGGAGCGGAGGGGCCGTCGACTACTATCAGGGCATCCCATGCCAGCCTCTTGCGGACGCGATCCGAGCCTGCAGGGGATCGGTCATGGACGAGCGGCTTGCGGACGGCGTCCGCAAGGCCGAGCAAAACGGTGAACTCCGCCTCGGCGAGGCGGAACGCCTGCTCAGGGAGATGGGGCAATGGGCGAAATAAAGCTTCCTCTGTCGAGAAGGCATCTCGACATGGCGATAGAACGTCTGGCACCGCGCTTCGGCGAGGCGCAGAGGATACGCCGCGCCGTGGCTAACACGATTCTTGCGCAGCTCATGCCCGGCTGTGTAATCAAGGGCGGCAGCTCGCTGAAGTTTCGGTACGGGGACATCGCCACGCGCGTGACGAAGGATCTGGACGCCGCGCAGGGGGCTGACATCGACGTTTTCATCGCAGGGCTCGACGACGCCCTCCATGCCGGCTGGCACGGCTTTACCGGCCATGTCGTGAAGCGCGAGCCTGCGATGCCGGATGGCGTGCCGCCGGCCTATGTCATGCGGCCGTTCGACGTGAAGCTCGAATACAACCGCAAGCCCTGGGTGACGGTGCGGCTCGAGATGGGCGCGAACGAGGTCGGCGACACGCTCGAAGCCGACCATGCGCTGGCCCCGGACATTGCGGAAATGTTCGCGGCGCTTGGGCTGCCGCATCCGAAGCCAGTGCCGCTGATGAAGCTTCATCATCAGGTTGCGCAGAAACTGCACGGCCTCACCGACCAGACGCAGGATCGTCCGCACGACCTCGTAGACCTTCAACTCATCTTCTCGCAGAACGCGCCAGACCTCGCGCTCGTCAGGAAGACGTGCGAGCGGCTGTTCGCCCACCGCCGTCGGCAGTCATGGCCCGCAGCGGTTTCCGCCGGCGACTCGTGGGAGACGGGATACGAGGCCGCAAAGTACGACCTCCCGGTCAAGCCCACGGTCGCAGAGGCAATAGACTGGGCTAACGACTTGATAGGCAAGATAGCACGGGCCTGACGACAGGTCGTGCTTTTCTGCCTCGCGCCATGCGCATACCTTGCGGAACTTGATGTAATTTCCTCAACGGCATAACCAGTTATAAGGTGCTTTACAGCCACGCTTAAGCGCAACGGAAGACCGTCCTTGCAAGGGGACGGCCTTCTGCCGTTTTCGGCACTTCCGCTTCACGGAACGGTGGTGCGTTTGCCTGTGTTTACGGGGCGGAATTAGGCCGCCCCTGTTGTCGGCTATGCGCAGAACAAGCTCAAGGCTGGTGCTACAATGGTTACCGCTCAGTTCGTAAACGTAAATGGGTCGTCTTTGTTGCCAATATCCAGTATCACACCTGTGGGCGATGATACATACAACAATGTTTCCATCCAGCGGTTGGATTCTGCCGGCCTCACTATTGAGAACTATGTCTGGACGGATGCGGGCGGAGAAAATTGGGATCAAATCGGTTGGGTTAATGACGACAATGAACTTGTGTCAAATATTTCTTTTCAGCCAGGTCAAGGGCTTTGGGTATGTGGTTCGTCTGTAAATCAGTATTTGACGTTTCCGGCACCTGAACTCTAATTTTTGTGCGTTGCATGGTGTGACGTGCATAATCAAAGGAACAAAAGACAATGAAGAAAATCATGATTCTTGTAGCAGCAATTGCAATGGCTTTTGTCACGCAAGCAGCTACATATAAGTGGTCGGCAGGAAATCTGTATGCCGCCAATGGGGTTGATAAGTTCGTTGGAACTGTAACTCTCTATGCTGTTATTGATGGTGTGAATGTGGCGGTGAGTACTGTAACCTCTTCCTCAGCAGGTGCGGTATCTGCAACTACATTCTCGAACGATTCTTTGTTGGCAGGGACTTATTATGATTTCTTTTTCGTCTATGAAGACGACAATAAGTCATTTACCTCAACAACAAAAAATGTTTTGGCTCAGGCAACTTCCACTGCAAACATCACTTTCGGGAATATGACCACAGCCACGCAAGATCCGGGCAACTGGCAGGCCGTCCCTGAGCCGACGAGCGGGCTTCTGCTTCTCCTCGGCGTGGCGGGCTTGGCACTTCGCCGCAAGCGGGCGTAGTGCATGCGGATGGGTCACGCTTGTCGTGACCGCGCCTACACGCGGGGCCGCCCTTGTATCGAGGGCGGCTTCGCGGTTTTGTCGGCTGTCAGCCCGCTTCACCCGTGACCGCCTCAAGAAACGTCTGGATGGCGCGGACGGTCGCCTCGAACGCGATGCCTCTCGCATACGGCGCACTCGAACGGTAGCGTTCCCATTGACGGCGCATCGCGCCCGATTCGGCGACAGCCGCCATCACAGTGCGCCATCGTTGGAGCGCGTCTTCCGAGTGGCGGTTCCTGAATGTGCGAATCACCGCCTGCCGAAGCAGCGGACTGTCAACCGCGCCGCGCTCCTTGAGCATATACAGGTCGTAGAAATCGCGCGGCCGCGTGTTCGCGTCTCCGCGACGGAGAACCGTCTGCAGCTTTTCGGCGACCAGCGTCTCGACCGTGTAGGCGTAGACGGAGATCTTCACCCGGTCGTCAAGAATCGTCGCGAACTGCCGTCGCTCGGCTTTGGGCGTGATGATGTCGCCGACCGTCAGGTCAATCCCGATTGGCAAGCGGATGCTCCCAACGCTCGCCGTCAGCCCGACCGAGAATCCGGCATAGCCGTCGTCCTTGGCAATCGCGTTCGGCGCGGAAAGGTCGAGGTCGAACCGAATGCCGTCCCCGACGTCCGTGGCGGCGACCTCCGCGACGAGTTCCTTCGCCGAATCCGCGTCCAGCCGGATTCCGATCACGGTCGCGTCAATGTCCATCGTAGTCCGCTGGGCGATGCCGAGGATTGCGCTCATGAGCGTGCCGCCCTTGACGGCGAGGTTCTTCCTGTAGCGCGACTTCTCGATCCGCGCGAGGAGGCGTTCGGCAAAGAACGCCTGCAGGGCGTGCTGCGGCGAGACGCCCCTTGCCCTCGCGAAGTTGTTGACCTTCGCCCGGAGGCTCATCGACTGCGCGTTGCCGCTCATGCCAGCACCTCGATTGCCCTGCGCACCTTCGCCTCGACGCCGAGCGCGCGGGCGTCCGCCATCAGCTTCGGGAAGTCCGGGCGCCCGCCGACATAGGTTCGCAGCGCGTTCGCGTATGTCTCGATGTCCATGCGCGAATACGAGCGGATGATGTCGCAGATTGTCCGCTCCGGGTCGTAGCACGGCACACGGTGCCCGAATGGCGTCAACGCCTCCGACAGGCCCACCTTGTGGCATTCTGGGCGGACGCGGTAGACCTTGACGGACGCGGCGACGCTGTGCGGCGCATTCGCGCCCAGCGGAACGGTCACGGACGGCTTCGCCGGGATTCGGTTGTGGAGGCGGTGGAGCGCGAGGGCCGTCTCGTGCGAGAAGACGAGATTCGGGGAGCGACCTGCGATAAGGGCCAGTTCATCCGAGAGGGCGTCCGGCAAGGCGTAGACCCCCTGCGCCACGCGCTGGAGTTCGCCCCTTGCGACCAGTTTTGAGAGGATGGCGCGGGAGACGCCAAGCGTCACCGCGACGTCCGTGCGGAGGTAGTCGTTCAAAGAGAAGTAGTCTTTCAGCCTTGCGTTCATTCGTCAGTCCTCTTGGGTTCAACAAACGGACGCATTATACAGAATCTTCAACCCGATTGTCAACGCGCCGGGCGTGATGCCGAGACTGGATGGTTGCTGAGTGAAAAAGAAACCCCACGGTCTTGACCGCAGGGCGTTCTTTTGTCGCAAGGTTGAGAGTCGCCCAACCGCATGAAGCCGGCAATTACGCACGCTTGCGCTTGAGCGCGAGGCCTGCGACGCCGAGGAGGAGCAGAAGCCCGCTCGTCGGCTCGGGGACGGCCTGCCAGTCAGCCGCGCCGTATTGCGTGTCGTTCGTGAACGAGGCGTAGTAGACGTTCTCGCCCGCGCCGGGAATTGTCTCATTCCCGCTCGTCCCGTAGGCCAGGATGGCGTTGCCGTCAAACCTGTTGAGGTCGGTCACGCCGCCCTTGTCCACGAGGATGAGCGTGTAGGACTGTCCGCCCGCCGCGTCAACAAGATCGCTTGAGTTGCTTCCCGGAGCCGTGAAGTCGCCCCAGTTGTACGCGGCAGAATCCATCCCCTGCACAGAGGCCAAGAGCGTGGCCGAGCCGAAGTCGAACTTGCCGTTCGACAGGCCGACCGTGCCGAGATAGAGAAATGCCGAAGCGTTGGCGTAGGCCCCCTCGCCGAAATACTTGCCGTCCTTGGCGACTGTTTCTGCGTTCGCGAACCCCCATACGAAGGAGGCCGCCTGCAGCGAACACGCCGTCGCGACCACCCCAAGGGCCATCATCAGTTTTTTCATTGTTGTTTTCCTTTGTTTCTGTTGCATTGATTGTCCAAGCGACACTTTGCCGCTTAGGAATCAAATCAGTTCGCCGGCGCGGAGAAGGTGATCGTCTCCGTCGCTGAGCCGCCGCGATAGAAGAAGAATCCTTCGCCTGCCGGGATTGAGTCGGTTGTTTCGGACGTCTCGCCCGCCTTGCACCATGTGACAGCCGTCTCACCGCGTAACTTGCGGCAGAAATACTTGTCCCAGTCCGCCTTTTCCGTGTTCCAGCGCCAAATCTGGTCTGACGTTGTATTGATAACGAGTCCACCAGAAGGAGAAGCCTGATTGGCATCAAACCCAGCAATCGACAGTGCGACTGGCCACGGATAGGACATGAAAACAAACTTCCCGCGCGTGACAGTATACTGCTCTTGTCCAGCAAGTTCCTTGACGGCTCCCGCAAGCGTCAACGAAGTCGTCGCCGAACCTCCGCGATAAAAGAAGAATGTCGTGCCTGCTGCAAGGGTATCGGTCGTTTCAGTCGTTTCCCCCGCCTTACACCAAGTGATCGTCGATTCGCCACGCGGCTTGCGGCTGAAATATTTCACCCAATCAGCCGCCGTTGTGTCCCAAACCCAAATCTGATCCGACGAAGTGTTCAAGACAACCCCTCCCGCCGGATTCGCGACCGTCACGAGATCCCTGACGGCGATCTCGCCGCCCGCGACATTCTCGAACTGAACGGCAAGCGCCTTGAACTTGCCACGCTGAATTGCATCCACCGTCTGATAGCCGACAACGCATGA
>CAKTZI010000085.1 GCA_934635385.1 uncultured Kiritimatiellota bacterium | reverse complement strand
GCGGATCTCGTGAAGACGCAGGAGCTGCCCCACACCGTCTACGACCGCGCCGTCTCGGACATCGGCGAAGTCACGCTTCCGGCGGGCGAAGCGACGGTTCGCGTCACCACGGCCTCGGCAGGGCCGTTGGCGCGATTTTTCGACCTTTCGCGCGTTATCCTGACAAAGGAGGAGGCGCGATGAGGATGTGCGTCGGAGTTCTTTTCGGGTTGGGGCTTCTGACGACGGTTCGGGCGAATCCGCTCGGCTTTGCCGAATATGAGCAAACCGTGACGGCACAGTTTGCGACGCCTGAGGCGGCGCGCGCGGCGACCTTGCGGACGACCGATCTGCCGGGGGGGGGGGGGCAGAGCGCAGTGGCGCGAGAAGTCGAGGCGAACGTAGGATTCAACACAAAGGGCCCCTTTGCGACGAGTGGCGAAAGATTTGGTATACTACAGGCAGGAGGAATGATTATGCCTAAGCTGATGGATAATGAGATGGGTCGTGGATACATGCGTGATTATCGATGTGCTTCGTGGAGATCTCGATTTTGCGCATTGGTGCCTATGCGCAATCGATAGGCGGTCTCATCACGCGAAATGAAGATGATTTTCGTGCCTTGTATCCAAATCTGGCGATTTGGAATCCGTGTAGGCGCTAATCATCGTAGGATCTAACGCAGAGGGCCTTTCGGGGGCGTCGAGAATCGAGTGCCGTGAGTGAGGTGTGCGTTGCGCAACACCGATTCATTTGGATTCCTCAACGCAGAGGCCGTCGACAGGGCTTCTGCATGAAAAGACGATTCGCTCACGGCGCGACAGTCGGCGCGTCGGAGCGGGAAGCTGCTCGCTCGGTCTCGTCGCTCAGGTTTGCGCTTCTCGCTGAAGACAATCGGCCGGCTTCAGCCTGTCCTGCCTCGGCGAGACCACGGGCTGCGGGCGAGACCTTTCCGACGCCAGCAAACCCTCGCTCCTCACTCGCGCCACTTCCCGCCCCTCCGCGCCAAAAGTGCGATGGAGTTGTCGCGCGCGGACTATCTTTCATAATGAAGCCTTGAGGCGCAACGGAGCGCTCATCAGTTCAAAGCGCTGGTTATTGCGAAACGTTGGCGTAAAATTTTTGCGAATTATTGGTTCTCTTGTCGAAAAATTATGGTATAATACGTTGCATGAAGTTCGCGGTCGGATTTCGCCTCAGTCGGGAAGCGGCCTGTTCGGTGGACGATTTGTTCGCATTTCGCCGGACGGGTTGTTCTCGGTTGCGGGACTGGATTTGGTATAATTGCGGAATCTTGAAAGACGACTGCAGGAGCCTCAAAACGTGAATGACATGAATTCGGAACTTGAAAGAACGATGCCTCTGCCTCGGCGGGGCTTTCTTGGTCTGGCCACCTGCGCGGCCTTGGGCGCGCCCGCCGTCTGTGCGGACAGCGCACAGGACACGGCTCGCGGCACGCCATCGGCCGGCAACGGCGCGACAGCGGCGACGTTGCCGCAGTGGAAGAAGGGCGAGTTCCAGATACACATGATCCACACGGGCGTCGGCGAGTCGACGTTTCTCATCTTCCCGGACGGCACGACGATGCTGCTCGACTGCGGCGACCACGCCGCCGTCACGCGGCAGGACCTTGCCGTGCCGGTCGTGCCCGGCCCCGGCCGCCTCGCGGGCGAGTGGGTCGCGCGCTACGTGAAGCGCGTAAACCCGAACGGCGACCGCGTCGACTACATGGAGACGACGCACTGGCATTCCGACCACTGCGGCACGCCGAAATGGCAGAGCGCCGCGCCGGGCGTCGACTGGTGGAAGTTCGACTATGTGCGCAGCGGCTTCGGCCTCGCGGCGGAGCAGCTGCACTTCGCGAAGGCGATCGACCGGGGCTGGCCCGACTACGACGACCCGATCCCGCTCACGCCGAAGGATCTCATCGCCGTGCGGGATCACATGCGGAAGCTCTACGTCCACCTCGGCGAGCGGGACGGCCTCACGGTCGAGAAGTTCCGCCTCGGCGCGCGCGACCAGATCGTGCCGCTGAAGGGCGGTGTGCCCGGCTTCGAGGTCTTCAACCTCTGCGCGAACGGCAAAATCGCGCGGCCGGACGGTCGCGTGAAGAACGTCTACGCCGCGTCGTTCGCGAACGGCGCGAAGCCCAGCTACCTGAACGAGAACGGCCTTTCGCTCGGCCACGTCTTCACCTACGGCAAGTTCCGCTATTACACGGCGGGCGACTTCTCAGACCACCTCAAGACGCCGGACGGCGGCAAGCGCATGATCGAGGACGACATGGCCGAGGCCGTTGGCCCCGTGAGCGCGGCGAAGATGAACCACCACGGCCACTGGTCGATGCCGGGCAAGCTCGTCCGCGCGCTGCGTCCGAAGATCTGGCTCGCGTGTGTGTGGGATCAGCTGCACACCGTGCCCGAGACGCTGACGCGGCTCGCGAACCGCGCGTACTACGGCGGACGCAAGGACGTGTTGCTCGCGCCCGGCGTCTTCCCCGAACCGCGCGCGACGAAGGAGGCGGCCAAGACCTACTTCAAGGATCTCGCGCCCGAATGCCTCGGCACGGGCTGCCATGTCGTCCTCACCGTGCCGCCGGGTGGCGCGACGTTCGATGTCGCCTTCGTCACGGCGGCGGACGAGTCGATGCGCGTCCTTGGCACACGGCATTTTGCTTCGTAGGAATTTCTGTTCAACCCAAAACACCTCAAACCTCACAAAAAGAAGGAGAGAAAACCATGCACAAGACAAGCAAGAGATGGGCGGCCCTGCTCGCCGCGACGATGGGCGTCGCGAGCGCACAGGCCGAGACGCTGACCTGGAATGGCGGAGCGACGGGCGACTTCACGGCGTCCGCGAACTGGTCGCCCGAACAGGCGCCACAGCCGGGCGATACACTCGTCGTCAACCACGCTGTCACTTTTTCAGATGCGACGTTCGACGTGGGCACGGCGGGGCTGACGATTCAAAGCACGGCCAAGGTCATCAACCGAGTTGCGTTCACGGGGAGCGGCAACATCACGGTGCGCAGCAATGCGGCCGGTTTCTTCCAGCAGGCAGATTGTTCCGCTCATGCGGGCGACTGGCATGTGTACGGTGGCGTGTTTGAGCCGAATCGAATCGCGACAGTCGGTTCGGGCACGGTCTATGTCGAGTCGGGCGATTCCGACGCTCAGTTGCAGATTGGCATTGCGACGTTCAAGAACAACATTCAGATTGTCGGACATTCGACGAAGCCCGCCATCCTCTTCTCAAATGCCGGAAAGCTGACGGGTGTGGTGTCGTCCGACGCGGACTTCACGATTAACGTTGCCTATGTGTACACGGGCGGATACGCCGAAATCCAGAACCTCCAGGGGGGGGGGGGGGCAGAAGTTTCTGTCACCTTTAACAATTCCACCTACAATCTTCATTTCAGCGGTGTCATCAACGCGCAGATCGTGAAGAACGGAGCGGGTGCGTTGCGGTTCACGGGCGTTTCGGATGCGGCAGACGCAACCGTGACCGTCAACGCGGGCACGGTCGAGTTCACCGAGTCCGCCGCGTGGGCAGGGTCAAGCGTGACGGCGAAGGGCACAACGTCCGTGCTGCGCTTCAACGGACGCAACCTGACGTCGGACGACGCGACCGTGACCGTGACGGACGGCGCGAAAATCGACTTGACGACGCTGGCGGCCGTCCCCCACGTGACGCTGGGCGAGACGGCACTCGCAAACGGCTTCTACCGTGCGGCCGACCGGGCGGAATGGTTGACGGGTATCGGCCTCCTGTCCGTCGGCGGCGATGTCGCGACGTGGATCGGCGGCGCGGCGGGCGCGTGGTCGGACGGCACGAACTGGTCGACGGGCGAAGCCCCCAAGGGCACGACGATTGCCAAGTTCACCAACGCGGTCGATCTCGCGAACGAGCCGTTCGACTTCGGCGACATCGGCGTCTGCATCTGGAACATCGCCTATGCCAACCTGACCAACCGTACGATGTTCGCCGGTTCGGGCAAGTACTACAAGTTCGGTGCGGGCACGATCGAATACAAGGCCGAAAGCACCTACACGGGCGGTACGCTGTTCGCGGATGGCTACGCGCGCATCTCGACACCCTACACGAACAATGTCTTCGGCGCGGCGGACGGCGTCGTCGAACTCGCGCGCAGTGCGGACGGCACACGACCCTACCTGGAGTTCGGCACGTGGAACGTGACGTTGCCGAACAAGATTCGGTTTGTCGGCGCGACGTCGGTCGCCCGTATGCGGATTGCCAACAACATCAAGCTCACGGGCGACATCGAGGCCGATGCCAATGTCTACATCTTCTCGGCATGGGGGCCGATGTGGGCTGAGGGCGGCTTCTCCGCACCGGGGCAGACGCTCACGTTCGAGGAGGCCGACGAAGGTCGAGGCTTTGTTTCCTACATCGCGGGTGCTGTTGACGCCTCCCTGCTGAAGAAAGGCACGGGTTCGCTCGAACTGCGCGGACAGTCCACGGTCGAGACGAACGTCTTGACGGTCGCCAAGGGCACGCTGACCTTGACGGCGGACGCGACGTGGGCGGGGCCGGTCGTCGTGCAGAACGGCGGCCTCCTGAAGCTGAACGGCAACGGCAACCTGTCGTCCGCCGCGACGCTGACGATCGAGGCGGGCGGCATAGTCGAGATCGCGAAGGGCGTGAAGGTCGAGCCCGCGTCGCTCGTCATCGACGGCGAGACGATGCCGCCCGGCTCCTATTCGGTGCGCAAGCTGCCGAACGTGTTCGCGGGTTCGGGGCGCGTGAAGGTCGGCCAGGCCGGATCGCTCATCATCCTGCGCTAAGGGAAAGGGATCGAACCGATGACCGCATGCGCCTCCGCCCTGCTGATCGCCGCCGGCTGGTTCTCCGTCACGACGGGCGTCGACGGCGTCAGCACGTTCGTGCGGCCGGACGGTGCGCCGACGTTCCTGATCGGCGCCGAGCACCTGTTCAAGCAGCAGCCGCACGAGTTCGCGAACACGAACTGGGAGAACGACGTCGTCCGCAACCTGACGGCGTGGAACTTCAACTTTCTTGGCGCGGGGCCTGTCCCCGCGCTGCGGACGAAGGGCCTGCCGTATTCGGTCATCGCCTGGCTGTCGGAGGGGATGACGACGTCGGACGATCCCGACGACTTCATCTTCCCGATGCGCGGCACGCACGTGCCGTGTTCGGCGTTTCCGAACGTCTTCTCGCCGAAGTGGCCGGAGAGCGCGGCGAAGATGGCGACGGCCGCCGCCGCGTCCGTGAAGGGCGATCCGGATTTCGTCGGCTACGACCTCGACAACGAACTCAAGTGGTGGGGCGCGGGCGCGTTCGGCAACGACACGAACGGCCTCTACTGCGCCGTCGCCGCGCTGCCGGAGACGCACTCGGCGCGCCGTGCGCTCGTGGACTTCGTGCGGGCGCGTCAGACGACGGTCACGGACGCGCCAGAGGCCGTGCGCCGTGCGTTCGTCGCTGAGATCTGTGAGCGGTTCTTCCGCGTCGCGACCGAGGCGCTGCGGAAGGAAGATCCGAACCACCTCATCCTCGGCATCCGCTTCGCGGGGCTGGGCGGCCCGCGCGAGGCGTGGACGGCGGCTGGGAAATACTGCGACGTTGTCTCGTTCAACGTCTATCCGTGGGTGGATCTCGACGCGAACTGGGTGAAGTCGGGGTGCGACTACTGGGGCGGCACGGACTTGCGGACGCTTGCCGAGGCGCGACACACGGACTGCGGGCGGCCGATGCTGGTGACGGAGTGGGGCACGAGCGCGATCGATTCGGGCCTCCCCTGCCTGCGGGCGGTGGGCGAGCGCTTCCGTACACAGGCGGAGCGCACGCGCGCGGCGGCGGCGATGCTGGGCGAGTTTGCGTCCTGGCCGTTCCTCGTCGGCGCGAGCTGGTTCCGCTACCGTGACAACGTGCCGAACCGGGGCAGCAATTTCGAGGACTGCAACTGGGGGCTGGTCGACCTGGACGGCGAACCGTATCCGCAGCTGACGAAGATGTTCACGCGGCTCAATCCGACGCTGCTGGAGAAGCACCGCGCGGGGACGCGGCTGAAGCGGCGCGCGCCGGGCGACCGGGGCTTTCCGCGTGCGGACGCGGCGCGGGCGAAGCTGGAGACGGGCGGGCGCGGACGCGCCCTCGAACCCGTGGCCCTCGCGTTCACGTGGCGCACGTCGGACGGCGGTCTGCGCTGGACGTTCGCCGACCGCGAGACGGGGGCGTTCGTCGAGCCGGACGGTGCGCGTGTCGTCACGAACGAGGCGCGCACGGCCGCGTTTGCCGCGGCCGTCGTCACACGCTGGCGGACGAAGGGCTTTGATGACGCGTTCTTCGGCGAGGTGGTCGCGGTCGTCAACTTGTCCGCCGCGCCCGTGACGATCGAAAGCCTCAGCTTCCGCCATGTGCCGCCGTTTGCGTCCGTCGCCGAGCCGCAGAACGAGCGGTGGGGACAGACGGTACTCTGGAAGCCGCTGCGGGCGGCGGGATGGGTCGCGCCGGACGGCGCGTGGGCGGGCGTCCTCTCGGCGGCGCCGCTCGCGGACTACTTCGGCGCGAGCTACGATGCGCAGAAGAACTACGCCCATGCGCTCGCGAGCTTTCGTTTCACGACGGTTGACGCGCGTACGCCGCTGACGCTCGCGCCGGGCGCGACGTGGACGGCCGACGGGCGCATGTGGGCGCTGTTCGCCGCCGGGACGGGCGGCAAGTCGGGGTGGCTCGCGCGCCGCGATGCGTTCGAGCGGCTGTTCTATCCTGCGCTCGGACGGCTCGCGGTGCAGTTCCCGTTCACGACGCGTGCGGGCGAAATGCGCCACGCAAAAGGGCATTTTCAGGGCATCGCGGCGACGGACAGGTTCCTTTACGTCTCGACGGCGCATTCGCTCGCCAAGGTGGGCTGGGACGGACGGGTCGTCCGCGAAATCGCGGTGCCGCCGCACGTCGGCGACATCTGCTTTGACGACGGACGGCTCTACGTGACGTTCGCGAGCTGGGAGAAGGGCGTGAAGCCGCGCATCGACGTGTACGATGCCGACCTGAAGAAGCTCGCGGCGCACGCATTCGACGTGGACGGACTGGACGGCATCTGCCGGTTTGGCGACGACCTGCTCGTCGGCTGGGGCAGCGGCGGCGAGGCGGCGCACCTGACGAACCGGATTGCGCGAATCGACCGACACACGTTCGCGGTCAAGGAGGTCAAAGAATTCGCCTACGGGCATCCGACGCACTGGGGCGTGCAGAATCTCGCAACCGACGGGGAGAAGGTCTACGCGACGGTCTATCCGGCGGACGCGGCTCGGCTCGGCGTGGTTGTCTTTGACGACGCGCTGAACGTGACGGAGGCGCTTGCGTTCGAGGCGGGACATGGCTTCGATGTCGCGCCCGCGCGGTTCGCGGACGGGAAAAGGGCGTTCCTGAAGGCGTTCACGGACTTCGACTGGCAGAAGTCAGGCGAGCCGGACTTTGACGCGCGCACGATCAAGATCAAGCTGCGCCTCCACGAACGCGCCGCCGCCTCGCTGCGGCATCTGGAGAAGACGTTTTGAGAGAGGTGAAGCCTACGTATCCCCCAGCGAAGCAGCCTGAAGGGGCCGCTAGGCGGGGGTGCGTTCATCGCGAGGGCTTTGAGGGACGGAGGCGCGGAGAGGGTTCTTGTGCTGTGTTGTTGGCCACGAATCTTCATGAATCTCCACGAATTCCCGTTCGTGCTGATGCGTGTCAATTCGTGGACAAAAACGTGGGGACAGACCCCAAGAAGCGCGGAAAACGTGGGGACAGACCCCAAGAAGCGCGGAATAGCGTGAGGGATGTGTTGAACGTGAACTTGGAGCCCCCAAATGGTCTACCCCCGCTTGACAGGATTCGGCTTCTTTTGGTAAACTGATGGCAGTTGGTCGGGGCGCATCCCCGCCGAGGTGTTTTCCGAATCGCGTCAATTCGCCTGTTCATGTATCAAGGAGCCTGTCCATGAAGAAACCGTCTGCCCGCTTCGAGATCATCCGCGTCAAGGTCAAAGCCGCCGCCTGCCGCCGTGCGGCCGCGCCGAGACTCCTCGCCCCCGCATGCGCCGCGCTCGCGCTCCTCCTCCCGGCCCTCGCCGCGCGGGCTGACGCGCCCGACTTCCGCTTCCGCCCGCTCCTCGCGGGCAAGGCCTCGCTCACCGAGCCGGGCTTCGTCGTCCGGCGCGAGCTCGGCCCCGGACTGCTGGAGGCTGCCTACGAGCTTGTGCTCGTCGCCGAGCTGAGGCGGCGCGGCCACAGGGTCG
>CAKTZI010000084.1 GCA_934635385.1 uncultured Kiritimatiellota bacterium | reverse complement strand
ATGTCTTTTTCAACGCAAAGTTCGCAAAGGCTTTGACGCAAAGATCGCCAAGGCTGTTGACGGCAATCAAACAAAGGCCTTTGCGTACCTTTGCGTCACGCCCCCTTCGCGTTCTTCGCGTTAAACCCAGACACCCTGAAGAGGCGAGGAAGCCGACAGGCATGCGCGAAGCGAAACTCCCTGTCACCTCCAATCGCCCGGCCGTAGGCCGCTCTGTGTTTATTGTCAATCGGCTCACTGTTTTTCCACCACATAATGGAACGTCGCCTGGCCGTCGCGGCCGGCCGTCGAAGCCGTGAAGCGCAGCACCCCGTTTTCGTACCGCGCCGGAACCGCGTAGCGGACACGCCCCTCTTCCGACAGCGCGGACACCTTCCACGCGCCCTCCGGCACGGTCAGCGCGACGTCCGCCGACGTCCTGCGCACGAGCTGCGGCGCCTGGCCCCAGTCGAAGAGAATCTTCCGCGACTCGTCCGTGAACGTGATGTCCGTGCCGACGGTATCGACCAGGTGCACGAGCAGAAGCCGCCGCGACGCGGCGATCTCCGCGCCGTCCAGCGCGCTGACCCACAGCGCCGTCGGCTCTCGCGCATCCGCCTGCACGCGCAACGGGCCCGCCGCAAACGCACCGCCCGGCACGAGGCCGCCGCACGTGCGCGGCGTCTCGACGACGAACGTCCCCTTCTCCGCGTCGATGCGCACCGCCCCGCCGCACGCGGACGGCAGCGGTTCGCCCGCGCCGAGTCCGAGCGCGCGCCGCCGCACGGCGTCCAGGCTCTTGTGCGCGTAGTCGTCCGGGTAGCGGAAGACCTCGCGCACGCCGTCGGGCAGGGCGTCCGCCGCCGTCACCGTGCCGACCTTGCCGTACCACGTGAGCCAGTTGAGGTGATGCCACGTGTCCTCGGACGGCCCGACGTCCGCCGGCCGCGCGAAGACGTCCTTCGGGACGACGCTCGCGAACTTGTCGCGCGCCTCCGGGAGGTCGCCGCGCAGGTAGAGGCAGACGGCGGCCAGGTCTGCCGCGCGC
Source organism: uncultured Kiritimatiellota bacterium (assembly GCA_934635385.1). GTDB lineage: Bacteria > Verrucomicrobiota > Kiritimatiellia > RFP12 > UBA1067 > UBA1067. The sequence goes on along the minus strand of CAKTZI010000084.1, from coordinate 7,277 downwards.
ATCACCGGGTCGCCCGCCATGACGAACGCACCGAGCGGCACCGAGCCGGGGTCGGCGTACTGCGTGCGGTCGCCCGCGAAGTCGAAGTGCCACAGTCCGCCCCAGCCCTGGAACGCGGCCGCCGCGCCGACGAACAGCCCCTGCCCCGCGCGATACGGATTCGGCGCGCAGTAGTTCCACTCCGTGATCGTGAACGGCTTGCCCCACTCCCTGGCGAACGACGGGAAGATCGCGCCCATCGCGTTCTGCACGGGGTTTCCCGTCCCCGCCGTGGACGGCGGCTTCCAGTCCTGCCCGAGGAAGTTCGGATGGTCCTGGTAGAAATGCCCGTCCACATAGTCGTAGGGCTTCACGCGCGCGAGCCGCGTGTGCATCGGATGAAACACGCCGTTCATGTCGCAGAGAAGCGCCTTGCACCCCAGCTCCTCCCGCAGGAACTGCCGCGTCCGCCGCGCGAAGCGCCGCTCGACGTCCGAGAGGAACAGCTTGAAGGCCGTCGCGTGCCGCGTCGGCGCCATGACGTTCTCCGGGAACTTCTCCGGGATGTCCGCGTAGTCGGCGGGTGCCCTCTCCCTCTTGGCGGCCAGCCACTTCGCCCACATCGTCCGCCACGCCGCGAATTTTTCGAGACGCGCGGTGTTGGAGCCGAGACAGCCCTCGTTCACGAGCGAGATCCAGCCGAGCGCCGGCTCCTCCGCGAGCGACCGCCCCGTGTAGACGTTCCTGTGCGTGAGGAAGTTCCGCGCGAAGGCGAGGTAGTTGGAGTAGACGCCTTCGTGAACCTGCACGAGCGCCTTGAAGTCCCCCATCCCGATCGTCCCGTCGCGGTCGAAGCCGACGCTCCGCCACGTGATGTTCCAGTTGCGCGAGCAGAAGAGGTCGGTCGTCAGGTAGAGGCCGTTCGCGACGCACGCCGCGACAAGCGCGTCGAAGCGCGCCATCTTCACGGGATCGGGCGTCACGCCGTCCGGCGCGCGCTCCAGCAGCTCCCATTCCTGGTGGTGGATGCGCACGGCGTTGTAGCCCATGCGCGCGAGACGCGCGGCGAGCGCGTCCGCTTCGGGCTTGTCCTGCGGACAGAGCGCGCGCGTGCAGAGGTTGACGCCGTAGAAGCGCGCCGGCACGTCCGGACGCCCCTCGAACGCGAAGTCGTCCCCGTTCGCGACGATCCGCCCCCACTTCCCGGCGGGCGCGCCCGTCGGACGCATCGCCGAGAGGTCGAGCGGCGAGCCGGCGACAATCGTCTTCGCGGGCGTGAACGGCACCCAGTCCTTTCCGCCGGAGATGACGTAGTTGCCGTCCGGCCCGACCGTGAGGCCGCCCGGCACGGAAATCGCTAGGACGGCCGCCGCCGTCACGCCCGGCGCGGGTCGATCCGACAGCAGCACGCAGAGGATCAGCTTGCCGCCGATCTTCGGGTCGCCGGACATCTCCACGCCGACGGGACGCGGCGCGCCGAAGTCGACGGTCATCCGCTCCTGTCCGCGCACGTCCATGAGCGTCAGGCGGCGCACGGCGCGGTCGAAGCAGCGCGACTTCGGGTTCACGACGGGGATCTCGACCCGCGCGCCGTCCGCGACGAGCGCGCCGCCCGCGTAGTCTTCGAGCGACAATGTGCCGCGCAGCTCCAGCGTGGCGCACGCCGCCTTCTCCTGCGGCGTCAGCGCCCATGCGGCCCGCACGGCGCCGTCCGCGTCGCGAAACGAACAGGTTCCGTCCACGTCGCCCTTGGCCCCCGCCCGCAGCGGAATGAAGCATTTCCGGTTGCCGTCCCTGTCCGGCTTGAGACCGTCCGCCGCCTCGCGCACCTCCCATGTGCCACCGCGCACGACGTAGGCGCGCGGACGGAACTCGACCCCCGCATACGGTACGCGCAGCACCGCCCCGTAGGCGGGCCGCGCCTCCGACGCGCGCGCCGCCGGGGCGGACGCGAGCAGCAGCCCTGCCGCAAGCGACAGGCGCGCGCCACCGCCTTTTCCGCAGAAGATTCTCATCATCGCCGAGCTGTCTCCCTTTCGGTTACCGAATCACGATCGCCAGGCCGCGCCGCACCTTTGCGAGAACGGTGCTGCCCTTGATCTTAAACGTCACCTTGTCGGTCGCGGTTCCGTTCAACTGGCACGTCCACCCCGACAGGTCTGTCGCGCCCGCCAGCGACGTGGCCCGCGCGACGACATAGGAATGTCGCGTGTCGGCGGCAATCGTCTCCGGCGTCTCGGCGAAGCTCACCGTCGCCGCCGTCGGCAGGGTCAGCGTGCCCGTCAGGTCGAGGGCCGGCTTGTCCCGCGTGCAATTGAGGACGGCGCCCTCGGCGAGCGCGAACGCGCCCGGCCCGAAGACCGTGCCCGTGAAGCCCGAAGCCGACGCGGCCGCGAGCGTCCCGTGCGCGCCGACGGCAACCGTCCCCGCGCCCGACAGCCCCCCGATCGAGGCGGAGGCCGGCGTGTAGAACGTCGCCCCCGCGTCGACGGACACCGACGACGCGGCGACCGTGCCCGGCACGGCACCCGTCTCCAGCGACTGCACGAGGCGGCGAACCTGCGCTGCATTCAGCGCGGCGGCGAAAACCTGCACATCGTCGAGCTTGCACACGAAGCGGCTGGTCTTGGCCGGATTGTAGGCGATGTAGACCGTGCCGTTCGCGTCGATGTCGGGCGTCACGTTCGATTCGCTGTTGACCTTGTACCCGTCCTGATAGCACGTCAGCGTCTTCGCGTCCGCGTCGTAGACGAATGTGCTGGTCACGTAGCTGTTCGCGAGGATGCCGTCCGAGGTCTGCTTCTCGGAGTCCCCGGACGTCTGGCTCTTCCACGCAGAACCCAGACGGCGCGGATTGTTGCCGTTGGCGATGCGGAAGAACTTCCCCGCCGTCGTGACATCGCCCATCGAGAACAGGTCGAGCCCCTGCCCGCCGCCCGTGCCGGACATGCGGACGTTGACCGTGAACGAGGCGCCGCCGGACGGAAACTTGGCGGGAAGCCCCGTGCCGCTCAACTTCAGATACGCGCCGTCCTTCGTGAAGCGCGCAGCCGAACCGTAGTCGTCTGCGTCCGACGTCAGGCTCAGCGTCCCGCCAACGACTTCGAGGTCGTACCCGTTGCCGCTCGTGTCCTTGCCGGGATTCTCCGCGTCGTTGAACGCCCAGTGCGCCACCGGCGCCGGATCGGTCGCCGCCTCCGCCGTCGGCGCGGGGAACGGGTTCTCGCTCAGTGCCTTCACCTCATCCGCCGAAAGAGCGCGGTTGAACACCAGCAGCTCGTCGTAGTCGGCGACGACCTTGTCGCCGAACGTGAGCGGCGTGTTGCCCAGGTTCCAGGCCTTCGTCTTCGTCACGGGATTCTCCCCGTTCGTGTAAAGCGTCAGCACCGTGCCATCAAACGTGAGGGCGTACTGCCGCCAGCCCCCGTTCTGCCACGGAGACTGCGGAACCCAGTTCCCCTGAAGCGTCATCAGGGAGCCGGTCGCCTGCCCGCTCGCGGTCGTCGCGCCCAGGACAACCTCCTGCTCTTCGGCCGACGTCCAGTTGCCAAGCCGAAGGAAGCATCCGCCATTCGTCCACGTGTCCGTTGACGTCGTGCGCACCCAGAACGAGATCGTGAACGGCGTCTTCTCCTTGATGAAGGTGTTCGCCGCCGTCTGCATCTTCGCCGCGCCGTCGAAACGGACGCAGCGCGAACCGCCCAGGCCGTCCGCGACCGAAGTCGGCGCGCCGGACGCGACCTTCAGGCCGTTCGCGCCCAAGTCGTCCGTCGTGAGGTCGCCGTCGAACGAGTAGCGACTGACCAGTCCGGCGGGATAGCCCGAAAGCGCCGCGCCGGCCGTATCGGCGGCGATCAACGTACCGGCCTTGACGCGCACCGTCCCCGTCAGCGTGTTGGCGCCCGACAGCGTCAGGGTCTTGCCGGACGCATCCAGCGCGAACGTCCCCGCGCCCGACAGCCGCGCGCCATACGCGCCGCCGTCCGTCACCGTGAGCGTCTTGCCCTCGGCGATCTCGATGCCGCCGACGGCCGCGTCGCCGGACACGCCGGCGACCGTCTGGTCATGCGAGACGATCAGCGTCCCCGTCTCGACATTGACGATCTTCGCCTGAGGGCCGAGCGAGCCTGTCACGTTCAGCCGCGTCTCGCGCAGACTGAACGTGCCGGTGAAATCAGGCGAATCGCCGGAGAGCGTCCACGTCTCGCCGCCGCGCAGGGCGAACGTGCCCGCACCCGCCAGAGTGCCCGCGAACGTGCCTTTCGCCTGCAGGAGCGTCGCCCCCAGTCCGCCGCCGAGCGTCAACTTGTCGGACACGCTTTCGGACGTCAGCCGACAGACCGTAAACGACTTCTCGACCGTGACCTGCGCGCCATTCTTCAGGGCGAGTTCGCCCGCCCCATCGGACGTCAGGCCGGTTTTCATGACGGCGGTCACACCATCCAGCGTAAACGTGCCGCCGCTCATTCCACCCGTCCATGTGGCAGCGATCCAAAGCGTGCCGCCGCCCGAAACCGTCAGGTTCCAGCTGTCTGCGCTCCAACCCCATTGCCCAACCGCGAACTGGGCGTTGAGCGTCGTGCCGGCGGGAAGCTTGATCGTGCCGGACTTCGGCTTGACCGTCTTGTCCGCCGTCCAGACGATCGTTCCCTTGTCCGCGCCGAACGTGACGATGCCGAACGTCGTCGTCGCGTCGTTGTGGATCGTCGCACCGCCCGCAACCGCCGTAAAGTCGAGGTCATTCGCCTCAGACCAGTTGGGCGTCGCGTTCCAGTTGGCGGCGTCGCTCCACGACGTACCGTCGCCTTGGCCCGTCCAGGTCAATTGCCCGGCTTCAAGGCCGCCCATGGCCAGCCCCGCCGCAAGCGCGACCCAGCACCGGCTCACCTGTTGATTCAGTTTCAGTCTTTTCATGGTTTTCTCCTTCATTTGGATTTGGTGGTTGTGGTTATTTGGAACAGTATTTGGTGGTTGTGGTTATTTGGTTGGGGTTGATTCGGAATTCTCGAACGCGACCCGGACGGACGCGATCTCGGTGGGCTGGCTGAAAGCCGCCGAGACCGTCCGCACGATCCCCAGGTTCGGCGGCGGCGCGGACGGATTCGTCTCCGTGCCCCAGAACGGCTTCAGGTCACCGACCGGCACGCGGACGGTCTTCCAGTCCCTCTCCAGCGGGAAGTCCCATCCGTAGTAGACCTCGTTCGCCTGCGTGAAGACGATCCGCACATGACCGGGCTTGCCGTCCGCCGAACGCAGCGTCACGACGACCTCCCGCCCGGGGCCGGGCCGCCCAAAGAGTCGCTCGAACGACGCCGCGTCGAACGGCGTGTGCTGCGAGACGGCGCCCTTCGCGAAGACCTCGTCCGTCGCCGTGAAGCCGAGGGCGTCCAGCCACTGCGGCCCCTTCGCCGTGTAGCGGCGGCCGCCGGGCCCGTCGAACTGACCGTGCCGCACCGCCCGCGTCACGTCAAGGAACTCGAAATCGGAAGCCGTCGGCCAGTCGGGGATGACGAACGGCGGCGTGTCCAAGGCGGCGAACGCGGCGCGGGCCGCGGCGCCGAGCGCCGCCGTCGCCTCGACGACATAGTCGCCGGGCATCAGCGCGACCGCGCCGTCCGCCGCCGTCGCGACGACCGCCTCGTCCCCGTCCGCGCGGCGTACGCGCCAGGCCGCGCCCAGATCGGGCAGCGCCAGGCGGAGCGTGCGCGCCTCGCGGACGACCATGTGCTTGGGCGACGTGTTGCCCTCGTAGGGATCGGCGAGGTCGAGGACGTTCGGATAGAGCTGAAGCCGCCAGACGCCGTGCGCCGCCCGGTCGAGAAAGTACGCGCCGTTCCCCGTCGCGGCAGCGACGGACGAGGCGCCGACGCCCCAGACGCGCCGCAGACGTTCCGGCGCGGGCGGCGGGTCGAGCGGATCGGCCGTGTAGAGGCAGTCCTCTTCCGTCACCAGCTGGGAGAGGTTGCGCCGCGCGTCGATCCGCACGCCGATGTCGTCGAACCGCAGCGCGTCGATGTCGGGCGTGTAGGGGCAGCCCAGGGGCGAGCGGCGGAAGACTTCGGCGGCGATGGCGAAGGAGATCGCCTTCGCGGGCGTGTAGACGAGGTTGAGGTGGTGGGTCTTCCACGCGAGGTTGCGGTCGGCCATCGCCAGCGCGTCATACTGGAACTGGTTCGCGACGGAACAGCCCTCGTGCCGAAACTCCCGCGCCATGGCGGGATACATGTAGGCGCCGCCGACGTCCGCGCAGTCGAACTCGTAGATCATCTTGAGCTTGTCCGCGACGTGCATGTCGCCCTTGATCGTCGTCGCGGCGATGCGTCCGAGCTGGCTGCCGGAGAGTTCGCGGTCGGCGATCAGCCCCGTCGGGTAGTCGCTGCCCGTCACGCCGTCGACCGTCGACGCGCCGCAGGCGGCGTTGCGCCCCTCCCAGCAGTTGTAGAAGATCGGCTTGTCCGTGCCGGTCGAACGCAGGGCGGACGCGAGCCGGTCGATGTATTCCGTCACTTTCGCGTCCGGCCAGTCCTTCGGATAGTGCGGCTCGTTGATGAGCTCGAATGCGATGATCGCGGGATCGTCGGCATACCGCCTGCCCGTGTAGCGGTTGACGTGGCTCGCGAACGCCTTCAGGAACCGCTCCTGAACCGCCCACGCGCGCGGATCGGACGTCATCTGCTGGATCGTCCAGTCCGCCGAAAAGCCGCCGCGCGCGTCGTCCGCCGTGTGCCACCACGCGATGGGCGTCAGGACGGTCTTGATGCCGTTTGAGGCGCAGAGGGCGATCAGGTCGTCCAGCAGCGCCACATGCTCGTTGTCGATGAACCCGCCCTCCTTGGTCGAGAACTCCACGTCGAACGTGTGCAGGCGGATGCAGTCCAGCCCGAGCCGCCGGAAGTGCGCGACGTCGCGGCGCATCTGCTCGCGGATGTCGAGGCCGCGCGCCTTGAAGAATCGGTACTCGCTGCGGAACGGCGCATAGTAGTTCACGCCGAAGCGAGGCCCCAGCGCCTTGGGCGCGGCGGACGCCGGAAGCGCGAAAGCCGCGCCCGCACAGGCGCACAGCGCAAGCGCGCGCAGGGCCATCATAAGGCCCCCTGCGGCGTTCTCAATGAGTGGGGGGGGGGGTACTGGAACCGCGCGCAAACGCGGCAGAAAGCGCCCCAGCCGCCGTCTCGACAGCCGCCGCCCCGCCCGCGCAGTTCTCCGTCAAAAACATCCTTCTCGTGTTCATGCGAGATATTATACCATAAATTTCGCACGAATAGAGGAAATCTTTCGCAAAAACTTTCGGAAGCGTT
>CAKTZI010000083.1 GCA_934635385.1 uncultured Kiritimatiellota bacterium | reverse complement strand
GCGGAACCGAGGGAGGGACGCCGTTTTGCGTCCGGGGAAATCAGGGGCTAGTCAAAAAAATCGGGATAAGGGTGGAAACGGCCGCCGCGACGATATCCTCTCCATCCCGCAGCATGCCGTGGTTGCCCTCGCCGAGTTCGCTGACCGCCGACCAGTCCGAAACCGTGAGCCCCTTGAAGCCGAGTTCGCCCCGCAAGATGTCCGTACAGGATTCTCACCCGTGCAGGATGATAGATAGGCATACTCTTCATGATGTGTAAAAGTATACCATCGAATTTCGGAAAAAGCTGCCCGAACGGTAAAAAGCCGTATATACGGCTTTAAGAGCCGCCACCAGCTCCTGTCCGATCAGTGGATTAATTGTGCCGTATTTAATTTCACGCGTCAAAAGGGTTCTCAAGTTTCGCGAAGCCGACGTCGGCGAAGTCTCGGACGTTGCGGGTGTAGAATTCCGTGACACCTGAATACTTGAGCGTTAAGGCCAAGCGCAAATCATGGATGCGCCGTCTGGCGAACCCCGGACGGGCCGCCCGCTGCCAGACTTCGCGCATCGCCCGTCCGTCCTGCGGCACATCCACGACAGACCAGACGGGATTCCCTCGATAGGCACGAATGACTGAAACCGCTTCAGCTGCCGAAAGCGGGCGTTTCAGGACGGCCGGGTTTCGCAGCAGCCCATACAGCTCGACCAGAACCTGCTCGGCAAGGACAAAATTCGCATCCTCGGCATGGCACGCGATAAAGTCGTATGCCGCCGCATGACAGGCATCGTCAGGATTCGTCGCGGCGAAGAGAACGTTCGTGTCACACGAGATCATGCGCCCTCCTGACCACGGTCGAGATACAGCTTCTCACGCCAATCGTCATCGGCAAACGGATCCTGTCGAAGCCCCGTGCTGCGGCAGACAGGAGGCTGCCACTTGTTTTTCCGCGTCAGCGTCGTCTCATCGACGACATGAATGCGAATGTACATTTCAATGGCATTGCGAAAGACTTCCGCCATGCTGATTTCACGGAAGTCGGCATAGTCCTTGGCCTGTCCGTACAGGCTATCTGGCAATTGCAACTGTGTTCGTGTCATGATGGTGCGTATTATACAGCAGCATCATTCTTGTGTCAATGCGATGCCGACGGTGTCGCAGACGTTCCGTCAGCCCGTCGGAGAAAGTTGTGGCCGTCACATCTTCGACGACAATTTCGGTAAACGCCGCCCGAACGGCCAAAAGCCGTATATACCGCTTTAAGAGCCGCCTACCCGACAGATCGAACCAACAGTTCCTGTCCGATCAGCGGCCGAAGCCCTCGTGCGCTCGCGATGGCCAAGGCCAATCGCCAGCAGGGCAAGGACTGCGACAAGCATCTCGCCGCCCTCTTCCAGCACCGTGCAGAGCGCCTGCGCGGACGAGACGCCGTTCGCCCCCTTCGTGAGGCCATGCGCATGGTCGAGCCACGCCGGCAGACGATCGGCGACCTGGACCATCAGGCCGGAGACACCAAAGCAGCCGACAGCCCAGGCCGACGGCACGAGCCGGATGACACCGACAATCCAGTTTTTCAGCAGATAGGCGAAGCCCGCCGCAAAAACGCCGAAGAGCGCGACGAAATAGCCGAGAATCGCAACCTTCATGCCGAGGGGAACGCCCGCATTCGTGAGGACGCGCATCTTGAACGGCGTCCCCAAAAGCGGTGCGCCATTCGGCTTGACGAGCCCTGGCAGAAGACCGCCGCGCTCCGAGACGAAATCCGGGTAGAGCGCATGGAGCGCGAACAGATGAAGGTCAAGTTCCTTCACGATCGCCATCACGGCGACCACGCTCACCATCGCGCACAGCGTCGCGCGCCGGGCAGCCGAACCCTCGAACGGACACTTCCACCAGACGAACGGCACAATCGCCGCGAAGAACGGGAGCGTCGCGAGTTCGAACGGCGCGTACCCGTCCTGGTCGAAGATGCGGACGAGCGTCGCCGGGTCTGTCACGGCCCAGACGGCCAACAGCGCTGCAACAAGCAGGCACCAGACGAGCGGGCCGACGAGAAACGCCCTTTTCATGGCACGAAATCCGATTGTGAACGCACGTTCGCCCCTTTACAGAATCGCGGCCTTGAGCTTCGCCGCGAGCGCGTCGGGGTCGCAGCCGTCGAGGCGGCGCAGCGCGCACGCCCAGCGGTAGGCGCCCGAGCCGTTCGTGTCGTAGGGCCGGTCGGAGAAGAGGTTGTCGAACGCGCGGCGGCGCGCGCGGTAGGCGGCCTGAGTCTCGGCGAGATGCCGGCGGAAGCCCTCGACATACGCGGCGACGAACGTCGGGTACTCCGTCACGTATTTCGCGCGCCGCGTCGCGAAGGCGGCGTACTCGGCCACGAAGTCCGCGAGCGGACGCTCGTAGTCGACGAAGCTGCCGGCGTGGTCGGTGATGCGGATTTCGGCGGGCAGACCGTCCGCGCCGAGGGTGACGACCTCGTAGTTCTGGTCGAAGAGCAGTTCCTTCGTGATCGAGTTGCGACGGCCGACGACGAGGTCGAGCGCGGCGGCGCGGCCCATCAGGAACGCAAACTTCTGCGCCCAGGCCGGGTTGCGGTACTTCGCGAGCGGCACCTTGTCCGACGCGATGCCGTGCACGTAGTTGCGCACGAAGTAGGCCGAGCGCAGCGACACGCCGTTGTACTGGTTGTTGCCGCGATACTTCTCGGCGAAGTGCCCGTAGCCGATGTGGCACGGCAGGTTCATGCCGAGCTGGCGGCACATGAGCCGACGGTCGAGGATGAAGTCGGAGTACTCGTCGGCCTCCAGAATCGACTGGAGCAGGCTCTTGCCCTCGTCGAGGTGTTCGGCGACGCCCCATTTCTGGAGGCGGATCATCATCACCGTCGGCTCGGTCTCGCCCTCCTCCTCGTACTGCATGATGTAGAGGTGGCCGCGACGGTCGCCGGCGATGGGGCGGCGCGCAAGCGAGGCGGCAATGCGCCCGACGTTGATGTAGCGGATGCGCCCGAAGAGGCGTGTCGTGTTGAAGAGGAGGCTCTTGACGCGCGTGTCGCAGAGCGCGAGCAGTTCCGGGTCCTGCGTGCGCGCGGCCTCGTCGTAGATCGGGTCGAAGATGACCTCGCCGTCCGCGATGCGCGCGCCGGGCAGCCACTCGATCTGGCGGTAGAATTCGGGCGAGATGCCGGAGACGAGCTCCTGCTCCTCCACGGCCGTCTCGTTGGGCCCGGCCGTGAGCGCGTGGCACATCGCGTTGCGCCAGTCGAAGTTGGCGACGGACTCGTCGCGCAGCTCCGGCGGCAGGGCCATGCGCCAGTCGAGGGCGATCCGGTCGCAGGCTGACCTCAGCGCCGCGTCGTCCAGCTCGGCGACCTTGAGCGTGCGGAGCGCGTGCTTCACCTCGATCGGCGTCGCGGCGGGGAAGAGGTCGATTTCGGGGTGCCCCGTGCGGTTGCGCTTGTTGAGGCCGGCGACGATCTCCTCGACCTGCAGGCGGAAGTCCGCTGGAGACAGGTCCTTGACCTCGGCGTAGGCGCCCGCCGTCAGGAAGCGCGTGCCGGTCGCGGGGTTGTAGTAGTAGATCGGGCGCTCGCCGATCGCGACCTTCGCGCGCTCGATCAGGGCGGCCATGTCGTCCTGCGAGATCGGCTGGCGCGCCATGCGCCAGTTCTCGCCGCGCGCGCGCAGGGCCGTGCGCACCTTCGCCGACGACGTGTTGAGGAAGCGGATCGCCCGCTTGGACACCATCGTCTGCAGAACCTCGTCGGCCTTGAACGCGAGATCCATGCGGTCGGGGTTCGGGCGGATCAGCACCTGGTCGTCGGTGAAGATGAGGTCGACGGACTCGGCGATCTCCGCCTCCTCCTCGGACGGCGTGAGCGGCTTCTCCTTCGAGATCTCCTCCAGCCACATGACACGCTGCAGCGCGTGGATGCCCTTTTTCGTGACGAGTCCGGGCGTGCGGAAGAAGAGCGTGCCGATGCGGCTCAAGAGCCGCCCCTCGGCGTCCTTGGCGAAAATGTTCTCTCCGATGATCTTCATGGTCAAAATTCCCTTTCCTTTTGAAAGACGCGAATTATACGCTTTTTCGCGCCCCGCCGTCAAACGGCCGCCGTCATCGCCGTCACCACGCGAGCGCGCCGAGGGCGTCCGCCATCAGCCGCGCGGCATGCGCGTCGCGCTCGGCGGACGTCGCCGAGCCGAGCACGACGACGATCGCGCGCTTGCCCTTGCGCTTGCCCGTCAGGACGACGGACGAGCCGCCCGCGTCGATGTAGCCGGTCTTGAGGCCGTCCACCGCCTCCGTGCCGTCCGGGTTGATGACCTTGCGCGCGTCCTTCACCATGACGTTGTTGTGGTTCTTGAGCGGGTAGGGCCTGCCGAAGCCGTCCCGGACAGGCGTCTCCGCCGCGTTCCGCACCTTGATCGATGTGTACTTCAGGATGCCGGGATGGCGCTTCAGGATCTCCCGCGCGAGCTTCAGCTGGTCGGCCGCCGTCGTGCGGTTGAAGTCCTTCCACGGATAGCGGCGGCGCGGATTCGGCGGCAGGCCGTTCGCGTTGAAGTAGCGCGTCCGCGTCATGCCGAGCTGCGCCGCGCGCGCGTTCATCCGATCCACGAACGCCGTGTGCGAGCCGTTCGCCTGCACGGCGAGCGCGATCGCCGCGTCGTTCGCGCTGTTCACGAGCAGCGCGGTCAGCAGGTCCTCGACCGTCATCGACTGCCCGGCCCTGAGCCCGATCCAGCTCGGCTCAGAGCCGTAGACCTCCGGCGTCGCCGTCACGCGCGTGTCCAGCCGGTAGCGGCCGGCCTGCACGTCCTCCAGCACGAGCAGGGCCGTCATCAGCTTCGTCACGCTCGCCGGGTACGCCTCGGCGTCGGCGCCGTCGGAGAAGAAGACCTCGCCCGTCTGCGCATCGGCCGAGACCGCCCCGACGTAGGGCGAGCGGCGGTGGGCCGCCTGCACGGGTCCCGCCTTCGCCGGCGCGGCCGCACGTCGCGGCGGCGCCGCGACGGCGGCGACCGACAGGAGGCCCGCCAGAACCGCGAGAAGCGTCCGTCTCATGGCGTCACTTGACGGTCGTGCGCGTGGCCTTCTGGAGTGCCTTCCAGAGCGCGGCGGAATCTTTCGCCTCCAGGACGGCCGTGCGGTTCGCCTCCTTCGCGAAGGACTGCGCAAGCCCCGCCATCAGGCGCAGGTAGAACGCCGAAACCGCGACGGGAATCGCCGAGAGGAAGACCATGTTGACCTTCTCGCCGTCCCAGTCGATGCCCTCCTTCGAGACGCCCATCGCGAGCGTGAGCCCGCCGCCCTCGACGCCGCGCACGTGCGGGAACGCCAGCCCGCCCTCCATCGCCGTCGAGAGGACGCCCTCGCGCTCAAGCGCCGCCGTCACGAGGTTCTCGGCGCTCGAAATGAACCGGTTCTGCTCCATCGCGAGCGCCAGCTTCGCGATCGCCGCCTCGCGCGAGCACGCGCCGAGGTCGCAGACCATGAGCTCCTCGGCGCTGAAGCGCGAGATGCCCGTCTTCGGGTTGTCGCGGTCCGGCGCCTCGGACGTGTTGACGACCGCATCCTCGTCCGTCGCGAACAGGATGCGCCCGCAGCTGGAGCACGTGACGAGGTGCTGGCCGAGGCGCACCTGCTGGCCCTGCGCGATCGGCACCTGCATGCCGCAGACCGCGCAGCAGTTGTTGACCATCGCGGAGATCACGATGTGGCTCTTCTTGTAGAGCCGCGCGTAGATGCCCGCGACCTGCGGCGCGAGCTTCTGCTGGAGGGCGTCGATCGCGTCGTTCAGGGCGTCGAGGTGGCTCCCGTCGCCGGTCTGGTTGTGTTCGTCGCGCGTGAGGACCAGCTCCTGGAGCTGGCGAAGCGTGTTGATTTGGCTTTTCATCGTTCTTTTTCTGTGTAGATGCGGATCTTGTCCAAAGTCTCCGCGGAAAGGATATGCTCCATGAGGCAGGCGTCCTTGTCGGCCGTGCGGCGCGAGACGCCGAGCTTGAGGAGGAAGCGCCGCAGCAGCTCGTGGCGGTTCAGGACGCGCCGGGCGACCAGCGCGCCCTTCGTCGTCAGCTCGATCGGCCCGTAGGGGTTCTGAAGGGCGAGCTCAAGCTTCTTGAGCTCGTGGATCGCCTTGACGACCGACGGCATCTTCACCGACAGGAGCCGCGCGACGTCCCGGACCTGCGCGCTGCCGTTCTCCTCGACCAGCACGTAGATGGCCTCCAGATAGTCCTCCAGGCTCTGCGTCATCGCGCTGCGGTTCGGCTTTCCCTTCATTGGCCCTCCCCTATTTCCCGAACGGGCTCGTCTTCTTCATGAGCTGCGCGAACTTGACGGTCTCGATCGACTCGTCGAGGTGCAGCGGGAACGGCGCGGCCGTCCGCACCGTGTCATAGACATGCTGCCAGAACGCCGTGGGGCCGTGCGGCACGCCCTTCGGCAGAGAGACGGTCTCGGTGACGACGGGGAACTCCTCGTGCATGTCGCGGATCTGCGGCGTCCGCACGGACGAGCGGCGGCGCGGGAACGAGAACTTCGGGTCGATTGCCGTGACCGTCCCTTCCGAGGCCCCCGCCTCGACGCGGAAGACGCCGCGCTCGCCGCGCAGCTCGAACGACGGCGCGTGCAGCCCCGGCAGGGCGCCGCCGGAGAACTCGATGTCGGCGGAAATCGTCTCGCGCGTCTTCAGGTTCACGTGCGCGTAGTCCTCGGAGTCGCCGAGCGAGGCGATGCGCTTCAGCTCGCTCCACATCTGCACCGGCGGCGTCGGCAGGAGCCGCAGCGCCTGCATCACGAGGTCGGTCATCGCGTAGTAGGCCGCGCCGCCGCCGAGGCGCTTGACGCACTGCCAGTCGTCGCGGCGCACGAAGTCTTCGCGGCGGATGCGGATCTGGTAGATCTGCCCGAGGCGCGGGTCGGCCATCATCTGCTTCGCCAGCAGGAAGTCCGGCGAGAACAGCCCGCGCTGGAGGATCAGGAGGCGGTTCTTCGACTTCATCGCCTGGCCGCGCAGGAGCTGCGCATCGTTCAGCGTCAGCGCCATCGGCGTCTCCAGAAGCGTCCAGAACCCCTTCTTGAGCGACAGGAGCGCGTGCTTGACGTGATCCGTCGTGCAGGTCGCGATGTCCACGAGGTCGATGTCGCGCTCGTCGAGCATGTCGGAGAACTGGCGGAACATCCGGCAGGCCGGATAGTCCTTCGCGACGATGTCGCGGCGCTCCTTCATGAGGTCGCACGCGGCGACGACCCTGAACAGCGTCGGATGCTGCCGGAAGACCGGGTAGTGGTCGGAAAACATGGCCCGCCCCAGCCCCATGAGGGCCACGCGAACCGGCGGACGCTGGTATTCGTAATGACTCATTTCTTCACAATCTCCGTAATGGCCGAGAGAAACTGGGCGACGTCCTTGAACTGGCGGTAGACGCTCGCAAAGCGGATGTAGGCGACCTCGTCGACCTTGTGGAGCTCTTCCATCACAAGCTCGGCGATCTTCGTCGAGGGGATCTCGTCTCCTTCGAGCTTCGCGACGACGTTGTCGATCATCGTCTTGATCTGCTCGTTCGAGATCTTGCGCTTGCCGCAGGCCTGACGAATCGCCTTCTCGAGCTTCTGGCGCTCGAAGGTCTGGCGGCGACCGTCGTGCTTGACGACCTGAAGCTCGTCGCGGTCGACCTCCTCATAGGTCGTGAAGCGGTAGCCGCACTTCAGGCACTCGCGGCGGCGGCGGATCGCCGCGCCGTCGCGCGCGGCGCGCGAGTCGAGCACCTTGTCGTCGTCAGCCTGGCACTTGGGGCACTTCATTTTCCCCTCCCGCACAGCGTGCAGTGGCGGCAGTCGAGGCTGACCGGCAGCGGCGCCGGCGCGCCGTGGCGCCGCGCGTTCCACTCGCCGAGGCGGTTGATGAGCGCGAGCAGCAGCCCCAGCGTGATGAAGCCGCCCGCCGGCAGGATCGCGAGCGTCACGGGGCCTGGGTTCAGGCTCTTGAACGCAAGCCCCCCCCAGACCGTGAGCGACCCCGCCCCGCAGATCTCGCGCACGGTCGCGATGAGCGAGAGCGACAGCGTGAAGCCGAGGCCGGACCCCAGCCCGTCCGCAAGCGAGTCGAGGACGCCGTTCTTGCTGGCGAACGCCTCGGCGCGGCCGAGGATGATGCAGTTGACGACGATGAGCGGGATGAAGATGCCGAGCGAGGCCGAGAGGTCGGGCAGGTACGCCTGCATCAGGAGGTCAATCGCCGTCACGAACGTCGCGATGATGACGATGTAGCAGGGAATGTGCACCGCATCGGGAATCGCCTTGCGCAACGCCGAGACGAGCCCGTTCGAGCAGATGAGCACGAACGTCGCCGCGAGCCCCATGCCGAGCGCGTTCTCAAGCGATGTCGTCACCGCCAGCGTCGGACAGAGCCCCAGCACAAGCCGAAACGTCGGATTGTTCCGAAAGATGCCGTACCAAAAGGCTAACCATGTCTTCATGGGCGGTATTATACACTTAAAGGCAGAAAATGGCAAGGGCAAGCGCCAGTCCGCCAGAGATTCCGCATCTGGGGGAGGGACGCGCTCCGTCGCGTCCGTCGGTGGTCTATAAACCTCCCGCAGAGGCCTCA
>CAKTZI010000082.1 GCA_934635385.1 uncultured Kiritimatiellota bacterium | reverse complement strand
CGGAAGAACCTGCGCGTCATCGGCTCGACGCTCCGCTCGCGCACGCCGGCGGAGAAGGCGGCGATCCTCGCGGGGCTCGTCCGCGACGTCTTCCCCGCGTTCGAGGCGCGGACGTTCGCGCCGTTCATCCACAAGGTGCTGCCCATTACCGCCGCCGCCGAGGCCCACGCCATCCTGGAGTGCGGCGAAAACCGCGGCAAGGTTGTGCTGGAGGTCGCGTGATGGACTCAAACATTTGCACATTTGACGGCCGCGTGGCGCTCGTGACGGGCGCGGCGGGCAACATCGGCTTCGCCGTCTGCCGCCGGTTGGCGGCGCACGGCGTCCGAATCGCGGCTTGCGATCTCTCGGCGGCGCGTGTCGCCGAGCGCATGGCGCCGCTTGTCGCCGAGGGGGCGGACATCCGTGCCTACGCGATGGACGTTACGGCGCGCGACAGCGTTTTCGCGGCTGTGCGGACGGCGGTGGCCGATTTCGGTCGAATCGACATTCTCGTCAATAATGCGGGCGTCTGGGAGCATCGCGACGTGAAGGGTCGCCAGCGCTTCGAGGAGATGGCGTCGACCGAATGGAAGCGACTCCTCGACATAGACGTGGACGGCGTTTTTCACGTCACGCAAGCCGTCCTGCCGGACATGCTGAAGCGCGGCTACGGTCGCATCGTCAACCTGACGTCCATCGCCGGCGAGGCGGGGCTGCCCGGCTATGCCGACTACGCGACGGCCAAGGCGGGGCTGATCATGCTGACGAAGACGCTTGCGATGGAGAACGCGAAGAAAGGCATCACCGTCAACTGCGTCTCGCCCGGCATGGTGGCCGTCGGCGAGGTCAAGCCGACGCCCGGCACTTGGATCGGACGCGAGGGCTCGGCGGACGAAATGGCGCGCGCCATCGTCTTCTTGGCGGCGGACGAATCGGGCTTCATCACGGGTGTGGACATCCCCGTCGAGGGCGGACGCATCCTCGGCCCGCATAACTGCGATATGTAAAGCGTGGAAGACATGGGGACAGACCCCCCGAAATGTGGGGACAGGCCCCCGAAATGTGGGGACAGGCCCCCGAAATGTGGGGACAGGCCCCAAAAACTATGAACGAAAGGTGAAGAAAATGAACGAGAACAGAAAGATAGCGAAAAATGTCGGCCGACTGGCCGTTGTCTTGGCGGTCTCGGCCGTTGGGGCGCGGACGGCGGAGGCGGGCATCGACAAGTCGGTCATGTCCGACAAGTACTGGGCCATCTGGAACGACGCCGAACAGGCGCGGATCGACGCGGACATCGAGAGGAACCGCAAGGCGGACGCGGCCTTCGCGCTCGCCGCGCCGGCCGGCGCGGTCGTGAAGGTCGAGCAGCTGACGCACGACTTCCGCTTCGGCGCGCACATCTTCAACTTCAACCAGCTCGGCAAGACCCGGTACAACGACGCCTACAAGGCGAGCTACGGCAAGGGCGGGCTCTTCAACCAGGCGACCGTCTCGTTCTACTGGATCGACCACGAGCCGACGCCGGGGGCGTTCCGCTTCGACGGCACCTACCGCGACGAGGAACGTTGGTGGAACGGCCTCACGCGCGACGAGGCGATGGCCGACCGCTTCTGGCGGCGTCCCGCGCCCGCGCCGGTGATCGACTTCCTCAAGGCAAAGGACGTGGCGATTCACGGGCACATCCTCATTTGGGGCAACGCGAAGCCCTACTGGATCTACGACTGGTACTGTCCCGAAAACGAGAAGCGCGTCTTCGACGAGATCGGCATTCCGCGCCATTCGACCGACTGCGGCTGGGAGCCGTGCGGACAGAACTGGGGCAGGGGGTACATGGGCCGCGCGGCGCACGCCTGGCGCGAAAGGTACAAGGGCCTCGACGAGCGCGCCCTCGAACGGGAGACGCCCGTCTACGCGGCGAACCTGCGGCGGATCTTCCAGAAGCGCGTGGCCGACGTCACGGCGCGGTTCGGCGATGTCGTGGACAGCTGGGACGTCGTGAACGAAAGCGCGATGGACTTCGCGCGCTACCGCAGGTCCCGCACGGGCCTCGGCTACTGGTTCAGCTTCTACGGCCTCATGCCGGGCGACTATCCGCTCCATGCGCTGCTGGACGCAAAGGAGACGATTGCTCCGTCCGCGAAATTGGCAATCAACGACTACAACATCACGTCCGACTTTCTCGCGCAGGTCGTCGATCTGGAGAAGGAAGGGGCTCGGATCGACCTCGTGGGCTGTCAGATGCACATCTTCGACACGAACGCCTGCCGCCGCCTCGCGCAGGGCGCGACGGACGTGAACTGGGTCGGCTCGCCGAAGGTCATCCGCGAACGGCTCGACATGATGGCGAAGACCGGCAAGCCTCTTCATGTCTCGGAAGTGACGATCGCCGCGCCGGGCGTGGACGACACGTCGCGCAAGATCCAGGCCGTGCTGGTGCGGAACATCTACCGCGCGTGGTTCTCGCATCCGAAGACGATGGGCATCACGTGGTGGAACACGGTGGACGGCGCGGGCGTGGCGGGCGAACCGCTCGTCTCGGGCCTCTTCACGCGTGAGATGGAGAAGAAGCCCGCCTATGACGCGCTCGACGAGCTCATCAACCGCGAATGGCGGACGAATCTCGCGGTCGCGGCGGATGCGGGCGGCAAGGTCGCGTTCCGGGGCTTTCGCGGCCGCTATCGCCTGACCTGGACGGGTGCGGACGGACAGCCAGCGACGAAGCTGGTTGAGGTGAAGTAAGGGAGGCCGGGGCGATGAAAGAGATCGAATTCAAGGGCAAGGTCGTCGTCGTGACGGGTGCGGGTTCCGGCATGGGGCTTCTCGCCGCGCAGGAGTTTGCCGCGCGCGGCGCAACGGTCGTGATGTGCGATCTTGACGAAGCCAAGCTTCGTCAAGAGGTTGAGAGGCTGAGAAGCGGAGAGGTTGAGAGGGGAAAGGACCTCGGTCCGATCGTGGCGTGTCCCGGCGACGTGCGGAACTTCGACGACGCGCTCGCGGCGGCGGCGAAGGCGGACGAACTGGGCGGCTGCGACATCCTCGTCACCTGCGCGGGCGGCAACGAGGCGCGGTGCTGCGCGAGCCGCGTGCCGTTCTACGAGCAGCCGCGCGAAGTCCTCGACTGGGGGCTGGACGTGAACCTGAAGGGACCGGTCTACTTCGCACGGGCCTGCATGCCCGCGATGGTGCGGAAGGGCGCGGGCGTCATCTGCTGCCTCGGTTCCGTGACGGCGTTCGAGGGGGACGGCGTCGGCGCGATGTACGGCACGGCCAAGAGCGGTCTCGTGAGCTTCGTGAAGTCGCTCGCGCTCGCGGGCGGGCCGCACGGCGTGCGCGCCGTCTGCGTGACGCCCGGCCCGGTGCTGACGCGCGCGGCGATGAGCGGCATGCCGACGGTGCTTGGACGCGCCGCCGAGCCGCACGAGCTGGTGGACGTGATCCTCTTCCTCTGCTCGGCGAACGCCTCCTTCGTCACCGGCACGAACCACGTCGTGGACGGCGGCCGCCTCCTCATGTACCAGCCCTACCGCGCGCCGGAGGCGGAATGAAAAGAAGCAACGTCGTTCATGTTGAATATTTGCAACCCAGCCAAGGCAAATGTCTGAGTTGCCTAAAAAGTGATATTATTTTGCTGAAAAGAGTATTGTGCTGGGCGGCAGAATTTGGTACAATGCACATCATGTTTTGTGAAAACTGAGCAGACGAATCTTGTTGAACAAACGAACAAAAACCAGAAGAAATGACAAAAACAATGAAAAACACGCTAAAACGTAAAGTTATCGGGGGGGGGGGAGCCTCTCTCGAATCTGTCTCGCCCTGACCCTGTTCTTGGGGTTCACGCCGCTTGTGCGGGGTGACGTGCCGCGACTGACGTATGCCGGTGCCGACGCGGGCGAATGGACGGCATCCGGCGCTTGGACGGACGAGTCGGGTGCGTCCGCCGATTGGTCGGACGGGGCGGTCGCCGTGATTTCGGACAAAAGCGTGACCATCCCCTCGGACGTGAACGCCTACGGAATCGAATACACGAAGGTGACGGCCGCGCGCTACCTGACGGGTGCGGGCAAGCTGACGCTGGGTGCGGGCGGTCTGACCGCGACGTCGGGCAGCGGGCAGGTCAACATCCAGAACGACGGCGGCGTCCATCTCGCGGCGGACCAGACTTGGACGCGGCCGAGTGCGCACATGCTCACGCTGGACGGCGGGAAGCCGCTGACGGCGGATGCCGGCGTGACGTGGACAATCGGCGGACAGACGCAGCTGCGCGTCAACTGCCAGGGTTCGCTGGGTTCGGATGTCACGGTCGTTTTCCGTGACAACGCCCAGTTGTCGCCGTCGGAAGGCAACCCGGGGCTGGGCACGCCGAAGCTCGTCTTCGAGGGGGCGGGCGTGACCTCGACGTTCGGTGGCCAGTGGTGCGACTCGGTTTTCGGCGGACGGTACGCGATCGGTCTCACCCTGCGTTCCGGCGCTTCGCTCGCGTTCAACGCAGCCAAGCTCTGCCGCTTCGAGATTCCCGAACTGGCGGTGGACGGCGACGCGGCGGATTCGCGGTTTACGGGCGGACTCGTCCGGCTGGCGTCCGGCGAGACGGTCTTCGACGTGGCGGACGGCCACGTCCTGACGCTCGGCGCGAGCCTCACGAATGCGCCGAACGCGGCGGCGACCGTCGTGAAGCGCGGCGCGGGCACGTTGACGCTCGTCCAGCCCGAGGAGCCGGTCGATTTCACGGTCGCGGCAGGGACGCTGAAGGTCGCCTTTCCGGGCTACCGCCACTACCGCTTCAAGATCGACGGCGCGCGCGGCTCGGAAGCGATCGGCGCGCAGATCGCGGAGTTCAAGCTGCTGGACGGCGAGACGGCGATCTCCGGCGGGAAGGCGTCGTATGCGGACGGCACGAAGGTGACATGGGATGCGGGCAAGGACTGCTCGCCGACCGAGGAGCCGACGCAGGCGGTCGACGGAAGCCTGGACACGAAGTGGCTGGACTGGCGGGCCTCGGCTTCGCGCCTCGCCGCCGAGGGCGACAAGGTCTGGGTTCAGCTGAGTTATGACACCCCGGTTCGCGCGACGGGCTATTCGTGGGCGACGGCGGACAACGCCGGCCCCTCGACGGGAAACAGCTGCGCCGATCCGGTGGCGTGGCGGCTTCTGGCGAGCGACGACGGCGAGAACTGGGTCGAACTCGACAAGCGGGAGAACATGGGCCCCTACGAGGCCCGCAAGGCGTGGGTCGGCGAATTCCCCGTGGCGTATCCGGCCGGACGCGGCGCGGACGCCAAGTTGGGCCATGTCGTTGTCGAGGCTGGCGGCACGCTCGACCTGCGGGGCTTCACCGCAGCGGCGACGGTCAGCGGCATCATCGAGAGCCGCGGCGGGACGATCGTGACGGACGCGGGGACGCGCACGGAGAACTCGGTGGCGGTTCTCGGCGGCACGCTTTCGCGCGGCCCCTCCGCGTTCGGCGGCAAGTTCTTCCGCGTGACGGTCACGGGGAACGGCGGCGCGGCGCAGACCTCCATCGCCGAGTTCTCGCTGTACGCGGCGGACGGCTCGCGCGTCAACCAGGGGTCTTTTGCGCGTGTGTCGGTCGACTCGCCCGCCGCGCTGGCGGCGAACCAGGTCGCGTTGGAGACGTCCGGCACGGTCTCCAACTGGGAGAACATCGACAAGGTGTTTGACGGCGATGCCGGCACGAAGCTGTACGTGGACAAGCTGGCGCCGTCGGCGGAAGCGCCGGTCGCGTTCACCTTCCGCCTTCCCGACTCCGCCGCGCGCGTCGCCGGGTACGGGTTCACCACGGCCGCCGATTCGGCCGCGAACGACAACTACAAGCGCAACCCGACCGCCTGGACGGTCGAAGGCAGCTTCGACGGCGAGACGTGGTACGTGCTGGACGGGCAGACGGCGGCGTCCGCGCCCCGTGCGAGCCAAACGGCGTACAACGACGGCGTGCCGTATGCCGTGACGGCGTGGGGCGACCCCGCCGAGGGCGAGGAGTATCCGTTCGGCGAGGAGGGCGTCGTGTCCGTCGCGTCCGGCGCCACGCTGGAGTTCCGCTCGGAGAAGCTGCGCATCAAGCATCTCGCTGTGGACTGCGACGCGGGCGCGGGCACGATCACGCGCTTCACGCCGGCCGAAAACGGCACGATCGATGTCCGTCATGCGGACGTGGAGAAGCTCCGGGCCGGGTTCGAGCTGCCGCTGACGGTCGGGACGGTGAACCGGGCCTCGCTCCTGAAGAAGTGGACGGTGCTGGTCGATGGTGTGGCGGACGAGCGGTTGCGCGTGGTTTATCGCGCGGGCGCCTTGCGAATCGAGACGCGCGGCGGCTTCCTGCTGCTGTTCCGCTGACGCGAAGGAAAGGAAGCGTTCAAGATGACGATGAGACTGCCCGCCTGCGCACTTGCCGCAGGACTCGCCCTGGCCGGGGGCGCGAAGACGCGCTTCGCCGTTTCGGCCGACCGCCCCGACTGCCGCTACGGCGTCGGGGAGACGGCGACCTTCACGGTCACGGCGGCGGACGAGAAGGGCGCACCGCTCACGTCCGGCAAGGTCGCGTGGTCGCTCGACAACTTCGGGACGGGCGCGATCGCGCCGCGTGCCGAGGCCGATCTCGCGCAGGGGAATCCCTTCCGCGTGACGGGCCGTCTGCCGTATCCGGGCTTCCTGCGGCTCAACCTGAAGGCGGCGGACGGTTCGTCGCGCGTCTGGAGCGTGGCGGTCGCGCCGGAGCGGGTGCGGGCTTCGTCGCCGCGCCCGGCGGACTTCGATTCGTTCTGGGACGATGCGGTCGCGAAACTCGCGCGCGAGGTGCCGCTCGACCCGCAGATGGCGCGCGTCGCGGAGAAGAGCCAGGGCGCGTTCGACTACTACAACGTCAGCTTCGCGACGTTCGGCGGACGCGTCTACGGATTCCTGACGATTCCGAAGGACAGGACGAGGACGTATCCCGTCCTGGTGACGGTGCCGGGCGCGGGGCCGTACCACAACGGGTCGTGGTACGGTTCGGGCGACCGGATCTCGCTGATGATGAACGTCCTGCCGTTCAGGCCGGACAGGGACGGAAAGAAGTTCAAGGCGGATTATGAGGCGTGGGAGAAGTCCGTGACGGCAAAGTACGGGGTGCGAGGCCCTTACGGCACGGCGGGAATCGCCGCGTCGCGCGAGGACTACGTCTTCTATTCCGTCATGCTCGGCATCAGCCGGGCGGTGGACTGGCTCGCGGCGCGTCCCGAAGTGGACAAGGAGCGCATCGGCTACTGTGGCGGCAGCCAGGGCGGTGCGTTCGGCTACTTCCTGCTGGGGCTGAACAAGCACTTCACGCGCGGCGCGATGTACATTCCGGCGATGGCGGATCATCTCGCCGCGCGGCAGAAGCGTCTGGCGACGTGGCCGAATCTCATCCAAAGCCAGTCTTCCGAGGGCCGCGCGACGGCGGAGAAGAACGCGCCCTATTTCGACATCGCGCATTTTGCGCCGCGCATCCGCATCCCCGTGCGCTCGGCGGTCGGGCTGAGCGACACGACGTGTCCGCCCGCCGGCGGCTGGAGCGCGTTCAACGCGCTCGCGTCGAACGACAAGTCGATGGTCTCCGTACCCGGCATGACGCACAAGGCCGACGCGGCGCTCGAACGCGACCTGTTCGCGTGGGCGTGCGGCACGGATCCGGCGTTCGTCGCCCCGCCGCGTACGCCCGGATCGAACGCGGCGCGCGTGTTCGAGAGGCTGAAGGACGTCGCCGTGTCGCCGAACTACTACTGGGCGTGGACGTATCCGTGGCTCGACCACGGCGGCTGGTCGGGCGACGGGCGGTTCGTGCAGGAGAAAGACGGGAAGTTCCTGCCGAAGCCGCTCGAAGAGGTCAAGCTGGACTGCGGTTATGTGAGCCGCTACACGGAGGGGCGCCGCGCACTCATCAACTACGCGGATCTTGCGAGCGTCGTCGGCACGTGGCACTCGCCGCGCTACTACGCCGTCAACCGCGCCGGACTGACGGCGGCGATCCAGAAGCAGTGGGCCGCGTTCGGCGCGATCATGGTCTTCAACTGGCACATGGATCAGCCGTACACGACGAACGGCTTCCCGCAGGCGTCCTACCGCTTCAAGAGCGACGGCGCGAACCGCAACGTCGTCCGGCAGATTCTCGACGGCACGGGCGGGCCGTGCGGCACCGGCGCAATCGAGGGCAAGTCCTACCGCGAGCCGGCGGCGAATCCGAGGGCATGGTTCCTCGCCCAGCTCGCGGACGTCGCGGACTTCATCAACGGGCTGAACGACCCCGAGACGGGCGAGCCGATTCCCGTCATCCTGCGCTATCCGCACGAGGCGGACGGCAACTGGTTCTGGTGGGGCGAGGGCTGGTGCACGGCGGAGGAGTTCCGCGCGTTTTGCCGTTTCGAGGCCGACTGGCTGCGCCGCGCGTGCGGGCCGGATCGCATCCTGTTCGCCTACACGCCCGACCGACAGTGGAAGGCGTTCGGCAAGGAGGGCGACGCGGCGAACACGTTCCTCGCGCGCTATCCGGGCGACGCCTACACGGACATCATCGGCATCGACGACTATGGCATCGGCAATGGCAAGACGGTCGAACAGGCGGAGCGAAGCCTGGCGCGATCCGTCGAGCGTCTGCGGCAGATGAGCGCGTTCGCGGCGGAACGCGATCTCGTCGTGTGCATCTCCGAGAGCGGCGGACGCGGCAAGCGCGACGACTTCTGGCAGTACCTGCACCGCGCCGCGACGGCGGAAGGGGTGGCCTGCGCGTTCGTGGACGTCTGGAGCTGGATCTACGGCATGAAGCCGGAGACGCCCGCCTCGGAGGAAGACGAGCGCGCGTTCGCCCGCCGCCCCGAAGTGCTGATGGAGGGTTCTTTGGGCGCGAGCTTCCGATAAAAAGAATTTCGCCGAAGACCATTGACTTCTGTGGCACAAATGCGCTACAAGATGTGCATTCAACTTGCAGGAGAGGAGATTGCACCACATCATGATTAAAACGGAAACGGTTCGGCAAGAGTCACCTCGGAACTCAAGCATTCGGCGGAAAGCATTTTCAACACGATTGGGCTCAATCCCTCTCAGGCAATTGTGCTTTTCTACAAGCAAGTAGAGCTTCATCGCACCCTTATCCCGGTTTTTTCGGGACAGTTTATCCCGATTTCTCGTCTGACCCCAGTAAATGCGGGCTAAAAA
>CAKTZI010000081.1 GCA_934635385.1 uncultured Kiritimatiellota bacterium | reverse complement strand
TGCCCTCCGCCCAGTTCATGCCGTTGGTGTCGCCGGCGAGGGCGATCGACTTCACGCCGCCGTTCGTCTCGTCGTACATGACGAGCAGCCGGTGACCGCCCGCGTCCGCCCCGGCAAGGGACGCGAGCGCGCCCCCTGCCAGGCAGACCGACAAAAAGATCGCCTTTTTCATCCGCCCAGCTCCTAAAGTTTGACTTCCCAGCCGTTGCGGCAGAAGTCGCGCTTGAGCGAGATGCCCTTCCCCGTTCCGTTGGCGAAGTCGTTCCTCTCGGGATCCCAGTCGAAGCCCGTGTCGTAGACGTAGCTCATGTTGCAGAGCCCGCAGAGGATCGCCGCGCGCCCGCCGACCTCGGCCGGCGAGACCGTCGCCCCGCGCGTGTAGCAGCTGTCGATGAAGTCCGCCACGTGATCGGTCTTCGCCTTGAAGACCTGCACCTTCGCCGTCGCGAGGCCGAACTTCTCGTTCAGAGTCCTGACCGCATCCTTCAGCGCGTTGTCCTTCTTGATCTTCGTGTCGGTGCCGTAGTCCTTGCCGACGGACGCCGCCACGATCTTTTCCGGCCTGAACGAGGCGTCCTCCAGCGCCTTGCGGATCTCCTTCGTGGGCTTCACGAGCCCCGTGCCCTGCCAGACGGCGATCTTGCCGCGGTTGACCGCGACGATGCCGTCGTCGCAGTAGAAGACCGTGCCCCACACGCCGAAAGGCCCGTGGTAGAGCTCGATGTCCCGGCCGTCCTTCCGGAACAGCATCTTCATGCCGAACTGACGGCGGCCGCCGTGGAAGAGGTTCGTGGAGTGCGGCTCGTCAGAGCGGACGATCCGGTATGGCCCCGACTTGTCCATGTCCATGCCCCACTGGGCGATGTCGAGGTGGTGCGCGCCCCAGTCGCCGTTGTAGCCCGTGCCGAACTCGTCGTCGAATCGCCAGAACATCGGGAAGAACTTGTGGACGCCGCGCGGCGCGAGCTGGTCGGAGTACGGACGCCACTTCGCCGGGCCGAGCCACATGTTCCAGTCGACGTCCGGGTTCGGCGCGCCCTCCCAGGCGACATTCCGGGGATCGTCGAAGAAGCGCACCGGATGCGACGGCCCGCCGAGCTTCTCGCCGCCGACGCCGTAGTTCGCGTCCACGTAGCGCACCCTGCCGAGGAAGCCGTTGCGGACGATCATGACGGCCGTCCAGAAGAGGTCCCAGCTGCGCTGCCAGGCGTTGGTCTGGAAGACGCGCCCGTACTTGCGCTGCGCCGCCATCACCTTCTTCGCCTCGTCGATCGAGAACGCCAGCGGCTTCTCGCAGAAGACGTCCTTGCCGCGCTTCATCGCCTCGACGGCGATGTAGGCGTGCCAGTGGTCGGGCGTCGAGATGCCGACGATGTCGACCGTCGGGTCGTCGAGGATCTCGCGGAAGTCGGCGACGGCGCGGCAGCTGCCGTTCCCGTACCGCTCGTCCACGCGCCGCTTGGCGTCCGCGAGCCGCACCCGATCGACGTCGCACACGGCGACGACGGTGACGCGCTTGCTGCCGAGGAACGACCCCAGGTTGCCACGCCCCTGGATGCCGACGCCGACCATGGCGACGTTGAGCTTCTCGCCCGGCCTGAGCGCGCGGCGCCCGACCTTCTCCGTGGCGTGTCCGGCCAGCGCCGCCGCAGCGGCGGAGCCGAAGATGAATCCCCTGCGATTGATGTTCATGTTCTTGATTCTCCTCTTTCTCTTGTTTCCTGTGAATGAGTTGTGGATTTTGCGTTTGCTGATTTTGGTTTAGGGACACTCGATTTCATAGTGCATGCGCGCACCGCGATCGCCCAGCGTGTCGACTTCGATCACGAGCTCTCCGTTCTGCAGCGTCGCCGGGACCTTCTCCAGCCGCCGTCCGTCGGTTCCGAGCGCCCAGACGGTGCAGGGCGCCGAAGACTTACGCTTCAGCGCGACACGGGCGGAGCCGCGGCGCATCAGCGAGCGCTTGGGGCCGTTCCGCCCCAGGAGGATCCGGCACGTCGGATCGGCGAACGTCGCCCCGTCGCCCTGCACGTCCGTCAGGTGCATCAGCAGGATGCGCTTCGACGTCTCGAGCGGCGCGCCGTCCAGCGCGCTCGCCATCACCACCGCCGGCGCAAGCGCGAGATCGACCGTCAGGCTTCCCGCCGCGTGGCGTCCGCGCCGGGCGTAGACGCCGCAGGTGCGCGGCGACGTGAACGTGAACGTGCCGCGCACGCGATCGACCGAGACGGGCGACGGCTCGCGGCCGGCAGTCGCGAACGCCCGGTGCTGCGCGTTCGTGCAGTCCCGCACCGTCAGCAGCTCCGCACCGGCGGGCGCACGCCCCCTGACGGCCGCGCCGACCTGCCGTCGCCAGGCGACGTCGCCGCCGGCCTTGGGCAAGCCCCACGTGCGCCCCTGCGCCGTGTCCAGCGACGCCGCGTCGTAGTCCTCGGCCAGCGGACGCCCCGCCGGCGCCAGGTCGCCGCGTAGGTACAGGAAGACGACGGCCCGGTCGGACGCCTGCGCCAGCGCGTCCGTCGCGGCGTCGAACAGGTACGGCGTCTGGAGCCCCTGATCCACGGCATAGCGCCCATGCGCATAGGCGAAGCGCCAGAGCGCCGCCCAGCCCTGCCGCGCCGCCATCGCGCCGGTCATCGGCCCGTTCAGCGCCCGCGCAAACGCCGGCGCGCAGTAGTCGTATTCCGACACCGTGTAGGGCTTCCCCCACAGCCGGTCCCAGGCGAACTTCTCGACCTCGTTCATCGGCTGTTCCGTCTCGTCCTGGTTGTTGATCTTGGAGGGGTACGACCAGCCCTTGCCGAGGAAATCGGGGTGGTCGACGTAGAAATGCGTGTCGACGTAGTCGCAGGTGGCCTGCCGGAGCGCCTGGATGGGCGCGTTGACCGGCCCGTTGTTCTGCCCCGTCAGCAGCGCCCGGACGCCAAGCCTCTCGCGCAGGAAGCGCGTCGCCCGCCGGTCGAAGTCGCGCTCGACCGAGGCGTAGAATGCCGACATCATCGCCGCCTGCGGCTTTTCCGGCCACCAGGACATGCCCTTCTCCGGCACCTTGTCCGGCGAATAGCCCGGAAACGCCTTCGGGTTCTTCTTCCGCTCGGCCACCAGCCAGTCATGCCAGCGCGCGCGCAGGTTCTCGTCCTTCCACGCGCTGTCGCCGTTGCTGCCGTGGAAGCTCGCCTCGTTGATGAGGACGATGAACGGCATCCCCGGCTCCTCGGCGTAGGTGCGCCCCGTGTGCGGATTGCGGTGCGTCAGGAACGCCCGTGCGAAGCCGCACCAGTTGGCGAAGCCCTCCGGCGTCGTCATCAGGCCGATCTTGTTCACGAACCCGTCGCGGTCCACGCCGATCTCGCGCCACTTCGTCCGCCGCGAAACGAACAGGTCGGTCGTCACGTAGAGGCCCTTCCTGAAGCACGCCGCCAGGAACCGGTCGAGCTTCGCCATGGCCTCGGGCACGAGAACGACTTTCCCGTTCTCCACGCGCGCGCAGGCGTTGTCGTAATGGTGGAGGCGCACGGAATTGTAGCCCAGCCGGACGAGCCGCTCCACCAGCTCGTCCGCCTCCTTCTGCGTCTCGGGATAGCTCGCATCGCCGCAGACGTTTGCGCCGAAGAACCGGCGCTCGACGCCGAGGGTGTCCTCGAACTCGAAGCGCTCGCCGACCGCCTTCAGCCAGCCGTGCCAGCCCGCCGGCGCCTCGGCAAGCCCCAGGGACGAGAAGTCCAGCGCGCTTCCCGGCACGATGGCCTTCTCGTAGACGAACGGGATCCAGTCCGCGCTGGCCGTGATGCGGTACGCCGCGTTCGTGCGAAAGGACGGCTCGGCGCCAAAGGCCAGGCCCGTCATGGCACAGAGGAACCCGGCCTGAAACAGTCTTCTCATTCTCTTCATTTCCTTCATTTCCTTCCTTGATTCTTGTTTCCTTCTCGTTAGCCGAGGAACGGCGCGCATTTGCGCAGGAAGTCGGCGCCGCGCTTCATCTTGAGCGTGTCCGCCTCGTCCCCGAAGTCCTCGACGATCACCCATTCGACGGCGTTCGCCCGCGCCGCGTCAAAGACCCTTGGCCAGTCGATGCCGCGCTTGCCGGGTTCGGGACGCGGACGGGACCACGGGCTGCAGACGTCGCCGGCATGGAGCGAGACCACGCGGTTCGGATAGCGCGCGATCCACGCGGGAATGTCCACCCCGGCGTTCAGCAGGTGGGCGAGATCCAGCTGGAGCTTCAGGTCGTCCGATGCCTCGGACAGGATGAGGTCCCAGACCTTCTCGCCGCCGACCGTCTTCGTGAACTCGTGCCCATGGTTGTGGTAGGCGAGCGTGCAGCCGTTTCGCCGCGCGATCTCGGCCGACGCGGAAAGGTCTGCGCCCAGCCGCTTCCACCAACCCTTCTCGTCCGCGCAGCCCTTCGGCGGGAACGCGCAAGGCATGACGAGGTTCGTCGCGCCATACGCGCGGTAGCGCGCGCACGTCCGCTCCATCTCCTTCGGCAGGCAGACGTCGTACCAGAGGTGGACGCCCGCACAGGCGAGCCCGATGCCGTCCATGTACGTCTTCAGCTCTTCGGGTGACCCCCTGACGCCCGTCAACTCGGCGCCCGTGTAGCCGAAGTCCTTCATCAGCCGCAGCATGGCGAAAAGCCCGTGCCGGTCCTTCGTGATGCCGCGTAGCGAATACATCTGCGCGGCGAGGCGAATCTTGCGGCCCTCCGAGGCCATCGCCGGAATCGCCGCGCACGCGGCCAGGGCCGAGGCGGCGGTCAGAAACGCTCTTCTTTCCATCATGTCATTTTCTCCTTTCACGTGTCGTCTGCCGCGTCAGCGGATGATCACGGCCAGCCCCTTCTTGCCGACGAACGCGCGCAGCTCGCCGCCTTCGACGGAGAAGTAGACCTTGTACGCATCCGACTTCGGCGTCCAGTCCCACTGCCTGAACGTCGTCTTGTCCGGCGCCGAGCCGTCCGCCGTCGTGAAGGAGGCTGCCGTGGCGAGCACATGATCGCCGAAGCGCACCGATTCGCCCAGGTCCAGGGTCAGCCGCTTCGGCAGCCGGATGCTGCGCGTGGCGCCGAGATCGACGGGGCCGGCGGCAAGCGCGAGCGTCGCCCCCTCGGCGATGCCGCGCGCGACGGCGTCAAACGACTCGCCGAACGTCGCGAAGCCGCCGTCGTAGGCGATGACGCCCGTGAACGCCGAGGCGTCGCCGCTGAAGGTCGGGTTCGCGCCGGCGACCGTCCGCAATTCGCCCGCGCCCGTGACCGCGCCCGTGAATTCCTTCTCGCCCTTGACGGCTATCGACGCATCCGCCGCGATCTCCAGCGTGCCCTCGCCCGTCAGCGAGGCGATCTCATGCCCCGGGCCGACGGCCTTCAGCGTCGCGCCGGCCGCGACCGACACCGCCGACGTCGCCGGCAGGACAGTCCCGACCGTCCCCGTGCCAAAGGCGCGCACGAGCGACTTGACCTCGTAGGCGCTCAGCGCCCGGTCGAAGACCTGCACGTCGTCGATGTATGCCTCCAGCGCGAGCTTCGGACGGGTCGTGCGCAACCCGACGGAAAAGACGCCCGCCGGGTCGATGTCGAGGTCGCCCACGGCCTCGCTCGTCGCGACAAGGCGTCCGTCCGTGTAGAGCCGGGCGACGCCCGCCGTGCGGTCAACCGTCACGACGGCATGGACCCACTCGGCGCCGTACGGCTGCGGCACGCAGTCCATCGGCTCGTCCGCGTGCATCGCCTGCTGCCAGTTGTTCAGCGTGTTCCAGTTGACGACGAGCTTGCGCGGATTGCCCTGCTTCTCCAGCATGAAGAACTTCTGCACGGTCGTCTGGTCGCCCCAGCCGACGAAGCAGCCGAAGCTGCCGTCATTCGAGCTCTGGCGGAAGCGGCACGCGACCGAGAACGAGGCCGTGCCGGTCGGGAAGCCCGTCGGGAACCCGCCGTGTGCCGCCGGATCGAACGTGGCGCTGCCGGCAGATCCCGAAATGAGCAGGGCCTTGCCGTCCTTTGCAAAGGGGACGTCCGTCGCAAGCTTGGCAGATCCGTCCAGCGCGAGATCCATGCCCTCCCCGTGGACTCCTTGCCGGGGTTGTCCGCGTCGTCGAACGTCCAGCGCGCGAACGGCACGGGCACGGGCTCGGCGCCGCGCTCCAGCACGAGTTCGCCCGACATGACCTGTGTCGCGCCGCCATAGGCGTTGACGCCCGTCAGCGTCAGCGTGTCCTTTCCGCCCTTCACGAAGATGCCGCTGCCGACGAGCCGCCCGTCGAAGCGCGTCGCCGACGCAGCCGCGCCCTCCGTCTTGTCGCCCTCCACGCTCAGGCGCTTGTCGAAACGGAACGAGCCCGTCACGCCCTCGCCCGCCAGGCTCCTGATCCAGACCCGGCCTTCCTCGTCCGCCAGCAGCTTCAAGCTACCCGAACCGTCGACGACCAGCGCCGGACGGGCCCGATTGATGTTTTCGCGATTCCAGAACAGGTCGGCGTTGCCCACGCGCAGGACGTCGACATTGGCGTTGCCGCGCAGTTCCGTCGTGTGCTGTCCTGCAAAGGAGAGCAGGCCGCCGCCCTTGACGTCGATGTTCCAGACCGAGTTCGTGATCCGCCCCCAGCCCGAATCGATGATTCCGGCCGAGGTCATGTACAGGCCGTGCCCGTTGAGGTTGACCGTCGCCGCACTCCATTCAAGGTCTCCGCAGGACAGGAGGCCGATCGACATGTCGCGTTCGAGCGTCAGCGTGGACGACCCCTCCACAAGCCGGACGCGGGAATGCTCCATGCCGTTCTGACGGGCGAGGCTGAACGGCATGTCCGCGCCGATCGCCAGCGTCGTCTTGGCGCCGACCACCACGTTCCGCGAGTCGCTGCGGAACGCGGCGTCCAGCCTGAACGTGCCGCCCCCGACGACCTTCAGGTCCTTCGGGCTGCCGCTGGAGTCCTTCTTCTTCTTCAGCGTGAACCTGCAGCCCGTCGGCACGGTGAAGGAGAAGTCGTCCTTGAACTTCACCGACGTGTCGCCCGTGTCTTCGAGGCAGATGTCAAAGGGCGTTTCGCCCGTCGCGCACGTCGGCAGCGTCAGCCCGCCGAAGTTGACGGCGTTCGCCGACGTCAGGGTCACCGTCCGCCCCTTCAGGGCCGACAGGTCATAGTTCAGCTGCGCCGCCTTCGTGTAGTCGGTCTCGGACAGGGCTGCGGCAATGTCGCCGGAACTCCCGTCCGCCCACTTCCAGTTGGCGGCTGATTCCCATTTGTTGTTCCCGCCCGAACCTGTCCAGACCAGTGTCCGGTCGGCGGCGACGCCCGCAAGCGGCAACGCAACCGCGAGCGCGATGGATTTCAATTTGGATCTTCCGACTGTCATCATTTCGTTTCTCCTTGTGTGTTGTTGTGTGACTTGCCGACGGCCACGGGGCCGCCGACGACATGCATCTTTGCGCCATGCCGCGCCGCAAAGGCGGCGGCTACCGGCGGAAGGCCCGCGCCCATTCCGGCGCGCACGGCGTAGAAGACGTTCGCGAAGGGCAGCGGCTTCATGTAGCGGTAGGCCGCGTCCGAGCCACCTTCGTTTGACGTGACGATGATCGGCGTCTCGGAATCGACCGCGCGAACGGCCTGCGCGGCCTCGAACTGGACGCGCCAGTAGTCATACGGCACGCCCTGCCGCTGGAAGGGATCGTCGAGGAGTTCATAGCCGCAGATGACGTCACCGTCGCCCTTGAGCGCGGTCGCCAGGCGCTTCCAGCTCTCGACGAACAGGTCCTTGTACAGGTAGCTCCAGAAGACCGCGTGATCGTCCACGCGGCCCAGTTTCCAGACCTTCCCGCCGGGCGTGGACGACAAGGCGATCACGACTTTCAGTCCAGACGCGCGTGCCTGCGGAACGGCAACCGTCTTCAGCCGCCCGATTTCGTCCGAAAGCCAGTCCGCATAGGCCGCAGGGGCCGCAATCGCCTCTTGCGGACAGCCCGACAAGCGGACGCGCACGCGCCGGACGCCGCGCCGCGCCAGGGCCTTGAAGCCGTCTTCCGTCGCCGGGCAGGGCAGGTTTTCAACGTCCTGCACCGGCGGAAGGCCGCGCGCGGATTCCGAATACCGGCAGCGGTCCGTCGAATCGTCCGTCTCGAAAGCGGGCGCGAGATACTTGAACGTCTCCGCCGGATAGGCCTGCTCGTTGTAGAGCCAGGCATCGGGCTTGTCCCAGCCGCGGTAAAGGTAGCGCACGCCCTTCGCGCGCGCCGTCACGCCGGGCGGATTCGCCACGCGCACCCGGTTGCCGTCGGCCAGCGTCGCGACGGCGCTCGTCCAGCCCGCGTCGAAGAGGAGCTCAAAGCCCGCGCCCCGCAACGCAGCCTCGTTGCGCCGGACGAGCCGTGGCTCCGCCGCGAACAGCACGTCCGCCCCCGCCGCGTCAAAGCGAGCCGTCTCGAACTTCGGCGGCGGCAGCACCGACGCATCGCCGTAGACCGCGCGAAGGACCTGGCGCGCGCCCCTCTGCCCGATGATCGCCTTGTCGCGCGGATGCACGTCGTGCTGCCAACCCGTGTCGACGATGTTGACGGCAACGGCGTTCGACACGCGCGCCGTCGCCTCGCGCAGCTGCGTCCGCATCTGCGGCCAGCCCTGCGAACCGCTCTCGCCGGCTTCCAGCGACGGCAGCTCGTACACGGCGAACCACAGCGACTCGTCCGCCCAGTGGCGCCGCCACGCGCCGATCAGAGTGGACAGCATCTCGGCGAAGTGGCTCGCCGGCTGCCTCGGATTGTCGTCGATCGACCAGCCGCCCGTCTCGCCCTGGTACCAGACGACGCCCCGGCAGGCCAGCCCCTCAAGCGGCGCGACCTTCGCATTGTAGTGGCGCGAGAGATAGCACTGGTCGCCCGGGATCTCCTGGCCCGTCTGCCGCGACCGCGCCTCTGCCTCCGCGATGTCCTGCGGACTGTTCCGGCGGATCAGGTCGAAAAAGGCCGACTCGCCGAATGCGTCTTCGGGCAGCCAGTTCTGGATCTGCGTCGCGCCGCGCGCCACCATGATGAGCCCGACCGGCACGTTGCGTTCCAGCAACAGGCTCTCGCCGAAGAAGAATCCCGTCGCGCTCATGCCGGCGACGTTTTCCGGCGAGCAGACCCACCAGGCGGCATCCGCCGGCAGGTCGGCCTGGGGACGTGACTGACGCCCGACCGTCGTCATGTTGAGATAGCGCAGCGAGCGGTGCGCCGCATCGCCGCAACGCGCACGGGCCAGCGGAAGGTCGTCAGCATCGCGCATCCGCAAGGCCATGTTCGACTGCCCCGCCAAGATCCAGACCTCGCCCACCAGCACATTCCGGACGACGATCCGCCGCGCCTCAGACGGCACATCCACGACAAGCTCCCGCGCCTCATGGGAAACGCCAAACGGATTCGCGAACGTCGCTTTCCAACGGCCGTCGGACGCGGCGACCGTCCCGGCCTTCTCCCCGGCGAACGAGACCTCGACCGCCGCACCCGGCGCCGCGCCGAACCCCCAGACCGAGACGCGCTTGCCGGCCTGGAGAACCATGTTGTCCTGAAACACGCGCGCCAGGCGCACCTCGGCCGATGCGGAGACCGGCGCCAGCGCCGCCAGCGTCCCCGCCGCCACGGCAAGCGCGCGCAGGGCCGCTACAAGGCTCCCTGCGGCGTTCTCAATGAGTGTGGGGGGGGGGTACTGGAGCCGTGCGCAGACGCGGCAGGAAGCGCCCCAGCCGCCGTCCTGGCCGCCGTCGCTCCGCCCGCGCAGTTCTCCGTCAGAAACATCCTTTTCGTGTTCATGCGAGATATTATACCATAAATTTCGCACGAATAGAGGAAATCTTTCGCAAAAACTTTCGGAAGCGTT
>CAKTZI010000080.1 GCA_934635385.1 uncultured Kiritimatiellota bacterium | reverse complement strand
GTCGCCTACGTCGTCTCCCTCGCCCACGTTCTCGGTTGCTCCATCGAGGACATCCTCGAATTCGTCTAATTTCCGTCCATCCCTCGGCGGAGCCTGTCCCCTCATCGCTCTTTCTGAAGGGATGGATCTTTTGCTTGTCGCACAATGCGCCAGGAGCCGGGCTGATAGGGACGTGGCGTTTCGCCCGGAACGGTCACCGTCGCCGTCGTGTCGGCGGGAACCGTGAACTCCCAGAGCCACTCGTCGCCCTTGTAGCGCCACGCGCTCTTGATGAGACCGGCGGCCGACCTGTATTCGGCCTTGACGAACCCAAGCCGCCGGTCTGGCACGGGGGCCATGACAATGTGCTTGAATCCGGGCGACCGGGCATCCGCCGCGAGGCCCGCCGCCGTCTTGTAGAGCCACGCGAGCACCGCACCGTAGGCGTAGTGGTTGAAGCTGTTCATGCCGACCGGCCCGAAGCCGTCCTTCTTCGTATAGCTGTTCCACCGCTCCCAGACCGTCGTCGCGCCCTGATCGACCGAATAGAGCCAGCCGGGGAACTTGCGGTTCAGCAGCAGGTCGTAGGCCAGACTCGAAAGCCCGTTCGCGGTCAGCGTGTCCAGCGCGATCGCCGTGCCGAGGAATCCCGTGTGCAGCGTACCGCCCGAAGCCGCGACGCTCGCCTTGAGGCCGGCAATCGTTTTCGCCTTGGCTTCCCCCTCGACCAGTCCGAGCTTCAGCGCGAAGAGCATCGGCGTCTGCATGTCCCGAAAGACGGGGAGAATCGTCCCGTCGTCCGTCGCGAAGAACGTCCGCTTCAGGTAGTCTTTCGCCATCGCCGTCCTCGCGCGGTATTTCGCGGCCTCCGCGTCGCGTCCCGTCCCCTCGGCCATTTCGGCCATCATCTGCGCATCCTGAAGCCAATGGCATCCGCCCAGATAGTTCCAGTAGCGGACGGCATCGGGCTTGATCTGCCGCCGGCCGTTCGCATCCGTCTCAAACGCCGAATACTCGGGCTTGTACGGACAGCTTTCGAGTTTCGTCAGCGACAGCCAGTCGCCCCACTGGTACCAGCCGCACTCGTTGACGATGCCGTTCCAGAACGCATACCGCGTCTCGCTGACGTGCGCGACAAACTTCTCCATCGCCGCCCAGTTCTCGTCGACGATGCGCCGGTCGCCGGACTGCCTGAACATCTGGTACGGCACGACCACGCCCGCGTCGGCCCAGCCGATGCGCATCAGATCCCCGCCGTACTGCGCACGCGGCGCGACCGCCGGGAAGCTGCCGCGCGCGTCCTGTCCGTCTCGCATGTCGCGCATCCACTTGCGCAGGAAGCCGTACACGTCGGCGTTGAAGCTCGCCGCTTCGCAGAAGACCTGCGTATCCGCCGCCCAGCCCAGCCGCTCGTTGCGCTGCGGACAGTCCGTCGGTATGGAGAGATAGTTTGAAAGCTGCCCCCAGCGGATGTTGGAAATGAGGCGGTTCACGTCCCTGTCGCCCGTCACAAGCGAGCCGAGTTCCCTGTCCCTTGCGATGGACGACACTGGCACGCTGACGATGCGCTGAATCGTGACCGGCGCCGTCGCCGTGATGGAGAGATAGCGGTAGCCGAAATAGGTAAAGCGCGGGCAGTACGCCTCCACGCCTTCGCCGGCAAACGTATAGGTCAGCAGCCGCCCCGTCTCATGTCCGGCGCGCAGGTTGGCGCGGTACACGCTTCCCTCCGGGCCGTCGTTGCCGCGCGACCTGAGCCCGCCGCCGTCGTTCAGCATCTCCGCCGGACGTGCCGTCAGCACCGTCCCTTCCGCCGCCGAGAAGCGGAACGCCGGCACGGCCGCCGCGTTCTGGCCGAAGTCGATGACAAGCGTCTCGCCCGCCCCGACCGCAAACGGCCCACCGGGCGTAAACTCCCGCACGACCTTCACCTTCCCGAACGCCGCCGCCGACACGTCCTCGACGCCGCGCCAGACGTAGGCGCGCACGGGCTTCAGCGACAGGTCGTGCCGCAAGACGACCTCGGCGCCGTCCGTCGGCAGGATCTCGCCCTTGAACTCGTCGTTCACCTCCGGCACGCCCAAGCCCTGCCCCGCGGCGAAGCCCGGCTTCCGTCGCGCGTCGAAATGTTCGCCGTCGAAGATCGAGGCCTGCGTGACCGGCCCGGCAATGCCCGCGCGCCAGTCGTTCGTGTTCGTGCCGAACCGCCGCATCGAGCCGTCCGCGAACCGCAGCTCCAGGACGCCGCGAAAGGCGCTCTTGCGTCCGACAAACCCCTTGTGTCCCGTCGGCGTGACGATCTTGTCGCGCCACCAGCCGGCGGACACCTCCGCCGCGAGGGCATTCGCCTCGCCCTTCGCGCGGCGGAAAGCGCCGGTGATGTCGTACGTGAAGGCGTACTTCGTCTTCCGTCCGTCGGTGAAGCCCGGCTTCAGGAAGTCCGATCCTATGCGGCGACCGTTGACGTACAGTTCGTAGACGCCAAGGCCGGCCGTCATCCACCGGGCCGAAACGACGGGGCCGGCGTTCGTGTACGAGCAGACGAATCCGCTCGTGCCGGGCGCGGCCGATGTCGCGTCGCCGATGATGCCGTCCTCGACGGGGGCATTCCGCACCGAAAGCCAGACGCTATCCGCCCAGGCATCCCCGTCCAACGCCGCCGTGCGCACGCCAACCGCGCGGGAGGCATCCGTCTCGGAC
The DNA here is from genome assembly GCA_934635385.1 of uncultured Kiritimatiellota bacterium. Classification (GTDB taxonomy): domain Bacteria; phylum Verrucomicrobiota; class Kiritimatiellia; order RFP12; family UBA1067; genus UBA1067. Next base: position 7,228 of record CAKTZI010000080.1, on the reverse strand, counting down.
GCGAACACGATTCGGTAGGCGAACGCCTTTCCATCCGCCGAGAAGCCGAGCTGTTCGCCCTTCTGCCGCCACGCGACAGGTTTCGCGCCCTTCTCCGGCTCGACCGCCTCCACGCGCTCGACGCGGCGACCGCCTGCGCCGAACGCGCCCAAGTCGATCCGCGCGCGGAACGGACGCGAACCGGGCAGGGGCGTGAGAATCCACGCCGCCTCCCGACTGTCAAGGCGAAAGGCGCCGTCCGTACGGATGCCGCCGAAATCGACGAGCGCGCGGTCCGTCCCCTCTGCGCCCGGCCGGGCGTCCACGAACGTGAGCCCGTCGGCTGCCGCGTACGCGCACCGCCGTCCGTTCCGAAGCGAGACGCCCGCCTCCAACCCCGGCGCCTTCGCCAGAAAACCGTACGTCGGCAGCGCGACATTGCCCGCGACCGTCCAGACGGCATTCGTCTCGCGGTTGATCCACACCTCGCCGCCGTCCGAAAACGTCGCGTGCTGGCGATGGATGTTGCCGCCGAACGTCAGGGACTCGAACGAAGACCGCGCCAGCGCGGCGCAGACGTCGTGCAGAAGCCAGTACGTCATCACCGCCCGGCGGCTGAAGGGGCCGTCGCACATGGGGGCGCGTCCGCCGATCACCGTCGTGCAGAGGTAGTCGTCGCTTCCGTAGCCGTGCCGCACCGTGTCGCCCCAGCGCGTCCAGTCGGGCGCGGAATAGCGCTGGTCGCCGAGCCCGCCCGCAAACAGGACGAACCGCCCGTGCGTCGCCATGTCGTGCCACGGCACACGCTCGGCATCCGCAAACGCCGTCTCCGGCATCCAGCGGCGCGCGGGGAAGTGGTCGCTCTGCCCGGCATCGAGGTGTCCGACGAGCGCGTCCGTCCCCGCCTCCGAGATCGTGACGGCGTGCGGCTTGCCCAGTCCGGCGCGGTAGGCGTCGAACGCCGCGCCCCACGCCCGCGACGTGCGCGCCTTGGGATAGAAGGCCCCCGCACGGTCGTAGTAGTCGAACGGGGCGATGGCCGCGAAAACGTCGATGAAGATGCCGTCCGGCGCGGCCGCCCGGCGCAGAAGCGCGGCGTTGCGGTCGAGCCACGGACGGAAGGCGTGCGGCAGCGTGCGGTAGCTCTGGGCTCGCGGCCCACCGTTGTACCAGGCCTCGTAGGGCGTACCGTCGGGATTGAAGACGATGTTGTCATACGAGAAGCCGTCCGCGTCCGGGTAGAAGTCGATGTAGTTGTCGTGCGGCACGAAGAGCCAGCCCGAACGCGTGCACGCCTCGCGCAGCCGCCGAAACGCCGCCGCATCGCCGCGCGGCGGAAAGACGTCCGGCAGACGGAAGTCGTAGCCCCACCGCTGCCAGTCGTGCTTCACGAAGACCGCGTCCCGCACGCCGTATTTCGCCGCGCGCGCGACATCCGCCGCCACGCGGTCGTAGTCGATGCCCCACCACTGGTCAAGGCACATCCGACCGAGCAGCGTCCCGACGCCCGGCCCCGGACTGTAGCCGCTCACGTCGCGGAAATGCCGCGCGGCGGCGAACGCCCCTTTCGCGGACGGCACGAACGTGAACGTCGCGTCGTTGTGCGTGACGAGCGCATACTGCTTCCGCGCCCGGCTGCAGACGAGCGCGTCGGGGAAGACGTCCGTCGCCTGCACGAGCGAAAGCCCGTTCGCGTAGTCCGCGCCGACATGGCGCGTCGAAAGCTCGAATCCCGTCACGCCGAGGCTGAAGTCGCGCGGCTGTTCGATCACGTTGCCGAAGCCCGCGTAGGCGCGTTCGGCGGGCAGCGAGCCCTCGCCGAGCGACAGGCTCGTGTAGCGCGGCTCGCCCCGTGCGCTGCGCGTCACGCCGGGCATGTCCCAGGCCATCCGCAATGCGCCGCGCTCCGCCCGGATCCGCACCCGGAGCGGTATGGCCGCCTCGCCCTTGTCGCGCGGCTCCAGCCAGTGCGTGACAACCGCCGCGTCGGCTTCCGCCTTCGTCTCCACGCGCGCGCACATCCGGGCGGCCAGCACGCCGCCGACGGCATCGCCGTCCACCTCGCACGAAAAGCCGCGATACGTCAGGTCGCGCGCACCGTCCGCGAACGTCAGCACACCATCGAACACGCCCTGCTTCCCCAGTGCCCACGCCGCGCCGAAGACGCCCTCGCGTCCCTTCAGCGCAAAGCGGAGCTTCGAGACATCTGTTCCGCGCGCACATGCGGCGCGCGCGGCCTTCCGGGCCGACTGCTCGCGGTTCGTCCACTCGGCTTCCGTGGGCGCGGGCGGCATCTTTCCGATTTCCAGCACGGGATCGGCCCATCCGCACCGGTCGCAGGTCGTGTTCCTCTTCGGGCCCGGCCCGACCCAGAGGCGCAGCGTCATGGACTTCCCGGCCCACGGTGTCAGATCCGCCGTGCCGTCCGTCCACGACCGCGCGGCGCTGAAGCGCGAGAAAACCTCCGTTGCCTTTCCGTCCTCGACCACGAAGACCTTGTGTTCCGTGCCGTCGCTCGTGAGGCCGGCCTCGGCCAGCAGCGCCGTCGCGAAGCGGATCGCACACGGCCGCGTCTCGGGCAGTTCCAGCGGAATGTCGCGCCAAACTACGCCCGCGCCGCCCTGCCACGGCGGATGGCACGTGAATCCGGGCCTGACGCCGCCTTCGGCCGCGACCTGCGCCGGCTCGAACGACGCACCGCCCGCCAGCGGCTCGACGCGCCCGTTCATCTCCGTCCAGACGGTCGCCGGAAACTTGTCCAGCCGCACACGGCCCCTTTGAGGGACGGAAGGCGCCTTTGCCGCCGAGACGCGCGGCGGCGCATCCTTCGCACGGAAGATGGCGATCGGATGAAGCGGCTCACCGCCCGGCAGCGTCCACGAGGCGTGAATCGGATAGAGCGCGTTCAGTGCGCGCCCCGGCTTCGCCCGGACGGCAAACGACAGGATGCGCGTCTCGTTCGTCGCCAGCGCGAGTTCGGCGGGCGGGGGCGAGTCCACCAACTCCCAGTCGTCGTTCACCCAGACGCGGAAAGCCCCCTTCGCGGGGACAGGCCCCGCGTTCGTCGCCCGCAGGCGCACCGAGAACGGCTGCACCGCGCTGCGCTCGACCACGCACAGCGCGGGCGTGTCCGTCTTCTCGTCGAACCCCTCGAACGCGAGCGTCACGCCGTCCCGTGAGTCCACGGGCGGACGGAACGCCCACGCCGAGCCAAGAAGCGCCGCCGCGACCAGACAGACGAGGCTCCGCTTTCCGTTCGCCATCTTGACCGTCCCCATTGGATCAGCGCACAAGGAAGAGGACGCCCGTGCGGTAGCGGCGCAGCATCTCGTCCGCGTCCAGCACGCGCGGCGAAATGCGGATCTCGTCGATGTTCCCCGTGAACGCCGCGCCGCCGCCGACCACGAGCGACGAGGACGTGAACGTGCGCGTCAGCGTCCCCGCCGCCGTGAACGAACCAACGGACGAGCCGTCCTCCCACAGCGTGACGACGGTGGTGTCCGACTCCGCGTCCGCGCCGGAAGCGAACGTGACCGCCCAGTGATGCCACGAACCGTCCGCCAGGTGCGCCGCCTCGAACGTGTGGGCGCTCTCGCCAACGCGCACGCGCGCCGCGCCACCCGCCGCGGCCTCGACGGCCCACACGGTCTCGCCCGAACCGTCGGCCAGCCGCACGAGGGACGCGCCCTCCTCCGACGCCGTGCCGCGCAGGAAGAACTCGACCGTCTGGTTCGCGAGGTTCTCGATCATCAGGTTGCGTCCCCAGACGGCCGAGCCGCCGGACAGCGCCAGCCCGCCCCGGTTCGCCCGTCCCGGCGTACCGTCCGCCGCCTCCAGCCACTTGCCGGGACGCCGTTTCGACAGGCTCGGCTGCGCGCCGTCTGCCGTCGCGACGAACACGCCCTCCGGCGTGACGTCCGCATACGGCTCAACGCACGTGTCGTCCTCGAAGTCGATCCACGCGGCGTAGTCCGAGTCGGCGACGGCGTGTCCCGTCAGGAACTCCTGCGGCGTCAGCGCACGCGCCGTCAGGCGGAAGCCGTCCGACAGGCCGTGAACGCCCGCCTGGTCGTTGTGATAGCCGTTGAGAACCTGGATGTTCGGGCACCACGTCGGGACACCGTCCGCCACGACCTCGATGCCCGCCTTCGAGCCGATCAGGCGGTAGTCAACGTAGAGGGCGAACGTCTGCGTCGGCTTGTCGTAGGTAATCGCGACATGATGCCACGCGTCGTCGCAGATCTGCGCCGAGCCGACCACCGTCCAGCCCGGCTGCAGGACGGCCGTGCCGTCCGGCTTCACGGAGACGATGACCGAACCCTTCGACGTGATGGCGTGGAACAGGTAGCTCGTCTTGGATTGTCCCTTCCCGGACGGCTTCTCGAACTTGCCGAAGATCTCGAACGTGAACGAGTTCGTGAGCGCGGTGTGGGTGCTATCCACCACATCGTTCACCCAAATGGCCGGGCACAGGTCATACGAGTCGCTCCGCACCGTCGTGAAGAGCGCCGCCTCGTTCGTGACGGAGGTCGCGGACAACAGTTCGCGCCGCTCATTCGCCGCCGCGACCTCGTTCGACAGCGAGGCGTGTCCCGTCTCCGACAGGAAAACGCCGCTGATTGTCGCAAAGGCGGTCGGGACGGCCTGGTTCAGCAGGACGGACGACGACAGCGCATCGCTCCCGAAGAACGGCAGGCCGCCGAACGGCACGTACACGACCGTCTCGGGGTGGCAGTTCGCCCAGCCCGTGTTCGGGCGCAGGAACTGGTCGGGCGAAAGCGGCGCGTCCGAGATGCGCACCTCGTCGATCAGCCCCGGCCACGCGCCGTAGGCCACGCCCGCCTCGTGCCCGATGGAAAGCGGCTTGCCCGCCGTGCCATAGCAGAGCGGCCCACCCAGCCACTCGGACTTGACGAGCCGATAGTCCTGATACACGGACACCTTAATCGCCGAACCCGAACCGTCCACGACAAGCGCGAGATGATGCCACTTGCCGTCCTTGATCGAGAGGTCGCCGTAAAGCGTGTTGCCGTTCGTCGCCACGCCATCCTTCGAATAGGCCACACGGAACTCGGGTACGCCCACTTCGGCCACACGCAAAGACCAGACCATCGGCCCGTTGTCGCTCGGATAGACGAGCAGATTCCGCCGAAGCGGCAAATCCGCCGAACCATCAAAGCGCGCAAACAGCTCGACGGTCACGGACGGCACATGCAACCGCTCGTCGTCCGCGACGGTCAGGAACGTCCCGTAGCTGTCGCCCCATTTTGTGCCGTTCGCCTTGAACAGAAGACACCGCTCGTTGCCCGTCAATGCCCCCGACAGCGGATCATACACCTTTGCGACCGAAGGGAATGCGTCGGCGTAGGTCGCAAGGTAGGTCGCATCCGTCGAATAGCTTCCGTCCTTCGCCTCCGTCCACGCCGTGGCGGGGAAGAGCGCGGAATCGACGGCGTTGAGAACCGTCGCCTCGCCCGCCGTCGGCTTCTCGCCCGGCGCGGCCTCGTCGAAGCGATACCACGCGAGCGTCTTGGCCTGTGCGCCCGACACGAGCGCGGCAAAACCCGCGCACGCGCAGACGATACGGCATCCGTTTTCCAGTCTTGTCTTCATGTCTGTTGTTCCTTTCTTTTCTGTCAAATCAGTCAAACCATTCGGGGCCGATGATGCGGCCGCAGAGATAGAACTTCATGTCGTTGTACCACAGCACGCCCTTGCCGTCCAGCACGAGATAGCTCGTGTAGAAGGAGTTGCCGTCTTCGCGCGGCGCGAAGAGCTTCGGCTTCCCGAACCAGACGGGCTGCTCGGCATCGGGCTTGAACGTTCCCGCGATGAGATAGAGCGGCCCGCGGCGCTGATAGGCGGACTTCCCGTTGAAGTCAAACGTGTTGTGGATGAGCGCGAAGTAAGTTCCGCTGCCCGCCTCCGGGCCCTTCCAGTCGTAGAACGGCACGGGCGAACGCGGATGCAGGAACGGCTTGCCGCCGTCACGGTCGCACAGCAGCTTCGGCGCACTCCACGTGCGCCCCGCGTCACGGCTCTGGCTCCAGATGGGCGACCCGACAGAGGAACGCATCACGGCAAAGAGCCGTCCGTCGGGCAGCTTGGCGATTGACGCCTCCTCTGCCGCCATCTGGGAATCCGTGAACGTGCCGGGAATCTTCTCGACCTCGGCCGTCGTCAACGCCAGCCGGTTCGTGGCGAACATCGAGATGCGGATGTCCGGGATTTCCGGGTTGTCGTCGATGTTCTCGTACTGCCAGAACTCCGTCCGCGTGCCCCAGGCCCTGTCCCACGGCGCCTTGCCCGTGCGCGAACAGCCGACGAGGAACCGTCCCCCCGCGCCCAGCCGAAGCGGCCTCTGCCAGTTGATCCAGTCCGGCGCACCCGCAATCGCGTCGTACGCCATCTGCTTCAGCGGCGTGGACTGCGGACGCGACCAGGTCTCGCCCCCATCGTCCGAGTAGGCTCCCCAGCAGGCGCCGAACGACTGCACCTTGCTGTTGGTGACCGACAGGTTCCACAGGCAGTAAAGCCGCCCCGTCTTCGCGAGCATCGGCTGCTGCCAACTGGCCAGCAGCCCCGGATTGCTCATGTTCGGCGAACCCGCGAGAATGACGGGATCCGTCCACGTGCGCCCGCGGTCGGCGCTCTTCGAGAAGGCGATGTGCTGGTCGATGGCGCCCTCGCGCGAAGCCTGCGTCCAGAAGGCGTACAGCAGGCCGCGCGTGGAATCCTCTATGACTTGGAAGTGGTCGTTGTAGGTGTCCCCCGGCTTCTTCGGGTCGCGCAGCTTCGGGTCGCGCGGCTGACGCGGAACGAAGACCACATAGTCGGGCCTGTTGACGAGGATGTCGCGCGGGGCTTCGCGCTCACTCGGCGTCCCCTTCAGCGCGGCGAGAATCCGCGTCTCGCGCGCCGCCCCTTCATCCGCCGCTACCGGGGGGGGGGGGGAGGGGGGTAATATTCGTGAGAACCAGACCCGTCACGGCGGCGAACCGAACGGTTCGCGCATGACCGAGTTCACGACTTGACTTCAGTGTTCGTTTCATTGTCCAGCCTCCTTCTTGTATACAAGCGGAGGAATTATCTCATAAATCTGTCTGCACGTCAACCCTGCCCAGGATTTTTCCGCCCGAGTCGTCGAGTCGCCGAGTCGCCGACTTTTCCGAAATGCGAATCAGACGTATTCGAGGATGTCCTCGATGGAGCAGCCGAGAACATGGGCGAGGGAGACGACGTAGGCGAC
>CAKTZI010000079.1 GCA_934635385.1 uncultured Kiritimatiellota bacterium | reverse complement strand
GTTCTTGTTCGCGCCGACCGTGCCGTCCGCGCCAAGGCCCCAGAACATGCACTCCTTGCGGTCGCCCTTCGGCACGACGAACGTGTCGTCGCCGAGGAGGTACTGGTGCTGGTTCACGTCGTCGACGATGCCCACGACGTAGCGGTCAAGCGGCTTCTCGGCCGCCATGTTTCTGAAGATGTTCGCGCACATCTGCGGCGTGAAGTCCTTCGAGCCGATGCCGTAGCGGCCGGCGAGGATCTTCGGATAGGCGAACGAGACGAGCCCCTGCTGCTTCGCCTGGCCGATCGCGGCGCACGCGTCGAGGTAGAGCGGGTCGCCGATCGCGCCCGGCTCCTTCGTGCGGTCGAGGACGGTGATGACCTTCACGGTCGCGGGGATCGCCTGCACGAAGTCCTTCATCGAGAACGGACGGTAGAGGTGCACCTTCACGAGGCCGACCTTCTTGCCCTCCTTGACGAGCGCGTCCACCGTCTCGTGGAGCGTGTCGCACCCGGAGCCCATCGCGATCGCGACGTATTCCGCGTCCGGCGCGCCGACGTAATCATAGAGCCTGTACGCGCGGCCCGTGAGCTTCGCGAGCTTGTCCATGTACTTCTGGACGATTGCGGGCGTCGCCTCGTAGTACTTCTCGCAGCTCTCGCGGCCCTGGAAGTTGATGTCGGGGTTCTGCGCCGTGCCGCGCATCGTCGGATGCTCCGGGTCGAGCGCGCGCTTGCGGAAGTCCTCGACGAACTTGTCGTCGATCATCTCGCGGATGACCTCGGTCGGGATCTCGTCGATCTTCTGGACTTCGTGCGAGGTGCGGAAACCGTCGAAGAAGTGGAGGAACGGGACCTTCGACTCCAGCGTGGACGCGTGCGCGACCATCGCCATGTCGTGCGCCTCCTGCACGGAGTTCGAGCAGAGCATCGCGAAGCCCGTCTGGCGGCACGCCATGACGTCGCCCTGGTCGCCGAAGATGCAGAGGCCCTGGCACGCGAGGGAGCGGGCCGAGACGTGGAACACGGTCGGGGCGAGCTCGCCCGCGATCTTGTACATGTTCGGGATCATCAGGAGAAGGCCCTGCGACGCCGTGAAGGTCGTCGTCAGCGAGCCCGTCGTGAGCGAGCCGTGCACGGCGCCGGCGGCGCCGCCCTCGGACTCCATCTCGACGATGGAGGGGATCGAGCCCCAGATGTTCGTCTTGCACGCCGACGCGAGCTCGTCGCACGTTTCCGCCATCGGCGAGGACGGGGTGATCGGGTAGATCGCCGCGACTTCGGAGCACGCGAAGGCGATTTGGGCCGCGGCGGTGTTGCCGTCAACCATGATCTTCTTTGCCATGTACCAGTTCCTTGTTGTTTTTGTGGTTACAGACTGCTGTGGTTACAGTGCGAGTCTAAATGTCTCTGCATTATACCTTTTCCGGCGGCCCAAATCAAGGGCACCACCGCGCCGCGCACGGGTCGCCGGAAAGCGTCGCCTCAGCTCTGCGAGTAGAGGACCTGCGCGGTCGCCGCGTCGAGGATCGAGAACGACTCCGGGTGGCGGTGGAGCTCCGAGACGAACGTCAGGCGCGTGTCGAAGTCCTTCTGCAGCTGGGCGAGGATCGCGCTGTCCTCCGTCTTCAGGCGGTGCATGACCTGCGGTGCGATCACGATCTTCGGCTCGAAGGGCCTCTTCTCCGCCTCGGCCTTGCGCAGGAGCGCCGACAGCCGCCGCTGGATCTCGATCGAGATCGCCATCGGCGACTTCACGACGCCGTGGCCGTGGCAGTACGGGCACGTCGAGGTGAGCTGCGAGAGGATCGACGAGTCCTGCCGCTGGCGGCTCATCTCCAGAAGCCCCAGCTCGGAGATCTCCAGCACGTTCGTCCGCGCGCGGTCGCGCCGCAGCGCCGTCTTGAGCGCCCGGTACACCTCGCGCTGGTGCTTGCGCGACTTCATGTCGATGAGGTCGAGGACGACGAGGCCGCCGATGTTCCGGAGGCGCAGCTGGCGCGCCACCTCGTCCACCGCCTCCAGGTTCACCTCGCGGATCGCCTCCTCCTGGCTGCCCTTGCCCTTGTAGTGGCCCGTGTTCACGTCCACGGCAATGAGCGCCTCCGTCTCGTCGATGACGAGGTAGCCGCCCGACTTGAGCGGCACCTGCCGCGAGAAGGCGTCGTGCAGCTGGCGCTCGATGCCGTAGTGCTCGAAGATGCCCGTCTCGCCGTCGTAGCGGCGGATCTTCGAGCGGGCGCGCCGCGAGATGCGGGCCGTGAGGTCGCGCATCGACTCGTAGGCCTTCGCGTCGTCGATCACGATCGCGTCCACGTCCTCCGTCAGCCAGTCGCGGATCACGCGCTCGCAGAGGTCCGGCTCCTGGAAGATGCAGCACGGCGTGCGCAGGTTCTTGACGTTGCCCTGCATCTCGTTCCAGACGGAGAGGATGTTGCGGAGGTCGCGCGCGAACGCGCGGGCCGACGCCCCCGCGCCGACGGTGCGGACGACGAGGCCGACGTTCTCGGGGAGCGGCAGCTTGTCGAGGATCTTCTTCAGGCGGCGGCGCTCCTGCGCGTCGCCGATCTTCTTCGAGACGCCCCGGATCTTCGTGCCGGGCATCATGACGAGGTAGCGGCCGGGGATCGACAGGTTCGCCGTCACGCGCGGCCCCTTCGTCGAGATCGGCCCCTTCGTGACCTGCACGATGATCTCGGAGCCGGACGGGAAGCGCTTGGCGATCTCCTGGTCGGAGAGGCGGGTCGCCTTGCGGCCGCCCTTCTGGCCCTTGCGCTTCTCGGCGTCGTCCTCGTCGTCGAGGAGCGCGTCCGCGTCCGGCGTCATGTCCCAGTAGTGGAGGAAGGCGTTCTTCTTGAGGCCGATGTCGACGAACGCGGCCTGGAGGTCGTTCTCCAGGTTCTGGATGCGGCCCTTGAAGACGCTGCCGACGAGGCGCTCCTCCTCGGGATGCTCGACCATGAACTCCTCCAGCCGGCCGTTCTCCATGACGGCGACGCGCGTTTCGAGCCTTTCGACGTTGATGATGATCTCGCGCTTCATCTTGGAGCGCTTGAACCAGTTGAGCGGATTGAGACTAATCATGTTGTTTTCCTTATTTGTGGATGGATACGCTTTGGATGAGGCCGAGGCCGCACATCACCGTGAGGAGAAACGTGCGTCCCGACGAAATGAACGGAAGGGGCAGGCCCGTGATGGGCACCAGCCCGATGGACATCGCGATGTTGACGTAGACGTGCGCGAAGACCAGCGTCGAGAAGCCGAGCGCGAGCAGCCGGCCGCGCGCGTCCGCCGCAAAGGCGGCGACGCGGCAGCCGCTGACGAGCAGGACGCCGAACAGCCCCAGCAGCAGGAGCGTCCCCCGGAATCCCGTCTCCTCGGCGTAGACGCAGAAGATGAAGTCGTTCATCGAGATGGACGGCGGCAGGTACTTCAGGTGGTTCAGCTCGCCCTTTCCGATGCCCTTGCCCGCATAGCCGCCCGAGCCGATCGACAGCTTCGCCTGCCGCAGGTTCCAGCCCGCGCCGCGCAGGTCCTCCTCCGGGAAGAGGAAGACGCGCACGCGCTTGACCTGGTGCGGCTTCAGCGGCACGCAGCGCAGGATCCGCGCGCGCCGCTCCGGCGCGACGCCCGGCTTCTCCGCCTCGTAGACCGCGCCCAGCACGGCGGCCGCCGCGAGCGCCCCGGCCGCGAGGAGCGTGACGAGCCCCTTGCGCCAGACGCCCGCGACGAACAGGATCGCCACCGTCGCCGGCACGAGCGTCAGCGTCGTCCCCAGGTCCGGCTCCGCGAGGATGAGCAGCGCCGGCACGCCGATCAGCGCCGCCGCGAGGCAGAAGCCACGGAAGCCGCCGAGCCACGCGAACCAGCGCCCGCCCAGCAGCGCGGCGAGCAGCGTGATGACGCCGAGCTTCGAGATCTCGCTCGGCTGGAAGAACCAGAGCCACCGCTTGCCGCCGTAGACCTCCGACCCGACGAGCAGCACCGCGACGAGGCAGACGAGCGAGACGGCGTAGGCCGGCACGGCGAGGAAGTCGAGGTACCTGCGGTAGTCGAACGCCGCGAGCGCGAAGTAGAGGACGAGCCCGAACGCCGCCGTCGCGAGATTGCTCCGCCACACGCCGTGGAAGAACGCCGCCGCGCGCGCGTGGCCCGCCGAGTAGATCGTGACGGTGCCGACGGCGATGAGGGCGAGCATCGCGCCGAAGAGCAGCCAGTCGAACCGCCGGAGGAAATGCCCGATCATGGCAGCGCCTCCTTTCCCGCCGCCGACGACGAGGTGACGTGAGGGACACGAGCGTCGTGAGAGACTTGCTCCCCTTCGAAGAACCGCTTCAGCACCTCGGCGACCTTCGGCGCCGTCGTGCCGCCGCCCGACTCGCCGTTCTCGACCACCATCGCGACGGCGATGCGCGGCGCGTCCGACGGCGCGTAGGCGATGAACCACGTGTTCTTGCGCCGCCGCTCGCCCGCGCCGACCTCGGCCGTGCCCGTCTTGCCCGACACGGGGACCGGCACGTCCAGCCCGCCGCGCCAGCCCGTGCCGCGCGACGTGCCGTCGCCCGCGACGACCATCCGCATCCCCTCGCGCACGACGCGCAGGTCGCGTTCGCGGAACGGCAGCGGACGCCGCTCGGCCGGCGCGTCCGCCCGCAGGCGCGGCGTGACGAGGTAGCCCGTCCCCAGCGCGCCCGCGACGCGCGCCATCTGAAGCGGCGAGGCGAGCAGCATGCCCTGGCCGATCGACATCTGCACGAGGTCGCCGAAGAACCAGCGCTCGTGGTACTGGCGCTCCTTCCAGTCCGCGTCCGGCACGACGCCCGTCCTGTCCACGCCAAGGTCGATCCCCGTCTTCGCGCCGAGGCCGAACGCCCGCGCCGTGCGGCAGATCGCGTTCGTGCCGATCTCCGCCGCGAGGTTGCAGAAGTAGGGGTTGCAGCTCTTCATGAGCGCGTGCCGCAGGTCGATCTCGCCGTGCCCCCAGCGGCTCGCGCAGCGGAGGCGAAGGCCGCCGCGCGCGTAGACGCCGTCGCACGGATACGTCGCCTCCGCCGGATACCCGACCGAGAGCCCGGCCAGCGCGGTCAGGGGCTTGAACGTCGAGCCGGGCGCGTAGGCGCCGCCGGACGCGCGGTTCAGGAGCGGCTTCGCCGGATCGTCCGCGAGCCGCCGGTAGAGCGCCGGGTCGAGGCGCGGCACGAAGTCGTTCGGGTCGAACCCCGGCGCGCTCGCGAACGCGAGGACGTCGCCCGTGCGCGGATCGAGCGCGACGCACGCGCCCGCGTGGCCCGCAAGCTGGCGCTCGGCCTCCTGCTGGAGCCGCACGTCGAGCGCGAGGCGCAGGTCGAGGCCCTTCTGCGGCTCCTCGACGACCTGCGTGCGGATCGTGTAGCTGTTCGCATCGACCGTCAGCAGGTTCACGCCCGGCACGCCGCGCAGGTAGCTGTCGTAGTAGACCTCCAGACCCGCGCGGCCGCGCAACTCCGGCAGGTAGAAGTGGAACTTCTCGCCGGCGGCGGCCTCGCCCGCGCCGCTGTCGCGCCCGACGTAGCCGATGAGCTGCGCCGCGAGCGGGCCGAACGGATAGGCCCGCACCTCCTCCGCCGCGATGGCGAAGCCGGGGTGTTCGCCCTCGCGCTCGGCGAAGACGGCGAGCTCGCGCTCGTCCAGGTCGTGCCAGACGACGAGCGGCATCGCGCGCAGCTGGTGCACGTGCCGCGCGATCGCGTTCGTGGACGGCCCCGCCGCGCGGCCAAGGGCGCGGCCGAGCGCGGCGATCGCCTCGCCCATCGCGCGCACGGTCTGGTCATAGCGGCGCCGCTGGAAGCGCGCGGGCTCGCAGACGAGGCTCTGCGCCAGGCGGCTTTCCGCCAGCACGCGGCCATGGCGGTCGAGGATCCGCCCGCGCATCCCGGCCGTCCGCACGCGCCGCTCGCTCTGGCGGCTCGCCGCGCCCCGGTAGTCCGCCGCGTCCTCGACCTGGAACTCGCGCAGCTTCACGCCAAGCCGCACGAGGCCGACGACGAACAGCGCCGCCAGCGCCCAGCAGGAGACGAAGCCCACCGTCGCCGCATCAGCCCGCTTCATCGAGCGCCGCCCCCCTTTCCGCCCAGAGGTAGACGAGAGAGACCGCACAGGCCGTCGCGAAGCCGACGGGCACGGACACGAGCAGCCGACCGAAGATGCCGCCGCCGCTCGCGCCCGTCCAGATCCACAGCCACAGGAGATAGCCGGGATAGGTGAGGGCAGCCCCCGCGCGCGCGAAGCCGAGGCGGTTCACGCCCCACGCGACGGCGAGGAAGTAGCTCGCGCTCGCCGCCGGCGGCAGCGCCCCCAGCGCGTCCTCGAACGCCCCGGCGGCAATCGCGAAGACCGAGAGCGTCACGGCCGAACCGCGCACCGCGACGAGCTGCACCGCCACGAGCAGGATCGGGAAGCCGACGCCGAGGACGCGCGGCAGCAACTCCTCCGCCCCAGCCCCGAAGACCAGCAGCAGCAGGCAGAAGACGAGCTGGAGCAGGCTATTTCTCACGGCGGATGAAGACCTCCTCAAGCGTCGAGAACTCGACGGCCGGCAGCACTTCACCCGTCACCACGCTGTTCGCGTTCGTGTGGAACTGGATCCAAGTGCCGATCTCAAGCCCCGGCGGGAAGACGCCGCCCAGGCCGGATGTCAAGACGCGGGCGCGCGCCACGGGCGACGACACGCCGGACAGGTCGCCCTGCAGCGAACGCAGGACAAGCGCGTCGTCCGTGCCGCCGGACAGGACGCCGCGCACGCGGCCCTCGCCCTCGACGCGGACGTGAACCTTCACCGACGGGTCCACGAGGGGCGCGACCTCCGCCGTGTGGGGCGTGACGGACACGACGCGGCCGACAAGCCCCTCCGGCACCGCGACGACCGCCCCCTTCTTCACGCCCGCGAGCGCGCCGCGATCGACGCGCAGGAACGTGCGCGCGCCCGCCGCGCCGCCGCCGGTCGCGAGGACGCCCGCCGCGAGCCACGTCTCCGGCGCACGCGCCGCGAGGGACAGGCCCCGCCGGAGCCGCGCGTTCTCCGCCTCCAGCCGCTCCACGTCGCCCCGGAGAAGCGCGAGCGCGGCGACCTCGCGCTTCAGGCGCACGTTCTCCGCCGACGCGGCGGACGCGCGGAAGAGCCCCTTCACGCGCGACCAGACGCGCGTCGCGAACGCCCGCTTCGCGTGCTCGACCGGATAGACCGCCTCGACGGCAATCGCCGGACAGACGGCCAGGGCCAACGCCCCGACCGCCGCAACCGCGCCCACGATGACCGAACCCGTCGCCCTCGACTTCACGAAGCCCGCCTGTTCCGGGCGAGGAAGTCGATTTCGTTCATGACGACACCCGTGCCCTCGGCCACGGCCGAAAGCGGATCGTCGGCCACGACGACGGGAAGCCCCGTCTGGGCCGCGAGAAGCCTGTCGAGACCCCGGAGCTGGGAGCTGCCCCCCGAAAGCACCAGGCCGCGATCCACCAGGTCGGCCGACAGCTCCGGCGCGCAGCGGTCGAGCGTGGTGCGCACGGCATCCACGATCAGCGCCACCGGATCCTTGAGGGCGTTCCTGATCTCCTCGGAGGTTATCGTCAAAGTCTTCGGCAACCCCGCCACAATGTCTCGGCCACGCACCTCAAGGGTCTGTTCCTCGCCCGTCGGATAGGCGCTGCCGATCTTGATCTTGATCTCCTCGGCGGTACGCTCCCCGATCAGGAGATTGTACACGTCCTTCAAATGCTTCATGATCGCCTCGTCCATCGCGTCGCCGCCGGCCTGGCGGGCCGAGTAGCTGTGGACGATGCCCGCGAGCGAGATGATCGCCACCTCGCACGTGCCGCCGCCGATGTCGACGATCATCGAGCCTTCCGGCTCGGACACCGGCAGCCCGACGCCGATCGCCGCCGCCATCGGCTCCTCGATCAGGAAGACCTCGCCCGCGCCGGCGGCGTGCGCCGCGTCCTCGACCGCGCGCTTCTCGACCTCGGTGATGCCCGAGGGGACGGCGATGACCATGCGCGGCTTCGCGTACTTCGAGTAGAAGCGCGGCGGACAGACCTTCTCGATGAAATACTTGAGCATCGCCTCGGTGATGTCGAAGTCGGCGATCACGCCCGACTTCATCGGACGGATGGCGACGATGTTGCCCGGCGTCTTGCCGAGCATGCGCTTCGCCTCCTCGCCGACGGCCAGCACGCGCTTGGACCCGGCCTGAATCGCCACGACGGACGGCTCGCGCATGACGATGCCGCGATCCTTCGCGTACACGAGGCAGTTGGCCGTGCCGAGGTCGATGCCGATGTCGGTCGAGAAGAGCGATTTCAGTTTTCCAAACATAATGTGCGTATTTTATGCGATTTTTCGGATTCCGTCAAGGGCGGGCCGACACGCTCAGCTCAGGTTGCCGATGACCGCCTTGATGCGGCGGACGCCGGCGGACGAGCTCTGCTCCTTCGTGATCTTGAAGCTGCCGAGCTCCTTCGTGTTCGCAACGTGCGGGCCGCAGCAGATCTCCTTCGAGATGTCGCCGATCGAGTAGAGCGAGACCTGGTCGCCGTACTTCGCGCCGAAGAGCGCCATCGCGCCCTCCTTCTTCGCCTCCTCGACGGTCGTCATCTTCTTCGTGACGGGAATGCCCTCGGCGATCCATTCGTTGACGAGCGCCTCGACCTTCGCCTTCTCCTCCGCCGTCATCGGCTGCGGCCAGGTGAAGTCGAAGCGCAGGCGCTCGGCCGTGATGTTCGAGCCCTTCTGGAGCGCCGTCGGCCCGAGAACCTGGTGGAGCGCCGCGTGCAGGAGGTGCGTCGCCGTGTGCATGCGCGTGACGACCGCCGAGTTGTCCTGAAGCCCCGCCTTGAACGCGCCCGCGCTCGTCGTGCGCGACAGCTCCTGGTGCTTGCGGTTCGCCTCCTCGAAACCTGCCTTGTCGACCGAGAGGCCGTCCTTCGCCGCCATCTCGCACGTCATCTCGAACGGGAAGCCGAACGTGTCGTAGAGCTTGAAGGCCGTCTTGCCGCTGATCTGCGACTGGCCGTGCGCCTTCAGCTGCTCGGCGACCTTCCGGTACATCGCCTCGCCCTTGTCGAGCGTCGCATTGAAGCGCCTCTCCTCCGCCTCCAGGTCGAGGCGGCACTGCGCGAGGTTCGCCTTGAGCTCGGGGTAGACGTGATGGTACTTCTCGCAGATGACCTCGGCGAGCTTCACGGTGAAGCCCTCGGCGATGCCGAGCAGGCGCGCGTAGCGCACCGCGCGGCGGATGAGCCGCCGCAGCACGTAGTTCGCACCCACGTTTCCCGGCTTCACGCCGCCCTTCGGGTCGCAGAGGATGAAGGTCGCCGTGCGCATATGGTCGGCGACAATTCGGCGGGCGCGGAGGGTTTCTTCTGCATCCATGGGCAAGGGTTCGGGACTGCCAGAAGTCCCGTCCGTTCTGCCGTCCGAGCCCCCGTCCGTTCCCCGCAGCGCGTCGATCTTCTCCATGATCGGCCTGAAGATCTCGGTATCGTAGACGGTCGGCGCGCCCGTCATCATGCAGACCGTGCGCTCGACGCCCATGCCCGTGTCGACGTTGTGCCGGCCGAGCGGGACGAACTTGCCCTCCTCGTTCTTGAGGTACTGCATGAAGACGTCGTTCCAGATCTCGACGTACTTGCCGCAGTGGCAGCCGGGGCGGCAGTCGGGGCCGCACTTCGGCTTGCCCGTGTCGATGAACATCTCGGTGTCGGGGCCGCACGGGCCGGTCGTGCCCGCCGGGCCCCACCAGTTGTCCTCGCGCGGCAGGCGAAAGATCCGCTCGTCGGGAAGCCCCAGCGACTTCCAGATCTGGACGGCCTCCTCGTCGGCGGGGATGTAGCCGTCCTCGCCCGGCTGGCCCTCGCCGCGGAAGACCGTGACGTTGAGCTGTTCGGGGCTGAAGCCGAGCTTCGTCGTCAGGAACTCGAACGACCAGCTGATCGCCTCCTTCTTGAAGTAGTCGTTCAGGGACCAGTTGCCGAGCATCTCGAAGAACGTGAGGTGCGCCGCGTCGCCGACCGCGTCAATGTCGCCCGTTCGGACGCACTTCTGCACGTCGGTGAGGCGCGTCCCCGCCGGATGCTCCATCGCGCCCATCAGGTACGGCACGAGCGGGTGCATGCCCGCCGTCGTGAAGAGGACGGTCGGGTCGTTTTCGGGAATCACCGAGGCGCCGGGGATGATCTTGTGCCCCTTCGACTCGAAGAACTTGAGATAGAGGTCGCGGAGCTCGTCCGCCGTGATGTCGGTCTTTGCCATTTCGATACCTTTTGTCTGAAAATCCTGTTTGAATTTGCGCATTATACCATATTTCATGCGCCCCCTGCCACTCGGCACAAGGCATCTGTCGCTCCCGTCGCAGGACACTGCACATTACTGCACGACAAATTCACCAGCCACCCCCGCAAATGACAATTTCCCGAAGATTTCCAACCATAAGAACGTTGTCGGCTATCAGAC
>CAKTZI010000078.1 GCA_934635385.1 uncultured Kiritimatiellota bacterium | reverse complement strand
CCCCCCCCCCCCCCCCCCCCCCCCCCCCCCCCCCCCCCCCCCCCCCCCCCCCCCCCCCCCCCCCCCCCCCCCCCACGAACCTTTCGGCTCTCCTTCTTTTCGGGAGCGTCGCGCTCGGCGCGGCGTCGGGGCTGTGGGCGGATGAGCCGCGCTGGACGTATACGCCCGCGTCGGGCGACAGTCCCGCGAGCATCACCGACGGCGGATGGACGCTTCACGTTTCCGTGATGGACGAAACGGCGCACACGTTGGCCCTCGGCACGAACGGCTGCGGGTCCGTCATTCTCGAAAGGGGTGCGGACGCGACGAATACCATCGACTTGCGCGGCGGCGTGGCGGATGATGCTGGAACGGCGTGGTCAATCGCCCGCATCTATGGCATGGCTTTGTGCGGCCAGTATGGCAAAAGTTTTGACACCGTCTACACGCCCGGCACGCTTGGCGAATACGGATTCGCGGGACAAGTCTTCAAGCAGACAACGGCCGCGAACCTTTTCATTGACGAGCCGAACGTGACGGGGATTATCCTCAACAACTCATTCATGAGTGCCAATGTAAAGAACTTCTTGCTCAAGGCTCCGAAGCTCACGGTGATCGGCGGCTCCGTCGGCGGTTTCCCTAGCGGTTTCATCCAGGATACGGATGTGTCCGACTGGGACTTGAGCGGCATCCGTCATTTTGTCGATGGTGGTGCTACAAAGTGGGATGAAACGCGGCAGTCGAGTTCTCCGTCCAACAATGGCAGCAACATGTTCCGCAACAAGAAGTTTCGCGGCGTCCTGCGACTGCCGTCGATTGTTGATCCGCCTGCGGACTCGTTTGCGAACTGTCCGAACATGGAAGGTCTTGAACTGGGCGCGAATGACTTGATGACGAAGGTCGGCGCGGACATTGCGACAAACTGCCCGTCGCTCGTGCGCGTCGTCCTCGGCGGCGCTGCGGGCTGGACGCTCGGTGCGCGCGCATTCCAGTCCCCCAACATCACGAACGTCGTGTTCCGTAGCGTGGCGCCGACGTTTGATTCGCTGGACGAAATCGCCTTCGGCACGGCTGAGACGGCGGCCTACACGATGCTCTTTGAGATTCCGCGCCATGAGATCTCTTGGTCGGAGGTCGTTTCGTCGGCGCGTACGGCGACGGCGGTCGAACGGGCCGCGTTTGCCGCGCGCTATGGCGAAGATCGCCTGTCGGATCTGGTTGGCATCGTCTTCCCGAATGCGTTCAAGACGGCGAACTGCCAGTATTTGGCATGGGGTTCGGGGTATGCGTGCACGATCAGCCTGACGCTGGACGAGAACCATCCCGAACAGGCTGTGGTCGTGACGCCGCAGAAGGACTCCTATGTCGCGGGCGAGACGGTGACGATCGCCCCTGTCGACGGACAGGAGGTCTTCTACTGGTGGGGCAACGTGCCGAAGGAGCAGCGGCGCGCCGCCTCGCTTTCGTTCACGATCGACCAGAACATCCGTCTGCGTCCGCTCTTTCGCAACCGCTGGACGGTGACGGTCGCGGACGATGCCGAAGCGGGAGCGGCGGCGACAATTTCCGATGGTGTCTGGACGCTCAACGCGACCGTTTTGGATCCAGTGGCGCGGACGCTGGCCCTCGGCAATGGAGCGGAAAAGGGCGCGTATGCGGACGGCAACACGGGCACGGGCTGTCTCAATCTGCTCGGCACGTTCATGGACGCATCCAGAGCGGCGTGGACGGTCACGAGTCCCGCCTCTACCACTACCAATAAGACGTTCAAGTGCGCGCAGACTGACGCCCATGGGCCGACGGTGTTCATCGCGCCGGAAAGCGTCGTCTGGAGCGGAGTGCCCTTGCGCGCCTGCACCACGCTGACGACGTTTGCGCTCGTTTCGACGAACGCGAATGTTGGCGTTCTAGGAAACAACAGCTTTTACGAGATCCCCTATCTTGAAACCGTGCTGCTGGCAGCGCCAGGATTGACGGGCGTGGGTCAGTATACGGCAGGGTTTGACTATAACAATGCGTTTCTCCGCTTGTCCGACGTGTCTGAGTGGGATCTGAGTGGTCTGCAGGGCATCGGCGTCAACTATCCGCTGTCCGCGACAAACGGCGAGGGCGGTGGCGCGTTCTTCAAAAATAAGACGTTTTCGGGTGTCCTGTCGCTCCCGTCGCTCACGCGGCTTCGTGAGCTGACACTTGCGAACACGACGAAAATGACGGGGCTGAAGATCGGCGCGAACGGTGCGCTGACACGCATCGAGTCATGTGCGGTGTCGAACAGCGCGGCGCTCGTCTCGGTCGAGATCGGCGGCGTGAAGGGCCTGCAGATTGACGGAGGGGCGTTCAGCTCGCCGAAGCTCGCGTCGGTGAAGTTCCTGACGACGCCGCCGATGTTTGGTGCGGCGGACGGCGAACTCGTCTTCGGCACGGAGGAGACGGAGGCGCTGTCGATGAACTTCAACGTGAAGGCGCGGCGGCGCGGGGCGTGGGCGAGCGTCGTGGCCTCGGCGCGCACGGCGACGGAGGCGGAGCGTGCGCGCTACCGCTTCCGCTTCGGCGATGACACGTATCTGGTCGGTGTCGTGCCCGCCTCGGTGTTCCATACGGCTAACGAGCAGTTCCTGAGCGTTGGCGCGCCCGACGATCCGCTGCGCGGCATGCTTTTCATCTTGAGGTAAGGAAGGGCAATCGGATATCTCAAATCTCAAATTTCAAAAGGCAAGGAAGGACAATTGGAGATCGAAAATCTCAAATGTGCTCAATCTTAAATGTGCTCAATCTCAAATGTGCTAAAGGAGATCGAAATATGCTAAAGAAAATCGTTTGTCTGCTGTTGGGCGTCGTGGCCTTTGTCGGGTTGGACGTCGTGGCCTTCGCCGGCCTCGGAAACGCCGCGAAGAAGAAGCCCGCCGACTGGGTGCTGTACCCGATCAACGAAAAGGCCGCCGACTACCGGCTGGAATCGCTCGACAAGCAGTCGTTCAGGCTGTCCGCGACGCGGAAGGACGCGCCCGGCAAGACGATGGGGCTTGCGATCGTCACCGTCAACCGCAACACGTGGACGCATGACAAGGTCGTCTTCTCCGTGCGCAGCCTCGACGGGCGGGCGGCGAACCTGAGCGTGGCGGTCAGCTACGCGGACGGCGACAAGACGGCCATGAAGAACTCGAAGGGCATCTCCGTCGCCGGGCGCAACTGGACGGATGTCGTCCTTGCGCTCGACAACGACTACGGGCTCGGCGACCGCGCCATCCAGATCCGGCAGGTGAAGTTCTCGCTCGGCGCGACGGAGCTGCCGACCGGCGGCACGTGCGGCATCGAGGTCGCGGACTTCCGCGTGTGCGGCCCGAACGAGGTCAGCAAGTCCGCCGCCTACCGCGACGACGACGTCTTCGTCGCCGTGCCGGCGCAGGCGACGCCCGCCCCCGCCGTCCGCCCGGACGCGCTGAAGGTCTTCTTCGCCTTCGACAACGAGGACGTCAACCCGTCGCGTTCGCGGCGGAAGAAGGGCCTGTGGGACGAGCAGCAGTACTGGGGCTTCCGCGAGATCCTGCTGGAGAGGACGGACGGCGCGGCGGCCGTGACGACGAACCTCGACGAGGCGGGGGCGATCGTCTACGCCACCTGCCGGAAGAATCCCGCACTCGCCCGGCGGATCGCCGCGCGCGTGACCGAGGGCGGCGTGCCGCTCTACGCGACGACCGAGGTGATGGATCCGGAGATCGAGGCGATTCTCCCGTGCGCCGTCGGGAAGGGCCCGCTCGAAGACCTGCCGCCGCGCCATCGCGTCGTGCCGGCGGACGCCCGCCATCCGCTCGCGCGGGCGGGCGGCTACAGCGACGCGACGTTCCCGGCGTTCCGCCGCGTCCGGGCGAAGGACACGGGGCGCGTCCTCTTCCGCTACGACGGCGGGCCGGACGCCGTGGTCGAGGGCCGCGCCGGCAAGGGGCGCGTCCTCTACTCGTCCCTCGGCCTCGGCACGTCCTTCGTGCCGGGCAAGGAGGCGCGTGACGCGTTCTTCCTGCGTCTGCTCGGCCATCTCACGAACCGCACGTTCCCCGAACGCGAGCGGCCGCGCAAGAGGCCGTCCTTCTTCGGCGGCTGGTACGAGGGCAACGACGGGTTCGGCCACTTCGGCTGGGAGGTCGGCAACGGCTTCCTCGTCGAGAACACGTCCAGCCGCCTGGAGGTGTCGCTCGGCAACGTCCAGTACTGCCTCGCCGCGCCGCGCGCCGGCGACAGGCCGCGCAAGACGACGTTCGCCGTTGACCGCATCAACCCGCTCGCCGTCGGCGGCGTGCTGACGACGGACGGCGTCCGGACGATGCGCTACGACGGCTCGATGGCCTATCCGGGCCTCCGCTGGGAGGTGTTCCTGCCGACCGTCGAGCTGCACCTCAAGAACACGCTCTCCTATGCGGCCTACCTCTCGAAGCGGGGCTACAAGACCGTCTCGGTCTGCGAGGGCGAGGCGATTGACCCGATGGACTTCGCCGCGCCGTGGCTGCTCCTCTGGAACGCGACGGACGAGGATGCGCCGCTCCTGCTCGTCTTCGGGTCCGTCCCCGGCAGACTCGAGGCGATGCGCGGCACGCGCGGCGTGAACGGCCTGCGCCTCACGGCGTCCAAGGCCGGCGGCGTCGGCGTCGTCGTGCCGACGTGGATCTGGGGCTCGCAGACGGCCGACACGCGGGACTGGGCGAAGGGGATTCCCGGCGAGGCGGTGCGGCGCGTCAACGAGTGGTATCCGCGCGCGTTCAGGTATCCCGTCGCCCTGCGCGAGCGCTTCCGCCTGGACGAGAAGGCGGGGATGGTCGAGATCCGCGACGACTTCGAGTACCTTGAGACGGCGGACGCCTTCAGGACGCCGACGCGGCCCTACGCGGCGATCCCGCCGGTCGCCGCGTCGCTCGGCGCGAAGGGGCCGGACTGGTTCCGCGCAGAGGCGGGCGCGACGCGCACGTCGCTCGTCACGCGCTACGGGCCGCTGCTCGTCGCCGACGGCCAGAGCCGCGTCGACTGGGCGATCCGCATCCCCCGGCAGGACCTCTCGACGCTGCCGCACGCGAGCGGCTTCGAGAAGTACGACGCGCTCTTCAACTCGCAGTTCGCCGACGCGGTGAACTTCTCCTGCGGCGGCGGGGTGCGGGTCGACTGGTACACCGACCGCCGGGGCAGCAAGGCCGACCCGAAGAACGACGCGGACGGCACGTCCCTCAACGACGGGTCGTGCAACCTCGGCCTGCACGGGTCGCTCCTGGGCATGAGCCGCAACACGCCGAACCCCTACGGCTACACCGAGGAGAACCGCCGCCTCATCCGCCGCCGCCTCTCGTGGCGCCTCCTGGAGCCGCTGGAGGACATCTACTTCAAGGCCGTCTGCCGCTACCGCCGCGAGCCGTTCAGCGGCCGCCGCTACACGATCTACATGAACTCGCCGCGCAACATCTCGACGGCCTACGAGCCGGCGACGTTCGGCTCGCGCATCATCTACGGCGACTCGAACGAGACCGTGCGCATGATCGTCATGTGCCTCCAGAAGCTCGCCGACCAGTTCGGACAGCCCGACGTCGTGAAGGCCAACTGGGACACGGTCTCGCGCGAGGTCGTCAGCTACATGTACGCGATCGACAGCTGGGCGTACCTCTGCTCGGGCTGCCTCGAGTGGGGCGGGCCCGGCTCGGTCGACATGCTCAACAGCGAGGTCGGCTGCATGATGGAGTACGCGCGCCTCGCCCAGATCGCGGGCGACGAGGCCGAGTACGCGCAGGCGATCTACCGCGCGGCGCGCCGGGCGTGCCCGACGATGGCGCGCTTCGTCATGCAGGACTACTACGGCGACAACGGGCTCGCCGACCGCAAGACGCTCGGCCTCTGCCTCGGCTTCTCCGAGGGCGCGCGCGGCGCCGAGTTCCGTCCGCTCGGCCGCACGCGCGTCTGGGACTGCGAGATCTTCGACATGTCGGAGGGCATCCCGAACACGCTCGTCGCGCTCTACCGGGACTGGGGCGTCGGCCAGCTCCAGCGCGAGTACATCCCCTACGTGCTGCGCGCGACCGAGAAGGACGAGCTGCGCTACACCGTCCTCGCCACCGTCGGCCTCGTCGGCGGCTGCACGGACGCGCGGCTGAGGGAGAAGCTCGACGAGGTCGTCGGCTACGAGAAGCTCAACAGCTGGCTGCGCACCGACTGGCCGGGCATGGACACGTGCAGCTACGTCGAGTACATCTACCACCGCCTCACCGACTCGCCGGTCGTCACCGACTGCCGGGGCGTCAACCTGCACGACGCGCAGTACGACGTGAAGACGCGGACGCTGACGCTCGATTTCACGCCCGTCACGCAGGACGCCGCGCTCGCGGTCGACGGCGTGCCGCTCGCGGGGCTCGCCGTCGGCAAGCGCGAGACGCGCCGGCTCGTCACGCCCGGCGACGGCAAGCCGCTCATGGTCAACGAGGACAACGACTGCTTCTTCCACCGCGACCCGTCGGAAATGACGCGCGAGGGGCTGCTCGCCTACGTTGACGCGATGATCGACGGTGGACGCGTCACGGACATGGTGTTCTGTCCCGTCGGACAGCCCGCGAACTACGACTCGAAGGTCTGGGAGCCCGTCTGGAAGCGGCTGGAAGACCCCGCGCTCAAGGACTGCTTCGCGACCGAGCGCCGCCGCCGCTGGCCGGAGAACTGCAAGCGGCTCCACGACGCGGGGATCGACCCGTACAGGGTCTGGGGCGACCGCTGCCGCGAGAAGGGCGTGAACTTCTGGATCTCGATGCGCATGAACGACGTCCACTTCATGACGCACCCGAAGCTGCAGGGCGTCCGCAGCGTGGCCTACACGCGCAGCCATCCCGAACTCTGGCGCGATCCGAACGCACAGGCCGGCGACGACTGGAAGCGGCGCGCGCTCAACTACGCGAAACCGGAAGCCTACCTCTACGCGCTTTCGATGGCGAAGGAGCTGCTGGAACGCTACCGCCCGGACGGCTTCGAGCTGGACTGGATGCGCTACGTCTGCCACCTGACGCCGGGGAAGGAGCGCGAGGAGGCGCACGTCCTCACGCGGTTCATGCGCGACGTGAAGGCGGTCGCGGGCAAGACGAAGATCAGCGTGCGCCTGCCGTCCCGCTACGAGCAGGCCGTGGCGCTCGGCTACGAGCCGGACGTCTGGGCAAAGGAAGGACTCGTCGACGTCATCATCCCCTGCAACAAGGACGCGGCCGACTTCGAGACGGACGTCGCCGACTGGCGCGCGCGGTGTCCGGGCGTCGCGATCGTGCCGGGCATGGATCGCTTCGACTGCTCGCACGACGAGCGCGTCTACCCGGACATGGCGGGCTATCGCGGGTTCGCGGACGCGATGGCGCGGAAGGGGGCGGACGGCCTTTACCTCTTCAACGCGATCTACGCGCCGTGCCGTCAGGAAATCTGGACGAAGGGCCTCGACGCGCATTCCCGCGCGGGGCAGCCGAAGCGCTACATCGCGAGCTACCCGGACGCCGCGCCGGACAGCGTGCCGGAGGCGTCTCTCTGCCAGCTGCCGCGCCGCCTGTCGGGCGGCCTGACGCTGACGTTCGACTGCGGGAGCGCCGAGGGGACGCAGGCGGCGTTCGTGTTCGGCTTCGGCACGGCCGAGCCGCCGGCGGCGGACGGGCTGCGCCTCACGCTGAACGGGCAGCCGGTTGTCGTCCGAAAGGTTGAGACGGTCACGGGCTACGGCAAGCTCTACGGCGACCCGAAGAAGGTCAGGAGCGTCCTGCGCCTCGCGTTCGACCGCAAGGGCCTGAAGCCCGGCGCGAACGTCGTCACGCTCGCGGGCGACGGCGCGGCGCAGGTCTACTGGGCGGAGATCGTGACGGAATGAGCGGCGTGGTTACGAGAAGGGCGTTCCTGGCGGGCGCGGCGGCCGCCGCAGGGACGCAAGGCATGGGGGCAGCGGCTCCTGCTCCGGCGGCGGGGCGCGTGGCGGTCTTCCTGGCCGACCTGCACGTCCGCGCCGGCGACTCTTATCAGAAAGAGCGGCTGACGCGCGTGATCGACTCGATCCTGGCGATGCGGCCTTTGCCGACGAACGCCGTCGTTTTCGGCGACATCGCGTATCAGTGCGGACTGCCGGCGGAGTATGCCGAGTCCCGTCCCCTGCTTCGGCGTCTGGCCGATGCCGGCATCGAGCTCTCCTTCGGGCTGGGCAACCATGATCGGCGCCGTGCGTTTTTCGAGGCCTGGCCCGAATGCCGCGAGCAGACGCTGCTGCCCGGACATCTGGTCACCCGCACAGACCTGGGCCCTGTCGATCTTCTGATGCTG
Organism: uncultured Kiritimatiellota bacterium; assembly: GCA_934635385.1. GTDB lineage: Bacteria > Verrucomicrobiota > Kiritimatiellia > RFP12 > UBA1067 > UBA1067. The sequence continues at coordinate 2,587 of CAKTZI010000078.1, read as the reverse complement.
GACGGGCTGCAGGGGCGGGACGACCGCCCGGCGCATGACATGGGGCCGGTGTCGGGAGCGCTTTCCATCGCGCATCAGGAGTGGCTGATCGCGGAGCTCCGCCGGCTGAAGAAGCCGACGTTCGTGGCGTCGCACTACACGATCGGCAACAGGTTCTGCCTGGGCGAGATGGATCTCTTCGGCCGGCCGCTTGCCGAGACGCTGATGAAGTTCCCGCTTGTCATCGGCTACGTTCACGGACACAGCCACCTGTGGCAGCCGGACTGGTATCACGACGGCTGGGGCCCGAACGCGCGCGAGTTCCGCACGGCCAGCCTCCCGTCGACTGGCCACTGGGGCGACATCGGGTATGCGGTCTTCACGGCACAGCCGGGCCATGCGGAGCTGCGGCTTGTGCAGGACGACTACTACTTTCCGAGTCCGCGCCCCGAAGCCGAACGCCCTCGGACGTGGCAGTCCATTGTCAACGAGCATCGCGGACGTTCCGTGAGCTGGGACTGGTAATGAAAGGAGAATGAAAATGCATCTGAACGTGAGAATCCTGGTTGTCGCCGCCTCGCTGCCGTTCCTGCCGGGGGCACTCCGAGGCGAGCCGTACAGGGACGGCGACACGGTCGTGTTCCTGGGCGACTCGATCACGCATGGCGGCCTCTACCACGCCTACCTGACGGACTTCTACCGCACGCGCTACCCGGAGGCGGACATCCGCTTCGTCAACTCCGGCATCGGCGGCGACAATGCGGGGGATGCGCGCCGCCGGATTCCCGAAGACGTCGCGGCGTACGCGCCGACGCATGTGGCCGTTCATTTCGGCATGAACGACGTCGGGCGGGGCTGGTACCGGGCGCTGTCGACGGACGAGTCCCTGATCGGGCGCGCATCGTGCCTGGCGCGCTATCGCGCGAACCTGTCCGACCTGATCGCCGAGATTCGCCGTGTCGCGCCGCAGGCGAAGCTCCTGTGCCTCACGCCGACGCACTATGACGACACCGCCGTCATCACGAACGCGCCGCCGAACTGGAAGGGCTGGCAGTCCGTCAACCAGGTCGGCTGCAATGTCGCCCTGTCCCTGATGGCCGGCCATGTGCTGTCGATGGCGAAACGGGAAGGCCTCGATGCGCTGAACTGGCATTCCCTGATGAGCAACTTCATCGCGAAGCGCCGTCCGGGCGATCCGTCTCTCATGACGACGGCCATCGACCGCGTCCATCCCGGTTCGCTGGGGCATGCGCTGATGGCGTGGGCTTTCCTGAAGCACCAGGGCGTCAGCCCCGTCGTCTCGGAAGTCGCGATCGACGCACAGGACGGAAGCGTGTCGTCCGCCGTCAACGCAGCCGTCTCCGGCGTTTCCGTCGGCAAGGGCGGCGGCGTCTCGTTTGACCTGCTGGCGAAAGCGATTCCGTTTCCCGTCCCGTCGGAGGCTCTGGCCTTTGTCGATGCGTTCGAGGTGGAAAGAGACCTGAACCGCGAGACGGTCACGGTCACGGGCTTGCCGCGCGGACGCTATGCCTTGAAGATCGACGGCGAGACGGTCGGCACGTATGCGGCCGAGGAGCTGGACGCGGGCGTAGGACTGGGCTTCAACGCGAAGACCCCGCAGTATCGGCAGGCGCAGGCCGTCTTCGCGCGCGTCGAGGAACTGCGCCGGAAAGAGGCTGAGCTGCGCAACCACCATTCAGCGCGCTGGTTCTTCGCGAAGCAGGCGCCTGTCGATGACGTGGCGGCGTTTGCCGTGTGGTTCGAGAAGAATCAACGGAGTGCAGACGCCTATTTTCGGACGTTCATTCCGGGCTATCTCGCGTACTGGCCGCGCCATGACGAGATCCGCGCGAAGCTTTGGGCCGAACAGCGGGACGTGGGGCGGCTGGCGCAGCCCGTCCGTCGGCATTACGAAATCGTGCCGGTGACGTCTGATGCGGTCGGGCAGCCGTGATTCGTCGCGATCCCGTTTCCCCGCCGCGCCGCTTCCCGTCTTCCCCTCGCCATGGCCCGTCGCGGCTTCGCAGTTCCCCGTTTCGGTTTCGCCGGATCCAGAAACACCCGCTTCGGGTCGAGCCTCTGCGCCAGCCCCTCCTCCAGAGATGAGAACGTCATGCGGAAATCTTTGAGAAGTTCTCGAACGACCTCGTGCATCGTCCCGTCCCCGCTTCTCGCCGAGCCGTTTGCGTCAGCCCCGTTCCTCTCGTCCGCCGCGCGCGGCCCGTTCGGCGTGCGCGTCTCTTTCGTCTCGCCCATCCTGTCCGCGTGGTCGTCCCCGCCCGCGTCGCCTTGCCCGCTCGCCGTGTGCGTCCCGTCCGTCCTGTTCGTCCTGCTGGCCCCGCCGTCCCCGCCAATCCCGTCGACGAGCAGGGCGCTGGTCGGCGTCGGGTCCCTCGTCCCCGTCGCCTGGCGCAGCCGGATCGCCATCGCCTTGTACCGCATGAGCGTCTTGTACTTCGGGAAGAGCTCCGGCAGGTTCTCCCTCAGCCACCCCCGGATGCCGCCGTTGCGGCCCACGACGTCGCCCGCCCCGTCGAAGCGGAGCGCGTTGTCGACGTAGCACTCGAGGTCGTGCAGCATCCCGCCGAGGCGGATCATGTCCGCCTTC
>CAKTZI010000077.1 GCA_934635385.1 uncultured Kiritimatiellota bacterium | reverse complement strand
ATAGCCGACAACGTTCTAAAAAGCGAAAGCCATTTGAGTCAGACGGAGCGAAGCATTCTCGGCGGCTTCCGAAGGGCCGTAAAGTGCAGGGCTCTTGCCTGTTCTGCGTCGCCTTTTGATCGGGTGGGTTGGCCATCTCACGAAGGATGGAGGCCGGTCACGAAACTGCAAACTTACTTAAAAGCAGTCCGTGGTTTGCACTTTGGGCGGCAGATATGCTATAATCACCGCCAATCGAAGAGGGGAATGGAGGAAGATCAAGGCATGATCACAAGGGAAACGTACCTGCAGTGGCTGCGCGAGTTCCGCGACAAGCCGCTTGTCAAGGTTGTCACGGGACTCCGCCGCGCCGGGAAGTCCACGCTCCTGCTCATGTACATGGATGAGCTCCGCGCATGTGGGGTCGAAGCCGAGCAAGTCCTCGTCGTAAACTTCGAGGAGCTGGAAAACGAGCCTCTGCTGGACAGGCACAGGCTGTACGAGCGGATCGTCTCGGCAAAGCCAGACGGCAAGACGCTGTACGTCGTGCTGGACGAGATCCAGCACGTCAGGGAATACGAGAAGGTCGTCGACTCCCTCCTGGTGAAGCCCGGCTACGACATCTACATCACGGGCTCGACGGCAGACCTCCTCAGCAGCGAGCTCGCGACGCGGCTGACGGGGCGCTACGTGGAGATAAACGTCCTGCCGCTCTCGTTCAGGGAGAGCGTCAGCGGCATCGACGTGACCGACGCCAACTGCGAGCGGCTGTTCATGGAATACGTCACGTACGGGGGGTTGCCAGGGGCGCGGATGTTCCCGAACGGCTCGCGCGCCCAGCGGGAGTACGTGGAGTCTGTCTACCGCACGATCCTGGAGAAGGACGTGCTCAAGCGCAGTCGGCGAGGCCGTTTCCTCGTCGACCGCATCATCCGCTACATGCTGAGCGTCGTCGGGAGCCTGACGAGCCCGAACCGCATGGTCTCGCGCCTGGACGAGGAGGCGAGGACAGGCAGGGAGAGGAGCGCGGCGTACCACACGCTCGTGTCGTACCTTGAGCGCCTGACGGACTGCTACTTCCTGTACCGGGCTGACCGCTTCGACGTGATCGGCGGCGGACTTCTGAAGCAGGCCAACAAGTACTACGTCACGGACTTCGGGTTCTCGCACTACCTCCTGAACGCGCCGGCCGTCGAGCTTCAGCAGGTCCTTGAGAACGTCGTCTACTTCGAGCTGCGCCGCCGCCGCTACAAGGTCTGCACCGGGAAGGTCGCCGAGCGGGAGGTCGATTTCGTCGTCCAGGGCGATGACGACAGGCCGCGCTACGTGCAGGTGGCCGTCAGCGTCAAAGACCCAGACAAGCTCAGGCAGGAGCTTGCCGCGTTCCAGCATGTCCGAGACAACTACCCGAAGTGCCTGCTGACGATGGATCGGATCTTCACGCCTGACCACAACGGAATACGCACGGTCAACGTCTACGACTTCCTGCTCGGCAAGGACGACATCTGAACCCCGTCGGCGCGGCGGGAGACCGCCGCCTACCGCCCCCGCTTCGGGTCGAACTCGATCCGCATCGGCTTCGCGGGGATCGTGTGCACCTTCTCCCAGATCGCCCGCTGAGCCTCGTTCGTCGGCGCTGGCGCCCAGCCCTCCTCGCACGCCGTGCGGTAGGTCGCCAGCGTGACGAAGCCGACGCCCCGCGCCCGCGCCGCATCGACGAGCGCGTTGTGCGCCGCCGGGCCCGGCTCGCGCGCAAGCGCGTCGAGCCCCCGGACGCCGGAGAACGGCGCGAGGACGCCCGCGTCCCCCGCCCCGCCCGCGCCGAGCGCGAGGGCGGCCGCGTTCCAGACGAGCTTCGCGAGCCGGTCGGGCGCGCGCGCCGCGTCGCCCCGGAGCGCGGCGACGTTCAGGACGGCCCACCGTCCGTCGGGCGAGGCCACGAGGAACGGCAGGTCGGGGACGTCCGCGACGAGGACGGCCGCGCCGGCGTCATCCGCCGCCGCGAGCCCCTGCGCCGCCTTCCATGCCGAGGCGCCGCCCGCCGGCGCCGTCCGCGAGACGACGAGCGGCAGGCGGGACTGCCTGCGCACCGACTCGACCGCCGACGCGACAAGTCCCGGATCGACCGCCGACTGCGTGTCCGCGAAGCGCAGCACCTTCCCCGCATAGGGCTTCTCGACGAGTCCGCCCGAAGGCCTCGTGAGCCGCGCCGGGCGGCGCGGCGGGTTCGCCGCAGCAACGTGCGCCGCGAGGGCGTACGCCGCTGCGGCAAGGACAACACTCATGCAATTCGTCATTTTCATTCCTTCGCCTCCTTTGCATGCCCCGTCCCGTCCGTCTCCGGCACGGGTATCTCCGGCACGCCCTGCGCGCGCAGCACCTCGTTCGCCCGTTCGGCGAATGCGCGCGCCGCGTCTTCGCCGTCGGACCCGCGCACGGCCCGCACCTCCTGGACGGCCGCCAGGCGGCAGTCCGCCGCATGGGACTGCTCCCGCTGGAACTCCTCAAGGACCTCCCGGACGCTCCTCCCTGCGCGGACCTCTTCCGCCACCGCCTTGCGCGCGTCCCGGACGCGCCGCTTGAGCGCCCGCACCTCGTCCGAATCGCCCTCCGCGTCCTCGATCGGGGCGACGAGCGACTCCATGAAGGCGCGCTCCACGTCCGGGCCGAGCGGCAGGGGCGGAATCGCCTCGCCCGGCCTTGCCGAGACGGCCATCGCGAGGAGCTGGTCGCTTGGGTTCCTGAACACGGGGTCCGGGAGCGTCACGGCCCTGACCCTGCGCCCGTCCGCGAGGACGAGCCGCTCGACCACCGCGCCGTCGCGGTTCGTCTCGACGCCGAGCGTCGCGGCGACCTCGACGCCCGCCACGAGCCGTCTCGCGGGACTGGGCGCGGTCGGCGCGGGGACAGGCCCCGGCTTGGGCGTGGCGGACGCGGGGACAGGCCCCGCGAGGGACGCAGAGGACGGACAGGACGCAGAGGACGGTCGGGGCGGCACATACGAACCGGCCGGCGAATCGCCGCGCCCGCGCGCGAGCCACCACGCGCCCGCCGCCAGCGCGAGCAGCGCGCCCCCGAAAAGCGCGGCGCGCCGCGCGCGCGGCGACGGGGACAGGCCCCGCCGCACCGGGCCGCGCCCAGCCCCGGCCGTTCCGTCAGATCTGTTCCATGCCATGTCTTGAAGTCCTCCGAACCTGAAAAATCAGCTGAAATCCACTCAAATCTGAATAATCGCACACGGAGTCACGGAGACACGGAGTTCAAGCCAGACAGGCGAGAGACGATGTGTATCGTCCGAAGTTCGGATATTCCTCCGTGCCTCCGTGACTCCGTGTGAGGCTTCCCCACTTCCAACTGTGCCGAATTAGGCTGGATGTGCGACGTCCGCTGCGCCCCATGCGAAAGCCCGCCCGCGCATGCGGACGGGCCTTCGCTTCAGGTTGCGCCAAGGCGCTTACTTCTGCTTGCGGCGGAGCGCGAGACCCGCCACGCCGAGGAGGACGAGCATCGCGCCCGTCGGCTCAGGGATCGACTGGAACGAGCCATGCGTCCCCGCCAAGAGGTCTGCTGCCGTCGTTGCGTATTCCCCCGGAGGTGTTTCGACGCCCTCGTAGGAAAGCGCCGAGAGGTCGGCCTTGACGTAGTAGTAGTCCGAGGCATCGTCACCCGAAACGATCACAAAGAACGCATCTCCCGACGTTTTAGTGATATTGTCACTGGCAAGAGACCCTGCCACGCCATAAGCGCGCCCTTGTTTCACAATTATGCCAGCCCCACCCGCGCCATATTCCGAAGCCGCCGTTGCGAGATCGGCGACGGACGTCCAGGCGTCGGAGATGGCGCCGACGATGTAGATTTTGTAGTCGACCGTATCGGCAGAACCCGAAATCGACCAGTTCACTGAGGCGGCGTTTGCGAACAGCGTCGCGCACACCACAGCGGCGAGTGTCATGAGTTTCTTCATTTCTTTTGTTTCCTTTGTTTCTTGTCTTTTTCGGCCATGCGCCGCACCCTGTGCGCGGCACACGTCCGGAAATTCATTCGCCCGTCACGCGCGCGTCAGCGGCTGAACTGGAGCGTGATGTCGTCCGCCGTCTTCACCCAGAAGCCCGCGCCCGCCTTGACCTGCGGCTCGACGTAGTTGCCGAAACCGTCCGACCAGCCCGCCCTCGTGCTGTCGGTCGCCTCGACGTAGGCGTCGTTCAGGTAGTAGTAGGTGTCGTAGCCCGTCGCCGACTGGACGAGAATCTGCGGCGCCGTCAGTTTGAACGCGGAAGACGCATCATAGTCCGCACCCTTGATGCCGTCGCAGGTCATCTGCGAGCCGTTGAGCGTGACGGCGACCGGGAAGGCACTGCCGACAAGCGTGAACCGGCCGGCCTTGACCGTGACGGGCACGAGGTCGTCTGACGCGACCGCGCCCGCCGCCGTGGTGGCCGCGTCGCCGTCCGGCACCTTGACCCAGACCGCCGTGCCCGGCGTGAGCGCGAGATCGACGTAGTTGCCGAAACCGTCCGACCAGCCCGCCCTCGTGCTGTCGGTCGCCTCGACGTAGGCGTCGTTCAGGTAGTAGTAGGTGTCGTAGCCCGTCGCCGACTGGACGAGAATCTGCGGCGCCGTCAGTTTGAACGCGGAAGACGCATCATAGTCCACGCCCTTGAAGCCGGTGAAGACGGTGTTGACGGCAACCTTGCCGGACGTGACGTCCTCGAACTGAATCGCCTTGATGACGAACTTGTTCTGCGCAATCGTATCCGTCTGATAGCCGACAACGCATGAGTTGCAAGGCGGCAATGGAATTGCCGCGTTTCACAAGACGCGATGTGCCGCAGCTGTGCCGCAATGGGCAGTGCTTCTCGCATCTGACTCTCGGCGCAAGAACTCAATCGCGAACGCAATGAGAGGATCTTACGTCAAAGGGTGTCCGTGCTATTTGACGAACTGGGGTCTGCAAGGTCGGGAACGGCCGCGCGTCAGCCTATGTCCTCACCGAACGGATGTAAGGGGGTGCGACGAGGGGATTGCCCGTCGTGGGGCTCAGTTCTGCCGCCCAGCAGCAGGGCAGGGCCGCCGCTTTACAGTTCCTGCCGAAACTGCTATACTACACGGCGAAACGCATAAATATAGCAATAGGCTTCGGAGAGAAAATGTCTTGGAACAGAAGTGAGGAAAACGACGGGGGCGCGGCATCGACAAAGCAATGCGGCGGCGGCCCGTCCTCGGTTCAACGTCTGCGGCCTACATGGGTTCGCGGCCTCATCGCGGGCTGTATCGTTGTCGCCGCCGGCGGAATTGCGCTCTTCGTCCTGCGGGGCGGGGAAGACGTTCAGAATCCAAAGTCAGCCTCGGCGAAGAAAGTCCTTGCGGAGGTCGCCCCCGCGAAGCCGACTCCACAGCCCGCTGCTCCGGAAAAGTCCAAGCCGGTTGATCCGAATGCGCGGCCGACGAAGGTCGGTGAGATGGTCAATGGGTATGTGAAGCTCCCTTCCGGGCGCATCCACAAGGTGACGGGCGTTATCACGAACTCAATCGCCAATCGTCCAAAGGCGAAGTACCAGATTTTCGACCGGCGTTGCAACAATGAAATCGCCGCCTATCTGACGATCAAGCCCGGCGACACGATTGTGGGCACTCCGAATTACAACGGGCGCTTCAAAAAGGACTTCATCGAATCGCTCAAGGAGCCGATCATCGTTTCGCCGGACGATTCCCCTGAAGATGCGCAGCTCAAGCGCGATGTCATTGCGGCGCGGCTGGAGCTGAAGGACGCGATGGATCGCGGGGAGGACATTGAGAAGATCATGCTCGACACGCGCGCGGAGCTCCAGAACCTCATGGTCGCGAAGATGGAGCTTAAGCATATGTTCTTCGAGGAGCGCAAGAATTGCAAAACCGATCAAGAAGTCGAAGAGCTCTTCAACGCCTGCAATAAGGTCCTTGAAGAAAAGGGAATTGCGCCAATCACATACGGCCCGATCACCAAGCGCAACCTGATGCGCGGGCAATAAGCCGAATGTCAGGCAACCGCAAAGGAGGATTCACGATGAAAATGGTTTTGATGTCGGCAGTTGGACTCGTCGTAGCATGCGCCTGCGCCCAGCCGGCTACGCCCGCGACACCACAGGCCGCACAGCCCAAGGCGGTTCGTCCGCGCACAACGCCCTATACGATGGAAGAGGTCGCTGCAAGGCGGGCGAAGTCCCAGCAGGTTCTCATGCAAAAGGTTGGCGGCACCGTGCCGCGCCCAGGGACGCAGAAAGGCGAGATCTTCTACGTGAACTGCCAGACGCGCGCCCCGCAGGCATGGATCGACGAGTCTGTCGCGTATTTCCGCGAAGAGACGAAGTTCAAGATCTCCTGCAAGACAGGCACATTCGATTTTGCCAGCCCGGTCGTCTACGGCAATTCGACGCTCTATGTGGTTGACGACGAGAAGATGCCGTCTTTCCTTGTCGCTCCGGATGACCGCTGGGCGCTCGTCAACATCGCAACGCTTGCCAAGGAGCAGCGTCCCGCATTCTTTCAGGCGCGCGTCAAGAAGCAGCTCTCGCGCGGTTTCGCGTATCTCTGCGGCGCGGCAAATTCCCAGTACCCGATGTCCCTCACGCGTGGGCTGAAGGACATTTCAGATGTAGACCGCAATATGGACTATCGCCTTCCCGTCGATATCTTCCAGCGATTCCGCACCTACATGGAGCCGCTTGGCGTGACGCCGCAAGTGACGGTCATCTATCGCAAGGCCGTTCAGGAGGGGTGGGCTCCTGCGCCGACAAACGAATGGCAGAAGGCTGTTTGGGACAAGGTTCATGCCGTTCCCGCCAACCCGTTGAAGATTGAGTTTGATCCGCAGAAGGGTCGATGAAATACACCTACGTCTATAAGACGAGCGACGGGACGCGGCACGAGGCCGCGACGGATGCGCCGTCGCGCGAGGCCGCCTTCGCGGCGCTCCGGGCGCGGGGCATCCGCCCGATCAAGGTCGTCGCGGCGGACGGCTCGAAGGCCAACGGCGAGCCTCGCGGTGTCCGCAGGCGTGTCATTGTGGCCGTTGCGCTGATCGCGGCGGTCTCCATTGTCGTGGCGTACATTGGGGGGTCTCGCACGGGCGAGACGGGTGCGGCGGCGAAAGGGATCTCAGCCCTCCCGTTCCTGACCGACCAGACGCGGCGGCAGGTGATCGGGGACGTGGCGGTCATCGAGAAAGGCATCCGCACGGGGTGGAGTGACGTGTTTGCGTCCGAGGGCGACCGGTTCCTCGCGTCCTTTGCCATTCCCGGCGTAAAGGCCGGAGTCCGCAGCACGACGATTGCCGAGATCGAGCAGGCTCTCTCGGAGACGATCCTGCCGGACGAACAAGATTCGCTTGAGGCCAAGCAGATCAAGGCGATGGTCGAGGGGATGAAAGGCGAAGCGCGCAATTACCTCAAGGCCGGCGGTTCGGTCGTTGAATACGGCAGGCGGCTTGTCGAGCGGCAGGAGGCGGAAATGGCCTTGCTGAAGCGCGTCGAGGAAGAGGTGGCTCAGGCACGCAAGACCCTGGGCGAGGCCGATTTCCTCGGCCTCTACGAGAAGCGCAACGACGAGCTGCGCAACCTCGGCATCCGGCCGATCACGCTGGACAACGAGTGACGGCTCCATTTCCCACGTGCGTGGGCGTTTGTGGTATAATTCCAAGCGAGAAAGCACACTTGAAACTGGAGATTCAAAAACAATGGCTTGGAATGGTTCAGGCTCGGAAGACGAAGGCAACGTGCCTTTTGCGGACACGGCCCGTGCCCCTCGTTCTGCGTGGCGGAGAGGTGCATGCGCGGGACTGACGGTTGTCGTCCTCGGCGCGGCGGCGCTCTATTTCTTTGTCATCGCTCCGGGGAAGACGATTGCCTCTCGTGGTGTTGCCGAGAGTCCAAGCGCAAAGTGGGATGAGTCGGCTCACGTGGGACAGACGAACGCTCGTTCACGTGCCGAAGTAATCAGGGAAGTCAAATCCGAACTCAACGCCAAGGTCCAGCCTTTCATCCGCAAGGCCGACACGAAACAGGTCATGAGGCTTGGGACGGCTCCGCTTGACTCTGCGGATCCCGACAATGCGCTCCGCACCCAGACGATGACGGAGGTCGCCATGCTGGTCGGCATTGAACCGGGCGACCCGATGCCGCCCGTGCCGTTTTCGTTCATGCAGGAGGACATGGCCTTGGAGGCGGCTGCACGGGACGGTGCGGCGCTGGTCGAGTCCGATGGCGGCAACAGGCGGTTCATGGAAGAACTTGCGAAATGGAAAATTACCGTCAAGGATTCGGACAGCGAGGCGCGCGCCGCCAAGAAGCGCGAGCTTCTTGCGTCCCAGCTTGAGCTTGTGAAAGGAATCGAGGAGGGCCTTTCCGTCAACGACGCCATCCGATCCGCCTACGACTTCCGGGTGAAGGCCTACGAGACGCGGCGCAACCTTTTGTCGGCGATTTCCGAAATGCACGAAAGCGATCCTGACGTGGCGACCACGAGAGAGCTGATCAAGACCGCGAATGAAAAGCTTGCCGAGGAAGGCATCAAGGCCATCTCCGACGGCGAAGTGATCCCCGACTATGATGACACCAACCAATCCGAACAACAGGAGTAGAACCATGAACAAGCCTTTCGCTTTGGCCTTGTTTGCCTTTGCCGTCACGTCCGCGTTCGCCTTGACGGCAGCGGACGAAGAAGCGTTTGGTGGCGAGATTACCGTCTGGCCGAAAGATCCCGGCAGGTTCCTGTTCGTGAACGCGCAGAAGCGGATTGCGGACGACGTGTTGGGGAAGCCCATTGCGGCAATCGCGGCGGAGTTCTCCATTGACGTCCGCATCGTCACGGGGAAAGGCCCTGACCTCGCGGCTGTGCCGGCGACCCTAAAGGAACGGAACGCCAAGGGCGCGATCTGGATCGTCGACAATCCAGCCCTGCCGATTGCGCTTGTCGCGTCCGAAAGCGGATGGGGCATTCTCAATGTCGCGCCGCTCACGGCGGACGCACCGGACGCCGACAGGTTTCAGAAGCGTCTCGGCAAGTTCATTCTGCGGACTTTTGCCAACGTGAACGGCATCGGCGATTCGACGATGATGCCTGCCTGTGTCATGAAGCAGGCCATTGGCGTGGAAGGCGTCGATCGGCTTGTCTGCTCGACCTACTCGCCCGAAGCCTGCTCGAAGATTGGCAGCTATCTTCAGCTGGCCGGGTACAAGCGGTGCAATCGTGGCACCTACTACGATGCCTGTGAAGAGGGCTGGGCGCCCGCACCGACCAATGCCGTGCAGAAGGCCATCTGGGACAAGGTGCACCAGTTGCCGACCAAGCCGCTGACCATTCGGCGGGAGTCTGAGCGCACCAAGGAGAATCCGTGACATTCGGCTACGTCTATAAAGCGTCCGAAGGGACTCGGCACGAAGCCACGCTTGAGGCCAAGTCAAGGGAGTCGGCATTCGCTGAACTCCGTGCGCGCGGAATCAAGCCGATCAAGGTCTGGGAAGTCCATTCGCGCTTCTATGTTCCCCTGCGTGTGCGTCTCGTCGTCATTCTCGCGCTTGCGCTGGCGGCTTCGCTTTTCTACGCAGTCCGTGCCTACCGCATCATCCATTCGCCGACGTTTTCGGTACGGGACGAGGGCACGGCACGACCACGCCATCAGATCTACGGGGATCCGGCGACGCTCGAAGACATGGAACGGGACAGTTTCGCGTCCATTTTCCCCGATCTTGGCGAACGCATCCTCGCGTGCTATGCGATTCCCGGACGACCGTATGCAACGTCACTGTCGGTTCCGCCGTCCGAAGGAGCCAAGGCGTTGTCCGCCAGCATGCATGCTGATGTCGACTTCGCGCCGTCAGATTCGCCTGAGGCGACAGAACTGAAGCGGATCGTCCAAGGCATGAAAGAGGAGCTCCGCTGGTATGTCGGCGACGGCATGGGCACCGCCGCCACCTACCTGAGGCGGCTGCGCGAACGCCAAGACGAGGAAATGCACATCTACGAACGGACGCGCAAGGAACTTGAGAACTGCACGGACGACGCCCTGCGAGAAGAGCGCAACGCCGCGCTGCGCGCCTTGGGTCTGCGCACGATTCCCCGTCCTCGGAAGCGACAGAACTGAATTCTGCAGTAGAGTTCTTTCGTAGATGTTCAAGGGGCATTCGTCCACTCGGTCTGTAATTTTGCTATAATACCAATGCTTGACATGACAAATCATTCGGTATTGGTTTTCGTGGTCTTCATGATCCACGCGCTTTCGGAGGCATGGCATATGCCCCCGCCGAAAGTCTATGCCATCCTCAACCGGTCAAGGGTTCTGGATGACTATCTAATTGCCCATTACGATGTCTTGCATACGCTTGGCAGGGAGTATCTCGTCGATGATGTCACGGGGTGCGTGAAGGACTGGGGGTTTGAGATCAAATGACCGTCTACCACGGGAGCATCTGCGAGATTAAGGTTCCTGATGTCACCTTGGCGAAGGCCAGGCTCGACTTTGGGCGGGCGTTCTATCTGACGTCCTTCAAGCGCCAGGCGGAGAGATGGGCCAGACGGAAAGCCGCACGCACGCGAGGAACACCAATTGTCACAGTCTACCGCTTGGCGGACGAGCTGATGGATTTCCGGGTGAAAGACTTCTGCGAAGCCGACGGGGACTGGCTTGATTTCGTTTGCGCATGTCGGGCCGGGCGAGCCGTGTGGCGTTCGTTTGACATCATTCGTGGACGCGTCGCAAACGACGATGTCTTTAAGACCATCGACGCTTATCTCAAAGGCGACATGACGCGAAACGAAGCCCTGAACGAGCTTCGATACGCGGGGCCGAACGACCAGATCGCCATTACGACACCTTTGGCGATCAAGGCCCTCTTGACTTTTAGACGTTCGTACGTCGTTCGGGATGCTGGCAGATGACAAAATCGTCAATAGATTCCTATCGTCAGGATCTTTCAGTCCGCATCATCAGTGAACTGGCCAGATCCAAGGGGATTTCTCTCCGAAAGGCTGCAGATGCGTACTACCGCAGCCGCCTCAGCGGACAGGTTGCCAAGGGCCTCTACGGCATCGACAACCTCGACTACAGGTACCTGGCGAACGATCTGGTCGAAAACGAGCCTGAACTGTTTCGGTAGCACGCAAAGGCAGGTCGCTCCCTGTCGGGCGCACCACTTGCTTGTTCGATTGTAGGCATTCTCGTTCTCCCTTTTGCATCAGAAAACGATGCATTGTACACGTGGAGTCCATCTCGCCGCACTGCCCATTGCGGCACAGCTGCGGCACGTCGCGTCTTGTGCAAGGCGGCAATTCCATTGCCGCCTTGCAACTCATGCGTTGTCGGCTATCAGAC
>CAKTZI010000076.1 GCA_934635385.1 uncultured Kiritimatiellota bacterium | reverse complement strand
GAGTGAGCCAAGCGGGACTGTCAGGAAGTGTCTCATTTTGCTCGCCCAAGAAATCTCATTTTGCTCGCTCGCCAACAGTCCTGATAAACTATCTTGACAGGACTTTTTATCTCAATTCTTGATGGGATACTTCCTGACATAACTACAGCATCTGGCATCGCCTCCAATGTCAAATGCTGATTCCCATCATTATGCAAAAGAACTTGATTTCCACGTTTCATTTTTGGAATCCTATTTTTCCCCGAAATCCCAAAAATTGCATTCGGAAACTGCAGAAATGTTGCAACACTCGCCTCTATCCCCTTCCCGAACTTGTTATTACATTCATCACATTCATCGTTCAGTACAATACTCTTGTTTCCTAAAGACTCACTAATCGCATGTGCCTTTTCTATAAATGTGACCACTGGCATACTCATACCACACCATCGGCATACTCGATCTTCTCTTTTATGATGCCCAATAAAAATCTTTTGCTCACCAAAAAACTGGACAGAATATTTTCGCCACCATTCCTTATATTCGGCAGAAATACTTGGCAATCCACTAATTGTTCGCAACCGATCAACCACATTTATCATGCGCTCTTGATCGGCTAAATCAGAAATAGAGACGATTGTTACGTATTGATTACACGCCAATTGTCTCACTTTTATCTCAATCGTATGCAAGGCAGGAAGCACATTGGTATATTTATTCAGGAACCGCAATACATTATCCCGAATCCCATCTGTAAACAAAGAAACGGGCTTAAATGAATAAGTCATACCTCCATCTATTCTCTTGCACGACTCCGTAAAGCACATATAACATTCATGCAAGAAATTGGAATCACCTATAGATAATCTTTCTGAAAGAGTTCCAAACCGAAATGGTATGACTTCGCCTTGCGCCGTCACTATAGCAATGCCATGTAGAACCATCTTTTTATTTACCGCATTTTTTCTTGCATGGTAGACATATGCTCGTTTCCTTTCATCGTGCGTTCTTAAAGACTCTCGCTTTAATTAGAAGTTTATCATCTTTTGTTCCGTTGTGCAACAGGGAGTCTTATGCCCATTTAATCATGCTCCATGCAACAAGATGTGGAGATTCAGAAATCACACTATTCAGTGAGGGAACACACTTCCAATTGCCTCCATTCAACTCATCACAAATGCGATGCTTGATGTCGTAGTTGATGGTAAAGACAAATTCTTCTTCGGTAAAGCCATGTGTTGGGCAAAGGAACGATCAAGGATTTCGGAAAACACAAGGCGACCCTGCATTATATCAATGCCTATTTGTAAACGCATGACGTAATCTTTGAACGCCATGATGGCAAGATCTTGAACGTTGTTGCGCGGATTATCGCGATGCATGAACTGTGCCCATTTGCCAAGATGACAATCCCCTCTCCTGGCTTAAAAATCTTTGAAAACTTATACTTCGCCATATGCGTACCCACCTCAGTCAACTATTGGTCTTCTGCTCAAGCACATCCCAATGTGCATAACGTATCAGACAACTCTCATCTCGGCAACCGCAATCTCATTTCGCGTCAGATTGTATTCCGAGCCAGCCCTGAGATGTCAGGGAACAGTGTCTGATAATTGATGTTCATAGCTTCCAGTTTCTCGAATAACTCACGCACAATTCTCCTTGGAATTATCAACTTCACAACTTCAGGCGAGATCTTTGTTTCCGCGCTCAAGTTCTCTTCAAACGTCTTCCGTAGCGTAACAGGGACAAGAAACTCCCCTGCTTGCGCTATCATTCGCTTATTGACCTTCTTCGGGACAACACGAATCACGCCACCCGACTTCAGCAATGCCGCCATGCTCTCCCTATACGGAACAACAACTTCATCCGCAATTTTATCTACGCTCATGTTGGCATCGGCTTTGATAAACTCGTTTGCGAATCGCCACCCAAGTTGCTTGTACTCTTCCAATGCCCTAACAAACGGGTCATCTCTCGTATCAACGCACTTCGTTTCTTCCGAAACCATCATCTTGTTATAGAAAGAAATATTTGAGCCATAAGTCTTAAACACCCATATGGCCCCATCTTTTTCACAACCATGCTCGACCATACCCATGACAGCGAACCAAAGAGCAATATACTTTGACCGCGAAACATCCAACAGCCGCGTTCCTGCCCCGTAGTGTTGCATCAGCGCCAACCACGATACATAGTCATGCGGTTCTGGCAGATCTGCCTGATATACCCCTGCTTGCGAACTAAAACTACGGAGCATTTCCAATTCCCGCATGGGGTTGAGTACCCGTTGTGTCCGATGATACAAAGTTTCCAACTCCCAATCAGCATCCGCATGCCCTCGATACACAGTTTGAGGTGACATTGACTCGTACTCGTCAAAGTCTCGCCATGATTCGAGTTCGTATGTTTTAAACACTTTTGTTGTAACGTCTCTCATCTCTTTTACCCTTCTACTCCTTCAGCCTTATCGTTTCTCATTTTTCTCATGGTTTTCAACGAACAGTCGTGCACTTATCAGTTCTTCGGCAAACCCTTTTTGGAAAGAACATGAATACTCGATCATGCCACGCTCATACATATCCGTGATCTCCACAATTTGCCCACCTTCGTTAAGGAAAACAAGCGTCGCGATACCATTCCGATCGATGAAAGAAATCTCGCGCAGCCCATTATAATTGAGTTGCTGGTTGTACCATTCTTTTCTATCCTCATATTTCTGACTCATCAAATTCTCGAAGTTCTTTATGGAATGCACTATCTTAATAACCCTAGAAGCTGGAATTAGCATCATGCACACAAATGCAACTAACGGCCATCGTATCGACTGGAGCGGCAAATACGCATTATCTATGCTCCGTGTTTTTTGCACTCCAATAATGACAAAAAAAGCACCCCATGAAAACAAATCTACCCCATCTCTCATAGAATCCGCCCGCAACAAAAGGGGGGGGGAAAAGCAAAAGCAGCTTCCCGCTTCTATTCGCGTCATGAAAGCGCCGAAAAGCTGCCGAGACAAGGGGGAACAGCATGAACCATGCAATAAAGAATGTCGGATAGTAGAAAAAATCAAGCCTGTGACTAACAAGAAAAGTTATGATGCCGCAACGCCAAAGAAGGAAACTCATCAATTTCACGATAAGGAATTGGACTACGACAAATTCCAAATATTCCCTTCGTGCCATTCTGCCGCCAAAATCAAACATCGACTTCCAGCCCGAAACCCAAGAACTCAAAACATGGCGACAAAACGGAAGAACAATAGCCCACAGTTCCGCAGAACCGTCAACAAGCTTTGGTTCTGCCGAAGATTGCCTTGAGCCTTCACCACCCCTATCGTCCTCGCGACTTTCCTCAGTTCCCTCGCGCCCACGCGACGCATAGACAAAACGGCAATGGCAATATGGACACCGCACGGGCTGACCATCCGCAAGAGAATCCGAAACCTCAAGTGCCGCGTGACACGATTCACAGTTTATGACCATTGTTTCCGTCTTTCTTTGCCGCCGACCCAGAACGAACGCGACACGCTGACGGCAAATAACCACGTGCCCGTTCGAGATATCTCTCTAGAGGCACTGGAAAAGCCCGAGTTGAAATATCAAGAACGGGCACGCAGAGCGGGCATACTCAGAGAGGAGAAAAACTCCCCTGTATGCAGGCCTGCGCAGCCACATTCTTCACTTCAACTCAGAAGATTTCCAGTTTTCTAGAGAAGCAAAAAATGCGCTTGCGCACATTTGATGGTGGCGGCAAACTCTGTGTAAGCGCGTGCCGCCGATATCAAAGATCAATGTCAGCCCAGCGTCGCCGCCCAGCCAACAAGGCAAATTATACCAAATTTCAGACCGCTTGGTCTATCTCAACTGGACATGGAGAAAGTCCCTCGCTACGCGCTTGCAATGCACCGCCCGTTGCGGCGGTTGGGACAAGTCGGCGGCTTCGCCGCGCCGGAGCAGCGGTAGCAGATCTCGTTCTCCAGCGGCGCGCCGGCGAAGTAGGCGTCGAGGTTCGCACAGGTCGTCGTCGCGATGTTCGACAGCGCCTCGCGCGTCAGGAACGCCTGATGCGACGTCACGATGACGTTCGGCATCGAGACCAGCAGCGCAAGAACCTTGTCCTGCTTTACGCGCTGCGAGCGGTCCTCGTAGAACCAGTCGCTCTCCTCCTCGTACACGTCCAGCCCCGCGCCGCCGAGCCGCCCGTCGCGCAAGGCGTCCAGCAGCGCCTCGCTCTCGATGAGACCTCCGCGCGACGTGTTGACGAGCAGCGCGCCGGGCTTCATCTTCCCGATCGTCCCGGCGTTGAAGAGGTGGTGCGTCTCCGGCGTCAGCGGACAGTGCAGCGAAACGACGTCCGACTCGGCGAGAAGCCGTTCGAGCGGCACGTAGTCGAGTCCGCTCGCCGGATTCGGGAAGGCGTCGTACGCGAGGACGCGCATGCCGAGCCCCTTGCAGATGTCGCAGAAGACGCGCCCGATCTTGCCCGTGCCGACGACGCCCGCCGTCTTGCCGTGGAGATCCATGCCCGTCAGCCCGACGAGCGAGAAATTGAAGTCACGCGTGCGCGCCGCCGCCTTGTGCAGATGGCGGTTGAGCGTCATCAGCAGCGACATCGCGTGTTCCGCGACGGCGTAGGGCGAGTAGGCCGGCACACGCACGACCGCCAGACCTTTCTCGAACGCCGCCTTGAAGTCGACGTTATTGTAGCCGGCGCACCGCAGGGCGAGCACCTTCACGCCGCGCGCGACAAGCCCCTCGACGGTCGCCGCGTCGATCTCGTCGTTCACGAACGCGCAGACGCCCGCGCAGCCTTCCGCGAGCGGTACGGACGCCGCCCGCAGCCGCGTCTCGAAATACCTGAACTCGTAACGCCCCGCATTCGCCGCATCGAACGATGCGCGGTCGTAGGGCTTCGCGTCAAACACAGCGATCTTCGTCATGGCCACACCCTCCTTTTGAATTTTCACTACGAGCATTATACCATAAATTCCGTTTCGCCTTCCCTGCCACGCGTGCCGCACTCTCCGCCGAAATTTGCGGCGATAAGCCCCAACGTCGGGCATCCGTTCATCTTGGAAGCCGTCGCCAGATGCAGAGGCGCGTCTTGCCGTAGGTGCGGTCGCGCAGGAGATCCCAGCCCGGCGTCTCCTCCGCACGCTGCACGGCCGTCATCTCCGCGACGAAAAGGCCGCCGGGCCGCACGACCCCGCGCGAAGCGAGCGTCTCCAGAACCTGCGCATACCCCTTCTCTTCGCCCAGCGCATACGGCGGATCGGCAAAGGCGATCGAGAATCCTAGCCCCGCATAGGTCGTGAGGTAGCGGTAGCAGTCGGCGGCGATGACCGCCGCATCCTGCCCGACCGCACTCAGATTTTCGTTCAGTACGGCGAGGTGCCTACGGTTCTGCTCGACGAAGGTCGCCGCCCGCGCGCCGCGCGACAGGGCCTCCAGCCCGACCGCACCACAGCCCGCGAAAAGGTCGAGGAAGTCGCTACCCGCGATTTCGGGCGCGAGGATGTTGAACAGCGCCTCGCGCACGCGATCCTGCGTCGGACGAATTGCGTCCGACTTCGGCACCTTGAGATTCCGCCCGCCAAACTTTCCGCCTGTAATTCTCATCTTGTTTTCTCTCACGGCTTATCCCCGTGACGATCACCCACGATCACGATAGGTGTGGATTATACCATATTTCATAACACAAGAGTCGGAGGGGCGGGAAGCGGGCGCGATGAGGATCAGAAGAACAGCAGCTCCCGGCCGTGGAACATGAAGTTGCCGCCGACGACATACTGCATCGCCGTCGGCGAGAACCGGTCCTCGACCGTGACGTGCAGATGCCCCGCGAGGATCGCTTTGAGCAGCGGCTCGGCCCTGAGTGCCGCGAGGAACGCCTGCGTCGTCGCGTCCTCCCGCTGGCGTCTGAAATCGCCCGCCGACCATTCCCGCGCGACGTCTTCCTTGCGGAACTTCGGCTTGTCCGGATTCCAGTAATGCGCGTTCGCCCGCAGGATCCGCTCGGTGTAGAGCGGCACGTGCAGGCACAGCACGATGGGCAGACCCCTCTTCACTTCCGCCGCAAAGCGCTCGACCTGGCGGGGCGTGACGGTGCCGTAGACGTCGTCCATCGTCACGAAGTTGACGCCGTTGACGACCGTTGACTGCAAGGAGACGTTGAACGGGTAGGCCGCGGCAAGAAGCTCGCGTGACCGGTCCTTGAAGTCTTCGGTCGGCGCCTCCTTTGGCTCGCTCAGCCACATGGACGGCGAGAACTCGTGGTTGCCGAGGCACCCCGTCAGGCCCGCGCCGAAGTACTTCTTCACGCGCGCGAAATTCGCGCGGCTCTGCCAGTCGATCAGGTCGCCCGTGTGGACGAGGAAGTCGCAATGCTCCTTCGCCCAGGCGATCGAGTCGCGCAGCGCCTCCTCCTGCCGCCCGCCGAAGCAGAGCGTGCGCTGCCGGCTGAGCGCCTGCTTCTTCACGCTCTCGTCCGCGTCGACCGCCGTCAGGTGCGTGTCGGAGATGTGCAGGACGGAAAACGGCCTCTCAAGCCCGATCTCCACCGCGCCGTAGGCAATCGACAGCCGCTCCCAGCGGCCGCGCTGCGCGAATGCGGACAGGTCCTCTTTCACGTCCGTCGCCGGCAGGTTCGCCGTCGCCATCACGGCGCCCATGCCCAGCGACCCCCTGAAGAATTCTCTTCTCGTCATTTTGTTTTCCTTATCTTGTTGTCGTTCGTGTGCGCTCCTGCGTACACGGCCTTCAGTCAATCTTCCGCTGCCAGACGCCGCTGCCGCGCGTGTGGATGAAGAGCCGCCCCCGGTCGAGGACAAGGCGGCGGTACTGACCCGTCGGGACCCTCATGCCGTCCTTCAGCGCCGTCCAGTGCGCGCCGCCGTCGCGCGAGACGCAGACGTCCTCGAAGTCCCGCGAGACGGAGGCGACCAGCCCGCGCCGGTGGCGGTCGAACGCGAGCGCGTAGCCAAGCCCCTCGCTGCCCGGCAGAAGCCCCCTGAACGTCCGGCCGCCGTCCGCATACTCCATGATCCCGTTGGCCGTGGCGACGAGGAAGCGTCCGGGGACAAACGGGTCCGCCGCGCACGTGTACTCGCCGACCGAATACCGTTCGGACAGCTTCACCCAGGCGTCCGCCGCGCGGTCGAGCCGATACGTCTCGCCCGTGTGCCTGCCGCCCATCAGCGCGCTGCCGTCGGGCGAGAACACGATCTGCTCCGTCCAGCCCGCCGCGCCGCCGCCGTCGAACTCGTGGTTGCGGAAGAACGCCTTCGCGGGCGTCATCCCCTTGCAGAACCACTCCCACGTGTCGCCGCCGTCGCGCGAACGGTAGACGCCGCCCCTGCCCTTCGCGATCTCCCCGCCCCGGCAGACGTACACGTCGTCCGTCACCGGGTCGACGGCAACGCCGAAGACGCCGCCGCCGTCCTTCAGCCAGCGGCTGGCCGCGAGGCCGTCATATCGGGAGTAACGCCACGTGCGGCCCGCGTCTTCGGAGATGGAGATCGCCCACGCCCCCTTGCCGCCGACGGCGTAGGCCCGCCCCGGACGCCTTTCGGACCAGGCGAAGTCCGTCATGTCGCCGGACCCGCCGACGGCGGCCTGGAACGTCTGCCCGCCGTCGTTCGAGACCGCCGCCAGCTGGTCGGCGAGCCCGTAGAGGACGTTCCCGTCCGCATGCGGATCGCACGAGACCGTGAACGGCACGACCGGGCTGATCGTGTCGATGCGCGTCACCCAGCTGCGCCCGCCGTCGCGGGACTCCCAGATGTCGTACCAGTCCGTCGTCAGGATGTGCATGGGGTCGTTCGGGTCGATCGTGACCGAGCACGTCGAGCAGCGCGTCTTCAGCTCCAGGTTGTTGCGGCGCAGAAGGCCCTCGGTGGCGGGATTGCCCTGACGGAGGGACGCGACCGGGACGGCCCGCCAGGCGGCGTCGCCCGCCGTGCGGCGGTACGGGTTGCCGTCCCAGTCGCAGGCGAACAGGAAGTCCGGACCCGCCACGAGCGCCAGAAACTTGCCGGGGCGGCTGTACCAGAGGTTCGGGTCGGGCCTCTCCGGCGGACGCGGCAGCCCCTGGTGGTAGTCCGTCCACGTCCGCCCGCCGTCGTCCGAGCGGCGGATCTCGCTCCCGTGCCCGTCCTCGAAGATGCCGACGACCGCCGTCTCGCCGGGGATCTGCGCCATCTCCAGCGGCGCCTCCGCGCCCGCCACGGGCCGCCACGTGAGGCCGTCGTCCTCCGACCGCCACAGGCCGCGCCTGCGTCCGGCGGGAAGGCCGCGCGATTTCGGCGCCGAGGCGTAGGCGCGCCCCGGCCGCGTGCGGTCGAAGAAGACGTCCGTGAACTCGTACCCGTCGCCGCCGCACGGGACCCAGGTCTCGCCGCCGTCGGACGAGCGGAAGATGCCGTCGCCCGCCGACGCGGCGAGCAGCCGCCTCGGGTCGCGGGGGTGGCGCGCGAGCGCCTTTCCGCAGTGCTTCGACCCCGAGCCTTCGCCGGCGAACTTCGCCTTGAGCGTCCTCCGGAAGGTGCGTCCGCCGTCCGTCGAGACGTAGGCGCCCGCCGGGTTCCGGTCGGTCCGCCAGCCCGCGACGAGCACGAGGCGGTCGGGATCCGCCGGATCGACGAGAAGCCCGCGCACGTGGTCGGCGTTGGCCTCGCGCTGGGCGACCGTGAAGCTGGCGTGGAGCGGGCGCCACGTGCGTCCCGCGTCGTCCGAGCGGTAGGGGCCGCCCACGTCGGCGTAGGCATACCACACGTTCGGGTGCGACGGGGAGATCTCGACGCCCGTCATGTTGCCGCCGCCGCAGACCGGCAGAAGCCGCCACGCCTCTTCCGCCGCCTGTCCGGCCAGCGCGCCGCACGCGGCAAGGCACAAGACCCATCCAACTGTCTTCTTCATTTTCACTTCATCCTTCCATCCATTGGCAGATTAGCGAATGATGACAACTCCGCCTGTGCGCGGCGCCGCGTACTGATGTCCGTCCGCGTCGAGAACGCCGACCGAGACGCGCAGGTCGTCAAGGCAGCCGGCGAAACCGGGCGAACCGAGGACAAGGCCCGCGCCCAGCCCGAAGTCGAACGCCGACGAAACCGTGCGCGTCGCGACGGGCGCATGATCCCACCAGAGCGTGACGGCCACGCCCGCCGCACTCGTCTCGTGCGAAACCGCAAGATGGTGCCACACCCCGTCGTCGAGGCTCACGGACGGAAACGCCTCCGCCCCCGAAACCGCAAACGTCCCGTCCGCCGTCAGCTGCCAGTAGGCCACCGCAAGGTCTGTCCCCCGCGTGAAGGCGACAACGTTGTCCTGCGCCGCACCGGCCGTGCGCTTCACGAACGCTTCGAACGTCGCCGCCGGCTCGTCCAGCAGTCCGCTCCCTTCGTAGGTGACAGTCCCCCCGGACAGCACCGCACCCTGCCGGCTCGCATGGAGCGCCTGTCCGTCCGCCCGGCGAATCTCGCGCGAGACGCGTCCGCTCCGCTTCCGTTCCGCACCTGTCTCGGACAGCGTGACGGCGGGCGCATACACGCCCTGCGCACACGAGTTCCAGCCGTCCTCAAACCGCACGTCCAGTAGCGCTTCACCGCCCGCCAGCGGCGTGTCCGTCAGGAACTCCGTCACCTTGAGCGCACGCTTGGTCAGCCGCAGCTCGTCGAATCCCCCCTGGGACAGGCTGCCCAGCAGGGTTTTCGAAGCCCCGCAACCGTAAAGGAGTTCGCCCGTCCGCGTCTGGCCGTCCTTGAGCGGGTTCTCCACGTTCTCGAACCGATGGAAGAGCGCATGGTCAAGGTAAACCGAGAACGTCCGGGTCTCGGCGTCGCAAACCGCCGCAAGATGATGCCACGCGCCGTCCGAAAGGCTTTCAGAACCGAGGAATCGCGTGCCGGCGACGGTGCAGCCGAGCGAGTTGTCCCCGTTGTTCGTCAGGAAGATCTCCCACGAACCGTAGACCTTGAACAGGTACGCATACCACTTCGTCTGGCCGGAAACCTTGAAGAACGTCTCGACCGTAAAGCTCCCCGTCGAGAAGTCGAAGTCCGGGTCGTCGAACACGTAGCCGCTGGCAACGCTGCCGTTGTCCTCCGTTCCGATGTCCAGGCGCAGCGCGTCCGCATTGGCGACCGCCTCGGCGCTTCGCGCCGTCGCGTGGAAAGCCCCCGGCACGTCTTCGGCCGTCTTCTCGAGCGCCTGCGCCGCCCAGCGCGTGCAGCCGAGATCGGGGTTGAGCGCAGGACGCGCGGCGGCAGGGTCTGCTCCGTCGGCGAAGCTGAGATAGGCCTTGGTCTCCTCGAAAACAGGCCATCTTCTCGGCGCAAGAAACGCCGTGGGGGCCAGAGCCTTCTGCGTCAGGCGAATCTCGTCGTAGGCGACGCCCTTGACGCAGTGCCACGCGCCGTTCCCCCACGAACCGGCGCCCAGATAAAGCGGGTCGCTGGTCTTGAGATCCGACAAGTCCTGTTCAAACGCCTTCGTCTTGACCAGCCGATGGTCGATGTAATAGCGCAGCGTGCGCACGTTTTTCTCGTAGGCGACGGCATAATGGTGCCACGCGCCGTCCGCCAGTCCGGGAACGCTTGTCCCGTCGCAGGAAACCGCCCCGTCGTTCCGCATCAGCATGTAGAACAGATTGTTCTGGTGGACAAGATAGGCGTCGTTGTCGTTGCTGCCCGTCCCCCCCAGCTGGCTCGCGTCCGCGCACCGGAGGAAGAACTCCAGCGTGAAGTCGTCCGACAGGTAGGAGGTGTCGGCCATGACCATGCGCCCGTGGGACGCGAGCTCGCAGCAGCCCGGATTCTCCTGTCCCTCGGCGTCGAAGACCCCCGTCGGGTAGACGGTCGCCAAGCCCTCCGTCGCGCCGACGGACGGGGACGCCGTGCCGTCCATGCGGAGCACCAGCGCGGGCTTGCCGTCCCCATTGGCGTCGTTCGTCGGCAAGGCGGCGTCGCACGAGGCGTAGACCAGCGTCCCGTCGGGAGCCATCGCCGCGGATTTGCGCTGCCGCGCCTTCAGGCCTTCCGCGAACGCAGGCGTCGTGACGAACTCCTCCGGCGTCAGCGCCCGCTTCGTCAGGCGCACCTCGTCGTAGGCGACGCCCTTCGACACCAGGTTGAAGTTGTACTCGCCGTTGCGGCTGTAGTTGTTGATGCGGAAACAGTCGTAGCTCGCGTCGTTCTCCGGCGGCGTGACCACGTAAGCCGCTTCGGAGACGAGACGGTAGTCGATATAGTAGCGGAACGTGCCGCGCGACCTGTCCTGCACGACGGCCAGATGATGCCAGACGCCGTCCTTGATCGAGGGCGGCGTGCCGAGCAGCTCCCAGCTGGACGTCTTGAGAGACGGGACGCCTTTCCCGTCCGAATCGAACTGGATCATCCAAGCCTTGGGATGGTAAACGACGTAAGTCCCCTTGAGACCGTCCGCCGCCGCGTCGGCATCCAGGCGGATGAAGCACTCGAACGTGAAGTCACCCGAACAATACTCCGATGCCCCCTGCCATTCGACGGCAATGCCGCTCGCGCTGTAAAGGTAGCCGTCGTTGGCGACGTCAGCGCCGTTCACGCCATCGCGAATCTGCGTCGCCACCATGTCGTCCGTCTGCAGGAGATCGCCGCCGCGATGCGTACTGACGAACTTGTCCGCCGCCGTCGCCGCGTTCAGGCCAAAACCATAGTTCGTGTCGCAGTCCACGTAAAGAACCGTATCCGCGTCCACGGAAAGAGATCCTTGCGCCGGCGAGAGAGCTCCGAGAAGCGCGGCTATGCCAGCTGCCACACAACCCAATCGCCGCTTGCACGCTTTAGAAACATGCGCGCCTCTGACGCGGGGGGGGGGGGGGGGGGGGGTAAAC
>CAKTZI010000075.1 GCA_934635385.1 uncultured Kiritimatiellota bacterium | reverse complement strand
CAGCACGGGGTCACGCTGAGCGAGACGCCGACGTTGTTGTCGCGGAACTTGTTCGCGCACATCGCGGCCTCGAAGCGTCCGCCGATCGTCGTGTCGGCGATGACGCATTCGACGGGCGAACCGTCAGGGTAGCGGAGATTGTCCGAAATGAGCTTCGCGGCCGCCTGGGCCATCTCCATCGTCTGGTCCTCCAGCGACTCGCGCACGCCGCGCCGACGGCCGTCGATGATCGGGCGGATGCCGACCTTGGGGAATCCGTTGTGGGTGAAGACTGTCTGGTTCATTTTTCAGTTCCTTCTTTCGTGTCTTGAGGTGAGTTTGAATTATACCAAAAACAAGTTTGCGCGCAACGGGCCGTCATTTCGCCTGCTCCGGCTTCGTCGCGCCCTTCGCGACGAACGGCCTGACCGTCATGCCGGCCTTCACGCGGTGTCCGCCGTCCGCGACGATGCGCTCGCCGACCTTCAGGCCCTTCTCGACGAACAGCCAGTCGCCCACGAGGTCGCCGCGCGCGACCGACCGCCGCGCGGCGACGCCCTTCCCGTCCAGCACCCAGACGTAAGGCCCCTGCGTGTCCTGCAGGATCGCCGTCGGGGGAATCGCCGGACGCTTGATGCCGGCCTTGGAGCGCAGGGTGACGGCCACGACGCCGCCCGGCACGAGCCGCAGGCCCTTGTTCGCGAGCTTCGCGTAGACCGCGAGCGAGTCCGTCGCCTCGTCCGCGAGGTTGTCGACGTACTCGATCGCGCCGTCGCCCGCGTAGGGCGTGCCGTTCGCGAGCGTGACGGCGATCTCGACGTCGTCGCGGTGGCGGCGGCCGTTCGTCGTCACGATGTCGAGCAGCTCGCGGTTCGAGACGGAGAACCGCACGCGGATCGGGTCCATCTGGACGATCGTCACGAGCGTCAGCGCCCCGGCCGCCACGTAGTTGCCCTTCGTCTTCGCGGTCGAGCCGACCTTGCCCGCGATGGGCGCGACGATCTTGCAGTGGTTGAGGTCGTCGCGCGCCGCGATGAGCTCGGCCTGCGCCGCCGCGAGCGCCGCGCGCGAACTGTCGCGCTGGGAAAGCGCGTTGTCCACGGCGTCGAGCGAGACGGCGCGCGTCTCCAGCAGCTTCTTGTGGCGCTCGTAGCTCAGCTCGGCGTACTGCACGTTCGCCTTGCACTCCTGCAGCTTCGACTCGGCGTTCTTGACCGCCGCCTCGTACTTGATCGGGTCGATGCGGTAGAGGACGTCGCCCTCCTTCACGACCTGGCCGTTCGCGAAGCAGACCTCGCGGATCTCGCCCGAGACCTGCGGGATGACGTCGACCTGCGCGATGGGCACGATGCGTCCCGGATAGACGCTGGCCTTCGGGTCGGCCTTCTCGACGACCTCGCACACCGGCACGGAAATCTCCGCCGCCAGCAACAGTGAAACAGCAACCGCACTTATCGTCATATTCGATTCCTTTCGTCTTATGTGGATTTCAACCAGCCGCTCCTTCGGTGCGCAGAGCTGCCGCTCAGTCTCGTCTCTCGGATTTGCGCTTCTTCCTGAAGACAACCAAGCGCTTTCAGCCTGCCTTGCCTCGGCGAAATCATTGTCTGCGGACAAGACGCTTCCGACGCTTGCAAATCCTCGATCCTCATTCGCGGCACTCCGCGCCCCTCCGGGCGGCCCGCCAAGCCATAAGGCCAAAGGCAACGGAAGCCCACAGTTGCCTCAATAGAGACAAGGCGTTGCGTGAGGAGCGGGAAGAGCAGAATCGCGCTGAGCGGAGCGAGGCGACCGGACGCGGTTTGGTCGTCACGCCGCGAAGCCCGCGCCAGACAAGGAGCCGGCCAACCGGCGACGACGTATGGCGCGGAGATTCGCGGATGCGACGGCCGGGAGCGGACGGACGACGAGCGGGAGCAAAGCCGAAGCTGCTCTTCAAGCGCGAAGGCGCGACGCGACGAACTCGACCAGAGATGCCCAACGCGGTCTGGTTCGCGGCCGTCAGCGGAACGGACTGCGCCCAGACGCGGCGATTGCGGCAGGACGCGGCCCCGACGGCGTACTGGTGTACGCCGAGCGGGCCGACGGACGCCGGAATCGCCCGTATCGGCGCAGGAGTACCGTTGCCGCGAAACAGACCGCACGTTGGAAGGGCCATGCGTCTCCGTAGACGTCATTTTGCAACCTCCTGGGCGATTTGGCGCATGAGGCGCGCCTCGTCGTCGGTGACGCAGGCCGGGTGGGACGTAAGCCCCGCAAGGTCGGCGTCCAAGAGCTTCGCCGCCCAGACGAGCGCCTGCAGATACTCGCCCTTCTCGTTCAAATGAAAGGTATCCGAATTGACCGACCACGAGAGGTCGGCATTGCGCTTGAACTGGTCTTCAGGCTTCTGGTTGCGCCCGCCCACGACGTCGCCGCCGAAGGAATGAGCGCCGTACGCGACTGGCAGACGCTTTCGCCACGCCGCCACGGCCCGCCCCATGCGGATCGCCTCGAAGCCGTACGCCCGCGCAAAGTCGGCGTAGGCGTCCGCAAGCCGCGCGTCCATCTCGTCCGCCGTGATCTTCCACTGCGCGAGCCGCGCGTCGAACGGCGTGTAGCTCCACGTCTCCTGCACGACGATCTTCGCCTGCGGCGCGAGTCTGCGCACGGTCTTCACGAGGTCATCGCCCCACGGATGGTACGAGTCCTTTTCCCAGCTCAGGTGGCTCGCCTGCTGAATCGTCACGATGTCCCACTTGACGCGCGACAGGACGTCCGTCAGGCGTTCGTCGCGGCGGATGACGCGCGGCCCCATGTCCGTCACGCGGTCATAGCGGTACGCGCCCTTCGCCTTGACGTCCTTCAGCTCGGCGACGACGTTCGTCATGTGCCGCTCCAGCGAGCAGCCACCGATGTAGAGCGAGCCGAGGTCGAGCTTCTTGCCGCAGTCCGCCGCGACCTGCGGCAGGTGGGTGAGGCACGAGATCGAGAAGCTGTTGCCGATCATCAGCACCTTCACGTGAGACGGGTCGCCCTCCGGCTCGACGGCGGTCTTGCAGCCGAGGAGAAACGCGGCGACGACAAACGACAGGGACAGCAGCTTTTTCATCACGTGAGGCTCCTC
This sequence comes from uncultured Kiritimatiellota bacterium, assembly GCA_934635385.1. Taxonomy (GTDB): domain Bacteria; phylum Verrucomicrobiota; class Kiritimatiellia; order RFP12; family UBA1067; genus UBA1067. Next base: position 9,021 of record CAKTZI010000075.1, on the reverse strand, counting down.
AGAATGACGCCCTTCAGGTACAGCCCCTCCGGGAAATTCAGCGCGACGGGATGATCCGCCCCCTGCTGCGTCCGCGCGACGATCTGGAAGTCGCGCTGCGCATCGTGCGCCGCCTCGGCGAGCACCTGCTCGAACAGCTCGGACGTCATCGCGCCCGAGCACGAGAACGTCGCGAGCGTTCCGCCCGGCTTCAGGAGCTTCATCGCGAGGAGGTTGATGTCCTTGTAGCCGCGCGCGGCCTTCATGACCTGGCCCTTCGTCGCGGCGAACTTCGGCGGATCCAGCACGATGAGGTCGAACGACTTCCCCGCGTCACGGCACGTGCGCAAGTACTGGAAGACGTCCGCCGCGACATACTCCATCGCCGTGCCGCAGAGGTGCGCGAGCGCCTCGTTCCGCTTCGCGAGCGCGAGCGCGTCTTCCGACACGTCGACCTGCGTGACCTTCGCCGCCCCACAGGCGCGCGCGTACAGCCCGAACCCGCCCGTGTAGGCGAAGCAGTTCAGCACCTCGCCGCCGTTCGCGAGCGGCCCGACCGCCGCGCGCGCGTCACGCTGGTCGAGGTAGAAGCCCGTCTTGTGGCCTTTTCGGACATCCACGAGAAACTTGCACGGGCCTTCCGCGATCTCGATCAGCTCCGGCGGCTCCTCGCCCGCGAGTACGCGAAACGCGGGTTCCGTCGGCAGACCCTCCTTCGCGCGCACTTCGACGTCCAACCGCTCCGCGACGCCGCGGCAGAACGGCGCGTAAGTCATCAGCGCGTCGACGATCGCCGCCTTGCGCAAGTCCGCGCCCGCCGACGTGAACTGGCAGACGACGAAGCCCGCGTAATAGTCGGCGACGACGCCGGGCAGCCCGTCCGACTCGGCATTCACGAGGCGGACGGCGTTCGTCTCGGCGTTCGCGAAGAACGCGGCGCGCCGCCCGACCGCCGCACCCACGCGCGCACGCACAAGCGCGCCGTCATCGTCCGGCACGGCCGCCGGGCCGAACGACAGGAGGCGCACGCGAATCTGGGACGCGGGCGAATGCCAGCCGAAGCCCAGCGTCTCGCCGTCGGACGAGCAGACCTCGACCGTCTCGCCCGCACTCAGCCCCGCAAGGACGGCCTCGCCCGTCTTCTCGGCGTCAATCGCGCCGGAGAAGACCCACGGATGCCGCCGCTCGGCCGACCGCTCCCGCCCACGTTTCAAGAAAACCTTGTTCATATTTCTGCATAGTATACCAAATCGGCTACGCCTGGAGGAAGAGGGCCAGCTGCGCACAGGCGATGGCGTCGTACAGGCCGTCGTGCCACGTCCGCCCGTCCATCTGCGGCACACAGCCGAACATCGTGCAGAGATCGCCGAGCGTGTAGGACGGCAAGCGCGGATAGCGCGCCTTGGCGAGCTTCATCGTGTCGACCCACGGCCCCCACTTCGTGAGCGGCGCCGTGCGTGTCAGAATCGTCCGCTCGCAGGCGATGTTGTGCGCGACGAGACGTCGCCCCGCGAGATGCGGATACCACGTCTCGAACGAGCTCTGGAGCGTCCCCAGCGCGTCACGTTCGTGCGCCCGCGCCGGAGCCCCCTCGACATCAAAGAAGAACTCGCGCGTCTCAACGAGCGCGCCGTCCCGCACGACCGCGATGCCCAGCTGCCAGGGCTCGTTCGCGTTCCCGCCCTCGTAGCCGGTCGTCTCGAAGTCTATCGCCGCGAATTCCACGGACGCCGCCTTCACAGCCTCTTCAGGACGGAGCGGATCGAGCGCTCGCGCGCCTCGACCGACTCGCAGAGGCGGAACTGGACGCGTGCGCGGTTCAGGTTCTGCTCCGGCGTCTTCGTCTTGAAGTAGACGTTGCCGTTCAGGTAGTCCTGGAAGAAGCGAAGCCCCAGCTCGAACGGCAGCAGCCGGATCGAGTCGTAGAGGTAGGCGCGGTCGGCGTCCGTCAGGAACGCGCCCGCCTCGCGCATGTAGCCCTTGCAGAACGCCGTGCAGAGATCCTCGTCGAAGACGACCTTCGCGAGGTTCGTCTCCTCCTCGCCCGCCGGGTTGCAGATCGAGCGCAGCGCGTCGCCGAAGTCCATGTGGATGAGGCCGGGGCTCACCGTGTCGAGGTCGATCATCGCCGTGCCCTTGCCGGTCACGTCGTCGATCATGATGTTGTTGACCTTCGGGTCGCCGTGGAACATGCGCTTCTTGAGTTCGCCCTTCTTCTGCGCCTTCTCCAGGCAGAGCGCGAGGTCGCGGCGCTCCTCGACGAACTTCGCGAGGCGCTTCGCCTCCATCGAGCTCTTCAGCAGCTCCTTCGCGTTCGCGGTCTTCAGCGTCCTGTCATACGCCTTCAGGTAGCCCGACGTGATGTGGAAGCCGGGCAACGGGTCGGCGATGTCCTTCGGGTTCATGTCGGAGATGAGGTAGTGGAAGTGGCCGAGCGCGGCGCCACACTCCATCGCGTGCTCAGGCCCCTGCGCGACGTCGAAGGCGTGGGCGGACATGATGCGCGTGATGACGCGCCAGACCTCGCCCTGCTCGTCGGTCACGTAGTCCTTCGCGTCCTTCGCCTTGATGATGCGCGGCATCTGCCAGACGCGGTCGTCGTTCCCCTTCGCCGCGTCGTCCTCCAGCTTCTCGTGGCAGTGCTTGGTGACCGTGTGCATGTTCGACATGATCACCTCCGGCTTCGGGAAGACGTTGCGGTTCACGCGCTGCAGGATGACCTGCGTCTCGGTGAACGTGTTGCGGTAGATCGCGAGGAACGTGTCGTTGATGTTGCCGTTCCCGAACGGCTGCAGCGCGACAAGCCGCCCCTTGATGTTGAACTTGTTGATGAGGATCGAGAGCTCCATGCTGAAACCTGCCTTTCGTCGTTTTTCGCAATTATACCAAAAACACCCGTCGTGCGGCGCGTTCAGGCCCTCGGCTCGGCGCGGAGCGCGGGATCGAGCCGGTCGCGCAGCTCGTCGGCCAGGTGGTTGAAGACGAGCACGAGCGCGAAAATCGCGAGCGTCGTGAACGCCATCTCCCACCAGACGCCCTGCCAAAGGCGAAGTCTCGCGTTATTGATCATGACGCCCCAGCTCGGCTCGCCCTGCACGCCGATGCCGAGGAAGCTGATGAAGACCTCCGTCGAGACGGCGGACGGGAACCGGATCGAGAACTGGATGAGAATGATGTGCGCGACGTTCGGCAGGATGTGGCGGAACATGATCCGAAGCGGCGAATAGCCAAGCACTTTCGCCGCCTGCACATACGCGCGATCCTTGTGCTTCATCACCTCCGCACGAATCGTCCGGCATGTCCCCACCCAGGTCGTGAGCCCGATGCCGAGATAGATGCCGAGAAGGCCCTGCCCGACGACCAGCGCGATCGCGAGGATGAAGAGCAGCCCCGGCATCGAGGCGACGGTCGCGCAGAGCCAGACGACGAGCGAGTCGACCTTGCCGCCGAAGTAGCCGCCGAAGAGACCGAGGAGGACGCCGAGCGGAATCGCGATGAGCGACGTCACGATGCCGACGTGAAAGGCAATGCGCGTACCCTGCACAAGCCGCAGGGCGACGGAGCGTCCGAGGTTGTCCGTGCCGAGGAGGTAGCGCTCGCCCGTCTTCGGCGCGGGCGCGAGCGGCGGCAGGAAGCGTTGCTCCGTGTCGACGCGGTTGTAGGCCGGCGTCACGTCGCGAAAGCGGGCGAGGCGGTACTGCGCCTCGCCGAAGACGGCCGCGCCCGCGTAGAGCGCGAGCGCGGCCAGGCTGATTCGGATCGAAATCCGCACCTCGTTCAGCGGCCGACCGCCGCGCGGTAGCGGGCGATGAGCTGGTTCGTCGAGGCGTCGTGCCGCCCCGACGCCTCCTTGGCCGTGAGGTCGGAGAGGACGCCCTTCGCGAGCACCTTGCCGAGCTGCACGCCCCACTGGTCGAACGAGTAGATGTTCAGGATCACGCCCTGCACGAAGACCTTGTGCTCGTAGAGCGCGATGAGCGCGCCGAGCGTCTCGGGCGTCAGCTCGTCGCAGAGCAGCGTGTTCGTCGGGCGGTTCCCCTCGAACGTCTTGAACGGCACGAGCTCCTCCGGCACGCCCTCTTCGCGGCACTGCTCGGCCGTCTTGCCGAACGCGAGCGCCTCCGTCTGCGCGAAGAGGTTCGCCATCAGCTTGTCGTGCAGGTCGCCGATCGGGTTGTGCGTTTTGCAGCAGCCGATGAAGTCGCACGGGATGAGGTGCGTGCCCTGGTGGATGAGCTGGTAGAACGAGTGCTGCCCGTTCGTGCCCGGCTCGCCCCACTCGATCGGCCCCGTCTCGCGGTCGACGACGTTCCCGTCCCGGTCGACGCCCTTGCCGTTCGACTCCATGTCCATCTGCTGGAGGTACGCCGGGAAGCGCGCGAGGTACTGGTCGTAGGGGAGGCAGCAGTACGTCTCCGCCCCGTAGCCGTTCGAGTAGAGGATGCCGAGGAGCGCGAGGATGACCGGCATGTTCCGCTCCAGCCTCGCCGTGCGGAAGTGCTTGTCCATCTTCCAGTAGCCCTTCAGGAACTTCGCGTAGTTCGTGCGCCCGATCGCGATCATGAGCGACAGGCCGATCGCCGAGGGCAGCGAGTAGCGGCCGCCCACCCAGTCCCAGAACGGGAACATGTTCGCGGGGCTGATGCCGAACGCGGCGACCTCCTTCGCCGCCGTCGAGAGCGCGACGAAGTGCTTCGCGACGGCCTTCTCGTCGCCGAGCGCCTTCACGAGCCAGTCCTTCGCCGCCTCGGCGTTGGACATCGTCTCCTGCGTCGTGAACGTCTTCGAGGCGACGATGAACAGCGTCTCGGCCGGCTTCACCTGCCGCAGCGTCTCGGCGAGGTGCGTCGAGTCGACGTTCGAGACGAAGAAGAACTTCAGCGTCCGCTTCGCGTAGGGCGTGAGCGCGAGGTTCGCCATGACGGGGCCGAGGTCGGATCCGCCGATGCCGATGTTGACGACGTACTTGATGCGCTTGCCCGTGAAGCCGCGCCACTTGCCCTGCCGCACGAGGTCGGAGAAGTCGCCCATCTGCATCAGGACCGCGCGCACGTCGGGCATCACGTCCCGGCCGTCCACGAACACCTGCGCCTTCGGGTCGCAGTTGCGGAGCGCCGTGTGCAGAACCGCACGGCCCTCGGTCGCGTTGATCTTCTCGCCCGTGAACATCCGCTCGATCTCGGCCTTGAGGTTCGAGGCCTCGGCCAGCTTCACGAGCGCCTTCATCACGTCGCGGTCGATGCGGTTCTTCGAGTAGTCGAGGAACCAGCCCGCCGCCTCGAGGGAGAACGTCGCCGCGCGCGCGGGATCCTCCGCAAAGAGTTCCTTGATCGTCTTCTGGGACGAGTACGTCATCGCCTCGTCGAGATGCTGCCACTTGTCGGACATTTCCATTTTCCTTAACTTCTGCCTGTTGAAACTGTTCTGAACTGTTGCGGCGGTCTTCGCCGTGTCTGCGTATTATAGCAAATCTGGCGGAACGCAGATTCCATGCGGACGGACTACAGGAACAGCGCGCCGACGACGAGATAGGCGAGGAGCGAGACGGCGCCGGCGAGAAGCGCGTAGGGAATCTGCGTCATCACGTGGTTCATGTGCTTGCACTGCGCGCCCGTCGAGGAGAGGATCGTCGTGTCGGCGATGGGCGAGCAGTGGTCGCCCATGACGCTGCCGGCGAGCGTCGCCGCGAGCGTGAGCGTCGCCGCCGTCGGCTCGATCGCCTGGCAGACGCTCATCCCGATCGGCACGAGGATGCCGATCGCGCCCCAGCTCGCGCCCGTCGCGAAGGCGAAGACGGCCGCCGTGACGAACATCGTCGCGGGCAGGAACATGAGCGAGAGGTCGGCCCGGACGAGCAGCGCGGCGATGTACTTGCCCGTGCCGAGCAGGTCGTTGCAGACGGCGGAAATCCCCCACGCGAGCGCGAGGAGGACGAGCGCGGGCACCATCGTCCTGATGCCGAAGAGGGTCGCCGCCGCGAACTGGTGGTAGTCGATGACGCGACGCGGCACGAGGAAGAGGAAGGTAAGGACGAGCGCGACGAGCGCGGCGAGCGCAAGGGCGACGCCCGCCTCGTAGCGCGTGAGGAACCAGGCCGCGAAGCCGATGAGCGCGAGAATCGGCAGCACGAGATCGACGACGTGGCCGCGATCCGAGACGGGGACAGGCCCCAGGCCCTCGCGCATCACGACCTCCGCGCCGACGTCGCGATGGCCGTGGGCCGCCCGCTCCATGCGGCGCATGAGCCCGATGTCGAAGCGGTGACCGAAGGCGAAGAGGAACAGGAGGACGAGCGAGAGGATCGCATAGAAGTTGAGCGGCGCGGCGGCGAGGTAGAGGCCGAGGCCCTTTGCCTGCATCCCCTCGGGCAGGCAGGAGATGACGTAGGCCGCCCACGACGAGATCGGCGAGAGGATGCAGACGGGCGCGGCGGTCGTGTCGATCAGGTAGGCGAGCTTCGCGCGGGAGATCTTGAACTTGTCCGTGACGGGACGCATCACCGTGCCGACGGTGAGGCAGTTGAAGTAGTCGTCGATGAAGATGATGAGGCCCATGACGATCGTCATGAGGTTCACGGCCGTCTCGCTCTTGAGCCGCCGATAGGCCCACTCGCCGTAGGCCCGCGCGCCGCCCGCGCGCGTGACGACCGAGACGAGCGCGCCGAGGAGGCAGAGGAACAGCACCATCGGCATGTTCTCCGCCGTCTTGCCGCCGATCAGGTCGACGATCGTCTTGAACGCGGCGAGCGCGCCCGCGTGTGTCAGGTAGGCATGGATCGCCGCGCCAGAGAAGATGGCGGCGAAGAGGGACAGGACGATCTCGCGCGTCAGGAGCGCGAGCGCGATTGCCACGAGGGGCGGGACGAGCGACCACAAGCCGAAGGTGTCCATAGGTTGCCGCGTATTATACTCTAAATTCCGCACATTGGGCCGACGGGCCAACGTGCAGATCAGTCGACGGACTGCAGGCGAAGTTCGGCATGGCGCTCGCCGTAGTCCGAGAGGACGAGCGAAAACCGCACGTCGTGGGGCGCGGCCCCCTGCGCGCGCAACGTCTCGACCTGATCGCCATGCCCCCACCAGACCGCCCGCAGGCCGCCGCCGGCCGCCGCGCCGACATAACAGGCCAGGTGCCGCCCCTCCGCACCGAGCGGACGGGCCTCCCGCACGAAAGCGCCGCGCAGGCCGAAGACCGGTTCGGGATTGCCCTCGCCATACGGCTCCAGCCGCGTCAGCGCCTCGGCCAGATCCAGCGTGACGTCCGACAGGTCGAGCCAGAGGTCGGTCGGCTTCTCGGCGGCGGCAGACGGCACGCCGTCGCCGCGCAGGTTCGCGCAGTACGCCGCGAGCAGTTCGCGGAAGCGGTCGACCTGCCCGTCCTTCACGGAGAAGCCGCCGGCCGCCGCGTGTCCGCCGTAGCGCTCCAGCACCTCGTCGCACGCGACGAAGGCGTCGCGGATGTTCAGCCCCTCCGGCGCGCGCGCGCTGCCGTGCCCGCCCGCGTAGACGCAGACGGGCACCGTCTCGCCGAGCCGCTCCATCACGCGCGCGGCGACGATGCCGGCGACGCCGGGGTGCCCGTCGGGCAGGTCGATGACCTGCGCCGCCGCGCCGGGGACGACCTTCGCGAGCGCGTCGTCCGTCATCTTCTGCTCGATGGCCTTGCGCTCGGTGTTGTTGAGGTCGATGCGCCGCGCGTATTCGCGCACGCGCTCGCGGTTCGTCTCCAGCACGAGGTCGAGGGCGTCCATGCCGCTCGCGAGGCGGCCCGCCGCGTTGATGCGCGGGCCGAGCATGAAGCCGAAGTCGCGCGCCGTCAGGCTGCCGCGTGCGTTGCGCGCGGCGCGGGAATGGAGCTCCTGCAGGCCCAGCGGCGCGCAGGTGCGGAAATTCTTCAGTGCCTCGGCGACGAGGATGCGGTTCTGTCCGAGGACGGGCATGATGTCCGTCACCGTCGCGAGGCCCGCGAGGATCAGGAGCGGCCCGCAGAGCTTCGGCCCGTCGTAGAGGCCGCGCCGCTTCGCCTCGGAGACGAGCCGGTTCGCGAGGAAGAACGCGACGCCCGCGCCGCAGAGCTCCTGCAGCTGCGGCGGCGCGGCGACCTTCGGATCGACGACGACTTCCGCCGCCGGCAGGATCATCTCGCCGGGCGTTCCGTCCGCCGCGCGCGCGTAGGCGGGCAGGTGGTGGTCGGTCACGACGACGGACACGCCCTTCGCCTTCAGGTCGGCGACCTGCTGCACGGAGTTGATGCCGTTGTCGACCGTGACGACGAGCTCGACACGGGGGTTCTCCTTCAAAAGGCGCGCGACGGACACGTCGCTCATGCCGTAGCCCTCGGACAGGCGCTCCGGCAGGAACGGCGCAATCCGCTTCGCCGCGTCGGGCGAGGGGTCGATCGCCGCGTTCAGCGTCGCCAGCGTCTGGACGAGAATCGCCGTCGCGCACACGCCGTCGCAGTCGTAGTCGCCGAAGACGACGACGTGACGCTTCGCGACGAGCGCCGCGAGCAGGACGTCCGCCGCGTCCGCGACGCCGGGGAGTTCCGTCGGGGCGACGAGGTCGCGCAACGAGGGATTGAGAAACTTCTCCCAGTCCGCGTCATCGATTCCGCGGGCCCGGAGAAGTCTCTTCAGGACTTCGGGAAGGTCTGCCACCACTCCCTTACTTCACCTCGAAGCACCAGCCGTGCGTGTCCTCGACCGTGCCGTACTGGATGCCCTGCACGCGGTCGTAGAGCTTCTGGAGCGTCGGGTCGACGACTTCGGGGTCGGAGATCTTGATGACCTTGTCGTTGCGCGTGATCTCCCAGACGGGCGTGATCACGACGGCCGTGCCGAGCGCGGCGACTGCCTTGAACTTCTTCAGCTCCGTGTAGGGCACGGGGCGGCACTCGACCTTGATGCCGAGATCCGTCGCGCACTGCTTGAGGGACATGTTCGTCACGGACGGCAGCACCGAGCAGCTGTCGGGCGTCACGTACACGCCGTCCTTCGTGATGCCCGCGAAGTTGGACGTCGCGAACTCCTCGATGTACCTGTGG
>CAKTZI010000074.1 GCA_934635385.1 uncultured Kiritimatiellota bacterium | reverse complement strand
GCGCGCAGGGATGGCGTCCGACGCCCTTAGACAACGCCCGAAAGTTTCGCATGAAATTTACAGTTGCTGACCCTTTTGGTGGAGTAGGAATGGTGGAGTTCGGCTTGGGTAAAGGCATGGCACTGGGTGCAAGAGAAGGTCGCGCGTGGCGCGAAGCGTTCCTTTCGCGGCGTCCAGAAAGGAATCATCTGCATGACAATGAGAGAAGACGCGTCGATGCGCGGCAGACGTGCGCGGGCATCTGCCTGTTTCTTGGGTGAACGTCCACCTTGCCGCACGTGACGAACATCGGATTACGCAAACGAGCCTAAAATTTTCTGCGCAAACAGGAATCACCCGGACGGGGCGTTATGGTATAATACGCACCGACAGCCGAGAAAGGGCGTTTCAGATGAACAGATTCAAGGACAAGGTCGTTTTGGTCACGGGCGGGAACCGCAACACGGGTCTCTGGCTCGTGAAGAAGTTTGCGGACGAAGGCGCGCGCGTCTTCATGTGCGGATCGTCGGAGGCGTCGACGGCGCGCGGCGCGGAGGCGCTGCGGGCGATGGGCGTCACGGGCGTGACGGCGCAGGCGTGCGACGTCGGCGACAAGGCGCAGGTGGATGCGCTCATGGATCGCGTCGAAAAGGAGGCGGGGACGCTCGACATCCTCGTCAACAACGCGGCCGACCAGGGTCTGGGCCTCGGCAGTCCGCTGGAGATGGATCCGGCGGCGATCCTGAAGGTCATGAACACGAACGTGAAGGGCGGCTTCCAGGTCACGCAGGCGGCGAGCAACCGCTTCTTCATGAAGCGACCCTACGCGGTCGGCGGCCCGTACCGCGGCACGGTCGTCTTCCTGGCGTCCAACACGGCGATGCGCGCCATCCGTAACCGCACGGCCTACTGCGCGTCGAAGGGCGCGATCAACGCGATGGTGCGCGCACTCGCGCTCGACCTCTCGCCGCTCGGCATCCGCGTCAACGCCTGTGCGCCGGGCTACATCTACACCGAGCGCTGGGACGCACTCGACGAGAAGGTCAAGGCGCGCCGCCGCGCGAACTGTCCGCTCGGCCGCGAAGCGACGGGGGCGGACATCGCGAACGTCGTCGCGTTCCTCGCGAGCGAGGATTCCGGCAACATGGCCGGCGAGATCGTGACGTGCGACGCGGGCTGCTCGTGCCAGCACATGCCGGCGGATGTGGATTGTTGAGGGTTGAGAAGTTGAAAAGTTGAGAGGTTGAGAAGTTGAGAAGTTGAGAAGGTATGGCATTTGTCAAGTTTGAGGATATTGAAGCCTGGAAAAGGGGCCATGCGCTGGTCTTGGCGGTTTACCGTTTGACGGCGGAGGGCTTGTTCCGAAAAGATCGGGGGCTTTGTGATCAGATTCAACGTGCGTCTGTCAGCATAACGTCTAACATTGCGGAAGGATATGCGCGCAGGGGCAATAAGGAGTTCGCCAAGTTCCTCTGGATTGCCAAAGGGTCTGCTGCAGAGGTCCAGTCGCAGTTGCATGTGGCCCTTGCTCTCGGCTATATCTCGAAAGATCAGTTCGATTTCCTTTACAACGAAGCCAACCTCATTCAAGTTCATCTCTTTCGGCTGATCCAATCGCTCGCCAGCGACATCAACCGTCAAAAGATCTCATGACACCACCGCACAACCCTCTCACTTTCTCAACCCTCTCAACCCTCTCACTTTCTCAACCCTCTCAACCCTCTCAACCCTCTCAACCCTCTCAACTTCTCAACCACTCAACTTTTCACCATGAAAATCACTTCAATCAAGCCATTTGTCATTGACTGCTTCCGCACGAACTGGGTGTTCGTGAAGGTCGAGACGGACGAGGGAATTTCGGGCCTCGGCGAAGGGACGCTCGAATACAAGGAGAACGCGCTCGTCGGCGCAATCAAGGATTTGGAGCACGCGCTCATTGGCAAGGATCCGTTCGACACCGCGTGGATTGAGCACGAGAACTACCGTGACGCATACTGGCGCGGCGGGGCCGTTCTCATGAGTGCGCTCTCGGCGATCGACATGGCGCTCTGGGACATCAAGGGCAAGGCCCTCGGCGTCCCGTGCTGGAAGCTCCTTGGCGGCAAGTGCCGCGAGGCCGTCCCCTGCTACGCGAACTGCTGGTTCGCGGGCGCGAAGGAGCCGGCGGAGTTCGCGGCGAAGGCGACGGCGGCCGTCGCGCGCGGCTTCAAGGGGCTGAAGTGGGATCCGTTCGGCAAGAACTACCGTCAGCTGCCGCCCGCCGACTTCAAGAAGGCGATGGCCTGCGTCGCCGCCGTGAAGGGCGCGACGGAGGGCAAGGCCGAGATCCTGATCGAGTGCCACGGCCGCTTCGACGTGCCGACGGCGCTCCGGGTCTGCCATGCGCTGGAGGAGTTCGACCCCTACTGGGTCGAGGAGCCGGTCATCCCCGACACGATGCGGGCCTTGGCGGACGTCCGTTCGCGCGTGCGTGTGCCGATTGCCTGCGGCGAGCGCCTCTACACGACGCAGCAGATCCTCGACGCGATCGAGCTCAACTGCTGTGACTACCTTCAGCCCGATTCGTCGCACGCGGGCGGCATCACGGCGATGAAGGGCATCGCGGCGATCTGCGACGCGCACCACGTGCCGTTCTGCGCGCACAATCCGAGCGGCCCCGTCGCGAACGCCGTCACGCTCGCCCTCGGCGTCTCGACGCCCGGCTACTGCATCCACGAGACGCTGTTCGACGACGTGCCGTGGCGCAAGGACGTCGTTGACGAGGACGTGAAGTTCGTCGACGGCCTGATGTATCCCTCGGAGCGTCCGGGGCTCGGCATCACGCTGAACGAGGCCGCCGCCGCCGCGCATCCGAAGCAGGACCATTGGCTGCGCCACTACGTCGGCACGCTCACGAACGTGCGCCCGCCGGACGCGACGCCGTACTATCACGGGTGAGGCGAGTCGTTCGTGCCGTGGTGGCTCTTGCGGTAGGCCGCCGGGGACTGGCGGGCGTGTCGGCGGAAGAAGTGCGAGAAGTACCACGTTGAGTTGAAGCCGAGCGTGTCGGCGATTTTCTGGATGGGCAGGTCGCTGGACGCCAGCAGGTTCTTCGCGCGGACGAGCCGCCGCTCCAGCTGGTACTGCAGGGGTGACTGTCCGACTTCCTTGCGGAAGAGGTAGCGGAAGGCGCGATAGGTGAGCCCCAGTGACTGTGCGAGGGCTTCGAAGTCGACGACTTCGCGCAGGTGGTCGGTGATGTGCGTCTGCGCCCGGAGGATGAGCGCCGCCTGTGCCGCGTCGGCGGTGCGCGCGGCGGGGGCTTCGAGGAGGGCGGCGACGAGGGCCGGCACCTGCGCCGCCGCTGCGAAGGGCTGTCGCCCGGCGGTGTCGAGCAGGTCGGCGGCGGTCGTGGCGAAGACCTGCCGGAGCGCGGCGTTCGCGCTGAAGTCGCGGACGGTGCCGCAGCCGAATCCCGCGCCGCCGATCAGCCGGTCGGCGAGGTCGCCGCCGAAGCCGATCCAGTCTGTCGTCCAGCCCGTCTGCGGGTTGGGGCGGTAGCGGTGCCAGCAGCCCGGCGGCAGGACGATGAGCGATCCGGCGGCGGCCGCGAACGCGCTGTCCTTGAACTCGACCTCTCCCGTGCCCGCTTCGAGCAGGATCATCTGCCACTCGTGCAGCGTGCGGCCGCGCTCCCACGTGAAGTAGTATTCGTCCGGGTGCTTTGGCGAGGGGAAGACGTCGCCGGGCCGAATCGTGTGGTGTCCGGCGCAGGTCACGTACAGTCCCCAGTTCTTCTGCGCGGGCGTGACGGGAAAGTAGCGATAGGTGCTCTTCATGCGCGTATTATATCAAATCGAGATTTGACGGCTGTCTTGCGGAGGCTTCGGCGCCGCGCCCGACAGCTCGCCCGAAGCGAAGTTTCCATCATGCGGGCATTGTCAAAAAGCGCAACTTTTGTCAAAATGAGGCATTGATTTCCGTGTGCGCGTTGTGCTAGACTACGCGCCATGAAACTTGGAAATGGTCTACACATTCGCTGTCACGCGCTTCTCGCGGTCGCGCTGTCGCTCGCCGCCCTCGCGACGTTCGCCGCCGAAACCTCCCTGCGCATCCCGCGACGCAAGCCGCTGACGGCCAACGTCGGCATCGTCTCCGTCGGCCTCGACACCTACTGGAAGCAGTGCCCCGGCCTTCTCGAAGACATGGTGAAGAAGGAAGACGTCTTCGTCCGCAAGGTCGCGGCCCATCAGGTAAAGGTGTCGCGCTTCGGCATGAGCGACAATCCCGCCGCCGCGAAGGCGCTGATCCCCGCGATGAAGGCGGCCGACCTCGACATCCTCTTCGTGGACATGGTGACGTACGCGACGAGCTCGACCTTCGCGCCGTTCGTGCGCGAGCTGAACGTGCCGATCGTCCTCTTCGCGCTTCAGCCCGACGACCGTCTCGACTACGAGCACGCCACCATCTACAAGCAGCTCCTGAACGACGACCTCTGCTCCGTGCCGGAGTTCACGGGCGTCGCCATTCGCTACGGGCGCCCTGTTGCGGACACCGTCATCGGCAAGCTGGAGGGCGACGCGCGGGCGGACGAGGAGATCCGCCAGTGGTGCGCCGTCGCGCACGTCCTCCACGACCTCAAGCGTGCGCGCATCGGCCTTATGGGGCACGTGCTGGAGGCGATGTACGACATGCAGGTCGACCCGACCGCCGTCTCGCGCACATTCGGCTGCCACGTCGCGCTCTGCGAGCCGGACGAGATCCTGCCCTACTACCGTGCGCCCGTCGCGGCGGACGTCGACGCCATGAAGAAGCGCATCCTCGCGTTCTTCGACACGCCCGACCCGGTGAGCGACCCGTGGACGGAGAAGCTGTCCGAGAGGGATCTCGACGTCGCGGCCAAGGCGGCGTGCGCGCTGGAGAAGTTCATCGCGAAGCGCGGCCTTGACGGCTTCGCCTACTACTACGAGGGCGAAGAGGGCTCGCTCACGCGCGAGCTCGTCACGAACTTCATTGTCGGCAACTCGCTCCTCACGGCGGCGGGCTTCCCGATGTGCGGCGAGTTCGACCTCAAGAACTGCCTCGCGATGATGATCTTCGACCGTCTCGACATCGGCGGCAGCTTCGCCGAGTTCCATCCGATCGACTTCGAGCGCGACACGGTGCTGGTCGGGCACGACGGCCCCCATCACCTCAACATCGCCCAGGCGAAGCCCGTGCTGCGGTCGCTCAAGAAGTACCACGGCAAGCCGGGGAAGGGCGCGGGCGTCGAGTTCAACATCAAGGAGGGGCCGATCACGATGATGTCGCTCGGCCTCAAGGCGGACGGCACGTTCAAGTTCGTCGTCGCCGAGGGCGAGTCGCTGAAGGGGCCGATCCCGCCGACGGGCAACACGAACACGCACGGCAGGTTCCTGCCCGACGTGCGCACGTTCCTGCGCCGCTGGTCGCTCGCGGGCCCGACGCACCATTTCGCGCTCGGCATCGGCCATCACGCGGCGGAGCTGAAGAAGCTCGGCCGAGCCCTCGGCGTCGAGGTCGAAGTCGTCACGCCGGAACGGTAAGTCGGCTCCTGCCGCGCTTCAGTCTCGATTTCCTGTTGGGTCGACACCAACAGGAACGTCCACGGATATGCTATACTATCCGTCATGAGATTTGAGCAAATACCTTACGGCGTGAAGGACTTCAGGCGCATTCGCCTGGAGAACCGCTACCATGAAGAGGTCTTCCCGTCATGACGCGCGAGACGAAAGGCGAACTCATCGTGACGGCACTGGTGGTTTCGGCCCTGGTGCACGTCGGCGTCATGCTCTACGCGAGGCCGAAGGTGATGACGCACGTCGCGGCGGGTGGCTCGCGCATCGTGACGCGCGCCCCGATGCGCGTCACGAAGGAAGTGCCGCGCCCGGAGCCCGTGAAGATCGACGCGGTCGAAGACCTCGATGCGCAGAAGGATGCGCCGCAGGCCGAGACGGTCACCGCGACGGAGCCTTTGCCGTCCGAAGCCCCCGACGTGCTGCCGGTCGCCGTGAAGGCCGCCGTCGCGTCCGTGCCGACGGCGCCGACGGTGGAGGCGGTCGCGCCGGTCTTCGACACGGAGCCGCTTCAGCTGGACGCGCTTGTCTCGGCGAAGATTCCGCGCGCGCCGATTGAGATGCCGTCCGTCACGGACGTGCCCGCGCTCGCGGCGCCGACGGCCCTGCCGCGCGCCGAGGCCGGGGCCGCACCGCTCCTGCGGCTCACGCCGTCCGTGGGGACAGACCCCGATTCCGCCTTCCTGCCGACGCAGCTCGCGCGCGCGACGTTGCCGGCGGAGACGCCGGCGGCGGCGTTCGTGCCGTCCGAGGAAGTCTACGAGAAGGTCGACGAGAAAATCGTCGAGGAGGAGAAGGCGGCCGTCAAGGCGCTTGTCGAGTCCGAGCAGGCGGTTGAGCTTCCGAAGTTCGTCCACACGGCGATGACGCGGCAGACGGAAGGGGCCTGGACGTATTTCAAGGTGATGGTGACGCCGCGTGCGTCACTTGCGGTCGTGCCGAAGGACGTCGTCGTGCTGATTGACGCCTCGGGGTCGATCGGGTCGGATCGCATCGTCTCGATCCGCAAGGCCGCCAAGCGCATCCTCCGCAGCGCGACCAACACGGGCGACCGCTTCAACCTCGTCGCGTTCCGCGACCGCTTTGCGTATGCGTTCCGCACGTGGCAGGACTGCACGCAGACGTCGTTCGACCGCTCGGACAGGTGGCTCAACAACCTTGCGGCGCACGGGCGAACGGACGTGTTCGCGACGATCTCGTCCGTCCTCACGCTGCCGCGCGACCCGACGCGTCCGCTGATCGCGCTCGTCGTCACGGACGGCGACGCGAACGCGGGCGTACGGGACAATGCGGACATCCTGTCGAAGTTCACCGCGCTCAACGACGGGCTCATTTCCGTCTACATGTACGGCGTGAAGGCGTCCGCGAACCGTGCGCTCATCGACGCGCTGACGCGCGGCAACCGGGGCGAGAGCTTCATCTTCGACGGCTGGCGCTGGAGCGCAGGCGAGGGCATCGACGGGCTTTCCGAGCGGTTCCGCGACCCGGTGCTGTCGGATCTGCGCGTCATCTTCGCGG
This sequence comes from uncultured Kiritimatiellota bacterium, assembly GCA_934635385.1. Taxonomy (GTDB): domain Bacteria; phylum Verrucomicrobiota; class Kiritimatiellia; order RFP12; family UBA1067; genus UBA1067. The sequence goes on along the minus strand of CAKTZI010000074.1, from coordinate 5,234 downwards.
CGGACGCGAAGGCCGAGGCGTATCCGCGCGTCCTCCGGAACCTCTACCGCAGCGGCACGGTCGAGATCGTCGGGCGCGTCCCGGCGGGGACGGCGAAGGTCTCGTTCTCGCTGCGGGGCCTCAACGGTGCGCAGGCCTACGAGGGTTTCTTCACGCACACGTTCGACACGGCGGCGACGGACGCGACGCTTGCGGCGGCGTGGCGCGCCGAACGCGCGATCGACCAGAATCTGCGCTGAAAGCCGATAATTTCACCTATTTGAAGAATCTTCAAATAGGTGAAATTATTTTTCGGGATAAAAAGTTTCACCTATTCTTGCATTTTGCAGATAGGTGAAATTCGCCATTGCGTAAATGGCCGAAATATGATATTATCTGCGCAAAACAATCAGAAAGAGGATCCATTTTTTTTCGGTCGCGAAGACTTATTGGAACAACTGGATGGCTTGTGGGGAAAATCCGTATCTGGTTGTCTGCGGCAGCGTTTCGGGATGGATACGGGAGAACATCATCGACAACGGTTCCTATTTCGGTCGTCGCTCCCTCGATCTCGTCGTACAGGAACTGCCGCTGAAGGAATGCGTGAAGTTTTGGGGCGATGCCGTGGAGAAATGGACGGTCAACGAGATTTTCGATGTGCTGTCCGTCACGGGTGGCATTCCCCGCTACTTGGAGGAACTGTCCGTCTCGCTGTCGTCGTCGGAGAACATTCGGAGGCTTTGCTTTCTGCCGAATGCGGTCTTGCGGACGGACTTTGACGAGATGTTCACGGACGTCATCACGCGCCAGCCGAGATACACGGCGAGTGTCTTGCGGCATCTGGTCGATGGCGCAAAGACGACCACGGAACTTGCGAAAGCGATGGACGTCGAAAAGGGAGGGCGCATTTCGGATGCGCTGCGGCAGCTGGAGGAGGCGGGGTTCGTCTCGTCGGACGGTGGGCGAAACCCAGAGACCGGCGCCGAAGTCCGCGAGTGCCGATATCGCCTGAAGGACAACTACTGTCGGTTCTACCTGAAATACGTCGAGCCGGTCAAGCAGTCGATTGACGCGGGGCTGTTTTCCTTTACGGGAAAGGATCAGTTTGACGGCTGGAATGCGGTTCTTGGTCTTCAGTTCGAGAACTATGCGGGCGAACTGACGCGCTCGGTCGAGGCGGATGGTTTCTTTGATGCAATCGTATCGGCTTCTGATCTGCTGGGGCTGTGACGTAAATCACGCCTCAGATTGGTTGGCGGCTGAACTCCATCCGAGACGTCACGGGTGAATTTGGGCGGGCTTTCGGACGGGGCATCTTGTTTTTGCTATACTATCCCTCATGGAGAACAGGGCAATCAAGTCGAACCGGCGGGGCTTCACGCTCGTCGAGATGCTGCTGGCGACGCTGTTGGTGGGCGTCCTCACGGCGTTGAGCGTGATGACGTTCCAGTCCGTCTCGCGCGGCTGGCAGGTGTCCGCCGACTACCTCGACAAGATGCAGCGCACGGACTACGCCCTCAACCAGGTCGTGGCCGGACTGCGCTCGATGTACTATCCGCATGACGGGAAGCAGAACGCCGACTACGGGTTTGTCCTCGAAGACAGGGGCAAGGGCGAACGTCCCGACCGCTCGGACGTCATCACCTGGTCGAAGACGGGCCCGGCGATCGTCGGCACGAAGAGCGCGCTCGCCGACACCGTCCACCGCGTGCAGGTGATGGTGCTGGAGGAGGGAAACGACGACTACGCCGAGCCGGTCCAGAAGACGGGGCTCTACGCACGGCTCTGCGGCGACGCCGCGCTCATCCCGAAGGACGACAGCGACGACACCGACTACACGTTTGGCAACGCCGACCTCTACCAGCCGATCCTCATCGCGGACGGCGTGACGGGCTTCAACTGCCGCGTCCTCGCGAAGGCCGAAGACCAGAAGGGCGGCACGAAGAGCGAGGGCGAGAACGACAAGCGCGACTTCGAGGACACGTTCGCCGAGTCGAACGCCGTGCCGTACAAGGTCGAGCTGACGTTCCAGATCGAGAAGCCGGACGAGAGCTTCCGCTCGCGGACGGATCGCGCGCCGATGGTGCGCATCGTGCGCATCCCGATCCACGAGCAGTCGCTGGACGGCGCGACGCCGCCGGGCGACGGGGAGCCGGAGAAGAAAGGGGGCAAGGGGAAATGAGACGCGGCAGCGCCCTCATCGTTGCGCTCTGGATCATCGCCGTCCTCTCGGTCATGGTCTTCTCCTTCGCGTTCGAGGCGCACCAGCAGGCGGGCATCAACGTCTACGTGCGCGAGCGCAACCGCGTCAACCGTCTCGTCGAGCCGGGGCGCATCCTCGGCGAGACGATCCTGCTCGGCTTCAACGAGGCGAAGGCGTGGAGCGAGGACGAGAACCCGAAGGAGCTGGACGAGGAAGACCGCTTCTACTTAGAGAAGCGCGCGCTCAAGTTCGAGTCGAAGTGCACGGTCGGGCCGATCCTGCTGGACGAGGAGGACGAGGACTCCGGCACGGTCACGGTCGAGATCCAGCTCGCCAACTCCGGCGAGGAGAACGGCATCAACATCAACGAGCTGTACGAGGGCGGCGACAAGAACTACGCGCTGCGCTGGCAGATGATCCTCAAGGCGTCCGGCATCGACGAGGAGCTGGAGGTCGACGTGCCGGAGGCGGACGGGCGCGGCACGAAGCGGCACAACCTCATGAACCTCCTCATCGCGAGCTGGAACGACTGGCGCGACGAGGACGACACCGTGTCGAAGGGGCCGCTTGCGGACTGCCAGCCGGAGGAGGACGACGGCGCCGAGGCCGCCTGGTACGAGGAGGCGGACGAGCAGGCCGAGAAGTCCGCGCGCGGCAAGGCGGCGCGCAACGCCGCGAAGGAGGAGAAGCGGCGTCCGCGCAACGGCTCGATCCCCGACATCAAGGAACTCGCCTCGGTGCGCGGCTTCCGCGACTTCCCGGCGGTCCTGACGGGCGGGCTCCTGCACCCGGACGCGGACGAGTCGGAGGACAACCCGAAGCTGAAGGGCGTCGTCAACGTCTTCGGCACGTCGGGGAGCGCGAAGGTCAACGTCAACGACTGCACGGTCGACCAGCTCATGACCGTGCCCGGCGTCTTCAACGAGGACGCGACGAACGACGGCGACACGGAGGAGTCGGAGGAGATCGCGCGGGCGATCGTCGAGACGCGATCCGTGATGCCGGACGACGGCGACGTCGACGAGACGCGCGACTGGTGGCCCTACAAGGACTGGAACGACCTCTGCCGGCGCGTCTCGGACAACGCGAACGTCGACATCGGCTCGGACGCGAACCAGTACCTCTGCTACACGGCGGACGAGAACACGGTCTTCAAGATGCGCATCGTGGCCGAGTCGATGGGCATGAAGCACGAGGCCACGTGCGAGTGCTACGTGAAGGACGGGAAAGTCCGCTACATCAAGTGGAGCGAGGACTGACGGATGACAATCGAAGCCTACGCGAAAATCAACCTCACGCTTGAAGTCTACGGCAAGCGCGCGGACGGCTTTCACGCGCTGCGTTCGCTCGTCCAGCCGATTGCGCTCGCCGACACGCTGACGGTCGAGCCGACAGAGGACGGGACGATTGCGTCCGACACGGGCTACGGCGAAGACGACCTGATCGTCAAGGCGGCGCGGGCGCTCCGCGCGAGCTGTGCGCCGTCGCGTCCGTCGCTCGGCGCGCGCATCCGCGTCGTCAAGCGCATCCCCGTCGGCGGCGGGCTCGGCGGCGGCAGCGCCGACGCGGCGGCGACCCTGCGCGCGCTGAACGAATGCTGGCGCCTCGGCAAGTCACCCGAAGAGCTGGCCGCGCTCGGCGCGACGGTCGGCAGCGACGTCCCCGCGCTCGTGCTCGCGCAGCACTTTCGCGCGCCGGTCTGGATGGAGGGGCGCGGCGAGCGCGTGCGCGTCCTCGCGCCGACGGGCGACCGGCGGCCGCTCGTCCTTGTCCGCCCCGGCGTCTCGTCGTCGACGGCCGAGGTCTACGCCCGCTGCACGCCGCGCACAACGCCGGCGGCGGGCCCCGTCAACGACCTTCAGGCGGCGGCCTGTGCGTGCCATCCCGAAATCGCGTTCGCCCTCGCGGCCCTCGTCGCGGCCGGCGCGGCGGACGTGATGATGAGCGGTTCGGGCTCGGTCGTCTACGGCTTCGCGCCGGATGCGCCGTCTGCCCTGTCGATCGCGGAGCGCCTGCGCGCGCTCGGCTGCACGACCTGGATCTCCCGTCTTGTTCACGCATCACATCCACTCAAAAATCCAACAACAAAAGAAAGGAAATCATGAAATTCAAGCAAGCAATCGTCTGGACGCTCGCGCTCGCCGTCGGCGCGGGGCTCGGCTGTCTCAACCACGGCGCGCTCAACGCCTTCATGGACTTCGCCGCCTCCGCCTACACGCGGTGCTTCCAGTTCGTCGCCGTGCCGACCGTCGCGCTCGCGATCCTGACGGCGATGGCCTCGCTCGGCGAGGGCAAGGACATGGGCCGCGTCTTCGCGAAGACGCTCTCGCTCACGGTCTTCACGTCGTTCCTCGCCGCGCTCGTCGGTCTCGGACTCTACCTCGTCGTCCAGCCCGGCGCGCTGTCGCCGGACGCGCTCGCGTCCGTCTCCGAGGCCGCGAAGGGCACGGTCGCCAAGATGGCCGAGACGCCCGACACCGTGTACGGGCACATCCTCAACGCGATCCCCAACAACCTCGTGGGGCCGTTCCTGACGGGCAACGTGCTGCCGATCGTCCTCATCTCCGCCGGGCTCGGCATCGCCATCGCGATCCTCGGCAAGACGAGCGAGAACGTGCGGACGCTCCATCGCGCGCTCTGCGGACTGCAGGAGGTCTTCTTCGGGCTCATCAAGGGACTCATCTGGGCGCTCCCGGTCGGCATCGTCGCGTTTGCCGCGCAGCTCGCCGCGCAGATGTCGGCGGGCGTCGTCGTCGACTCGATCGGCAAGTACGTCCTGGTCGTCCTCGGCGGCAACCTCATCCAGTTCTTCGTCGTGCTGCCGCTCGTCTGCTGCCTGCGCGGCGTGAACGGCTACCGGGTCATGCGCCAGATGACGCCGGCCCTCCTGATGGCGCTCTTCACGAAGAGCTCGGCGGCGACGCTGCCCGTCACGGTCGCGACGGCCGAGAGGAACATGAAGGCGAAGCCGTGGATCGCGCGCTTCATCCTGCCGCTCTGCTGCACGATCAACATGAACGGCTGCGCGGCGTTCATCCTCGTGACGTCGCTC
>CAKTZI010000073.1 GCA_934635385.1 uncultured Kiritimatiellota bacterium | reverse complement strand
GTCGTCCTTTTCCGGCACTATGCCGGGAGAACAGATGCGTAGTGTATCATATTCCGATTAGACAAGACCCTATTGGTTGGGTTGGAGTGGTGGGGTCTGCAAGTAGCGTCCCTGGGGACAGGCCCCAACGTGACTTCGTTTTCCATCCGTTTCACGTCCTTTTCCGCAACATAGCGTCATGCCACCTCCGCCAGCGCACTCGCCTCGGCCGCCTTCGCGAGCCGCCAGCCGTGCGTCGCGTAGCCGATTCCGCCGACCGGGTGCGCCCCGACGCCTCGCGACCGGAACCGGTCGCCCAGCGCGGCCGCCGTCCGCTGCACGAACCCCGCGCTCCCGAACACCTTCCCCGCCCCCAGCTGCGCCACCCGCCGCAGCCACCACCCTGTGGGAACAAGCCCCGCAGAGCCGCCTTTCCCTGTATCCTCGCACTGACCGTCGGCACCAGCCCCGCCGGGGCCTGTCCCCGCGAAGAACGGCCCGTCGTCCTCGCACCAGCACCAGGGGTAGTCCTTCGCCTGCGTGACGAGCCCCGCCCTGACGGGATTGTAGACGACGTACCGCTTGCACCGCGCGAGGTACGCGCCGTCCTCAATCAGAGTCGAGGTGAAGCGACCCGACCAGATGCTGCCGCAGTATTCACGCTCGCGCTTGAACGCGCGGTCGAACTCCTCCTTGAACGTCTTCACGAACTCGCTCACGTCGTTCATCCGCGCGCGCAGCCGGTCCTGATCTTCCTTCAGCGTCGCCTCGAACCCCGCGGCGGACAGTTCCGCCCAGCTCCGGGCCAGCGCCGCCTTCGCCCGCTCGCCCTTCAGGACGCCGACGCGGCGGAGGAGCTCGTCCGCGCCCACGGGCGCGTCGGGCTTCACGACCTTCACGACGGCGTGGAAGTGGTTGTCCATCGCCGCGTAGGCCTTGAGCTCGACGCCGCTGAACGCCGCCGCGCGCCTGAGCGCGTCGACGAGCGCCGTCTTCGTATTGCCCTGCTCGAAGAGCATCCTCTTCCCATTCGTTCGCGACATGACGTGATAGTGCGCGTCGCCGTCGACCTTGATCCTGTTTGTCCGTGCCATTCTCGCCTCCTTGTCTTGTTGGATTGACAGCCGGACGGCCTGTCCGTCCGAACGGAGGGTAGTATGCCAAATTCTTCGGAAAGAAACCTTAAGATTACCTTAAGATTTGGCTTAAGATTTCTTAAGGTTCAGCACACGGCAAACCGATCTTCGCTAAAATTCGTGAAAATCAGCTATTTTCTGACACCATTCCTGGGGCCTGTCCCTAACATTCCTAGGGCCTGTCCCCAACATTCCTATCGCCGCGCGCCGAGGCGCAGGCTGTCGGGCAGGCGGCCCTGCACGAACAGCTCGACATAGGGGACGCCTGCCGTAAGGGCGCGTCCGTGGTCGGCGTACGGACAGCTCACGAACCACGCCTTTTCATGTCCCAGCGCGACGCAGGACGCGATGAGCAGCCGGTTCTCCTCCGCACGGCAGGGCCACTCCCACGGCGGCTCGCCGCAGATCGAGACGATCGGCGGCAGATCCTTCGAGCAGTAGGCCAGCGGCGCGAGGCGGTCGATCTTCGGCAGATACTGCGGATCGACGTCGCCCGCAAAGGCGCGGACGTTGAAGTGCTTCGTCGCCTGCCCCGAAATTGGCGCGAGGCCCGCGAGGTCAGTCGGACGGAAGCCGTACTTTCCGAGCCGCGACGGATCCATGCCGACCATCATCGTCAGGTAGCCGCCCGCCGACATGCCGCTCACGTACACCTTCTTCGGGTCGCCGCCGAACGTGGCGACGTTCCGCAGCGTCCAGGCGACGGCCGCCGTCGCGTCGTCGATGCAGTCGTCGCCCGTCACGCTTCCATCCTTCTGCAGCAGCCGGTAGTTCGCCGCGACTTGCGCGATGCCCTCGTCAATGCGGATGAAGTGCTTGCTGCCGCCCGTCAGCCCGCCGCCGTGAAACCACACAACCGTCGGAAATCCCGTCACGCCGACCGGCACGCGCACGTCGAGCCGACAACGTTCCCTCTGGTAGGCGGACGCCGACACAAGAGCTTCGTCCGGAAGATACGGAATGTCGCGGCGAACCGCCGTCTCGCCCGCCCCCGCAGACGCCACTCCCAGCGACAGGACGAGAACCGCCCTTCCAAGTTTCAATCCAAACGCTTTCATGGTTCTGAAATTAGAACAAAATTATCGAACGCGACCTCTGCGGCGCGCAGGATGGCCGTTTGCGGCGAGGTGATTGTCAAGACGTTCGTGCCCGCGTGGGCGGCGCCGGCGGGGAACGCGAACGCATGTCCGCCCGGCTCACCCACATGGCCGCTGCCCCTGTCCTGTTCCCGAAGCGCGAGCTTCGGGTCGTTTGTTTCGCGCGTACCCACGCAGCCGTTGAGCGTCACGCGCGCCGTCGGCGGCAGGGCGTCGCCCTCCATCCGCACGCGCACGGCGCGCCCCGTCACGCCGTCCCCGGCCTGCAGACGCAGCGTCGCCGGACGCTCCGGGCTGACCGTACACGGGAACTGGATGTTCGCATCGAGCCACGGCGTTGCGACGTCGTGATACGTGACCGGATAGCGCGCCCCGTGGCGGACGAGCGCGTCCGCACCCAGCCCTTCGCGGCAGACGGACTCGAAGACGCGCTCCGGGCCATACGGCAGGTTGAAGAGATAGAAGCCGTCCGCCCCGCGCGTCCGCAGAATGTCCGCCGCGCCCAGGTACGTGGCGTAGTCGTTGTACCGACGCGACAGGCCCGGCCCCGCCGACCAGCCCTCGGCAATTTCAGGCAGAAACGCCACGCGGTCGCCGAGCAGACGCTTCCAGTCCGCCACCGGAATGTCGAAGTCGGCCGAGCTGAAGAAGCAGGACGCGACAACGAGATCGACAAGCCCCTCCCGCACCCAGGACGCGACGTCGAGGCCGAGCGCCTGTGCGGCGGCGGGACGGCTCGGCACACGCACGCCCAGCGCGATGCGGCGCCCCCGGCGCGCACCCGCCGCGTCCGCCAGACGCCGCGTGCGGGCGACAACCTCCGTGAGGAAGCGCGCGCCCTCGGTCTCGTGTCCCGGACGCAGATGACGCGGAAACCGCATCCAGTCCAGCTCGAACGTGTCGACGTCGTAGCGATCCAGCTGCTCGGCGATGACGGCGAGCGCCTGTTCCCGCACTTCGGCGTGCGCGAAGTCGAGCGTGTATGACAGCCAGTCGTCCGAGGTCGGATTGTCTGACGTGCGACAGTCCGGGTGGTCACGGTAGAACTGCGACGTGCGGAAGTAGCGCGGCACGAAGCAGTAATGCACGTCGTTGATCCGAAAGGTCAGGCCGGACGAGACGCCCTTCTCGCGGCAGCGCGCGATCCAGACCGCGTAGGGGTCGATGCCCGCGTCATGCAGTTTTTTCGCGTTGACGCACCAGATGTTGTTCGTCCGTCCGTTCTGATCCGGCTCGGCAAGCCCCGCCCAGATCGGCTCGACCGCCCGCGAGGCGTAGCTCGCGCGCTGGCCGGACGCGCAGAAGAAGACGTGCGTGACGTGGCCCTGCGCGAGGCGGTCGACGTACGCCCGCAGTCCGGCCGCGTTCATCCGCTCGGACGGATACTTGAAGTAGTGGTCGTTGTCCTCGTTGACGACCAGCGCATTCGTGACGTTAAACGCCGCCGCAAGGGCCTCGTCCGGGCCATGCGGAATGTCGCGGCGAACCGCCGTCTCGCCCGCCTCCGCAGACGCAATCCCAAGCGACAGGACGAGAACTGCCCGTCCAAGTTTCAAGCCAAACGTATTCATGGCATCGAATTATAGCAAAAAATCGTCGGGCACGGAGAACACGACCGCATCATCCTCGCCTCAGAATTTTCCGCACCGAACGGGGGCCTGTCCCCACGCTGCCCCTCTGAATTCAATCCCGGTCAGTCGTCCCCGGCGAAGACCAGTTCGCCGCCGTCCATAAGCTCCGCATGGCGGAGCAGGCGGCTCTCCACCGGGCGCCCGTCGAGCGTCACGCGGCGCACCCCCTTGCCCACGTCGCCCCCGCTCCGGATGCGCAGGGGCCGCCTCGCGCCCGGCAGGTTCAGGACGACGTGCGGCTCGCCCGGAACGGACAGCACGTAGAGATCCGTCTCGGCGATCGGCATCAGCCCCATCGACAGGAACACGTACAGCGACCCCATCGCGCCCGAGTCGTCGTCCCCCGGCGTGCCGTCGGGTGGAAACGCCGCCCGCATCCGCGCGGACCATTTCGCCGTCAGGTCGTGCCGCCCCGCGAACGCGAACAGGAACGGCGTGTAGAACGACGGCTCGTTGCCGAAGTCGATCAGCCCGCTCTCCAGCGCGTACTCCAGCCGCCGCACGAACGCCTCGCGCCCGCCGCAGAGCGCCATCAGGCGCGGCAGGTCATGCCAGGCGTTGAACGAGTACTCCCAGCAGGTGCCCTCGTAGAACGAGCCGTTGTAGCCCCGGCGCGGGTCGGCGGGCTCCTCGGCGGGCGGCCACGCGACCCGCGCCCCGAACGAGCCGTCGGCGCGGCGTCCGCGCACGAAGCCGGCAAAGCCGGAGGGCGCGTCCGTCAGCGCGGCGTCCCAGACGTTCGTCCAGCTTCCGCTCCGCCGCAGCAGCCGTTCCGCCGCGTCGGCCTTGCCGAGCTTCGCGGCGACCTGCGACGCGCACCAGTCGTTGTAGGCGAACGCCAGCGTCGCGCTGCCGGAGCGGAGCCGCCAGCAGTAGTCGTGCGGGACGTCGGACGCCACGTAGCCCCTCTCGCGGTAGCCGGGCGTCCGGTCCTCCGCGTGCGCCGCCAGCACGCGCCACGCCCCGTCCCAGTCGATGCCGGGGATGCCCTTGGCCGCCGCGTCGGCGATCACGTTGTCCACGTCGTTCCCGCCCTGTCCCGTGCGCATCTCCTTCCCCTGCGTGAACGCCACCTCGCACCGTCCGCCGCGCGCCAGCCGCTCGGCGAACGAGTTCACGACGCCCGCCACCGTCTCCGGCTCCACGAGCGCCATCAGCGGAAACAGCGTCTTCCACGTGTCCCAGACCGTGTAGTGGTCATCCCACGTCCCGTTCCGCCACCGCGGCTGGACGAACGCGTGGAAGAGGTGCGTGTAGAGGCGCGTCCGCGCCGCCGCGTCCGAGTCCGGCAGGGCGACGGCCGACAGCCGCCGGTTCCAGTCGTCGCGCGCCGCTGCGGCGATCTCGTCCAGCGTCCGCCCGCGCAGCTCCGCGTCATGGAAGCGCCGCGCCTCGTCGACCGACGCGAACGAGACGGCGATGCGCAGCTCGCCGCTGCCCTTCGTCGCGTAGAACCAGCAGTCGTACGGCGCGGGGTTCCAGTTCCCGAAATACGTGCCGCCGCCGAACAGCGCATCGCCCTCGGCCCGCATCCAGGCGTTCGAGGTTGCGACGGCGCGGCCGATCTTGCAGCGGAAGTCGATCGTCGGGTCGCCCTTCGTGTAGGCGTAGATCGCCCCGTTCGCCGTCGCCGCCACGGCGACGTCCGTCCCCAGGCCGGCGAGCCGCGCGCGGAAGCGGTAGGGACGCGCCTCCAGGATCTCCATGTCCGAGGGCGCGCCGAAGACCACGCGGAAAAGCCCGTACGACGGCACGCCGCCCGTCCCCTGCGCATGGAGCTGCGAGAAGCCGGCGACCCTGTCTCCATGTCCGAACCCGTTCGGCGGCGGGAACTTCCGCCCGGGCGACGGCCACACCGTGTCCGGGCCCGGATGGACGCTGCCGTGCGGGATGCACGGCCCCAGCAGGCAGGTGCCGCGCCCGACGCGCGCGCCGATCCGCGTGTCGACGAGATCCGCCGGGGACGCGGCGGCCTCCGCCGCCACCGCCGTGCCGCACAGCGCGGCCACGACGCCGACAAGAATTCCGCACAATGTTCTCATTTGGCTCTCCCGTAAAAGCTTCTCAGCTCATAGGGGCCGAGCGGCAACTCGACGGCGCCCTTCTCGTAGCGGCGGCCTGAGACGGTGTCGCAGATGGCGACAGGCGTCTTGAACGCGACCTTCGCGGGCTTCGCCTCGGTATTGACCGCGTAGAACCAGCGTCGCCCGTCCTTTTCGAGCGTCCGCACGCGCACATATTCGGGCGCGTCGCTCTCAAAGGGCCAGTCGGACATCTTCTCCGGCGGCAGGGCGCGGAACGCCTGCGCGAAGCGGGCCTCCAGCGGCTCGTAGCCGTAGTCGCAGATGAGGAAGCTTCCGCGCGTAAAGCCGAGGACATCCCCGTGGCGAAGCGGCACCGAGAAGTAGCGCACCCCATGCTCGCCCGCCGCGTTGATCGTCGAACACCGCCAGCCGACCTCCTTCAGCCAGCCGCCGCTCAGGGGCGTCCCCTGCGGCTTCCGCCCGACGTCCGTCTCCATGAACTCGTCGCGGCAGGTGACGTGCGGAAACGCGCCCTTCAGGATCTCGCGGTAGTAGCCCTCGCCCGCCGGCATCCCGATGTAGCGGTCCATCTTCTCCTTCGTCAGCGCCCAGCTCCAGCGCTTGCGGTGGCGCTGCGGATGCACCGTCACGCCGAGGATCGCGTTCGGGATCGCCTTCGCCAGCATCTCGCCGTCGAAGCCCTTGTCCTTCAGCGTCCGGCTCGCGAAATCCTCGCTGAAGTAGTCGGGGTTGCGGTCGAGCTCGCTGACCGCATCGAAGAACGGGGCGGCGATGAACCAGAGCCGCAGGTCGTCTCGCGCGTCCGTCAGGATCTTCGCCATGCGCGCGTAGAACTCGGTGAACTTCTCGCACCGCCACCGGATCCAGCGGTCGCGGGCGTTCGCCATCAGCCACTCGTAGTAGGCCCTGCCGCGCATCGGGTCGGAACGGTCGCCGGGAACACGGATCCCCGTGTCGCGCTCGAACGCCTCGATGCAGTAGTCGTTGTAGCCGCTCTCGATGTCACCCCACCAGAGCGCGCTGTCGCGGTAGAGCTGAAGCGAGATCCCCTTGAACGCCGGATACCGCGCGCCCTCGCGCACGAGCGCACGGACCATCTTCTCGATCTCGGACTGCGTCAGCGGATGGAAGAAGTTCGTCAGGGGCGGCAGGACGGAGCCGCGCTTCTGGACAGGCAGGCCCGACGCCTGGATCGGATAGGGAGAGGCGTGCAGGAAGCCGTTCGTGACCATTTCGGGCGTCGGCTCGATGTCCGGCGGATTCGGCAGGAAGAAGAACTCGATGCTGGTCATCACGTAGAGGCCCTCGCGCCCGAACTTGGCGTAGTAGCCCTCAAGGTAGTGGCCGACGTGCGTACCGGGGCGCGGATCGTTCCCCGGCACGATCAGCCCCTTGTACCAGCCGCCGGGGTAGGACAGGACATTCTGTCCGCAGGAACGCATGATTGCCGCGTAGCGGTCGATCTGCTCGCTGAAGGACTGCGGCGTCGCCATGTTGAAGCGCAGCGCGAGCGACACCGAGGGGTCTTCCCAGAACTGCCCGACCTGACGCCCCATCGGGTCGCCGACGCCCGACGTCCGAATCCGCGTCACCGGCAGGGCCGCGTCCGTCACCTCGTAGATCCGCAGCTCCGAGACGGCGGCGGGCGCGTGCGGCTGCCACGCCATCGCGACAAACGCGAGGTCTTCGCTCTTGCCCGTCCAGTAGAGGCAGCGGTGATGGCGCATCTTCATGGCGTTCGGATACTCCCGCCCGGTCGAGATGCCCTGCGCGAACGAGTAGTCGCCGTTCATCCCCGAAACGCCCGTCGCGTGCGTCCCGTCGCCGCCCGCCGCCTGGATGAGAAAGTCCATCGTCCGGTACTTGTCGTCGGGGTAGACGATATCGACGAGATAGAGCGGCACGTTCGTCGGCAGGCTGAAGCGGACGGCGAAACGGTCGAAGTGCTTGCGGCCGCCTTCGAGATAGGTCTGTCCGTCCAGCTCGCCCATGCGGCATTCGCCGACCGCCCGGAAGTCGTTCGTCGTCAGCGTCGCGAGATCGGGCTTGACGACCTTCACGAGCTTCAGGTCCCGCGGCTCGCCCGGCGTCGCTGTCGGCGGCAGCTCGTAGGGGTTTTCCGCCCGCAGGACGGTATAGTCGTCTCGCGCGAGGATTTCACCGCCCTTCATCAGGCGGTATTCGTATTTCCCCATCTTGAGCGCCGGAACCTTCAGCACGGCTCGCTTCGCCGCCGCGTCGCACGGCGCGGACGCCACCTCGCGCCACGTCGTGTCCACAAGCGCGAGCCGCACGTCCGCGAGCCCCGCCGTGCGCGGCTCAAGGTCGACCGAAAGTTCCGCCGGCTCGTCCGCCAGCGCGAAGTGCGGCGCGGACGCGATCACGGCGCGGCGGTCCCGCTCGAAAGCCGCCTTGACTTCGGCGGACGAGAACTGGCGATCGTAGATCTTCACCTCGTCAATCCAGCCCTCGATCGGGCGCACCCCCTTCTCCTCCGAACTGCCAAGCAGGAAGTAGGCGGGCGGCGGCGCGTCCGGCTCGAACTTCGCCGCGTTCGCGACGAACCTCGGCAGGATGCGGTTGCCCTCCTCGTCGCTCACGTAGGGGAAGAACTCGCGCGTGCCGTCGCCGCCGCAGAAGGCCCGGAGTCCGCCGCTGCGCACGCCCCACGTCACGATCCAGTGCTCCCAGACGCCTGTGCCGCGCGCGAGCGGCCCGAACTCCGGGTCGGCGGGCTTCCCGCCCACCGCGTCGCGGATCGCGCGCATCCGGTTGGGCGTGCTGTTGAACGCGAAGGAGAAGCGCCCCAGTCCGGGGCGATCGCCCTTCTCGAGCTCGATTACCGACTTGACGCGCCGGTTCGGCCCCTCCTCGCGCTTGAGCCAAAAGCTCATCGTGCCGCGCTTCCAGTCGAGGTTGCCTTTCGCCGCGTAGGCGAGCAGGCTCTTCGTCTTGTCCGTCAGCAGCACGGCCTGCCCGAAACGGCCGGGGCCGAAGGTCAAGCCCTCTGCGCGAACCGGCTTCGCGTCGCCTTTCGCGAACGCGGCCTCGGCCGTGCCGTCGTCGAACGTGAGGTGCAGCGTGAGGTCTGGCTCGGCGGCCGTCGCCGCCAGGACGGATGCCGCCGCAAGCGCGAAAATGGACTTGCCCACGTGTCGATCCCTTTCCTTCTTCAGCGGATGATGATGCAGGTGCCCGGCTCGCGGCGCAGCTGCAGGAACCGGTCCGGCTCCAGGACGCCGCGCGTGATGCGGATCTCGTCCAGAAGCCCATAGAACCTGTTGCCGCTCGCCCAACGGGTGTCCGCGCAGACATTGAACGTCGCGCCTTGGGCCGGCTCATAGCACAGCCGTCCGTCGGCGGTCGCGGAACCGACGAGCCGGTAGTCGACATAGTACTGGAGGTCTGTCTTTCCGGGATCCGCCGCGTTCGGCTTGATCGTGTAGGCGATGTGATGCCACTTGTCGTCGCCCACGTTCTGCGGGGCGATCACTTGCCCCGAATTGCTCAGGCTCCCATCTTCGGACATGAGGCAATGACTGACCTTGAGTCCCGTATTCACCTTTCCGCTGAGGCTGCTGTCAAACAGGAACGAGAAGACCGTCTGCCGATCGGCTCGTCCGTTCTGGAGGTCGAACACGCACTGCCAGCGATTCTGCGCGCCGGCCTTGATGTAGAACTCAATGGTCATCGAATCATAGCGCAGGAGATCGCCGGGATCGGACCATGTCAGCGTGCCGCCGCCCACGCCCAGCGCCTTCTCATTCGCCCGCAGGGTCGTCTCCCGGTCGCCATGCTGCGTGAGGCGCACGTTCCTGACCTCGTTCGTCAGCACGGCGCCCTTCTGCACGACTTTCGGTTCCGCGCTCAGCGTTCCCTTGCGGACGCGGCTCGTGAAACCGTTCTCGAAGGTGAGGTGCGCAATCGTGTCGTTCGCCGCGCGGCAGAGGTAGACGCACTGCATCCCGTCCGCCTCCTCGACGCGAAACGACGTCTTCGGGTAGTCATAGTCCACCGAGACGTCAACGTCCACGAAATCCGCCGCCGTCAGCGCCTTCACCGCCGTCGGCACCTTCAGGACGCAGACCTCATAGGCATCGTAGCCCCTTTCGTCCGTCTTGAGCTGGATCCCGATGGGCGTCGCGGAAATCGTGCAGGCGCTGTCGAGAGCGAACGTGCCCGCCACGCCCTTCTCGTGGCGAACCACAAACCCGGCGCCCTCGCGGAGCGCATAGCCCGAAACCGCATATTCCGCTGCGGACGGCGACTTGAGCCAGACGGCATCCGACAGCTCATTCGTGAGCGCCATGGCCGTCGGCGAACCCAGCACGACGCGACCTTCGGAAACCCTGAAGGAAAACTTTTCCGCATCCGTCAGCGTAACGGGGCCGCTCAGGGTCAGCGTGCCCCTGCCAAGCTTTTCGATTGCGAGTTCGCGGCGTCCGTTGGAACAGGTGCCGCTGGCCTTCACGGGGCCAAGGATCTCGACATCCGCCCCCTCTTCCAGGTCAAGGCCAAAGCAGCGCGGATAAAGCACACCGCCCTGAACGCCATTGAAGCAGACGCCGCGCGTCGCAGGAATCGTGCACGAGCCGACGGACGAACGGAAGACGAGCACGCCTGTCCCCTTCGTCGAGATCTTGACGGCTTCGTCGTTCAGCGCGGACGGCGCGCCGCCGAGCGCCGTCGCCGAACCGATGACGTTCGTGATGTATGATCCCCTGCCAAGTTCAATCGATCCAAGATACTTGGAATTGTCGCCCGAAAGCGAAATGATCTTGGAAGCGGTCCACGTGTAGTCCTCGCTGCCGAGGAGAACGCCGGCATCTTCCGCACCCGTCAGGTCAGCCTCAAGCAGAACGCTATTGACGGCGCTGTTGTTTCCGCCAAACAGGAAAGGACTTTCATTCGGCGAAAGAACCTCAATCGTGCCGGCGATCTGCGCCGCGTTTCCTTCGGGCCCCAAAGAGATATCCGAACCGCCGGCTCGTGTCGCCGTATATTGTCCGTTGACGACGGTCAGGCCGCCGAGATAGCAGATCGTGGCGCCATAGCACTTGTTGACGATCGTTCCCGGAGAGTCCACCGTGCCGACCGTCACATGTCCGTAAAACACATTTGAACTCGACGCGACCGTTCGGGCGCTATAGCTGTTCGTGATGATGTATTCAAGCCCTGCGGCGTTGCTGTTGTTGACGGCGTAAGGGGCCTTTGCCGCCGTCCCTGTCGAATAGTCCGCCCAATAGGAAGCGTTGCCGAACGTATTGTACTGATTGTGCCCCTCCGCCGTCACGGCATAAACGGGCGTCGCGACCGCCTCTTCCGCCCACGTCGTCCCCGATAGGACAAGACAGGCGGCAAGGCTAACGGAGAAGGCTCCCCCCCCCCCCCCCTTGAAGGTAACGGTTGTTTTTGGTTTTCATTAGTTATTTTCCTTTTAACACGAGTTTATTATGAAGGGAAGTATACCAAAAACCGGGCGGCTAAATCAACACAGCCGACAAGAAGAATGATCAAATGTCGGCATGTATGATAGCACATTTTTGACGATCCCACAACGGGACTACGCACATTTTTGACAGGAATTCACCCGCTTCTATGCACATTTTTGACGGAAATCTGGGAAATCTGGGGACAGGCCCCACCGAACGGGGGCCTGTCCCCACGGGATTTGGGAGTCTGTCCCCAGATTTGACGCCCCCTCAGATGCCGTTCTCACCGTTTGGCCTGTACGCCTTCCGTGCCGTCCGAGCCCAAGACGGCAGCCGTCAGGGCCTCAGCGCACCGATGGGACAGACGAAAACGCCGTCTTCGGGGCGACGGTAGGCGCAGTCCCCCACGGCCGTCAGCACCATCAGAAATGACGGCGGCGCTGCCTTCTGCGTATCGATCTGCGAGGCCAGCTTCGAGAGCGTGCGTGCGCCTCCGTCGATCAGCGGCTGGCCGCCGAGCTTGATCTCGACCAGTCCATACGCGCCGTCCCGGCGCGAGACGACCGCATCGCACTCAAGGCCGGAAGCGTCGTGATAGTGGCGAACCTCGCCCAGCAGCGCGTCCGCATAGACGCGCAAGTCTCGCACGGCAAGCGTCTCGAAGACAAATCCAAACGTCTTCAGGTCGCCGATCAGTCCGCCCGGCCCCAGCCGCAGCGCCGCCGTCGCGACTGACGGATCTGTGAAATAGCGCGTGTCGGACGTGCGGACGGGCGTCTTGCACCGCAGGTTCGGACACCACGCCGGCATGTCTTCAATCGCAAAGATCCGCTTCAGCGCGTTCACATACGAATAGACCGTGTCCACGTTGAACGCGCTCGACTCGTTCGCCGCGAGATCCGCCTTGATGACGGCCGCCGTCGACTGCGTTCCCTGCAACCGCGCATAGGATCGCATCAGCCGCCGTGCGCGGTCTTCGTCCCGCGCCACGCCATCGACACGCGAGATGTCGCGCTTGACGACCGCATCCAGGTAGTCAAAGGCCGCGTCAAGGGCCATCTCGTCCTTCCCCATTTCGCACGCAACCGGCCAGCCGCCGCGACAGGACGAAAAGGCGATGTCCGCAAGATCCGACACGCCGGCGTGGGCGCCCGTGAAATCCATACCGTCAAACAAGCCCGAAAGCGACACCTCGCCCGAAGACTCACCCGACTCGAACAGCGACATCGGACGCATCCGCAGCCAGGAGAACCGCCCCGTGCCGCTGTGCCTGATCTCCGAATCGTCGGCCGGAACGGACGAACCCGTCAGCAGATACTGCCCGCGCGCGTCGGCATGATCCACGCGAGAACGAATTGCGTCCCACAGCTGAGGCGCCAGCTGCCACTCGTCAACCAGCCGAGGCTTCGCGCCATCGAGGAGTTCAGACGGCCGTATCTTGGCCATCAGGAGATTCTGCTCGCGCTTGTCCGGCTCGTCAAGGTAGACGATGCTCGCTGCCGCCTGCTCGGCTGTCGTCGTCTTTCCGCACCATTTGATGCCTTCAATCAAGATTGCGCCGCTCGTTTTCTGCCGACGGGCAATCAAGCCATCCAAAATGCGCTTTTTATACGTTTTCATGCGAAATAGTATATCATATCCTACATCGCCAAGCAACCAGTCCGTCAGTTGATGTTGGCGAGCGAGCAAAATGAGATTTCTTGGGCGAGCAAAATGAGACACTTCCTGACAGTCCCGCTTGGCTCACT
>CAKTZI010000072.1 GCA_934635385.1 uncultured Kiritimatiellota bacterium | reverse complement strand
TACACGATCATCGACATGATCGAGACGGCGGAGAACGTGTGGTCGGACTGCTGCATCTGCGCGATCGTCGACAAGTCGACGCCCGCGACGTGAGATTATGGTATAATACGCGCCGCTATGAACATCGTCATTCTGCTGGGTGCCCCGGGGTCGGGGAAGGGAACGATCGCGGGCCGTCTCGCGAGCGAACACGCGAACCTGAAGCACGTCTCGTCGGGCGACCTCCTGCGCGGGGCCGTCGCGAAGGGCACGCCCGCCGGCGTGGAGGCCAAGGGCTACATGGAGAAGGGCGCGCTCGTGCCCGACACGCTGATCGCCCAGATGATCCGGGACGTGATCGCCGAGACGACGGGCGACGTCACGATGCTCCTCGACGGCTTCCCGCGCAACGTCGCGCAGGCCGAGATTCTCGAAAAGACGGGCGCGCCGGTCAAGTCGGCCGTGCTCGTCGATGTGCCGGACGAAATCATCGCCGACCGCATCGCGGGTCGCCGCACGTGCCCGAAGTGCAAGGCGGGCTACCATGTCACGAACCTGCCGCCGAAGGTCGAGGGCGTCTGCGACCACTGCGGCGTGGCGCTCATCATCCGCAAGGACGACAACCCCGACACGGTGAAGGATCGCCTCGTCGTCTACCACCGCGAGACGGAGCCGCTGATCGCCTTCTACGAGCAGAAGGGGATTCTGCGCAAGATCGACGGCACGCAGGGGCCGGAGAACAGCGCGAAGGCGTTCCTCGCGGCGATGTAAGGCCGTGAAAGTCGACATCAAGACAAGGGCCGAACTCGCCCGCATGCGCGAGGCGTGCCGGATGAGCGCGGAGATCCGCGACATCTGCGCGAACGCCGTCGCGCCGGGCGTGACGACCGGCGAAATCGACGATCTCGTCATCGCCTACTGCAAGAAGCACAACGTCCAGGCGAGCTTCTACGGGTATGAGGGCTTTCCCGGTCACATCTGCGTCTCGCTGAACGACGAGGTCATCCACGGCATCCCCTCGCACCATCGCGTGATCATGCCGGGCGACCTCGTGAAGACCGACGTGGGCATCCTCAAGAACGGCTTCAACGGCGACACGTCGCGCACGGTCATGCTCGGCGTCACCGATTCTGAAGTCATCCGGCTCGTCGAGACGACGAAGGCGTGCCTGAAGGCCGGCATCGCCGCGTGCGGGCCGGGCGTCCACCTCGGCGACGTCGGCTATGCGATCCAGTCGGTCGCGGAGGCGGCGGGCTTCGGCGTGGTGCGCGACTGGATCGGCCACGGCGTCGGGCGGACGGTGCACGAGGACCCGGAGGTGCCGAACTACGGCAAGCCGGGCACGAAGCTCGTGCTGCGTCCCGGCATGACGATCGCGATCGAGCCGATGATCACGCTGACCAAGAAGGGCGAGAAGACGGACGTGCTGGAGAACGACTGGACGGTCGTGACGCGCGACCGCTGCCTCGCCGCGCATTTCGAGCACACGGTCGCCATCACCGACGACGGGTGCGAGATCCTCACTTTGCCGGCGGACTATCCCTGAAATCCTTAAGCCCGAAGGCGCTTCGGTCGAATGGCGGCTGATTGCTTGGGGATGGATGGCCCGTCGGCTTTTCAAGATCTAACCAGGACAGACTCAAGGAATACGTAGGCATGAAGAAAGCACTCATCACCGGCATCACGGGACAGGACGGCAGCTACCTCGCGGAACTGCTGCTCGACAAGGGCTACGAAGTCCACGGCATCATCCGCCGCTCAAGCTCGTTCAACACGGGCCGCATCGACCACCTCTACCAGGATCCGCACGTCAATGGCGTGAAGCTCTTCCTCCACTACGGCGACCTCGGCGACAGCTCGAACCTCATGCGCCTCGTCCACGAGATCAAGCCGGACGAGGTGTACAACCTCGCCGCGCAGAGCCACGTGCGCGTCAGCTTCGACTCGCCGGAGTTCACGGGCGACGTGGACGCGCTCGGCACGATGCGCCTCCTGGAGGCGATTCGCCTGACGGGCGTGAAGACGCGCTTCTACCAGGCCTCGACGTCGGAGCTCTACGGCAAGGTGCAGGAGGTGCCGCAGAAGGAGACGACACCGTTCTATCCGCGCAGCCCCTACGCCGTCGCGAAGCTCTACGGCTTCTGGGCGGTCAAGAACTACCGCGAGGCCTATGGCCTGCACGCCTCGAACGGCATCCTCTTCAACCACGAGTCGCCGCGCCGGGGCGAGACGTTCGTGACGCGCAAGGTGACGCGCGCGGCGAGCCGCATCAAGCTCGGCCTGCAGGACGCGCTCTTCATGGGCAACGTCAACTCCCTGCGCGACTGGGGCTTCGCGGGCGACTACGTCGAGGGCATGTGGCGGATGCTCCAGCAGGATTCGCCGGACGACTACGTGCTCGCGACGGGCGAGATGCACTCGGTGAAGGAACTGCTGGAGGAGGCGTTCGCCTACGTCGGGCTCGACTGGGCGAAGTACACGAAGCATGACGACCGCTACAACCGTCCGAGCGAAGTCGACCAGCTGCTCGGCGACGCGAGCAAGGCCAGGCGCGTCCTCGGCTGGGAGCCGAAGGTGACGTTCAAGGGACTCGTCAAGATGATGATGGACGCCGATCTCGAACTGGCGCGCAAGGAACGGACGGTGAAGAATGCGTAAGACGGACAAGGTTTTCGTCGCGGGGCATCGCGGCATGGTCGGCTCCGCCGTCTGTCGCGCGCTCGCGCAGGGCGGCTACGCGAACGTCGTCACGCGCACGCACGCCGAACTCGACCTGCTCGACCCCAGGGCCGTGCGCGCGTTCTACGCGGCGGAGAAGCCCGACGTCGCCGTCATCGCGGCGGCGCGCGTCGGCGGCATCGGCGCGAACAGCGCGGCCAACGCGCGGTTCCTCTACGAGAACGAGCTAATTGCGCTCAACACGGTCTGGGGCGCGGCGGAGGCGGGCGTGAAGCGGCTGCTCTTCCTCGGCTCGACGTGCATCTATCCGCGCCTTGCGCCGCAGCCGATCCCGGAAAGCGCGCTCCTGACGGGGGCGCTGGAGAAGACGAACGAGGGCTATGCGCTCGCGAAGATTTCCGGCCTCAAGCTCTGCGAGTTCCTGCGGCGCGAACGCGGGCTCTGCTACCACTCGCTCATGCCGACGAACCTCTACGGGCCGGGCGACAACTACGACCTCGTGGGCGGACACGTCCTGCCGACGATGATCCGCAAGTTCGAGGAGGCGCGCGTGCGCGGCGACGCGACGGTGCCGCTCTGGGGCACGGGGACGCCGCTTCGCGAGTTCCTGCACGTCGACGACCTCGCGGCGGCGTGTCTCTTCGCGCTCGGCCTCGACAATCCGCCGGATCTCATGAACGTCGGGTCGGGCGAGGAGGTCTCGATTCGCGCGCTCGCCGAGAAGGTGCGCGCGGCGACGGGGTGTCCGGCGACGATTGCGTGGGACGCGGCGAAGCCCGACGGCACGCCGCGCAAGCTCTGCGACACGACGCTCATCCGTTCGCTCGGCTGGGCGCCGCAGATCTCGCTGGACGAGGGGCTGCGCCGCACGGTCGCGTGCTATCGCGAGGAATGCGCGTCCGGCCGCGTGCGCGGGCTGGATTCGGTACGCTAATCGGCACGACAGGAAGGAGCGACTGGACATGAAGAACCGACTGATGGCTTGTGTGCTTGCGGCTCTCGCCGGGGCGTGGGGTACGCTCTGCGGACAGGGACTCGACTGGGCGACGCCGGAATCGCAGGGCGTCTCGTCCGCCGCGATCCAGCGGTGGATCGAGGCGTGCGAGAACGATGCGGCGACGAACCGCTTCGGCAAAGGCTACGTGCATGGGTTCGTCATCCTGCGGCACGGGCGTCTCATCGCCGAGGGGACTTGGGCGCCGCAGGACACGCTGGAGCGTCCGCACATGCTCTATTCGCACTCGAAGAGCTTCACGTCAACGGCCATCGGGTTCCTGGTGGACGACGGCAAGCTCGACCTCGACCTCCGCGTCATTTCGCTTTTCCCGGACGAGGCGCCGGCGGATCCGTCCGAGAACCTGCGGCAGGTTCGGGTGCGCGACCTCTTGACGATGAACCTCGGCGCCGACCATACGGACGCCGAACACGACGACATCACGGGCGACTGGGTGCGCGCGCTGCTGCACAACAAGATCGACCGCGAGCCGGGAACGGGCTTCAAGTACGATTCGGGCGCGACGCATCTGCTGGCGGCGATTGTCGAGAAGGTCAGCGGAAAGCCGCTGATGGATTTTCTCAGGGAACGCCTTTTCGGGCCGCTCGGCATGACGAGCCCGTGGTCGACGGTCTCGCCGACGGGCGTCGCCTGTGGCGGCTGGGGCATGAACATGACGACGCGCGACCTCGCGCGGTTCGGACAGTTCCTCTTGCAGGAAGGGCGTTGGGACAACCGCCCGTTGCTCTCGCGCGAATGGGTGCGCCTCGCGACGGCGCGGCAAACCTGGTCAGGCGGCATCGTCGTGCAGTCCCAGACGATCGGTTCCGGGAGCGACTGGAATCAGGGCTATGGCTTTCAGTTCTGGCGCTGCCGCCACAACGCCTACCGTGCGGACGGCGCGGCGGGTCAGCTGACGGTCGTCTTTCCCGATCAGGACGCGGTCGTTTCGGTTCATGCGGGACTCGGCGACATGCAGCGCGAGCTGGATCTCATCTGGCAGCACCTGCTGCCGGCCTTCGGCGCCGCGCCGTTGGACGCGAATCCGGCCGCGCACGAAGCCCTGCGCCAGAAATGCGCGTCGTTGGCGCTGCCGCTGGAAGACAATTCGCCGGGCGTTTTCGAGGGCCTTGACACGGCAACGGTCGAGACCGTCGCCGACGGCTGGACGCTGGTGAAGGGCGGTCGTCGGCTGTCCGTCGGGAAGGGAGCGTGGGCCGTCACGGACTGGACATTCGACCAGACGAACGTCGAGCCGCTTTTCGCGAACTGCGGCACGCACAAGATCGCCGCAAACGGACGCCTTCAGCCCGACGGTAGCCTGTCGGTCTCCTGGCAGTTCCTCGGCGGCATCCGCCACGGCCGCTTTGTCGTGCGCGGACAGAATCCCTAACGTGAAACGGCGCATGCGCGCGCCCCGCCCGCTGTTTTTCGTCCAAAGCTGTATATACGGCTTTTTGCTTTGCCCGCGCGACTTTGCGCACTACCCAATTCGCAGGGAATTTGGTATACTTACCGAACATGAAAATGACGTATAGGCCGCTTGAAGACTACTGCGGCGAATATCTGCGCTATCTGGGCGTCGCGAAGACGGCGCGCCGGAGCTATGCCGAGAGCGTGCGCCTCCTGAAGGCGCGCGGCTTTCGCGAGATCGATTCCTTCAAGACCCTCAAGGCCGGCGACAAGGTGTACCGCGGCTATGAGGACCGCACCGTCCTGGCGGCCGTGATCGGCAAGAAGAAGATCGCGGCGGCGGGCCTCAAGGTCGTCGGCGGCCACACCGACGCGCCGCGCCTCGACCTCAAGCCGCGTCCGCTCTACGAGAAGGGCGGCTGCGTCTACTTCGACTGCCACATCTACGGCGGCATCAAGAAGTACCAGTGGCTCACGCTGCCGCTCGCCCTCTACGGGCGCATCGTCCGCAAGGACGGCTCGTTCGTCGACGTCGCCGTCGGGGACAATCCGGGCGACCCGGTGTTCATGATCTCCGACATCCTGCCGCACCTCGGCAAGGATCAGGCGAAGAAGACGCGCGACGAGTTCTTCGAGGCCGAAGACCTCGACCCCGTGTGCTGGTCGACGCCGGGCGAGGCGAAAGGCGACGACGCGGCGCAGGTCGCGGGCGACCGCAAGGGCCTTGTCGCCTACCTGAAGAAGACGTACAAGGTCGACGAGGAAGACCTGCTCTCCGCCGAGCTGGAGATCGTCCCCGCCGGGCTGCCGCGCGAGGTCGGCTTCGACCGCGCGCTCATCACGGGCTACGGCCACGACGACCGCGTCTGCTCGTTCGCGGGGCTCCAGGCACTCTTGGACGCGGCGGACGACGTGCCGGACGTGACGGCCTCGATCCTCATGTGCGACAAGGAGGAGATCGGCTCGATGGGCTCGACGGGCATGCAGAGCTCGTTCTTCGAGAACACGGTCGCCGAACTGATCGAGCGGCAGGAGAAGGACGCGCGCGACATCCTCGTGCGGCGCGCGCTGGAGAAGTCGACGATGCTGTCGGCGGACGTCACGGCGGCGGCAGACCCCCATTTCCCCGACGTCGACTCGACGGGCAACGAGGCGCGCCTCCACAAGGGCGTCGCGGCGTCGAAGTACACGGGCGGCACCTCGAAGGGCGGCGCGAGCGACTGCGGGCCGGAGTTCATCGCGAAGATCCGCGACATCATGGACAGGGGCGACGTCCAGTGGCAGATGGCGGAACTCGGCAAGATGGAGAAGGGCGGCGGCGGCACGATCTCCCAGTACATGGCACGCTTCGGCATGAAGGTGCTTGACATGGGCACACCCATGTGGAACATGCACGCGCCGTGGGAGATCGTCTCGAAGAACGACTGCTACCAGACCTACCGGGCGTATAGCGCGTATCTGAGAAGTTGAGAAGTTGAGAGGTTGAGAGGTGTTGACTGACAATTTTCTGTACCACAGACACATACCACAAACAAAGGAAAACGAAAAATGAAAAAACTGATTCCGATTCTCTCGGCCGCGCTGGTGGCCGGCTGCATGACCGACAAGACCCCGTGCGGGGCCGACAAGGCGAAGTGCGACCCCGTGATGGGCAACTGGAGCGCCGACCTCCCCTACGACTCGATGCCCGCCGGGAGCTTCATCTTCTCGCGCGACGCGAACGGCGCGCCGCAGGCGTTCGTCCTCTACCGCTGGGGCTCGCCGGAATGGGTCAGGGACCTCAAGGTCTGCGGCAGCTGGTTCTCGTTCACGCATCCGTATGGCTACCGCTACGAGGGCAGCGTCGTTGGCGACCGGATGATCGCGCGCCTCGCGCCGTGCGACGGGAAGACGGGTGCGCTGAAGGGCGCGTGGCAGCCGTTCTACGGCTGGCGCAACCCGGCGATCTGCGACAAGGGGCGCACCGAGGACGCGAAGCTCGGCGAGCCGATCGACCTCCTGAAGGACGGGCTTGACGGCTGGGTGTCGATGAACCCGAAGGCGAAGTTCGGCTGGTCGTTCAAGGACGGCGTCCTCTCGAACAAGCTCGGCCTCAAGCCGGACGGCTCGTGGGCCGGCGGCGGCGCGAACATCATGTCGAAGCGTGCGGACTTCTTCGACTTCAACCTCGAGTACGACGTGCGCGTGCCGGCGAAGTCGAACTCCGGCGTGTACCTGCGCGGCCGCTTCGAGTGCCAGGTCGTGGACAGCTACGGCAAGGCCCTTGACCGCCACAACATGGCCGCCTACTATGGGCGCGTCACGCCGTCCGTCGCCGCCGAGAAGGCGCCGGGCGAATGGCAGCACGTCTCCGTCACGATCTACAAGGGCCACATCACGACCTACCTGAACGGCGTGAAGATCATCGACAACGCGAAGCTCGAAGGCGTGACGGGCGGCGCGATCGACGCCGACCTCAACAAGGCGGGCCCGATCTACCTCCAGGGCGACCACTCCGACGCGGACTTCCGGAACATGATCCTGCGTCCGGCGCTCTGACCTGAACCTTTCACTCATGGGGAAACCCATAACAACAAAACAAGGAAAAACAATGACGATCAACACCTCCAGAAGAAACTTCCTTCGCGGACTCGGCGGGGCCGGGCTGTTCGCGATCGGCGGCTGCAAGTGCCCCTTCGGCCGCCAGAAGGTCAAGCTCGCCGCCGTCGGCGTGATGGGCAAGGGCTACAGCGACTGGACGCCGATGCTCAAGTCGGGCCTCGTCGAGATGGTCGCGTTCTGCGACGCCGACTACACGATGCGCGAAAGGGCCGCGCAGCAGCTGGCGAAGGACGGCATCGACTTCGACATCTACTCCGTGCCGTTCTTCACCGACTACCGCAAGCTGCTTGACAACGCGGGCGTCCTCGGCATCGAGGCGATGACGATCTCGACGCCGGACCACGTGCACGCCCCAGTCGCGATCGGCGCGATGAAGCAGGGCATCCACGTCTACGTCCAGAAGCCGCTCGTCCGCACGCTGTGGGAGCTCGACTACTTCGACCGCACGGCGAAGGACAACGGCGTCATCGTCCAGATGGGCAACCAGGGCTCGTCGCTCGACTCGATGCGCCGCTGCACGGAAGTCATCCAGAGTGGCATCCTCGGCGACGTGAAGGAAGTCCACGTGTGGACGAACCGCGCCGTGTGGCCGCAGGGCAAGGGCGTGGCGGACTACGTGACGAGCCGCGGCGCGAAGGGCGATCCCGTCCGCGCAGGCCTCAACTGGGACGCCTGGCTCGCGACGGCGAAGAAGCGTCCGTTCCTCGACAAGTACCCGGCCGGCGCGAAGGTCTACGACCCGTGGAAGCTCGGCGCGAACGTCTACCACTCGTTCACGTGGCGCGGGTTCCACGACTTCGGCGCGGGCGCGTTCGGCGACATGGCCTGCCACACGATGAACCTCCCGTTCCGCGGCCTTGAGCTCGCGGGCGTCTCCGACGCCGAGTGCGTGAAGATCGAGGAGAAGAACGACATCGCCTACCCGTCGAAGTCGATCGTGAAGCTCACCTACAAGGCGCGCGACTCGAAGGTGCGTCCCGGCGTCAAGCTGCCGGCGGTCACGCTCTTCTGGTACGACGGCTACGACGAGTCCAAGCCGGGCAAGAGCGCGATGAAGCCGAACGCCGAGATCATGCCCAAGGTCATCAAGACCTTCGGCGAGATCCCGAACACGGGCTGCTACATCATCGGCACGAAGGGCGCGGTGCTCATGCAGGACGACTACGGCGGGAAGTGCGCGCTCGCGCTGAACGACGACTCGACGTTCGTCGACATCTTCCAGCACGAGAAGGCGAAGCTCGTCGCGCGCACGATTCCGTTCTGCGTCGGCTCGAAGGCGGCGGCGGACGGCAAGTCGACCGTCGAAATGAAGGGCTTTGCGGAGGGCCACTACCACGAGTTCGTGAACGCGATTCGCGGCGTAGGCCCCAGGTACGAGCAGACGCACTCGCGCTGCTTTGCGGACATCGAGTACTGCATCCCGCAGATGGAGGGCATCCTCGTCGGCTGCATCGCGCAGCAGGTCGCGGGCCGGCTCGCCTGGGATTCGGCGACGCAGAGCTTCGACAACGCCGCCGCGAACGCGCTCGTCAAGCCCTACATCCGTGCGGGGTGGGAGTTTTGAGAAATAATCGAATAATCGAATGATCGAATTGTGGCTCTTGTCTCTCGGGCCCCTCACCTCTCTCTTGTCGATGGACGTGAGTGACATGCGCGGCAAGGGCCGACAAAACCAAAAAGGAAAAAACGAAAATGAACGTTTCACGTAGACAGTTCTTCGGATTCCTCGGAACGGGCGCCGCTGCGGCGGCGCTTCCGGGGTGCATCTGCCCGCCGCCGGCGAAGTGCGGCCCGAAGCCGCAGAAGATCGCGCTTCAGCTCTACTCGCTGCGCAAGTACATCGGCGGCGAGAAGGACAAGGAAGGCAAGGTCATCCTTCAGGGCGTCGGCCTCGACAAGGGGCTTGAGGACGTCGCGGCCATCGGCTTCAAGGGCGTCGAGTTCGCCGGCTACTACCAGTACGGCAGCGACCCGAAGGGCCTGCGCAAGGCGCTCGCGAACGCGGGCCTCAAGGCGTGCGGCACGCACGTGTCCACGACGGCCTACGGCCTCGACACGAAGAAGTGGACGTACGATCCCGAAGTCCTCAAGCGGACGTGTGACTTCAACATGTCCTACGGCAACAACCTCATCATCTGCCCCGGCGGCGGCAACTTCCCGCCCGGCTGCAAGTGGTCGACGGGCCAGGGCGGCGAGCCCTGCCAGCCGTCGCAGGCGATCGACGACTTCACGAAGAAGCTCGCGGAACACTACAACAAGGTCGCGGCGGACGCCGCGAAGTTCGGCTGCCGCATCGGCCTCCACAACCACACGTGGGAGCATGGCGTCATCATGCAGGACGGGACGTCCTTCTGGGACTACTTCTTCTCGAACACCGACCCGAGCGTCTGCATCGAGCAGGACGTCGGCTGGTCGACCTGCGCGGGCGTCGATCCGTGCGAGACCTACGAGAAGTATCCGCACCGCTCGCCGACGCTCCACGCGAAGGAGAACGGCATGGGCAAGGGCGTGAAGGAGTTCGACGCGATTCTCGGCCGTCCCGGCAAGCCGGGCGCGAAGCCGGTCGAGTGGGACCGCATCATCGCCGCGACTGCGAAGGACGGCGTCGAGTGGTTCGTCGTCGAGTGCGAGCGCCACTTCGAGGACCTGTCGGCGGTTCTGCCGTCCTACAATTTCCTCAAGGCGAAGGGCCTCAACTGAGATGATCGAGACGCTCGCGGCTCATCTTGACGCCTTCGCGGCCCTCGCGCCGACGTGGGGACTTCTGCTCGTCTTCGTCTTCATGACGATCGAGTCGTCGTTCATCCCGTTTCCGTCGGAGGTCGTGATGATTCCCGCGGGCTTTCTCGCCGCGCGCGGCGAGCTGGGGTGCGGAACCCCGCTCGCCGCCGTCACGCTGGCGTTCCTCGTCGGCGTCCTCGGCTCCCTTGCGGGGGCCTATGTGAACTACTGCCTGGCCCTCTGGGTCGGCAAGCCGTTCCTGGAGAGGTACGGCAAGTGGTTCTTCCTGAAGCCCGCCGCCCTTGACCGGGCCTGCGAGGTCTTCAACCGCTATGGCGCGGCGACGACGTTCGTCTGCCGCATGATTCCCGCGATTCGCCAGCTGATCTCCATTCCCGCCGGCATTGCGCGGATGCCGCTCGGCTCGTTTACGCTTTTCACTGCGCTTGGCGCGGGCGTCTGGACGGCGATCCTGACGTTCGTCGGCTGGGCGATCGGCCGCTCGACGGCCCACATCTCCTATCTCGACCTCTGCCTGAAGGGCAAGGACATGGCGTCTGCCAATCTCCCGCTCGTCCTCGGCGGCGCGGTCGCGCTCGTCGTCCTCTACGCTTTGATCTCGAAACTCGTCATGAAAGGAAACACGAAATGATCTCGACTCTTTTTCTCGCGGCCGCCGCCGTCCTCACGCAGGGCGAACTCACCGTGCGCCCGAACGACTGCCCGAAATGCCCGTTCCGCATGCGCATCGCGCCGGACGCCAAGACGGCGTTCGTCAACACCGCCAAGGTGTCCGAAAAGGACTTCCCGAAGATGGCGAAGCGCGCGTTCGACCTCATGACGAAGGCGGCGGACACGAAGAAGGGCGGCGACCAGCGGCCGCTCATGGGCTGGTCGAGCTGGAACACCTTCTTCGTCGACATCTCCGAGTCGATCATCTGCTCGGTCGCGGAGGCGATGGCGACGAACGGCCTCAAGGCGTCCGGCTACACCTACGTCAACATCGACGACGGCTTCTTCGGCGGACGCGACAAGGACGGCAAGCTGCTCGTCCACCCGACGCGCTTTCCGAACGGCCTGAAGCCTGTCGTCGATCGCATCCACGCGCTCGGTCTGAAGGCCGGCATCTACTCCGACGCGGGCGCGGACACCTGCGGCAGCATGTGGTCGAACGATCCGATCGGCAAGGGCTCGGGACTTTACGGACACGATCTGGAGGACTGCCGCTTCTTCTTCGGCGAGATGGACTTCGACTTCATCAAGATCGACTACTGCGGCGGACAGAAGCAGAAGCTCGACGAGCAGGAGCGCTACACGGCGATCCGCCGCGCGATCGACGTCTCGGGCAAGAAGGGCGTGCGGATGAACATCTGCCGCTGGACGTTCCCCGGCGAGTGGGCGGCGGGCGTCGCCGAGTCCTGGCGCACGACGCGCGACATCCGCGCGAACTGGAAGAGCGTGAAGGACATCATCGACGAGAACATTCCGCTTTCGGGCTACATGAGCCTCGGCCACTACAACGACATGGACATGCTGGAAGTCGGGCGGATTGCGGGGCAGATGCCGAAGACGCTCAACGGCAATCCGCATGACACGGGGCTCACGCGCCTGGAGGAGCAGACGCACTTCGGCCTGTGGTGCATGCTGTCTTCGCCGCTCCTGATCGGCTGCGACGTCCGCACGATGGACGACACGACGCGCGAACTCGTGACGAACCCGTTCCTCCTCGGCATGAACCAGAACGACCTCGCCGCGCCCGTGAAGACGGTGCTGCGCCTCGGCGACGCCTATACGCTCGTCAAGGACTGCGATTCGGTCGGCGGCACGGCACGCTACCTCACGCTCTACAACGGCGGCGACAAGGATCACGAATTCAAGGTCGAGCTGTTCAAGCTGGACCTGGCCGGCAAGGTCGCGTTCTTCGACCTCGCCGAACGGGCCGACCTCGGCGAGATCGAGCGGAAGGTCTCCTTCACCGTCCCCGCCCACGGCGCGCGGTTCTTCCGCCTCGACGCCGAACGCCGCCGCTAAATCTGCGCCGCCGTTTTCGCTCGCGCGTCGCGGCGTCCGTCGCGCAGGGACTTCCCGCAACGCGTCCGGAAGACCTTGTTGTCCACGCCGATGACGGCGATTTGGTCGGGGACGCGGATGCCCAGCCGTTCGCAGGCGGCAAGCACGTGTCCGGCGCGCTCGTCCCACGCCGCCGCGCTGCGAAAGACGGTGACGGGGTGTCCGAGCGGCTCCAGGTGCGCACGGAAGGCCGTCGCGCGACGTTCGCTCCAGACGTGCAGCTTCGCGTAGGGCTGGGAGACCGGCACGAACGCGAACGACCGGAAGGAGCCGAGCGAGACGAGAAACTCGGCGGCCATCGCGCCGATGCGCTCCTCGTCGTTGTGGACGACGGCGACGGCGGGTGCGTCGGACGGCAGACGCGGGTCCGAGCGGAAGTCGGCCACCAACCACTTGAATGCGAAGCCGCCTAGACGTCCGACATGCGCTTCGGCGAGATATGGTATAATGCGCGGTGTTCGGCGGGTCATCCGTCTGCCGGACTGACGCCCGAGGGGAGACATCCGAGGGGTCGAACCAATTAGCATTACTGCAAAGTAATCGTCTGCTGAAACGTAGGAAATTTCAAGGATCGACGATGCGTTGCAAGGAGTGCGCACACTGTGCGCGCTTCTTGTCGTGTTTCGATTCGGGCTTTTCCTACGGCCTCAGCAGAGACACGCGAGAGGTGCGCTTTTCGTTTGTCGTGGTTGCTTTGCCGCACGAAAGGCAACCATGACCGGGACAAGGGGACTGTCCGAAGCCAAGCGGGCGAAAAAGGACGAATTCTACACGTAGCTCGACGACATCGCCGAGGAGGTGCGGCACTACGCCGAACACTTCCGGGGCAAGGTCGTCTTGTGCAACTGCGACGACCCGCGCATCAGCAACTTCTTCCACTACTTCAGCCACAACTTCGAGCGGCTGGGACTGAAGAAACTCGTCGCCACCTGCTACAGGAGCCAGGAACGAGACCTCTTCACGCGGAACGCCTGCGAACGGGCGATCTGGCTCGAATATGCCGGCGGGACCTCATCCTCGACTACGGGCTCACGGTCTACGTCTGCGAGGGGACGGACAGCGAGAAGCTGGCGTGGTTCAGGACGATCAAC
>CAKTZI010000071.1 GCA_934635385.1 uncultured Kiritimatiellota bacterium | reverse complement strand
TCCGCAGGGGTTTCGCCGCCTTTCGCCTGTCTCATTTTGCCCGCCCGGACTGTCTCATTTTGCTCGCCCGCCAACACTTTTTTCGCGGCGACTAAATGGCAAATCTGAATTTAGTCGCCCGTTTTTAGCGTCTCATTTTCGGGCGACTAAATTGAATATCCAGATTTAGTCGCCCCGCTTCGCAACATTTTATGGTATAATCCGTACACTTATAGGAGAGGATGCCTACCATGCAGAACTTTTTTGGTCGAGACGAACAGCTTGAGAAGCTCAACGCCCTTTGGCGCAAGAAGACAAGCTCTTTCGTGGTCATTGCCGGGCGACGGCGCATCGGCAAGTCCACCTTGGTGGAGGAATTTGCCGCACGCTCGAAATGCACGTTCATCGAGCTTGTCGGGCTGGCCCCGGACAAGGACATGGACAACCAGCGACAGATCGACAACTTCTGCGAACGCCTTGCCGGAGCGACCCGGATGCCCGAAGCGAAGGCCGATTGCTGGCCCAAGGCGTTCGACGCGCTTGATGCCGCCCTACGCCGCAACGAGAAAACGGTCGTGTTCCTTGACGAGATCTCATGGATGGGCAAATACGACACCTCGTTCGCCTCCTTTCTCAAGACGGCATGGGACACGCAGTTCTCGAAACACGACAAGCTCATCTTCATCGTCGCCGGAAGCGTCTCCGCCTGGATCGGCAAGAACATCCAGAATTCAAGGGGATTCGTCGGACGCATCTCGCTCGACTTCTCACTGGGCGAGCTCTCCCCCGCCGAATGCCTGGGCTTCTGGGGGAAGAAAGCCGGGCGAACCTCCACACGAGACATTCTGAACGTCCTCTCCGTCACCGGCGGCATACCGAAATACCTCAACGAGATCGATCCGGCCCTTCCGCCTGACGAAAACATCCGCCGCCTGTGCTTCGACCCGGACGGCTACCTCTTCAAGGACTTTGACCGCATTTTCGACGATGTCTTCGGCGGTTCCGTCGCGACAAAACGCCGCATCCTGACGGCGCTTGCCAATGGCCCCGCCAGCGTCACGGATCTCGCCGCAGACTTCGACCGAGATCCGAACGGGCACCTTTCCGAAGACCTGTCCGAACTCGTCGAAGCCGGCTTCATCGCGCGCTCCGCCGGACTGAATCCAACCACGGGGAAACCCATCCGCGAAATCCGCTACCGCCTCAAGGACAACTACACGCGATTCTACCTGCGCTACATCCAGCCTCGACGGGAAACCATCTTGAACGGCTTTTACAAGTATATTCCTCTGGAACGAATGCCCGGCTGGGAAACCGTCATGGGGCTTCAGTTCGAGAACCTGGTGCTGAACAACATTTCCGCGCTCGTCTCCCGGATTGGCCTCGTCGGGCGAAACGTCCTGTCGGCCGCACCGTACTTCAAGAGCGGACGCAGGAACGGCCACGGCCTGCAGATTGACTATCTCGTCCAGCTGCCACGCTGCACATACATCATTGAAATCAAGCGCATGCGAAGGATCAGCACAGCCATCGAAGAGGAGGTTCAGCAGAAACTGAGCCGGCTCAAGCTCGCCCCTGACCGTTCCGTCAAGCTCGTTCTCGTCTATGACGGCGAGATAGACCCACAGATCGAGGAGAACGGATTCTTCGACAGCCTGATTTCGGCCGACTGCCTACTGGGGAGGTAACATGAGAAGAAACGGCAAGCCGCACATCATCGTCGCGCTACAGCTCAACGGCGCAACGGGCCGCAACGAGTTCCTGGGGATCTCGCAGTTCCTGTCGCACGGCAAGTCCTGGAACCTGACGCTCGCCCAGTCGATCGACGACGTCAACGCCGCATTGGCGCGCGGCGACGTCGACGGCGCCATCATCGGGCTCCTGCACGACGCCCGCACGCTGGAGCTCGTCGCCGCCTCCACGATCCCGACCGTCCTCCTCGACATCGGCGCCGACCGCGTGGGCAACCGCCGCGACGCCATCGTCTACGTGCGCAACGACGACCACGGCATCGGACGCATGGCGGCCGAGTTCTTCACGTCCATCGGACAGTTCCGCGCCTACGCCTTCATTCCTCCGGCCGTGCCGCGTCCGTGGGCGGAGCTGCGCGAAGAGGCCTTCTTCGAGGCCCTGCGCCAGCAGAGCCTGCCGACCTTCCGTCCGCAGACGGGGACAGACCTCGCCGACTTCCTGCGACAGCTGCCGAAGCCCGCCGCCGTGCTGGCCGCCTGGGACCGGGTTGCGCAGGACGTCCTCGCCGCCGCAAAGAAGGCCCGCCTCAAGGTGCCGGAGCAGGTCTCCGTCCTCGGCGTCGACAACGACGAGATCTACTGCGACAACTTCAACCCCGCAATCTCCAGCGTGAAGCCCGACCACCGCCAGATGGGCGAGACCGCCGCGCGTTCGCTCGCGAAGCTGCTGCGCGCCCCGGCGCGCGTCAGCGGCACCGTACTGCGTCTGCCGCCGGTCGAGGTCATCGCGCGCGAATCGACGGCCGTGACGGTCTCGGGCGCGGCGATCGTCACCCGTGCGCGCGCCTACGTCGCAGCGAACGCCGCGCGGGCGCTGACACCGGACGAGGTGGCCGACGCCTTGCACATTTCGCGGCGTCTGCTCGACAAGCGGTTTCACGAGCTGGCCGAAAGCTCCGTGGCCACGCTCATCCGCGACACGCGCCTCCGGCTCCTGAAGACGCAGCTCCTCAGGCACCGCAAGCGGCCGATCGCCGTCCTCACGCACGAGCTCGGCTACCCGAACCCGCGCTACGTCAAGAACCTGTTCCTGAAGACCTTCGGCCTCACGATGCGAGACTGGCGCAAGCAGAACGCGCCCGGCAACGACAAGTCTCAGGCATGAGGCGTCCACCTCGCTTCGCGTTTTCGCTCGACATCGCCCCTGCGCAGACGAGGCCGGCGCCGTAGAGCGTGAGGGTGGGATCGATGACAAAGGGGAGGTCGAGGTCTTTCAGCGCCCAGCGGGCGAAGCCGCCCGTCGCCACCAGCTTGAAGTCTTCGCGGAAATTCCGCCGCAGGGTCGTGACGATCTCGCGCACCATGCCGCGATAGCCGACAAGCGCGCCGAAGCGCATGGCCTCTTCCGTCGAGCGTCCGATGCGCGGGGCGCGCCCGCGTCCCAGTTCCATGCGCGGCAGCTTGGCCGTCCGTTCGAAGAGGTAGTCGCGCATGAGCGGAAAGCCCGGCGCGATCACGCCGCCGCGCCAGACGCGATCCGACGTGATGACCGCCGCCGTCAGTGCCGTGCCGAAGTCCATCACGAGGACAGGCGCGCCGTAGCGCGACACCGCACCCGCCGCGTCCGCCAAGCGATCCGCGCCAATGGTCTCCGGGTGGGGGTAGGAAAGTGTGAGGGGCGACGTCTCGGTGAAGTCGAGGTAGGACAGCTGGTGGAACGGGAGATTGTGCTTCTTGGCCGAACGACACCACTTCGCGTCTTTTCGGGGCACAACGGAAACATACGCCACCCCACCCAAACGCCCCAAACCTCCCAAACCTTCCGAACCTCCCAAACCTTCCAAGCATTCCACCCCCTCGTCATAATGGCCGACATGACTCACACGGCCGTCGGTCCAGAGACCCACGGCCGTGGAGGTGTTGCCGACGTCGATGACGAGCAGTTTCATCTGCGTTCAGCGCCTGCTGTCCGGAAACCCCGGAGTCACAGCTCCCTGATGAAGATGTTGCGCCATTCGGTCGGATCGCCATGGCACTGGAGCTCCAGCTGCTCGACCGGGAAGATCGGCCGGCTGCGGTCCCAGTAGTTCTCCAGCGTCACGTTGTCGACGACAAGCTCGCCGTTGAGCCACACCGACACCTTCTCGCCCTTCATGATCACGTGGAAGCGGTTCCAGTCGCCGACCGGGCGATCCGCAATCTTGAGGGCCTTGGACGGATTCTTCTGGTTGTTGTAGAGGCCGCCCGAGCCGATGCCCCACTGGTTGTGCGCATCCCAGATCTGGACCTGCGGCGCGCCGCGCAGATAGAGGCCCGAATCGCCCGTGATGGACATGATGCGCCAGTCGGCCCACAGCTCGAAGTCCTTGAGGTCCTTGACGGTCGCGAGCGAGTAGCCGCCCTTGTAGCCGTCGAAGAAGAGATTGCCGTTGCGGACGTGCCAGTGCGCGTCACGCAGGGCGTCGGCCTTCTTCTGCATCTCGGCGCGCTTCGCCGGCGTCGCCGCCTGGCGGACGATCGGGTTGTCGAACTTCTCTTCCGTCATCACGCCCTTCCACATCGTCTGGAGCTGCTTGGGGCAGCCGTTGAAGTACGTCGTGAACCCAGCGGGCGTCTTCATCGTCTGCTGCGGGCAGACCTCGCCCATCTTCGCGTCGTCGGGAAGCTCCTTGATGCGGATGTTCTTCCACTGCGTCGGGCTGTTGAGTCCGCACCAGCTGATATGCCCCTTCGCGTTGCGGATTCCGGGGTGCTTGCGCCCGTCTGGCGTATCGCCGTCACCCCTGAATTTCGAGACGTCGCCCTTCGTCACAAGATAGCCGTTGAGGTAGACCTCGATCTCGAAGCCGATGACCTTGACCTCGACAAAATTCCACATGCCTGGCTTGCGCACGTAGCTGCCACCGCCCGTAAAGTTCGCGTCCTTGCCCCAAATCTGCTTGCCGACATTGTCGCGGCGGCTCGGCACGATGCCAAAGACCGACCCGGCATACTGATAGGCGTTCAGCCTGTCCTTCTGCGCCGCCGCGTCGTAGTAGGCGCTGCCGCCGTCGTCAAGGAGCTGGATCTCGCACAGCCCCGCGAAAGCCGCGTCAGACCGTTCGTCGGGCACACGGATGCCAAGACCGCTGTCGCCGTTCGCGGCCAGCCGGAACTCGAAGCGCAGGATGAAGTTCCGGTATTCCTTTTCCGTGAGGAGATTTCCGCAGTCGCCCGCGCCCCTGCGGTCGGGGAAGCACGCCAGCACGTTCTCCCTCTTGACGGCGCCGTTGGCGAGCTTCGTCTCGACCGTCTCGACGCCATAGGCCTTCGACCCGTACCAGCCGGACAGATCCCTGCCGTTGAAGAGGCTGACGAAGCCCTCGTCAATCGACTCCGGGTACGGCCCGCGGTCGAAACACAGGCAGCAACAGCCGCCCGCCAAGGCGGCTCCCGCCGCCAAAACTGCCATCTTGTTCATTTTTCGTTTTTTTTCTTTTCTACGAGACGACCTTCCATTCGAGCGAGAGGTCGACCGAGCCCGCCGAGTGCGTGAGACAGCCGAGCGAGATCGCCGTCACGCCCGTCGCCGCGACTTCCTTCGCGCGGTCAAGCGTAATGCCGCCCGACGCCTCGGTCTTCGAGACGCCCTTGCACATCCTGACGCACTTCTTCATGTCCGCGACGGACATGTTGTCGAGCATGATCCACTCCGGCTTCGCCTTGAGCGCGCTCGCGCATTCGCGCAGGCTCTCGACCTCGACTTCGACCGCGAGCTTCGGGAACGCCTTGCGCGCCGCGACGACCGCCAGGTCGAGCTCGTCGGGGTCGCCGCCCTTCCAGAGCCGACGGTGGTTGTCCTTCATCAGCACGCGGTCGTACATCCCCATGCGGTGGTTCGTGCCGCCGCCGCACGTGACGGCGTACTTCTCGAAGACGCGGAGGCCCGGCGTCGTCTTGCGCGTGTCGAGGATGAGCGTGCCGTAGCGCTTCGTCGCCTCGACGAACTTGCGCGTCAGCGTCGCCGTCGCGCACATCCGCTGCATGAAGTTGAGGGCCGTGCGCTCCGCCGCGAGGATCGAGCGCGCCTTGCCGCGAAACGTGAGGATCGTCTCCCTCGGCTGAACCGACGAGCCGTCGGGCTTCAGGATCTTCACCTGCACCTTCGGGTCGACCGCCTTCATCACGGCCTTCGCGACCGTCGCGCCCGCGACGACGCAGCCCGCGCCCTTCGCGTAGATCTCGCCCGTCGCGACCGCGTCGGGGTCGACGAGCGCAAGGCTCGTCGCGTCGCACCACGGCGCGGAAACGGCCTGGTCGACGCTCGCGAGGTCTTCGTCGAGCGCAAGGCGCACGGCGGCCTGCGCCCGCGGCGAACGCATGACGTCCTTCATGCTCACGCGCCCTTGAGGAATTCCCAGTGCTGGAAGATGATGAACGTCAGGATGCCGACGACGGCGAGCGCCGCGACGCCCGCGATGACGGCGACCGTCGTTCCAGCGCCCGACGCGGCGGACTTCTTCGCGTTCGGATCGGGCGCGTCGAGCTTGAAGCGGTCGGCGATCGTGGCGGCCGCAGGGGCGGACGGAATCTCGGCGACGCCTTCGTTTGACGGCATCGCATCGGCCTTCACGGTCGGCCGCTTGACGGACATGGGCTTTTTGATAGTCATAATGTTTGAATTATATCACGGTTTCGGTTGAAAAATCAAGCCGTCCGCCAGCGTTCACAGTCCGACGGCGGCGCGCACCTTCTCCATCGTCGGCGCGGCGGCGGCGCGGGCCTTTGCGGCCCCGGCGCGCAGGATGTCCTCCAGCGTGTCGGTGTCTTTCGCCAGCTCTTCGCGCTTTGCGCGGAACGGGTCGAAGAGCCGGTGATACGCCTCCAGCAGGGCCTTCTTCGCATGGCCGTAGCCGTAGTTGCCCGCGCGGAAATGCGCCGCCATGTCGGCGACCTCCTCCGGCGTCGCGAAGAGCTTGTAGAGCTCGTAGATCGAATTGCCCTCCGGCTCCTTCGGCTCCTCCATCGTCTTCGAGTC
Organism: uncultured Kiritimatiellota bacterium; assembly: GCA_934635385.1. Classification (GTDB taxonomy): domain Bacteria; phylum Verrucomicrobiota; class Kiritimatiellia; order RFP12; family UBA1067; genus UBA1067. The sequence continues at coordinate 7,066 of CAKTZI010000071.1, read as the reverse complement.
GGTGACGATGGCCATCACCTTCTTCTTGATGGAGCCGTTCGGCTCGAAGAGCTCGATCGTGTTGTGGTAGCTCTTCGACATCTTCTGGCCATCCGTCCCCGGAATCGTCGCGACCGTCTCCGGGATGTAGGCGTCCGGCAGCTTGAAGATTTCGCCGTAGGCGTTGTTGAACTTCTGCGCGAGGTCGCGCGTCACTTCCAGGTGCTGCTTCTGGTCCTTCCCGACCGGCACGAGGTCGGACTGCATGATCAAGATGTCCGCCGCCATCAGAACCGGGTAGGCGAAGAGCCCGTGCGTCGCCTCCAGCCCGTGCGCGAGCTTGTCCTTGTAGCTGTGGCAGCGCTCCAGCAGGCCCATCGGCGTCAGGCACGAGAGGTACCACGTGAGCTCCTGCACCTCCGGCACGTCGCTCTGGCGGTAGATGACCGTCTTCGCGGGGTCGAGCCCACAGGCGAGGTAGTCAAGCGCGACGTCTTTCGTCGCCGCGCGGAGCTGCGCCCCGTCGCGCACCGTCGTCATGGCGTGGAAGTTCGCGATGAACATGAAGTTCTCGCCCTTCTCCTGAAGGTCGAACATGGACTTCATCGCACCGAAATAGTTGCCCCAGTGGAGCTTGCCCGAAGGCTGAATGCCCGTCAAGATTCTCATGGCACGTATTATACCAAAAACGGGGGACTTCAGATGATATGCCCCATCTTCTCGCGCTTCGTGTCGAGGTAGCGCTTGTCGTGCGCGTTCGCCGGGATGACGATCGGCACGCGCTCGACGATCTCCAGCCCGTAGCCCTCCAGCCCCGCGATCTTGCACGGGTTGTTCGTCAGCAGCCGCAGCTTCCGGATGCCGAGGTCGACGAGCATCTGCGCCCCTTCGCCGTAGTCGCGCAGGTCCGGCGGGAAGCCGAGCGCGACGTTCGCCTCCACGGTGTCGAGCCCCTCCTCCTGCTTCTTGTAGGCGTGCAGCTTGTTCGCGAGGCCGATGCCGCGCCCCTCCTGCCGCATGTAGAGGACGGCGCCGCGCCCCTCCCGCTCGATCATCTCCATCGCCGTGTGCAGCTGAGGGCCGCAGTCGCAGCGTTCGGAGCCGAGCACGTCGCCCGTGAAGCACTCCGAATGGACGCGCACGAGGACAGGCCGCCCGTCCGCCACGTCGCCCTTCACGAGCGCGAGGTGCTCCAGGCCGGAAATGCGACTGCGGTACATCTTGAGGCGAAAGTGCCCATGGTCGGTCGGCAGGTCCACGTCTTCCACAAGTTCGACGAGCCGGTCGTTCCGGCGGCGGTAGGCGATGAGGTCGGCGATCGACATCATCTTGAGGCCGTGCCGCGCCGCGAACGCCCGCACGTCGTCGAAGCGCGCCATCGTGCCGTCGTCCTTCATGATCTCGCAGCAGAGGCCGACTTCCTTCAGGCCCGCGAGGCGGCAGAGGTCGACCGTCGCCTCCGTGTGGCCCGCGCGCCGCAGGACGCCGCCTTCGCGCGCCCGCAGGGGGAACATGTGGCCCGGCCGGCGGAAGCCGTCCGGCGTCGTGCCGTCCTTCACGCACTTGAGCGCCGTCATCGAACGCTCCTCGGCGGAGATGCCGGTCGTCGTCTCGGTCGCGTCGATCGAGACGGTAAAGGCGGTCTGGTGGTTGTCGGTGTTCGTCTGCACCATCTGCGGCAGGTCGAGCTTCCGGCACCAGGCCGCGCTCATCGGCATGCAGATGAGGCCGCGCGCGTACGTCGCCATGAAGTTGACGTTCGCCGTCGTCGCGAACTCGGCCGCGCAGATGCAGTCGCCCTCGTTCTCGCGGTCGGCGTCGTCCGTCACCAAGACGATCTCGCCGCGCTTCAGCGCCGCAAGGCAGTCCTCAACCGTATCGAATCTTTCGCTCATGATGGATGCGGGATATTATAGCAGATTTTCTCCGAGACCGACAAAGCCACCTTGGCAAGCGCCCTCGCAGGGCAAGAGGCCCGCGGCGCTCAACACGGAGGTCAAGGAGAAACGGAGACACGGAGCGTGCCGTCGAAAGAACTCCGTGTCTTCCCATCTCCAACAACTCCGTGTTTAGCGAAAGCAATGATTATGTCGGGAACGCACCGTCGCGCACGTCGGCAACGTAGGTCGCGAACGCCGTGCGCACGACCGACGCGAGGTCGGCGTACTTCTTCACGAACGACGGGACCTGCTCGTTCAGGCCCAGGAGGTCGTGCATCACGAGCCACTGCGCGTCGCAGACAGGCCCCGCGCCGATGCCGACCGTGACGATCTTCAGCGCCGCCGTGATCTCCGCCGCGAGTTCGGACGGGATGCACTCCAAGGTTACGGCGAACGCGCCCGCGTTCTCGACGTCCTTCGCGTCCGCAAACACCTTCTCCGCGCCCTCGCGCGTCTTGCCCTGCTTCCGGAAGCCGCCGTAGGCATTGACGCTCTGCGGCGTCATGCCGACATGCGCGAGGACGGGAATCCCCGCCGTCGTGAGGCGCCGGATGAGGCCGCAGACGGACGCGCCGCCTTCCAGCTTCACGGCGTCCGCACCGGCCTTGATGATCGCGACCGCGTTGCGCATCGCCTCGTCCTCGCCGCACTGGTACGAGCCGAACGGCATGTCGCCGATGACGAGCGCGTCCTTCACGGCGCGCGCGACCGCCGCCGTCGCCGCGAGCGTGTCGCCCATGTTGACGGGCAGCGTCGTCGAGTAGCCGAGCGTGTTCATCCCCATCGAGTCGCCGACGAGGATCATCGGCACGCCCGCCTCGTCCGCCAGCCGCGCGAACGGCGCGTCATACGCCGTGCAGCAGCCGAGTTTCGTCACGCCCTTCGCGGCGCGAATCGCCGCCACGTTCCACTTCTTCATTTCGTCTTGTCCTTTCCGTTTTCCGCCGGACGCACCACGTCCCGGACGAGAACCGCCGACGTGTGGATCTTCTCCCGCTGAAGGAGGAAGAAGAACAGTGACTCGTCCGTCCGCAGCGTCATCACGTCGACCGCCCGCGTCGCACCAATGCGCGCGGACTCGTCCGACAGCATCTTCAGCTGGTTTTCGACCGTCGTCGTGTCCTCAAACCATGTGCAGGCGCCGCTGTTCGGACTCTGCGGATCGCCGGAGGCGATCGGCAGGAACGACAGGAACAGGAGGGCGGCGTTCGAGACCTCGACGGTCGCGAGCGGCTGGACATTCGCCTCGTGCAACCCCTTCGGCGCCGGCAACCGCGTCAGCGTCGTCGAACAGCCGCACAGGGCCGCCGCCGCAAGGGCCCCCAACATCTGACGCCTCATCGCAGGCCTCCCTTCGGGGCGAGCGTCGCGGAGACGTTCACCTCCTTGTACTGGACGATCCACGGAATCGGAATGTAGCTGATGCTGAACGGCACGAACAGGGCCTGCCGGTCGTCCAGCACCACCACGTCGCGGATTTCGCGTCCGCCCGCCGCCGCGTGCCGAGCCAGCACGTCATGCGCCACGTCAAGCGTCACCTCGTCGGAGAAGAACGTCGAGCCCCAGAAGGAATCGACATCCGCATTGCCGCAGACGAGCGGAATGAAGCCGAAAAGGTTCCATCCGTAGTTACGCACGATGACGTGCTCGTCGGCGTCCGGCGCCAGCAGCGCGGACGTCCCCGAATCGACGGTGAAGCATCCCGCGCAGACAAGCGCCAGCGCCAACGCGGCAACGAGATTTCGCATCAACTTCAGTTCCTTTCGCCTTTTCTCACACGGAGGCACGGAGACACGGAGTTCTGGACTGGTGCGGCTTGCTCCGTGCCTCCGTCACTCCGTGTGAACCTTCATCAGATCTTCCAGCCGCCCCAGCCGAACGCGCGGCAGATCTCGGAGACGAGAATCGCGATCACGAGCGCCGGCGCGAACCACTTGACCATGACGACATAGAGGTGCTTCGCCTTGAAGACGCCGCCCTCGGCCTCCACCTCGTCGATGATCGCCTTCGGCTTCAGGATCCAGCCGACGAAGATGCACGTCGCCGCCGCCGTGATCGGCATCAGCACCGAGTTCGTGATGAAGTCGAAGAAGTCGAGGAACTGCATGGCGTGGTCGCCCCAGCCGATCTTGATCTCCGCCCACGGGCCGTAGCCGATCGCCGAGAACGTCGCGAGGAACATGATGAGCGCCGTCGTGAAGAACGTCGCGCTCTTGCGCTCGATGTGCAGGACGTCGCAGACGGACGCCACGCACGCCTCCATGAGCGAGATCGCCGACGTCGCCGCCGCGAACGTGACGAGGATGAAGAACGCGAGGCCGATCCACGGGCCGACCGTGCCGAGCGTCGCGAACACCTTCGGCAGCGTGATGAACATGAGGCCGGGGCCCGCGTTCATGGCAGCCTTCACGGCCGCCTTCGTCGCAAGCGCCGTGTCGCCGCCGTGCTGGGCAATCAGCTCCGGCGTCACGCCCGTCTTCACCGCGAACATGTAGACGACCGGGATGATCATGAGGCCGGCGATGACCGCGATCAGCGTGTCGAAGATCTCGATGCGGCGGACGCTCTTCTCGATCGAGTCCTGCTTCTTCATGTAGGAGCCGTACGTCACCATGATGCCCATCGCGAGCGAGAGCGAGTAGAACATCTGGCCCATCGCGCCGAGAATCGTCTTGCCGAGGAGGGCGAACGAGAACGTCCCGCTCTCCGTCGTCAGGCAGTCCATGTTCGGCACGAGATAGTACTTGAGGCCTTCGCCCGAACCCGGCATGAAGATGACGTAGAGGGAGATCGCGATCGCCATCAGGAAGAGGATCGGCATCATGACGAGGTTCGACTTCTCGATGCCGTTCTTCACGCCGAGGAGAATGACGCCCGCACACGCGAGGACGAAGATCATGCCGTAGCCGAACGGCGCAAACGGCGCCGAGACGAAGCCCGTGAAGAACGCGCCCGACTCCGCCGCCGCCTCGCCCATCGGGGCCGCGCCCGTGAACGCCATGAGCGCGAACGCCTTGAGGTAGTAGAGCACCCAGCCGCCGATCACGCAGTAGTAGGGCGTAATCAGCACGGGAATGATCGTCGCGACCACGCCGAGGGCCTTGAGGAGCCCATGCCCCTTCAGGTGGTTGTAGGCGGTGAGCTGCGACTGCTGCGTCTTGCGGCCGATCGCAATCTCGGTCAGCATCAGCGTGAAGCCGAGCGTGACGACGAGACAGAGGTAGACGAGAATGAACGTGCCGCCGCCGTACTGCGCCGCGAGATACGGGAAGCGCCAGAGATTGCCCAAGCCGATTGCCGAAGCGGCCGCCGCCAGCACGAACGCGAGCTGTCCCGACCACGATGCCCTTTTCTTTTCCATTTTTCCTTTTCCTGACCTGATCTTTTTGTTGTTGCTTTTTCTTTCAAAAGCCGAAGGCCCCCGAACCGAGAGCCCCCGACTTTCAACTGTTCATCTTTGCCGTTGTGAGGCCGCCATTAGAAGTCGTAGAACGCGCTGAACTGGATGCGGTTCGCGAGCGACGTGCCGTCCTCGGCGTACTTCGTGCTGAGGCGCGCGTATTCAAGACCGAGCTTGAAGTTCGACGTGATGCGGTAGAACGCATCGATGTAGAGGCGGTCGTTGAACTCGTAGTAATTGGTGTCGATCTCACCGCCGTTCCAAGCCGCGCCCATGCCATTGTCAATGCGCGGATCGTCGAAGCCGTAGCCCAGCGCGAACGACCACGTGTCATTGAGCTCGTAGGCGAGATCGACGAAGCCGCCGACCGTGACGACCTCTTCGCCGCGCTCGTTGATCATGCCCGGCGTAAAGGCAATGCTTTGCGCGCAACCGGCCTGGACGCGACCGAGGTTCTCACCACCATAGATCTGGCCCGTAAGCGTGAACTTCTCCAAGAACGGAATCGACGCCGCAAGCATGACCATCTGCGAGTTGTAGTTGTCGCTCTCGCCCGTCCAGTCGCCGCCGGCCGTCAGGCGGCGGCTCGCGTCGCGGCCATACATGCCGCCCAAGCCGATGAGCCAGCGACGGCCCTTGTCCCACGCGGCTTCATGGTCATAGAGGAACGCCGTCTCGAACCAGCCCCACGCGGACGCCGAGGAGTCGAGCATGCCGTCGCCGTCACGATCCGTCGAAGCATTCGGGCCGTTCTTGACGAAGCCGACACGCCATTCAAGCGAGCTGTCCTCCCAATCCCACTTCTTCGTGATGCGGAGCTGCGGGCTGCGACGATACGGATGACCAGTGTTTTCCATCCACGCACCATCGATTTCGGACGGCGTGACCATCTTCCAAAGATGCCAGGTCTGCCCGAACAGAATCGACCAGCCGCTCTCATGTTCGGCATTCACGTAGAGGTGACGCCAGTGGAACTTATAGTCGTCCGCATCGTCACCCGCGAGATCGAATTCGGCCTTGCCGGAGAACTTCCAACCGTTGAACGCCTCCGGCGTCATGAACTGCACACCGAGAATCGAGTCCTGCATCGAGAGCGTCGAGTTGTGGTTCTTGTACGCACGATCACTCTTCTTGCGGACGAAGTCAGTCGTCCAGTCCAAATCAAGACCGTGGTCGGCGTAGACGCCCTCGAACACGAGGTAACCATACGGCGTGATCTGGAGGCCCGACTCAGACAGCGGCTCGAAGATGTTGGCCGTCGCGTCGGCGAGGTAGTACTTCTTGCCATTCTCGGTCGTGTAGATCTTGCCCGACTCCGAGACTTCCGTCGTCTTGTCGGCCTTCGCCGCGCCGTCGCCCGCCTTGGCGACCGTCACCGTGGCGACCTTCTTCTCGGTCGCGGCCTGCTGGGCGACAAGAGCCTTGTTCTTGCCCTCAAGTTCGGCGATCTTCGCCGCCTGGGCCTTGTTCTCGGCTTCGAGCTTGTTGAGCCGCTGGATGATCGCCTGCAGGTCGGCCTGCGTGACGGTATCGGTGGGCGCCGCTTCGATCCCGGCCACGAGGCCAGTCGCGAAAAGCGCGGAAAGTATGAGTTTTTTCATTATTTTACCTTGCTTTGAGCAGATCAATGGAGCATATTTTACTCTTTTCCGTCCGCGCCGTCAATGGGGCACGGCAACAGCATTTACTTTTTTCTGAGGAAGAGGACGTCCAGCAGGACTTCTGGGTTCAGGGCGGCCCTGAACAT
>CAKTZI010000070.1 GCA_934635385.1 uncultured Kiritimatiellota bacterium | reverse complement strand
AGGTCTTCCGTGCCATGTCCGTCCTCTTTTTTCTGGCCATTTCGGACGCTATTCGTGCCGATGCCGCACATTATACCCATTATACCATAAATGAGAACTCTCTGCGGAAAAATCTTAACGAGGGCCGCGACCACATGGCGATTCAGTTCAAGATGCCCGTAACCTGCGGATATTGGATTCTGCTGCCGCAAGACACGTTCCGCGTCGTTCTGACGTTCCGCGTCGTTCTGACGTTCCGCGCCGTTTTGACGTTCCGCGCCGTTTTGGTATAATACGCGCCCATTGGGAGCGGTAACCGGGAAGTCCTGTGAAAGCCAGGCGCTGTCGCGCAACCGTCAAAGCCGGAATACGGGCCGCTCCTCTAACCACCAAGTACCCTCGCATGAGGGGGAAAGAAGGAACATGAACACGCTGATGCTGGCGGCGGCTGCCGCCGTCACGAATGCGGTCACGGGGACGACATCCCCGTCCGCCGCCGAACTGGGAACGGTCGTCGTCGAGGCCTCGCGCCTCGGCCAGACCAAGATGGAGATGCCCTCGCACGTCGATGTCATCACCAAGTCGGAGATCGACGCTTCGGGCGCGGCTTCGACGGTCGATCTGCTCGAGAAACGCGGAAATCTCTTTCTCCGCAAGCTGAACGGGAATCCGGCACTCGCCCAGATCTCGATGCGCGGCTACGGGGCGAACAGTTTCGGGCGCGTGAAGGTCATTGTCGATGGCGAGGAGATCAACAATCCCGACATGGCCGCGCAAGACCTTCTGCGCATCCCCGTGCGTTCGATTGAGCGTGTCGAGATCCTCCACGGGCCGCAAACCGTCCTGCACGGCGGAGATGCCTCTGCTGGCGTGATCAACGTCGTAACGGACGGCAACGATTACACGAAGAAGACGACGTTTGAAGTCCATGGCGGCAACCTTGGCCAAATCGGTGTTTATGCGGGGACGCGCGGAGGTTTTGAAGATCAGGGACTCACGTACTTTGGCAATTTCTCCTATGACCATTCCGATGGGTGGCGTGCCAACAGCTACACCGAAGCCTATTCAATCAAGGGCGGGCTTCGGCAGAACTTCGAAAACGGCTCCTCTTTCGGATTCAGGGCTTTCTATGCCAATACGCGCTATGGTTTGCCCGGAAGCCTCTTCTCGAACGGATATGACTGGTATGGAAATTACCACGGCTCCTGGAAGGACAACCCGCGCGACACGGATGCGCCGGATGATCGCGCGCACAATGATGTCTATGGTTTCACGATTGACGGCGAAGCTGTCTTGAATGACGAGAACCGGCTGTCTGCGTCTTTCTCCTTCCGCAATCGCAAGGCGAAATCGTATTATGTGTCTTACATGAGCGAGAGTGATGCCGATCTCTACGGCTTTGTCTGGAAGTTGCTCTACTCCAACACGGCCGACCTGTTTGGCTTCGACAATCGGCTGGATGTCGGCACGGATCACAAGATCGACCTTCTGCATATTGAATCTGGAGCGAAAAACAGCTATTCGCGCTATTCGGCGGCCCTGTTCGCACGTGACGAGTTCTTCATCCTCGATGGGCTCTCGGTCTTTGGCGGTGCGCGTGGCGAAGCGTTCTGTTCGCGAGACGCCTATCGGACAGCTGCGTTCCGAAGCGCGGCCGAGAAAACGAAGAGCGATGTCGCGGGTGAAGTCGGCGTCAACTGGCGTCCGATTGAAGATCTCAAGATATTTGCCAAGTGGTCTCGCTTTTACCATGCGCCGCTGGCGGATGAACTGTACAGCTATTACGATCCGCCGAACATGAATCTCCGTCCTGAATCTGGCTACAATACCGAAGTCGGCCTTGACTGGTCTTTTTTCGACGGCTTCAATTTCAATATCACGGGCTTTTACTCCGAACTTGACGACGAGATCATGTATGCCTACGGCGGCAATCGCAACGTAGACGACGCGACGGCGCGTTCGGGTGTCGAGACAGGCCTGACCTGGCACAGGGACCGCATCGGTTCGGCGGGTATTCTCTATCGCTATGTCGATGCGCGTTTTACCGAAGGTCCAAACAAGAACAACGCAATGCCGATTGTGCCCGCGCATACGACACGTGCCTACGGTGAGGTCTTTCTGGTTGATTGGCTCGCCGTCAATGGAGGCTATCGCTACGTCAACCGTCAGGCGCTCGATTCCGATTTCTCCGCTGCGACCGACAAGATGCCGGGCTACGGTGTCTTCGACGTCGGTTTGCGTGCGATGCCGACATACCGTCCGCTCAAGGGCTTCACGTTTGCCTTCACGATTGACAACCTCTTCGACAAGCGCTATGCCGACTATGGCGTCTACAATGGCGTATGGGCGGCAGATTCGTTCTATCCGGCCTGTGGCCGCAGCTTCCTGTTCACCGTCCGCTACGAATTCTAACTTCCACCCTTCACTTCTCATCTCGCATCCCTCACTTCTCACCTCTCATCCCTCAACCCATGGACTGGGCCTATCCGGCGGCAGCGGTGACGGGGGCGGCGCTCTCGGTCTCGGGCGCGGCGCTCCAGAGCGTCCTGCGCAATCCGCTGGCGGAGCCCTACCTGCTGGGGACGGTCGGTGGTGCGGCGCTCTTCGCCGCGCTCGCGACCAACCTCGGCCTTGTCGCGCTGGGCGCGTGGGTGCTGCCGGCGGCGAGCTTCCTCGGCTCGTGCGCGTCGCTCGCGCTCGTCTGCCTCGTCGCGGCGTTCGCGGCGCGGGCGCGCGGGGCGGACGGCGCGAATCCGCTACTGCTCTCGACGGGAAACGCCGTCGTGCTGGCCGGATTCGTCACGGGCGGATTCTTCGGCTCGCTCGACATGCTCGTCCTCTCCTACGCGAAGCCGGACGACTTCGCGGCGGTGTCGAAGTGGCTTTACGGGTCGCTTCGCGCAGTCACGGGGCCGACGCTCGCGCTCGGCGGCGCGGCCTTTGCCGTCGCCTTCGCGACGCTGCTGGCGCTTTCGCGCCGCCTGAACGTCATGGAGCTCGGACGCGCCGAGGCGGAGGCCCTGGGCGTCAACACGCGCCTGACGACGCTTCTTGTCCTCGGCGCGGTGTCGCTTGTCACGGCCGTCTCGGTCGCGCTCGCGGGGGCGATCGGCTTCATCGGCCTCGTCGTGCCGCATTTCGTCCGCCGCAAGGCGGGGCCGCGCCTGCAGCGGGTGCTGGTGCTGTCCGCGCTCGCGGGCGGTGCCTTCCTCATGCTGGCGGAGTTCGTCGGACGCTTCCTGCCGGGCGACGTGCCCGTCGGCGTCGTCTGCGCGATCCTCGGCGCGCCGTTCTTCCTGTGGCTGCTCATGTCCCGCCGCAACGGCGAGGGCTGGGACATCTGACGGCAATCCGTCGGCGGGCGAAATTTGGTATAATAGAGGCCCGTTATGTGGAACTATTCTGAGAAGATGATGGACCATTTCCGCAATCCGCGGAACGTGGGCAAGATTGAACACCCGGACGGGACGGCGACGGTCGGCTCCCTCGCGTGCGGCGACGCGCTTCAGTTTCAGTTCAAGCTCGGCCCGGACGGCCGGATCGCCGATGCGAAATTCCAGACCTTCGGCTGCGCGAGCGCGATCGCGAGCTCGTCTGCGCTGACCGAGATGGTGATCGGCAAGACGCTGGAGGAGGCGAAGAAGATCACGAACCAGCAGATCGCCGACTACCTCGGCGGCCTGCCGCCGCAGAAGATGCACTGCAGCGTCATGGGGCGCGAGGCGATGGAGGCGGCGATCAAGAACTACGAGACGGGCGAGAACGCCGACCGCAACCTCGAGGACCAGACGCTCTGCACGTGCTACAACGTCTCCGAGAACGAGGTGCGCCGCGTCATCGCCGAGAACCAGCTCACGACGGTCGAGGAGGTGACGAACTACACCAAGGCCGGCGGCGGGTGCGGACGTTGCAGGGAGAAGATCCAGAAGATCCTCGACGAGCTTCACCGGTAGATCCGCCGGCTTTGACTTGAGTGACGGAAGGGACGCGAGGGGCGTGAGAGCCTGAAGCCATGCGCCTTCCGCCGGAGGTCTGAAACCAGAATACCTGAAACCAGAAACATTCTCTTCCCGTGAAACTTGGCTTTGACAACGACAAATACCTGAAGGAACAGTCCGAGGAGATTCGGCGCCGCGCGGGGAAGTACGGGCGGCTCTACCTGGAGTTCGGCGGCAAGCTCATCAACGACTTCCATGCGGCGCGCTGCCTGCCCGGCTATGACCCGAACGTGAAGCTGCGGCTTCTCCAGACGCTGAAGGATCAGGCGGAGGTCATCCTCTGCCTCTATTCGGGCGACATCGAGCGCAAGAAGATGCGTGCCGACTTCGGGATCTCCTATGCGGACGACGCGCTGAAGCTCATCGACGACCTCCGTGCGCTCGGTCTTACCGTGCGCGGCGTCGTCATCACGCGCTTCCAGGAGCAGGCGGCCGTGAAGCTCTTCCGCGCGAAGCTGGAACGCCGCGGCGTCAGGGTCTACTACCACTACAAGACGGCGGGCTATCCGGCGGACGTCGACACGATCGTCTCCGACATGGGCTACGGCAAGAACGAGTACGTGCAGACCGAGAAGCCCATCGTCGTCGTGACGGCGCCGGGGCCGGGTTCGGGCAAGTTCGCGACGTGTCTGACGCAGATCTACCACGAGTACCGCCAGGGCAAGGTCGCGGGCTACTCGAAGTTCGAGAGCTTCCCGGTCTGGAACCTGCCGCTCGACCATCCGCTTAACATCGCCTACGAGGCCGCGACGATCGACCTGCAGGACCGGAACATGATCGACCCCTACCACAAGGCGGCCTATGGCGTCGAGACGGTGAACTACAACCGCGACGTGGACGCCTTTCCGCTCCTGGTGGCGATCTGGCAGAAGATGACGCAGGGGGCTTGTCCCTACAAGAGCCCGACGGACATGGGCGTCAACCGCATCGGCTTCGGCATCGTCGACGACGAGGTCGTGCGCAACGCCTCGAAGCAGGAGGTGATCCGCCGGTTCCTGCGCTACCAGTGCGCGTTCGCCGAGGGCTCGTGTCCGCGCTCGATGGTCGAGCGCGCGAAGGAGCTGATGGACTCGCTCGGCCTCAAGACCGAGGACCGCATCGTCGTGGAGGCCGCGCGCCAGGCGGCGGCGGCGGCGCAGCAGCAGGGCAAGGGCAAGGCCGGCGGGACGATCGTCTCCGGCGCGGCGGTCGAGCTGGCGGACGGGCGGCTCGTCACGGGCCGCAACTCCGACGAGATGCACGCGGCGGCGGCGATGGTGATGAACGCGGTGAAGACCCTGTCGGGCATCCCCGAGCAGATCCCGCTCATCAGCCCGAACATCATCCACTCGATCGCGCACATGAAGCAGGACATCCTGAAGGTCGGCTACACGTCGCTGAACCTCGACGAGGCGCTGATCGGCCTGGCGATCTCGGCGACGACGAACCCTGCGGCGCAGATCGCGATGGAGAAGCTGGGCGCGCTGCGCGGCTGCGAGGTGCACATGACGCACATGGTCACGCCGGGCGACGAGGCGGGCCTCCGGCGGCTTGGCTGCCGCTTCACGTCCGATCCCTACTACGCGACGAACGCGCTTTTCAACGGCGAACGGTGAAGGGGCGGACCTTGTCGGCGGCGCGCTACGGCCGTGCGATCGCGTTCGCGACGGTGTCGCCCATCTCGGACGTCGAGACCGTCGGCGCGCCCGGCGCGGCGATGTCCGGCGTGCGGACGCCGTGCGCGAGGACGCGCGCGACCGCCGCCTCCACGGCGTCGGCCTCCGCCGTCAGCCCGAAGGAGTGCCGCAGCATCAGCGCGGCGGAGAGGATCGTCGCGAGCGGATTGGCGACGCCCTGTCCGGCGATGTCCGGCGCGGAGCCGTGGATCGGCTCGTAGAGGCCGTGTCCGCCCGCGCCGAGCGACGCGGAGGGCAGCATGCCGATCGAGCCCGTGATCTGCGACGCCTCGTCCGAGAGGATGTCGCCGAACATGTTCTCCGTGAGCAGCACGTCGAAGTGCGCCGGACGGCGCACGAGCTGCATCGCGGCGTTGTCGACGTACATGTGGTCAAGCGCGACGTCCGGATAGTCGCGGTCGTGCAGGGCCGTGACCGTCTCGCGCCAGAGGCGCGACGTCGCCAGCACGTTCGCCTTGTCGACGCTCGTCACGCGGCCGCTGCGCCGGCGGGCAGACTCGAAGGCGAGGCGCGCGATGCGCGCGATCTCCGCGACCGAATAGGGCATCACGTCCCGTGCGGACTGCCCGTCGGCGGCGCGTTCGTGCGCACCGAAGTAGATGCCGCCCGTGAGCTCGCGCACGACCAGCACGTCGATGCCGCCTTCCACGATCTCGGACTTGAGCGGGCTCGCGTGGCGGAGCGCCGGCCAGACTTTCGCCGGGCGCAGGTTGCCGTAGAGGCCCAGCTCCGCGCGGAGCGTGAGCAGCGCGCGGCGTTCGGGACGCTGTTCGGCGGGAAGCGCGTCCCACTTCGGCCCACCGACCGCGCCGAGCAGCACGGCGTCCGCCGCGCGGCACGCGGCCAGCGTCGCGTCGGGCAGGCAGTCGCCGCAGAGGTCGTAGGCGGCGCCGCCCACGGGATAGACGGTCATCTCGAAGGCGTGTCCGAAGCGGGCGGCGACGGCGTCCAGCGCCTTCTGGGCCTCGAAGGTGATCTCCGGGCCGATTCCGTCCCCGGGGATGACGGCAATTGACTTTCTCATGCGCGCGCCCCTCCTTTCTCATTCTTCCGGCTCAGGTAGGCGGCGAGGCCGCCGGTGGCGATCAGCTCGCGCATGAACGGCGGAAACGGCTCGGCCGTGAAGGCGCGTCCCGTCGTCTCGTCGACGATGCGCCCCGTCTCGAAATCGACGGACACCGCGTCGCCGGCGGCGATCGCGGACGCGGCCGCCGGGCATTCGAGGATGGGCAGCGCGACGTTGAGCGCGTTGCGGTAGAAGATGCGCGCGAAGCTCGCGGCGATGACGCACGCGACGCCGCTCGCCTTGATGGCGATCGGGGCGTGTTCGCGCGAGCTGCCGCAGCCGAAGTTGCGTCCCGCGACGAGGATGTCGCCGGGGCGGACGGCCTTCACGAAGGTCGCGTCGATGTCCTCCATGCAGTGCGCCGCGAGTTCCTTCGGATCGGGCGTGTTGAGGTAGCGGGCGGGGATGATGACGTCCGTGTCGACGTTGTCCCCGTACTTGAATGCTGTTCCGTGTGCGTTCATTTCTCAGATTCCTTCCGGTGAGGTGATCTTGCCCGCGACGGCGCTGGCCGCCGCGACGGCGGGCGAGGCGAGGTAGACTTCCGATTCGACGTGACCCATGCGGCCGACGAAGTTGCGGTTCGTCGTCGAGACGCACCGCTCGCCTTTCGCGAGCACGCCCATGTAGCCGCCGAGGCACGGGCCGCACGTCGGCGTCGAGACGACGCAGCCCGCCTGGACGAACTGGGTGACGAGGCCCTCTTCGACGGCCTGCAGGTAGATCTTCTGCGTCGCGGGAATGACGATGCACCGCACGCCCGGCGCGACCGCGTGGCCCTTCATCACCTCCGCCGCGATGCGCAGGTCGCTGATGCGGCCGTTCGTGCACGAGCCGATGACGACCTGGTCGATCGCGACGTCGCCCACCGCGTCAATCGTCCGCACGTTGGACGGCAGGTGCGGGAAGGCGACCGTCGGCTGCAGCGTGCCGAGGTCGATTTCGATCGTCTGCGCGTAGTCCGCATCGGGATCGGCTTCGTAGACGACGGGCGTTTTCACGCCGTGTTCGGCGAGGTAGGCGCGCGTCGCGTCGTCCACGGGGAAGATGCCGTTCTTCGCGCCGGCCTCGATGGCCATGTTCGCGACGGTGAAGCGGTCATCCATCGAAAGCGCGGCGACGCCCGGCCCCGTGAACTCGAGGGACTGGTAGCGCGCGCCGTCCACGCCGATGCGGCCGATGAGGTGCAGGACGAGATCCTTGCCGCCGACGTAGCGGCGCGGCGTGCCCGTCAGCACGACCTTGATTGCGGAGGGGATGCGAAACCACGTCTCGCCCGCCGCCATGCCGGCCGCCATGTCCGTCGAGCCGACACCCGTGGAGAACGCGCCGAGCGCGCCGTAGGTGCAGGTGTGGCTGTCCGCGCCGATCACGAGGTCGCCCGCCGTGACGAGGCCCTTCTCCGGCAGCAGGGCGTGCTCGACGCCGCAGTCGTGGCCGACTTCAAAGTAGTTTTTGATGCCCTGCGCCTTGGCGAACGCGCGCATGCAGGCGCACTGCGCGGCAGCCTTGATGTCCTTGTTCGGCGTGAAGTGGTCGGGCACGAGCGCGATCTTCGTCTTGTCGAACACCTTCTCGCGCCCGAACTTCGGGAACTCGCCGACGGCGACGGGCGTCGTGATGTCATTGCCCAGCACGAGGTCGAGCTTCGCCATCACCAGCTCGCCGGCGTGGACTTCCCTTTTCCCCGCATGCGCCGCGAGGATCTTCTGCGTCATTGTCATTGCCATGAGACTAACTCCTCCACATATTATAATAAGTGGTCCGTGTCGGTTACTTGTCGGTGTGGCCGCCTGTCAGCATGTCCGCCTCATAGGTCTGCTGGGCGAGGGCGGCCGCGCCCGCGCCGAGCCGTTCGCTCTGCCCGACGAGCATGCCGTTGACGGCGTCCAGCGTTGCGAGGATCGAGCTTTCGATGACGTCCGTCGACACGCCCTTGCCGCGATAGGCGCCTGCGTCGTCCGCGATCTTGACGCTGACCTCGCCGAGCGCGTCGCGCGACTCGGTCACGGCGTCGATCCGGTAGTCGAGCAGCTTGAACGGATGATCCACGATCTTCTCGATGGCCCGCACCGACGCGAACACGGGGCCCGTGCCGTAGGCTGTCTCGGTCGCCTTCACGCCCTCGCGTTCCAGGGTGACGCACGCCGTCGAGTACATGCGGTTGCCGCTCGACACCACGTAGTTGACGAGCGTCCAGTCGCCCGTGCGGCGCGCGTGGCCGACCACCGCCTCGACGAGCGCCACGACGTCGCGGTCCTCGATCGTCTTCTTGCGGTCGGCCAGCACCTTGAAGTCGGCGAAGAGCCTGTCCTCGACGGACTTCTCCAGCGTGTAGCCGAGCTCGGCGAGCCGCTGGGCGAAGGCGTGCTGGCCGGAGTGCTTGCCGAGGACGAGCGCGGTCTTCTTGAGGCCCACGCTCTCCGGCGTCATGATCTCGTAGGTCTTCGCGTTCGCCATCACGCCGTGCTGGTGGATGCCGCTCTCGTGCGCAAAGGCGTTCGCGCCGACGATGGCCTTGCTGGGCGCGATCTTCACGCCCGTGATCGTCTGCAGCAGCTGCGCGGTCTTCGCGATCTCCTCGGTGCGGACGCCGTAGCCGACGCCGTAGACGTCGCGCCGCGTGCGGAGGTTCATCACGACCTCCTCGATCGCGGCGTTGCCGGCCCGTTCGCCGATGCCGCAGATGCAGCCCTCGACCTGCCGCGCGCCCGCCGCGACGCCCGCGAGCGAGTTCGCGACGGCGAGGCCGAGGTCGTCGTGGCAGTGCATCGAGACAATCGCCCTGTCGATGTTCGGTACGCGCGTCATCACGTTCGTGACCATCGCCGCGATCTCCGCCGGGGTCGCGTACCCCACCGTGTCGGGCAGGTTCACCGTCGTCGCGCCGGCGGCGATCACCGCCTCGACGACGCGGCACATGAAGTCCCGATCCGTGCGCGAGGCGTCCTCCAACGAGAACTCCACGTCGTCGCAATAGTTGCGCGCGTACTTCACCGCGTCCACCGCGCGCCGAAGGGCCTGCTCGCGCGTCATCTTCAGCTTGTACTCGAGGTGCAGGTCGCTCGTCGCGAGGAAGGTGTGGATGCGCGGACGCTTCGCGCCCCTGACCGCCTCATACGCCGCGTCGATGTCCTTGACGAGCGCGCGGGAAAGGGAGGCGACCGTCACGTTGCTTACCGCCTCCGAGATCGCCTTGACGGACGCGAAGTCGCCGGGGGAGGCGATGGCGAAGCCGGCCTCCAGGACGTCCACGCCGAGGGCCTCGAGCTGCCGCGCCATGCGAATCTTCTCCTCGATGTTCATCGAGTAGCCGGGGGCCTGCTCGCCGTCCCGGAGCGTCGTGTCGAATATTCTGACCTGATCCATTTTCTTTTCTGTTTCCTTTCAACGAAAACGGCCCCACTCGTCTGAGCGGGGCCGCCTGTCTTGCGTTTCGTGTGTGCTGCCGAAAACGACTAAATCAGGCGCGCCCCGCGCGGAATAAGCGCAAGGTCAAGGTTCCCAAGAAGGGAAATCGCCTGAATGTCGGTCATGTTCATCTTTGGTTTTCCAAAACGGCGCGAATTGTACCACAACGCGGCCGCGCCTGTCAATGGGGTACTCGTGCAGATTCGTGAAGATTCGGGGACAGCCCTTCCTCCCATCCGTGCAAATCCGTGCCTGCGGCCGTCGGTTCGCGGCAACTGTGAGTTTTTTCCGCAGCGTGTTCTCACATCAAGATAACTTCGCAGAACAAGCCGCTTCTGCGCGTTTTTGCCATGCCAACATGGGGACAGCCCCCGCATCCGAGAGGGGACGGGCCCCGCAACCCCACCACTCGAACCCCACCAATGGGGTCCCTTTTTTATTCCCCTCGCATTTGAAAATACTACGATCCGCCCAACGCCGACCGCGCGGGGTTCTTCCGTTGGCGCGACGGCGTCCTCTACGTCACCTTCGGCAAGAAGAAGGACGAACCCCTGAAGCGGATCATGCTCAAGGAGCCGAGCTACCTCCGCTGGATCGTGCGCACCGGCCAGCGGACGGATGCGCCGGTTTCTTCGTTTTGTTGGCGTAAAATTTTTACGAATTATTGGTTCTATCGTCGAAGATTTTTGGTATAATACGCATCAACGTGGACGAGTGGCTGTTCAAGGGGGCGGTCATGGGAACGTCCAACACGCATCTGAAACGAAGAAAAGGAAAAACGAAAATGAATCAGGCAACGAGGATGAAGACACGGGCAACAATGACGAAGGCGCTTTCGGCGGCCGCGCTCGGACTGGCTCTGGCGGGCTGCGCGACGTGTCCGCAACGCGCGGGCGACGGCTACCGTCCGATCTTCAACGGACGCGATCTCGCCGGATGGACGGGCGCGACGCACCTCTTCTACGTCGAGAACGGCGAGCTTGTCTTCAGGGAAGGCCCGAAGAACTTCGGAAACCTCTTCTACGAAAAGGAACTGGCTGACTTCTCCGCGCGCTTCCAGTTCAAGCTCGTGCCGAACGGCAACAACGGCTTCGCCATCCGCGCGGGCCGTGAATGCCTCGGCGGCGGCGCGCTCGTCGGCGGCAACAGGGTGCTGCGCGACGCCGCCTACAACGGCATGGAGATCCAGATTCTCGACGACACGGGCGACAAGAAGCAGCACTTGAAGAACTGGCAGTACTGCGGCTCGATCTACGGCGTCGTCGCCGCGCAGAAGGGCCACCTGCGTCCCGTCGGCGAATGGAACGACTACGAGATCACCGCCGTCGGCGAGAACGTCTCGGTCGTCCTGAACGGCGTCACGATTCTCGCGACGAGCGTCAAGGACCTGCCGACGGACGGGAAGACGCCGGACGGCAAGCCGCATCCCGGCCTCCACAACAGGTCCGGCCTCATCGGCTTTCTCGGACACACGATGCCCGTGCGCTTCCGCAACATCGAGATCAGGGAACTCTGAAACTCCGACAGCCCGAAAGGAACACTGACATGAACAAGAAGAACAAGAACCTGACCACGCGCAAGAGCTTCATCGGCGGCATGCTCGCCGCCGGCGCGGCCCCAGCCATCGTCCCCGCGTCCGTCTTCGGCGCGAACGCCCCCTCGAACCGCATCACGCTCGCCGGCGTCGGCGTGGGCGGCATCGGCTTCAGCCAGCTTCCGCAGGCGCGGGACGCGGGCTTCGAGGTCGTCGCGCTCTGCGACCTCGACTGGACGTACGCGAAGCGCACCTTCGACAAGTTCCCCGGCGCGCGCCTCTACAAGGACTACCGCGAGATGCTGCGGACGGAGGCGGACAGGGCGGACGCGATCTACTGCGGCTGTCCCGACCACTGGCACACGCTCGTCACGCTCGACGCGCTGGCGGCGAGGAAGCACGTCTGCTGCGTGAAGCCGCTGACGCGCAAGGTGGACGAGTGCCGCGCCGTCGTCGCGGCGGCGAAGAAGGCCGGCACGGCGACGCAGGTCACGGCCTGCACGTCGAACGACGAGGCGAGCGTCCGCCTCTACGAGATCCTCGACGCGGGGATTCTCGGCGAAGTCCGGGACGTCGCGGCGTGGAGCCGCCGTCCCGTCTGGCCGCAGGGCATGGCGGAGCTTCCAGACTGGGAGGACCCGATCCCTGACGGCTTCGACTGGAACATGTGGTGCGGCCCGGCGAAGCGCGTGCCGTTCGCCTCGAAATGGGGCAGGCACGCGCCCTACGAGCGGCTCTCGAAGGAGGCGTGGTGCGGCGACGCGGTGTACCATCCGTTCAACTTCCGCGGCTGGTTCGAGTACGGCGCCGGCGCGCTCGGCGACATGGGCTGCCACCGCGCGAACACGATCTACCGTGCGCTCGACCTGAAGTGGCCGACGCGCATCGAGGCGAGCTCGTCGCGCGTGAGCGCGGTCGCGTTCCCGCTGTCGAGCATCGTCACCTACGACTACGCGACGTGCAAGTACGGCCATCCCGTGCGCCTCACGTGGTATGACGGCGGGCTCCTGCCGCCGACGCCGAAGGCGGCGGGGGCGTACCGGCTGCCGGCGGAGGGCGTGATCTACTACGGCACGAAGGGCGTTCTCCTCTTCGACGCGATGAAGCCCCAGGACTGCAGGCTTGTCTTCTTCGACAAGGCGCTGGAGGCGCAGGCGAACGCGCTGCCGCGCACGAAGCCGCGCCGCAAGGGCTGGATCTACGGCGAGTGGCTGGAGGGCTGCAAGGGCGGCGAGGCCGCGAGCTGCAACTTCGACTTCGCGCAGTACATCACGGAGTTCGTCCAGCTCGGCAACCTCGCCCTCCAGACGCAGAAGCCGGTCGAGTTCGATCCGGCGGCGATGAAGGTGACGAACGGCAACGACGCGGCGGACGCGCTCCTGCACAGCCACTACGAGAACGGCTATCGGTTCTGAAGGAGGTGCGCGAAATGAGTCCAACGCTAACTTTTATCTCCCCCCTGGGGGGGGGGGGGGGGGTAAAAACTCCCGGTGGGCTGCGGTTCTCGCGGCGACGCTGAGTGCGTTCGCCGCGTGGGGCGCGAGCGCGCTAGACTGGGATTCGGCGCTGATCCGGGGCACGACGCCGGGCGGCAGGCTGTTCTACGCGCCGGGCGAGGAGATGGCGTTCTCGCTCGTCCTGGAGGGAATGACGAACGCCGTGCCCGCCGACACGTACTTCCTCGACTGGGAGCGGCGCGGCGACGACGGCCTCGTGGAGAGGGGGCGCGCGCCCCTGCCCGTGAGGGAGCCGTTCGTCCTGCGCACGAAGAGCGACCGGCCGGGGTTCGTCTGCGTCGAGGCGAACGTCGTCACAAAGGACGGAAAGCGCGTCCCCAAGAACCACAAGTGGGAGAAGCGCGTCTTCTTCCAGGGTGGCGCGGGCGTCGCGCCGTCCGCCGTGAAAGGCGGGCAGGAGCCGGCGGACTACGAGGCTTTCTGGCAGTCGGTCGAGAAGGATCTCGCCGCCGTGCCGGTCGCCGCCGAGCGGCGCGAGGTGCCGTGCGCGGACAGGGCGGTCCGCCTCTACGCGGTGCGGATCGCCTGCGCCGGGCCGCGTCCCGTGACGGGCTACCTCACGGTGCCCGTCGCGGCGGGCGCGACGAACCGGATGCCGATCCTCGCGTGCTACCGGGGCGCGGCGACGGACGAGATGCCCGTGCCGAAGGGCGGCCCGCATGACAGAATCCGTCTGACAATCAACGTGAACGGGTACGACCTCGGCCGGGGCGAGGCGTACATCAAAGA
>CAKTZI010000069.1 GCA_934635385.1 uncultured Kiritimatiellota bacterium | reverse complement strand
GGCTTCTTCAAGCAGTTCTTCAACGAGCTGAAGGCGGCGACGACGGGCATGGACGCGCCGATCACGCGCCTGTTCGTGACGGGTGTGACGCCCGTCACGATGGACGACGTGACGAGCGGCTTCAACATCGCGACGAACGTCTCGCTGGATCCCGCGTTCGCCGCGTTCACGGGCTTCACGCACGAAGACCTCCGGGAGATGCTCGCCTACTACCGCGCCCACGCGGGCTTCGCGTTCGACGAGTCGGCCGTCTTCGAGACGATGCGCCGGTGGTACGACAGCTACCGCTTCGCGCCGGAGGCGGGCGCGGACGGGAACGAGCCGCCGCGCGTCGCGAACCCGACGCTCGTCCTCTACTACATGCAGTACTTCCTGCGGAACCACAGGCCCCAGCCGGACCTCGTGGACGAGAACCTGCGGACGGACTACATGAAGATCCGCCACGTCATCACGGAGGGGCGGAAGGTCAACGGCAACTTCCACCGCCTCGAGGACCTGATCGACCGCCTCGGCGCGACGGCGACCTTGCGGAAGTCCTTCCAGGCGAAGGAGCTGGGGGTCGCGGACAACTTCGTCTCGTTCCTCTTCTACAACGGGCTCGTCACGGTGACGGGCGAACATCTCGGGCGCTCGGCGCTCGGCATCCCGAACCTGGCGGTCGGCGAGTTCCTGCACGACTTCGTGCCGAAGGCGTACCAGGACCTGAACGGCATCGACCCGCGCGTCTTCGACATCGCGAACGGCATGACGGACTTCGCGGAGACGGGCGACTGGCGCGGGGCGGTGGAGACGGCCTGCGGCGTCGTCTCGCGCTACTGGAAGGTGCGCGACGCCCTGGAGGGCGAGCGCGTCGTGCAGACCGCGCTCTGCTCGCTCCTCTACGTGGGGCACGGGCCGTACATCGTCCGCCACGAGCGGGAGTCGGCGGGCGGGTTCGTGGACATCGCGTTCGAGCCGCAGCTCTCGCGCTGGCCCGAGATCGGCCACGCGGCGCTCGTGGAGCTGAAGTACCTGAAGGCGGCGGACGACGCCTCGCCCGCCGCGCTTGCGCAGATCCGGGACGCGGCGGCGGCGCAACTCGCGCGCTACGCGGCCGACCACGACCGCGCGCGGGCGTGGAACCTGAAGGAAAGCGGCGGCACGGTGACGCTGCACCGCGTCGTCCTCGTCTTCCACGGCGGCGACGTCGCCCTCTGCGAGGAGATCTGATTTCAAGTTATCGACAGTTTTCCGTCAATGGGGGCAGACCCCATGGATGGCGGGGTGCAATAATGAACAAGGAGAAAACGATGAATGAGAATGCGCGCGGCGGGACGAAGGAGATGATGTCCCTTCTGCCGGCTCTGCTGTCCGTCGCCCTTTGCGCGGCGGCGTCGTTTGCCCAGCCTGACTGCCCGCTGCCGGTGAACGCGCGCGTCGTGCAGGACGCGCCGGGCTACAATTCGTGGCCCATGATCCAGGCGTTCGGCACGAACCTCGTCTGCACCTACAGCCGCGACAGCAGTCTTCCGGCGGACGGGCACACCATCGGCGTGGGCAGCCGCGACGTCTACGCGAAGGTCTCGGCGGACGGCGGACTCACCTGGTCGCCGGAACGGGTCGTCACGGCGGATCCGGACGTCGGCGAGGTCAACGAGGGCATCGGCCTCGACGCGACGGGCGCCGTTCTCGCCTGGGTGCGGTGCTGGGGCGCGCCGGAGCGGCGCCGCCACGAGCTTTACCGCACGGCGGACGGCGTCTCGTTCGAGAAGGTGTCCGTGCCGCACCTCGACCCGATGCCCATGCAGGTCACGGACATCGTGTCCGTGTCGGGACTCGGCCTCGTCTCGCCCTGGTTCGCCGGCAGCTACGCCGGCACCGGGAACTCCTGGGGCATCCTTGTCAGCCGGGACGACGGGAGCACGTGGGAGCAGCGGACGGTCGAGTCGGGGCTGTCCGTGAAGGAGTGGGTGACGGAGCCGTCCCTCGTCGCGCTTCCCGGCGGGCGGCTGCTGATCGTCGGGCGGTGCGAGCAGGGGCTTGGCACGCAGTTCCAGGTGACGAGCGCGGACGGCGGACGGACGTGGAAAAAGGCGCGGACGAACATCGGCGACGTGCACG
The DNA here is from genome assembly GCA_934635385.1 of uncultured Kiritimatiellota bacterium. GTDB lineage: Bacteria > Verrucomicrobiota > Kiritimatiellia > RFP12 > UBA1067 > UBA1067. The sequence continues at coordinate 11,939 of CAKTZI010000069.1, read as the reverse complement.
AGTCGACGCCGAGCCTCGTCTACGACGTGCGCACGGGGCTTGTCGCGAACTACTACTACCAGCGCGGCGCGCGCCGGCTCAAGCGGCGCGTCGTCGACGCCGACTTCATCTTTTCGCATCCGACGGGGTGGCCGGAGCCGGAGGTCCTCGCCGAGGGCTTCGAGCCGCGAGTCTACGATGCGGGCAACGTGAACGCCACGCGGCTTCTCGGCAGGACGGACCTCTGCGCGTGGTACACGGGCACGCCGTCCAACGCGACGGTCGTCGTGACGTCCGCGCCGGTCCCCCGACGCGCGCGGCAGACCGTGATCCGTCCGGGCGCGCTCTGGCACGACACGGCGGGGCACGTCATCAACGCGCACGGCGGGGGCGTCCTGTTCGACGGCGGCATCTACTGGTGGTACGGCGAACACAAGGTCTACGGCCGCGCCGGCAACAAGGCGCACGTGGGCGTCCACGTCTACTCGTCGTCCGATCTCGTGAACTGGGAGGATCGCGGCATTGCGCTCGCCGTCTCGGACGATCCGCAGAGCGACATCGCGGACGGCTGCATCCTTGAGCGCCCGAAGGTCCTGCGTTCGCGGAAGACCGGGCAGTACGTCATGTACTTCCACCTGGAGCTGAAGGGGCGGGGCTACGACGCGGCGCGCACGGGCCTGGCCGTCGCCGACCGCCCGGAAGGGCCGTTCCGCTTCCTGCGCTCGTTCCGTCCGACGGCCGGGACGTGGCCGGAGGACGCGCGCGCGGAGGAGCGGACGCCCGAGGCGATGCGCGCGTCGCGCGAGCTCGGGAACGAGCCGGGCGGGCCGAGCGAGCGGGTGCGCGCGCGCGTCCCCTACCTCGGCCACATCGACGGGGGGCAGATGTCGCGGGACATGACGCTCTTCGCCGACGACGACGGACGGTGCTACCATGTCTTCGCCTCGGAATACAACGCGACGCTCCACATCGCCGAGCTGACGGACGACCTGCTCGGCTACACGGGCCGCTGGTTCCGCGTGGCCGAGAAGCACTGGACGGAGGCCCCGGCGCTCGTGAAGCGGGACGGGTGGTACTTCCTCCTTGGGTCGGGCTGCACGGGCTGGCAGCCGAACGCGGCGCGGCTCTACCGCGCGAAGTCGCTGCGCGGGCCGTGGGAGCGGCTCGGAAACCCCTGCCGAGGCGTCAGCCCGGAGACGGGGATGGGACCTGAACTCACCTGGGGCGCGCAGTCCACGTTCCTCCTGCCCGTCGCGGGGCGTTCGGACGAGGTCATCGCACTGTTCGACGTCTGGAATCCGGCGAACCACGAGGAGAGCCGCTACGTCTGGCTGCCCGTCACGTTCGGGAACGACCGCCTCTGGATCGACTGGAAGACGTCGTGGCGGCCGTAGGCGCTGTGCGCGCGCTTCCAGACGGGGGCTCTCGTGTCTTCACGCCGCAGACCCCCTTGCGCGCGGGGGGCACTTTTTGATATACTACGCACAATTCTCTCAAGAGAAGGGTCGCGATACGGGCGAGTCAATCCCGTCGCGTCGTGGCCGCTGAGATTCGACGCTCGCGGTCACGGTTGTGGTCGCGAGCCTTGTTTTGCGGGGATTACTGGTTGGAGACTCAGTTGCGAATGGGGTGCCTTAGCGGGCCTCCTGCGCCAACAAGGCGAGCGTCCTTGCGCGCGGCGATCGTAACCGTCGAAGGCCAGGCCAATGGGGCAAAGCCGCGGTAAAGGTCGCGGCCGAGCCGAAACGAAGTCAGAAACAGCAAGGAAAAGACAAAATGCAGCAGCAGAGAGTCCGCATCCGCCTCCAGGCATACGACCATCGTGTGCTGGACCAGGCCGTCGGTGGCATCATCGACACGGCCCGTGGCACGGGTGCGCAGGTCGTGGGGCCGATCCCACTGCCGACCCGCGTCGAGCGTTACACGGTGAACCGTTCGCCGAACGTCGACAAGAAGTCCATGGACCAGTTCGAGATGCGCACGCACAAGCGCCTTCTCGACATCGTCAACCCGACCGCGCAGACGATCGACGAGCTGAAGAAGCTCAACCTTCCTGCGGGCGTCGACATCACCATCAAGGTCTGAGAGGAGTCGACATGGAAGGCTTGATTGGCAAGAAGATTGGCATGACCCAGGTGTTCGACGCCGACGGCAAGCGCACGTGCGTGACCGTCATCGAGTGCGGACCCTGCCCGGTCGTCCAGCTCAAGACCCTCGAGAAGGACGGCTACGTCGCCGCGCAGGTGGCGTTCGGCTCGCAGAAGCCGCAGCGTCTCTCGAAGGCCGAGCGGACGCATTTCGAGAAGGCCGGCGTCGCGTGCGCCAAGGTCCTCAAGGAGTTCGCGCTTGACGCGGGCGAGACGCTTGAAGTCGGAAAGGCCGTGACGGTCGCGAACTTCGAGGGCGTCAAGTACGTCGACGTCTCCGGCGTGACGAAGGGCAAGGGCTTCGCGGGCGTCCTCAAGAAGTGGGGCTTCGCGGGCGGCAACATGACGCACGGCGGCCACTCGAAGCGCCGCACGGGCGGCCTCGCGGCGCGCGACCTCCCCGGCTGGATCGAGAAGGGCAAGAAGATGCCGGGCGACATGGGCGACGTGAACCGCAAGGTCACGAACCTCGAGGTCGTGCAGATCCGTCCCGAAGACAACGCGATTCTCGTCAAGGGCTCGATTCCGGGCGCCCGCAACGGCATCGTGTTCGTCCGCAAGTCCCTCAAGAACAACGTGAAGAAGGGGGCTAAGTAAGCATGAAGAAGATCGAAGTCACTTTTGACCAGGCGCAGCTGACGCTCGACAAGGGCGCGCAGGCCGTCAAGGACGCGATTACCGCCATCCGCAATGCGCTCCGCGCGGGCACGGCCTGCACGAAGAGCAAGGGCGAAGTCGCGGGCTCCAACAAGAAGCCCTGGAAGCAGAAGGGGACGGGCAACGCCCGCGCCGGCTTCCGCCAGTCGCCCGTGTGGCGCGGCGGCGGCGTCGCGCACGGCCCGAAGCCGCGCTCCTACGAGCAGAAGCTCAACAAGAAGGTCTGGAAGCTCGCGTTCGCGCGCGCCTTCTCCGACCGTCTCGCAGCGGGCGACGTGATCGTCGTCGACGAGTTCTCGTTCGAGGCGCCGAAGACGAAGCTCATGGCGAAGTTCCTCAAGGAGCTCGGCGTGGAGCGCACGGCGGTCGTCGTCCAGAAGGACGTCGACGACACGGTCGTCCTCGTGACCTCCAACCTTCCGCAGATCGACTACTCGACCGCGCAGGCCCTTGACGTGTACACCGTGATGGCGAACCGCAAGATCGTCTGCGACAAGGCCGGTTTCGACGCGCTCATGGCCCGCATCGCCAAGTAAGGAGATTTCAGTCATGACGAAACAGGAACTCAAGACCAAGACCAACGGCGTCATCCTCGACGTGCTGATCACCGAGAAGGGGTCGCAGCTGTCGGTTCAGAACCGCTACCTCCTCGAGGTCGCGCGCGACGCCCGCAAGCCGCAGATCGCCACCGAGGCCGAGAAGGCCTTCGGCGTGCACGTTCTCGCGGTCCGCACCGCCAACATGAAGGGCGGTCTCCGTTACATCCGCGGCACGCGCAAGACGGCCCAGGAACCCACGTGGAAGAAGGCGATCGTGACGGTCAAGGCCGGCGAGCGCATCGAACTCGCGTAAGGAGCGAATAAGATATGGCACTCAAGACATACAAGGCCCGTTCGTGCGGCATGCGGTTCCGCGAGTCCGCCACGTTCGAGGAGATCACCGAAAAGAAGCCGGTGAAGCGCCTGACGGTGGCCGTCCGCAAGACGGCTGGCCGCAACAACCAGGGCCGCATCACATGCCGCCATCACGGCGGCGGCGCGAAGCAGCGCCTGCGCATCGTCGATTTCAGGCGCAACAAGTTCGGCGTCGAGGCGACGGTCAAGGAGATCGCGTACGACCCGACGCGCAGCGCGTACCTCGCGCTCATCGAGTACGCGGACGGCACGCTGAGCTACATCCTCGCCCCTGACGGCCTGAAGCAGGGCATGAAGGTCATGAACGGCCCGAAGGCCGAGGCGACGGTCGGCAACTGCCTGCCGCTCGCGCAGATCCCGCTGGGGCTCTTCGTCCACTCGATCGAGCTCGTGCCGGGCAAGGGCGCGAAGGTCGCCCGCTCGGCCGGCAACGCCTGCCAGGTGATGGCGCGCGACGGGAACACGGTCACGCTGAAGATGCCTTCGGGCGAAGTCCGCATGTTCGACGGCCGCTGCCTCGCGTGCGTCGGCTCGGTCGGCAACAAGGACTGGGGCTCGATCAAGCTCGGCAAGGCGGGCCGCAAGCGCTACCTCGGCATCCGTCCGACGGTGCGCGGCGTCGCGATGAACCCGGTCGATCACCCGATGGGCGGCGGCGAGGGCCGCACGTCCGGCGGCAGCCACCCGCGTTCGCCGTGGGGCAAGCTCGCGAAGGGCGGCAAGACCCGCGCGAAGCGCAAGGCGTCCAACAAGGTCATCGTCAAGAGGAGGAAATAATCCATGAGTCGTTCTCTCAAGAAGGGACCTTATGTCGAGGAGAGCCTCCTCCGCAAGGTCGAGAAGATCAAGGCGAGCGGCAAGAAGCAGCCGATCAAGACGTGGAGTCGTCGTTCGATGGTGCTCCCGGAGTTTGTCGGCCTGACGTTCGCGATTCACAACGGCCGGCAGCACCTGCCGATCTTCATCACCGAGAACATGGTCGGCCATCGTCTCGGCGAGTTCGCCCCGACCCGCACGTTCAAGGGTCACGGCAACTCGGTCGAAAAGGCCAAGTAAGGGGATAAGCAATGGAAGTTACCGCCATTACCCGCAATCAGCGCATGTCCGCGTTCAAGGGGCGTCCGCTGTGCCGCGCGTGCCAGGGCCAGAAGGCCGCCGACGCGCTGAAAATCGTCGAGTTCTCGCCCAAGAAGGCGGCCGTGATCATCAAGAAGACGATCCTGAGCGCCGTGGCGAACGCGAAGAACAACAACGGCGTCGAGAACGCGGCCGGCCTCACGGTCAAGCTCTGCGTCCTTGACGAATCCACCCGGATGCGCCGCTACTGGCCGACGGCCCGCGGCAGCGCCCATCCGATCGCGCGCCGCCTGTGCCACTGCAAGGTGGTTCTCACGGACGCGCCGGCCAAGGCCAAGAAGGAGGCCAAGTAACCATGGGACAGAAAGTCAATCCGATCGGCTTCCGCGTCGGCGTCAACCACGCCTGGGGCAGCCGCTGGTTCGCGCCCAAGAAGACCTTTGGCGCCTTCCTCGTCGAGGACCAGAAGATCCGCGAGGCGATCAAGTCGAAGCTGGTCGAGGCCGGCATCTCCAAGATCCTCATCGAGCGCTACGCGAACTCCGTCCGCGCGACGATCTTCAGCGCCCGTCCGGGCGTGATCATCGGCCGCAAGGGCGGTGACGTCGAGGCGATCCGCTCCGACCTGGAGAAGATGACCAAGAAGCAGGTCTATCTCGACATCAAGGAGGTCATGGGGGCCGACGCCGACGCGCAGCTCGTCGCCGAGGGCATCGCCCAGCAGCTCGAGCGCCGCATCATGCTCAAGCGCGCGATGAAGCGCGCGATGAAGGTGGCGATGGACATGGGCGTGGACGGCATCAAGGTCCATGCGGGCGGCCGCATCAACGGCGCGGAGATCGCGCGCGTCGAGTGGTCCCGCGAGGGCAAGGTGCCGCTGCACACGCTCCGCGCCAACATCGACTACGGTTTCGCGGAAGCCAACACCACGGCCGGCAAGATCGGCATCAAGGTGTGGATCTGCAAGAAAGAGGGTTTCCAGGCCCGTCCGCCGCGCGGCGACCGCCGCGGCGAGCGTCGCGAGCGCGGAGACCGCAAGGAGGGGAGGTAAGCCATGCCTTTGATGCCCAAGAGAGTCAAGTACCGCAAGGTCTCCAAGGGAAACCGTTCGGGGTACGCCACTTCGGGTACGGAGCTCGCGTACGGTGAGTTCGGCCTCAAGGCCCTCACGCGCGGCCTCCTGACGGCCACGCAGATCGAGGCCTGCCGCGTTGCGATCAATCGCGAGATGAAGCGCAAGGGCAAGCTCTGGATCCGCGTGTTCCCGGACAAGCCCGTCACCCGCAAGCCGATCGAAGTCCGCATGGGCGGAGGAAAGGGCAACCCGGAGTTCTGGGCGGCCGTCATCCTCCCCGGCAAGGTCCTCTTCGAGGTCGGCGGCGTGAGCGAGGAAGTCGCGAAGGAGTGCCTCCGTCTCGCGGCGACCAAGATCGGCATTCACACCAAGTTCATCACCCGCGCAGGAGTCAAGATCTAATGAGCACGGAAGAAGTCAACAATCGCGGCGCGCGCAAGCTTCGCAAGGGCGTCGTCGTTTCGAAGTCCGGCGCGAAGACCGTCAAGGTGGCGGTCTCGTACCGTGAGGTCCACCCCGTGTACGGCAAGGTCATCACGCGCACGAAGAACTATCACGTGCACGACGAGGCCGACACGGCCAAGGTCGGTGACACCGTCACCATCATGGAAACGCGTCCGATGTCCGCCACGAAGCGCTGGCGCATCGTCGCGAAGTAAGGAGAAACAGAACCATGTTGCAGGAACTCTCCAATCTCGTGGTTGCGGACAACACCGGCGCGAAGCGCGCCATGTGCTTCCGCATCCTCAAGCAGCGCAAGGAGTACGCGCACCTCGGTGACGTGATCCGCGTGGCGATCAAGGAAGCGTCGCCGACCTCTTCGATCAAGAAGGGCTCGGTCGCGACCGCCGTCATCGTGCGGACGGGCAACCCGATCCGCCGCGCCGACGGCTCGACGGTCCACTTCGACCAGAACGCGTGCGTCCTCGTCGACTCGAAGCTCAACCCGATCGGCACCCGCGTGTTCGGGCCGGTCGCCCGCGAGCTGCGCGACAAGAACTACATGAAGATCCTCTCGATGGCCCCGGAAGTGGTCTGACGCAAAGGAGCAACGAAAATGGCTATCGCAAGAATCAAGAAGAACGACACCGTGATCTGCACGCGCGGCAACGACGCGGGCAAGACGGGCACGGTCCTCAGCGTCGACCCCAAGAAGGGCGTCGCGATCGTCGGCGGGCTCAACGTCCACAAGAAGGCGGTCCGCCGCACCGAGAAGACGGCCGGCGGCCTGATCGACAAGGAACTGCCGATCCGCCTCTGCAAGCTCATGCCCTACGATGCCGAGAAGAAGTGCGGAACGCGCGTCAAGACCGGCGAGAAGGACGGCAAGAAGGCGCGTGTCGCGGTCAAGAGCGGCAAGGCCCTCTAAGGTAAGGAACAATCATCATGGCAAGACTCAAAGACGAATACGCGAGCCGCATGGTTCCCGAGCTCGAGAAGAAGCTCGGCACCACGAACAAGATGCTCGTTCCCCGCCTTCAGAAGATCGTCATCAACATGGGCTTCGGCATCGTCTCGAAGGACGAGCAGAAGACCCTCGTGGACGACCTGACGGCGATTACCGGCCAGAAGCCCATGCTCTGCAAGGCGAAGAAGTCGATCTCGAACTTCAAGCTGCGCGAGGGCATGGTCATCGGCGCGAAGGTCACGCTGCGCGGCGAGCGCATGTGGGAGTTCGCCGACCGCCTCATCTCGGCGGCCCTCCCCCGCATCCGCGACTTCCGCGGCGTTCCGAACCGCGGCTTCGACGGCGCCGGCAACTACACGCTCGGCGTCAAGGAGCACACGATCTTCCCGGAGCTCGTGGAATCCTCCGCTCAATCCGGCATGGACATCACGTTCGTGACCTCGTCCACCGACAACAAGGCCTGCAAGGAGCTCCTGAACTCCATGGGCATGCCGTTCGCAGGAAGGAACTAAGTCATGGCTAAACAGTGTCTCATCGAAAAGCAGAAGAAGGCGCCCAAGTTCAAGGTTCGCGCGTACAACCGCTGCCAGCGCTGCGGCCGTCGCCACGCCTACCTGCGCAAGTTCGGCGTCTGCCGTCTCTGCTTCCGCGAACTCGCCGTCGCCGGCCTCATCCCCGGCGTCACCAAGGCTTCGTGGTAACCCAAAGGAAAGGAATCTCAAAAAATGTCTATCGATCCCATTTCCGACATGCTGACGTCGATCCGCAACGGACTGAAGGCCCGCCTTTACTCCGTCGCGACGCCCGCCAGCGCCCTCAAGGCCGAGATCGCCCGCGTCATGAAGGAAGCCGGCTACATCGCCGACTGCGTCACGACGAGCGAATTCCCGAAGAAGCTCGTGATCACGCTGAAGTACACGGACCGGGCGGTGCCCGCCATCCGCGAGATCAAGCGCGTGTCGCGTCCGGGTCTCCGCCGCTACGCCCCCGTCAGCAAGATCCCGTCCGTCCTCGACGGCATGGGTCTCGTGGTGCTCTCCACGTCGAAGGGCGTCATGAGCGGCGCGCAGGCGAAGAAGGAGAACCTCGGCGGCGAAATCATCTGCACGGTCGCCTAACATATCAGGAGCTAAAGACAATGTCTCGAATCGGTAAAGAACCCGTCAAGCTCGCCGAGGGCGTCACCGCCACGGTCGCGGGCCAGACGGTGACGGTCAAGGGCAAGCTCGGCGAGCTGTCCTACACGATGCATGAAGGCATCACGGCGAAGGTGGAGGACGGGAACGTTCTCGTCGCGTGCGCCGACGACTACGCGCTCGGCAACTTCCACGGTCTCGCCCGCGCGCTGATCCACAACATGGTGGTCGGCGTGTCCGCAGGCTACACGAAGCAGCTCTCCATCGAGGGCACCGGCTTCAAGGCCGTCCTCAAGGGCCAGGAGCTCGCGCTGTCGCTCGGCTTCGCCTCCCCGAAGGTCTACACGATCCCCGCCGGACTCACAGTGACCGTCGAGAACGACGGCCTCCAGGTCACGATCAAGGGCATCGACAAGCAGGCCGTCGGCGAAGCCGCCGCGCGCATCCGCGCGTATTATCCGGCCGAGCCCTACAAGGGCAAGGGCATCAAGTACGTCGGCGAGGTCATCCGCCGCAAACAGGGCAAGAAGGTCGCCTAATCGCGGCGTAAGGAGAACGAAAGATGTTCAATCGCAAAGTTCAGCGTCAGAAGAGGCATCTCCGCCTCCGCCAGCGCGTGATCGGCACGGCGGCGCGTCCGCGCATGTCGATCTGCCTGACGAACAAGCACATGTACGTCCAGTTCATCGACGACGACGCGGGCCGCACCCTCGCCCAGGCGAATACGCTCAAGGACGAGAAGGCGAACCTCGAGGTCGCGAAGGCGCTCGGCGCGCGCGCGGCGGAAGCCGCGAAGGCCGCCGGCATCTCGCTCGTCGTGGTCGATCGCGGCGGCAACAAGTACACGGGTCGCCTCGCGGCGATTGTGGAGGCCGCCGTCGCGAACGGCGTCGCCATCTCGGCCAAGAAGGAGGAGAAGTAAGCCATGGCATTCAATCGTGACAAGCGTCAGGAGCAGGACGACGCGCTCGACGAGCACACCGTCTTCATCAACCGCTGCGCCAAGACCGTCAAGGGCGGCCGCCGCATGAGCTTTTCCGCCGTCATCGTCGTCGGTGACAAGGAAGGCAAGGTCGGCGTCGGCTTCGGCAAGGCCAACGAGGTCGCGGACGCGATCCGCAAGGGCGGCGAGGCCGCGCGCAAGGACATGCGCAAGGTCGTCATGAAGGGCAAAACCATCCCGCACGACGTCGAAGGCGTCTGCGACGGCGGTCGCGTCATCCTGAAGCCGGCCGAAGAGGGCACGGGCCTCATCGTCGGCGGCGGCATGCGCCCCGTCCTCGAGGCGGCCGGCATCCGCGATGCGGTCGGCAAGTCGCTCGGCTCGAAGAACCGCCTCAACGTGGTCAAGGCCACGCTGAACGCGCTCTCGAAGCTCCGCAGCGCGGAGGAGATCGCGGCGGTCAGGGCGTAAGGGCAAAACGCCTTTGTCTTTCGTCCAAAGTCGGTTGTCCTTGATGAGGACAAAGGACAGCGGACAAAAGACAAGGGCAGACAGAAAGGACAGCTGAAATGGAACTTAACAATCTTACGAACACCCCCGGCGCGCGTCAGCGCCGGAAGCGCGTCGGGCGCGGCTGCGGGTCGGGCCTCGGCAAGACCTGCGGCAAGGGCCAGAAGGGCCAGCAGTCGCGCAAGGGCCACAAGCACAAGCTCGTGTTCGAGGGCGGCCAGATGCCGCTCGTCCGGCGTCTGCCGAAGCGCGGCTTCAACAACGCCGCGTTCAACGCGAAGGCGCTCGCCGTCAATCTCTCCGACCTCGAGAAGAAGTTCGAGTCGGGTGCGGAGATCACGGTCGAGACGCTCGCCAAGGCGGGCTTCTCGGACAACAAGCAGCCGAAGATCAAGATCCTCGGCACGGGCGAGCTCACGAAGAAGTTCACCGTGAAGGTGCCCTGCTCGGCCTCCGCGAAGGCGAAGATCGAGAAGGCGGGCGGCACGGTCGCCTAACCCCTTCGGACAAGCGAAAAAGAGACGCCCCGGCGGAATCCCGCCGGGCGTCTCTTTTTTTGCGCCTAAAAAAAGTGGATATATCATTTGTGTCATGGGGGGTGATTTTATGGTATAATAGTCGCGTCGTGAAAACGAAGGAAACCAACTGATGACGCGAAGAGAGTTTTTTGAAGGGGCACTTGGCGCAGGCGCCGTGCTGGCGGCAACCGGCGCGGGTGCGCCCTCGGCGCGCGCGGCGACGGCCGCGACGGCTACGCCTGCGCCGAACGCGACGTTGCCGCCGTGGCAGGCGGGCACGTTCCAGATTCACCTCATCCATACGGGTGTCGGCGAGTCGACGTTCTTCGTCTTCCCGGACGGCACGACGCTGCTGCTCGACTGCGGCGACCATGCGGCCATCACGCGGCAGGATCTCGCCGTGCCGGCCGTGCCCAGTCCGAGCCGTCTCGCGGGCGAATGGGTCGCGCGCTACGTGAAGCGCGTGAACCCGAACGGCGACCGCGTCGACTACATGGAGACGAGCCATTGGCATGCCGACCACTGCGGCACGCCGAACTGGCAGAGTTCGGGGCCGGGTGCCAAGCTGTGGTCATGCGGCTATGTGCGCAGCGGCTTCGGCCTCGCGTCCGAACAGCTGCACTTCGCCAAGGCGATTGACCGGGGCTGGCCCGACTACGACGACCCGATTCCCGTCACGAACCCGGAGGGCGTGACGCTCGTCGATTTCCTGAAGAAACTTTACGCCCATCTCGCGAAGCGGGACGGTCTGACGGTCGAGAAGTTCCGGCTCGGCGCGCGCGACCAGATCGTGCCGCTGCACGGCACGGCATCGGGCTTCGAGGTCTTCAACCTCTGCGCGAACGGCCGGATTGCGCATCCCGACGGTCGCGTGACGAACGCCTATGCCGTCCGCTTCGCGAACGGTGCGCGTCCGAAAGGGCTGAACGAGAACGGCCTTTCGCTCGGCCACGTCTTCACTTACGGCAAATTCCGCTACTACACGGCGGGCGACTTCTCCGACGGCATCCGGCTGCCGGACGGGACGCGGCATCCGATCGAGGAAGACCTCGCGGCGGCGGTCGGCCCCGTCAGCGCGGCGAAGGTCAACCACCACGGGCACTGGTCAATGCCGGCGAGCCTGATCCGCGCGCTGCGTCCGAAGGTCTGGCTCGCCGCTGTCTGGGATCAGCACCACACGGTGCCCGACACGCTGACGCGCCTCGTTGACCGTACGCTCTACGACGGCCGCGCGGATGTGCTGCTCGCGCCGAGCGTCTTCCCGGAGCCGCGCGCGACCGAGGAGGCGAACGCGCCCTATTTCCCGGACATCGCGCCCGAATGTCGAGGGCTCGGCTGCCACGTTGTCTTGACGGTGCCGCCGGGCGGCGAGACGTTTGACGTCGCGTTTGTCACGGCGGCGGACGAGTCGATGCGCGTCCTCGGCACACGCCATTTTGCCACGGAAGCGTAAGCCATTTTTCTGAACCGAACAAAAACCAAAAGGAGAAAACAAAAATGAGAAAACTGATCAAAACTGCTGGCGGCAAGATGATTCTTGCTAAATATATGGGGGGGGGGGGGGGGGGGGGGGGG
>CAKTZI010000068.1 GCA_934635385.1 uncultured Kiritimatiellota bacterium | reverse complement strand
AGGCGGACATGATCCGCCTCGGCGGGATGCTGCACGACCTCGAGTGCTACGTCGACAACGCGCTCCGCTTCGACGCGGACGGCGACGTCGTGGGCCGCAACGGCGGCATCCGGGGGTGGCTGAGGGAGAACCTGCCGGAGCTCTCCCCGAAGTACAAGACGCTCATGCGGTACAAGGCGATGGCGATCCGCCTGCGCCAGGCGACGGGGACGAGGGACCCGACGCCGACCAGCGCCCTGCTCGGCGACGAGACGGGGCGAGCGAGCGGAACGCCGCACGAGGTCGTTCGGGAACTCCTGAAAGATTTCCGCATGACGTTCTCATCTCTAGAGGAGGGGCTGGCGCAGAGGCTAGACCCGGAGCGGGTGTTTCTCGATGCGGCGAAGGCTAAGCCCAAGAAATTCAGGTTGGCAAGGACGCCAAGAAATTCAGGTGAGCAAGGGCGAAAGAGACGAACGGCTCAACCCTGATGGTTGGAAATGCGAAGGTCGGGGAATCAATCGTCATATCTTGCGCATTCTGCCTTGATGCAACCGATCGTCGATCTTGTACAAGATGAAAAACATGATCGCCAAAGCGATTGAATATGCAAGAGCGAACACCCCTGCCCATCCCACTCCAAAAATCGTGCCAAAGTACACCCCGCCAGCCACATAGCCAACACTACAGCAGCCGATTATCACGTATGATATTGGATGTGCAAAATTTACAGTAATTCCGCCTTGCCCTTTGACAAACACACGCAGATCATCTCTGTTGACATAACAAAGATTCTTCATCCAACCAGGCTGTTTCATTCTCAAATCCGTGTTCATCCGTGACAATCCGTGGCTCACGACTTATTCGTAGCGCTGGAAATACTTCGACAGCATTTTCTCCAGGCGCGTCTCCAGCCACGGCGTCACGTGCCAGTAGTCTCGCAGGTTCAGGTATTCGCCAACGGGGCCGGGCTGGCCCGGCTTCACGCCATACTCGCACTTGAGCAGGATGTTGCGGGCCGTCGCCTCGGACGAGACGAACTCGATGACCTGCGTCTTGAAGCCGAGGATGCGCAGGATCATCGCGCGAAAGGAATCCGTCAGGATGTCGCACAGCCGTTCGCGCAGGATCGACTGCCGCAGAAGTCCGGCAAAGTCAGACCGACAGTCTGAACCCGCCCGTCCCATTCGATTATTCGGAGACTCGACGATTCGATTATTTCCGAGAACCTTCTGCAGCTCGTGCTGGCAGCACGGCGCGCTCAGGATGTACTTCGCCTTCCACTCGACACCCTTCGCGAGCGCCTCGTCCGTCGCCGTGTCGCAGGCGTGAAGCGAGACCACCATGTCGACGCGGGAGAGGTGAGGGAGGTTTGGATGGTTTGGATGTTGGGTGAGGGTTTCGAGCGTCGTCTCGCCAAGATCGGCTTCGATGAAGACGACCTTGTCGGCGAGGTCGAGCTGGGCGGCCATCTTCTGCGCGGCGGAGATGACGTCGTGACGGCGGTCGATGCCGATCACGCGCACGTTCGGAATCTTCAGGACGTTCGTCAAGTAGCACCAGAGCGAAATCGTGAGATACGCCTTTCCGCATCCGCAATCGACGACGGTGAACGCCTTCGCTTCGGCGGCAAGCTCGGCCATTCGATCATTCGGCGATTCGACAATTCGATTATTTTCCCCCACCGTTTCGCCGACGACCTTCAGGAACTCGTTGACCTGATCGTACTTGCCGCGCATCGACGCGCGCACGCGCCCTTCGCCGTCCGTCAAGCCAATCGCCTTGAGCAGCGCCGCCGAATCGAAGCTCGTGAGCGGCAGCTTCTTCACGCGGTCGTGCGGCTGCACGGTCACGGTGCGATCCATTTCGGCGGAGCGCGAGACGTGCGCGTGCCCCTTCTTCGTCACGCGCAGGTGCAGGTCGCCCTTCGCCGTCATCAGGTGCAGGTCGCGCGCTCCGCGCTGGGCGATGATCTCCTCCAGCCCCTCGGCCGCCGCGTTCGCGGACAGGTTCTTCACCTGCACCTGCCCGTCGTCCGTCATCTCGGCCTGGAACTTCCGCTCGCCGCCGATCTCCACCGGGCGCATCGAGATGCGGAACGTCTGTCCGTTGCGGCGCACAGTCTGGACGAGTTTCATGAAGCCCTCGCCCAGCACGCGGGCGCGGATCTCCTCCTTCAGCTTCGGGTCAAGCTCGAACCGTTCCATGCGTCGCGCTCCTCACCCGTGACGGCGCATCTGGCGCGTCGGCTGCGGCGGGTCGATGACCTCCGGCACGAGCGCGTCCGACCGCTTCGCCGTCTGGCGGCGGATGATCCACATCTGCCCGATCGAGAAGAGGTTCGAGAGGAACCAGTAGAGCGAGAGGGCGGACGGGAACGAGTAGAACATCACGAGCATCATGACCGGCATGAAGACCATCATCATCCGCTGCTGGCTCTTGTCCCCCGCCGACGGCGTGAACGCGCTCTGGAGGCCAGTCGTCAGCGCCATCAGGATCGGCAGGACGTTGAGGCCGCCGAATGGCAGATAGGCCGCAAACAGCCCTTCCGGCTCGGAGAGGTCGGCGATCCAGAGGAACGGCGCGTAGCGCAGCTCGACGGCGGAGCGCAGGACGTTGAAGAGCGCGATGAACACCGGGATCTGGATCAGCATCGGCAGGCACGAGCTCATCGGGTTCACCTTCGCCTCACGGTAGAGGGCCCACGTCTCCTGCTGAAGCCGCTGCGGATTGTCCTTGAACTTCTTCTGGATCTCCTTCATCTTCGGCTGAAGCTCCTGCATCTTCTTCATGCCGACGGTCGACTTGTGCGTGAGCGGCCAGAAGAGGATGCGCACGAGGATCGTCAGCAGGATGATCGCGACGCCGTAGTTCGGGATCCACGAGTCGAAGAGGTTCAGCACCCACACGAGCGGATAGCAGATCCACCGCCACATGCCGAACTCCATCACGTCCCGCATGCCGAGATCCCAGAGGAGCGCCTGCTTCTTCGGCCCGACGAAGAACGTCATCTGGCGCGCGCCCTCGCCCGTCAGCCGCACCCGCGCGGCGACCGATTCGGGACGGTAGTTCGCCGACTGGAGGTCGCGCGTCACCGTCACGTCAAAGCCCGTGTTCGCCGCCGTCGACGAGCAGAGCGCCGTCACGAAGAAGCGGTTCTTGACCGCGACCCACGTCTGCGCGCCCGGATAGGCGACGTCCGTCTTCTCCGGCATGCCCGCCGCGCTCTTCGAGCCGCTGCACCCGCCCGCGAGGCCGCCGACGAGATAGGCCTTGAGCGGCGAGTCGTCGTCGCCGTGGTGGATGACGCCCGGCTTGCCCTTCCCAGCGTCCAGCGCCCACGAATCGACGGAGAGGAGATCGTTCTTCGAGTCGCCCATCCGCATCGCGCCGAGCGAGACCGCACCCGAAAAGCCGTCGTCGTCGAAGACGATGCGGTAGTCGGCGCCCAGCGTGACCGTGCGCGTCTTCGTCGCCGTCGCGAAAACCGCCGAAACGCCGTCGGAACGCTTCACCTCGAACGCCTCGACGGGGCCTGTCCCCGCGCCGAGCGGCGAATCTGAGAAGTCGAACGCGACTGCCGGGTTCGTCTCGGAAATCTCCCCACAGTCCTTCGCGTACCTCTTCAGCGTGACCTTCTTGACGACCGCGCCCCAGGTCGACAGCTCCAGCTTCACGTCGTCGTTCTCCAGCGTCACGAACTTTTCGGGCACAGACGGAAGAATCGGCTTCGGCGGCGTGTCCTGCGGCGCAGCGGTCTCGTCGCGAACCGGCGCGGTCTGCGGCGCGGCAGCGGCTGCCACCGACGCGACCGCGTTCGTCGCGGACGCCTGCTCGGCGGCCACCGCCGCCTGTTCGGCCGCGAGCTTCGCACGTTCCTTGGCCTTTCCCGTTTCGCTGTAGATGTACCACGCGAGCACCGCGCCCAACAGCAGACAGATGATTTTCTCGGACTTGTTCATTGGATTGGTCTCTCTTTCAAATTTTCGCCGGCACGGGATCGTAGCCCTTCGCGCCGAACGGATGGCAGCGCAGAATCCGCCGCAACCCGAGCAGCGTCCCCTTCAGCGCACCGTGAATCTGCAAAGCCTCAATCATGTAGTTCGAACAGCTTGGGGTGAAGCGGCAGCAGTCACCGAACAGCGGACTGAGCGTGACCTGATACGCGCGCACAAACAGCACGAAGATCTTCGACAACATCCTGAACCTTCTTGCCTTTCAGGAACGCGCGCCCGATCAGCACCCACTCGGTCTTCTCCGGCACGGCGTTCTCCTTCGCCAGCAGCCGATAGGCCTCGCGCATCAGGCGCTTGGCACGGTTGCGATCGACCGCCTCGTGAAAGCTCTTCTTGGAAACAACGACGCCGGCCTTCCGGTCGGCGTCTTCTGCCGAAAGATACCACGCAACGAGGAGACGCCCCTTCAAGGAACGTCCCCGGTCGAAGATACGCCTGTACCTCGCACCGGGGAGCCGCGTGGACATCTTCGTGCCCTGTTAGACCTGCGTCAGGCGCTTGCGGCCCTTCGCGCGACGGGCTGCGAGAACCTTACGCCCGCCCTTCGTCGCCTTGCGCGCACGATAGCCGATTTTCCGTTTCCGCTTGATCTTCGACGGCTGCCAAGTCATCTTCATGGTCTTCTATTTCCTTTCAAAAGTGGTGGTGGCGAGAAAGGGGATCGAACCCTTGACCTTAGGCTTATGAGTCCTGCGCTCTACCAACTGAGCTATCTCGCCAATGAGCCAACGGATGCGTAGTTTATCAAAAATCGTCCGCCGAAGTCAATAGCCCCAGCGCAAACGTTCTGAGGAATCGGCAAAGGACTACCGTCCGGCCTTCTTCAGCTCGGCGATCTGGTCGCGCAGGTAGGCCGCGCGCTCGAATTCGAGGTTGTCCGCCGCCTGCAGCATGTCGCGCGTCAGCTCTTCGAGGAGTTGGGAGGTGGAGGGTTGGTTGGGGGGTGAGGACTGAGCGCTGAGTGCGCCTTTCAACCCCGAACGCTCAACACTCCCCCCGCTCTTGAACACATACGCCGACTCGTTGATGGCGCGCTTGACGGAATGCGGCGTGATGTGATGCGCCGTGTTGTAGGCGATCTGCTTCTCGCGGTGCGCCTTCGTGATGCGCAGCAGGTCGCGGATCGCGTCCGTCTTGTGGTCGCAGTAGAGGATGACGCGCCCCCTCTCGTGGCGCGCCGTGCGGCCCGCCGTCTGCACGAGCGAGGTCGTCGAGCGGAGAAAGCCCTCCTTGTCCGCGTCGAGGATCGCGACGAGCGCGACTTCCGGCAGGTCCAGGCCCTCGCGCAGGAGATTGATGCCCACGAGGACGTCGAACTCGCCCTTGCGCAGGCGCTGAAGGATCGCGACGCGCTCGATCGCATCGATGTCCGAATGCAGGTACTCGACGCGGATGCCCGCCTCGTGCAGGTAGTGCGTCAGGTCTTCGGACGAGCGCTTCGTGAGCGTCGTCACGAACACGCGGTCGCCCTCCTTCACGACGCGGTCGATCTCGGCCATGAGGTCGTCCACCTGGTTCTTGAGCGGACGAAGCTCGATAATCGGGTCGAGAAGCCCCGTCGGACGGATCACCTGCTCCGCCACCGTCTGCGCCTCGGCGTACTCGTAGTCGCCCGGCGTCGCCGAACAGTAGACGATCTGCTTGACCTTCGCGTTGAACTCGTCGAACGTGAGCGGACGGTTGTCCTTCGCGCTCGGCAGGCGGAAGCCGTAGTCGACGAGCTTCGACTTGCGCGCCTGGTCGCCGTTGTACATCGCGCGGATCTGCGGCACCGAGACGTGGCTCTCGTCGATGATGGTCAGGAAGTCGTCCGGGAAATAGTCGATGAGGCATTCGCCCGCCGTCCCCGGCGCACGCCCCGTGAGCGGACGCGAATAGTTCTCAATCCCGTTGCAGTAGCCGAGCTCGCGCATCATCTCGATGTCGTACTCGGTGCGCTCCCTGAGCCGCTGCGCCTCCAGCAGCTTGCCCTTCGAGGCGAAGAACTTCAGCCGGTCGGCGAGCTCCGCCTCGATGCGCGCGAACGCCGCCTCGAAGCGGTCCTTGCCCATCACGAACTGCTTCGCGGGCGTGACGACCGCCGCCGGCATCGACACGCCGCATTTGCCCGTGAGCGGATCAAGCTCACGGATCGAATCCACCTCGTCGCCAAAGAACTCGACGCGCAGCGCCTTCGTCTCGTAGGCAGGGAAAATGTCAACGACGTCGCCGCGCACGCGGAAGACGCCCGGCGCAAAGTCGTAGTCATTGCGCACATACTGCGCCTCGATGAGGCGGGCAATCACCGCACTGCGCCCAGACGAATCGTCGCCGACCTTGATGCGCACGGCGAGGTCGCGGTACTCGTCGGACTCGCCGAGGCCGTAGATGCAGCTCACGGACGAGACGACGATCACGTCGCGGCGGGCGATGAGGGCGTTCGTCGCGGCGAGGCGGTAGCGCTCGATCTCCTCGTTGATCGCGGCGTCCTTCTCGATGTAGGTGTCCGTCTGCGGGATGTACGCCTCAGGCTGGTAGTAGTCGTAGTAGCTGATGAAGTACTCGACGGCGTTTTCGGGAAAGAACTCCTTCAGCTCGGCGAAGAGCTGGGCGGCCAGCGTCTTGTTGTGCGAGAGGATGAGGGTCGGACGGTTCCACCGCTGGATCAGGTTCGCCATCGTGAACGTCTTGCCCGACCCGGTCACGCCCCGCAGGACGAGCCGGTCGTCGCCGCGCTTCAGCCCGTCCAGAAGCGCCTGGATCGCCTCCGGCTGGTCGCCCGTCGGCTTGAACTTCGACTTGAGCTTGAAGATGCTGTCCATATTGTCTGTCGCCACGCTTTTCGGTTTCGGAAAACGCGCTCGCTTCACGAATCATCTGGAGACAGATTATACCAAAAACATGCCCACCGCGACGAAGGACGCCGACGGCGAGCTTTCCCGCTTCCCTTGCAAGAATCAAACGGGGCGTCTAAGAATTCCACACCTGATTCTCATATCTTGGCGCGAACGTATCTAAGTCCGGATGAGCAACCAACCCTACCACTCGAACCCTACCACTGGGGTCAGACACTTTCAGCCGCAGCCAGTCGACGTCGAGCGACGGATCCTCCCACCAGCCCGCCGCGTCGGCCTTGGCCTCGGACGTCGCGTACGCGAGACGCAGGGCGGCGGACGGCCTCATTTCGCCGCCGCCGGAGCCGACTGCGCGACCGTCGCCGGCGCGGCATTCGTCGCGACCGGCTTCGCGGCCCTCTTCACCTTCTTGACGTGATGGTGCGTCGTGCCGTTGCGGCCGGGACGGCGCACGCCCATCTTGTGGCAGCCGCGATGGACGGCCGTCGTCTCCGCCGGCGCTTCGGACGCGGCAACGCACGTGACGGCCGCGAGGGCCATCGCCAGTGTCAGCAGGAATCGTTTCATCGTGTGCATCTCCTTTGAGGGTTCATGATGCACACAGTATAGGAAACGAACCTAACCGCCACCTTTCCGCCAAATGACCATTTGGCAATGTTGCCGTTCAGTAACGGGAGTCGATCGTCACGAGGCGTTACTCCATCGACTCTTTCGTGACGAACAGCCCGGCCTTGAAAGCCGCGCGCATCTCCGGCGTGACCCTTTCGCGCAGCAGCCACCCGATCACGTTCTCAAGCAGAGCAGCATTGTCCGCCGTCTCGATGCGAAGCGGCTGGAACGCCATCGCGTCCGCGCTGACGAAAACACGTCCCTTCCCGTATTCGACGGCGGCCATCGCCAACTTGCCCGCGTGACGTTCGGCGGACGCCGGAATCTTCACGACAGGCGTCACCGCCGCGCCCTTGTCGGCCACCAGCGGCGAGAGCGTGAAGAGATTGACCCTTTTCACGCCTTCCGTCAAGGGAGATCCCGTTGCCACGTCTTCCGAAGCGATCTGCCAGGCGTCGCCGAACGCCGCATGCGAACGGTCACGCGCCACGTCACACCACAGGCCGTTCACGCCAAAGATCCCCGCAACGTCCCGCAGCACGTCGCCATAGGCGTTGATTGTCCCAGCCGAGAACGCCGAGACAAACAGGGACCCGCCGTTTCTCACGTAGTCGCGCAAGAGCGTCTTGAATGCCGGACGGCGCAAGGCAACCCGAAGGCTCGTCGTTCCGCCCTCCGACAGGACAACCACCTTCGCCGCCGCGAGATGCTCGGCCGTCCAGTCCTCCGGACGACAGGGCTGGACGTTGTCCAGACCAAAGGCGTCGAACCGATCCAGCAGATAGGGGTAATACTCGCGCTCGACCGCCCAGAGCGCCTTGGGGCGTCCGCTGTCCTTTCGCGCCAACAGGTCGGTCAGCCGCCGCCAGACGGCACGGTTGGCGGGCGACGGCCCCGTTTTCATCCACGGTTCAGGCTCGCCGCGCGTCAGCAGACAGGCCACGGGCGCCTGAGACGGAACCGTCACCTTCAGCGAACCGTCCGACTCACGCATGAACGATCCGCGCAAGTCGGTCAGTCGCCAATTGCCGTAAGCCGCCGGAATCCGCACCGTCAGCGGATGGCTGAAGCCACCCCAATTGCACAGGTAGAGAATCTTGGCTTCCGCATCACCTGCGAGCATTCGCTCGATCATCGGACGTTCGCGTTCCTCCGAACTCTCGACCTCGACTTCCGGCGCCGGGACAAGGGGACGCAACGCCGACATCAGATCAGACAGCGACAAGTCGGACGGAAGACGAACAATCCGCCCGTCCAGCGAATCCACGTCTGTGTCCGCAAAGCGGGAGAACGTCTTTCGCAATGCGTTTGTCGTGATGACGGCCGTACCGCCCGCCGCAAGGTAATCCTTAAAATGGCGATAGGTCTTGTCCGCCACGAGCGCCGTCTCCGGAACGACCAGCAGCGGATACGATTCCGGCGTCACGTCACGCACAAACGTTCGTTCGGAAACGACGTCTGGACGCGTTCCGAGGAACTCAAGCGCATTGTACCACGTCAGGGCCGTGTAATGTCGCTTCTCCGCCTTGAACGGCAATCCCCGCTCCGACAGAAATCCGTAGAGGTACGCGATTCGCGAACGGCGGCTTCGCAGACTTTCAAGCGCAACGCCGGCCGCCGTCTCCAGCGGCGCAATGACGCGCGGCAGGTACGACAGCAGCCGGTCGTCGTGCCAGTTCCAGTTGAGCACGCCCGAACTGCCGCGCATCAGGTATGTCCAGTACATCAGCGCATAGTCCTTCTCCCCAAAGGGGCGGCTCTTGTTGAGCATGTCCGAGCACAGCACATGGCAGCGGAAGCGCAGACCGTTCTGCCATTTGTCCCCGACCACGCGCCAGACGATCTCGTTCTCGCCGCCATAGTTCAGCAGCGCACCGACATCGAACTCGTAGCCCTTGTCCCATCCCGCGACCGAACCGACCTTCGTGCCGTTCAGCCAAACCGTGCCACGTTGCGCGACCCCTTTCCTGTAGATCAGGAACCGGCGGCCGCCATCAAGATAATCGGCCTTCAGGCGACCGGACAGACGGAATTTCGCCCGGTACCAGCCGATGCCGACCCGCCCCTTGTATGCCGACTGCTCGTCCCACGCGCCGGGCACCGTCACCTCGCCCCAAGCCGCGTCATCGAATCCCTGCTTGAACCAGCCCGACGCAAGTCCGTCCTCGCCCTTCTCCTCGATGCGAAACCGCCACGGACGCTTGTGGAGCTGCGCGAAGTCGTTATTGGCCATCGCCTCGCCGTCAGATCCGGGCAGCATCGCCCGCGAGATGATGTCCTCGCTCTGCACCATGGGCTTCGTCGTGTTACGTATAAAGTAGTTGTAGGCGAAAAGCGGATAGGCGGTCTCGTCGCACAGCGTCGGGACGTGTACAGGCGTTTTGTTGTAGACATATGGGAAAAAGCCGCAGTGAACGTGGAAAATGTCTTCCAACGGCGCAATCAGGTCCGGGTCATACGCCATGTATCCATCCGTATAGGCATGATGTCCGCGAACGTCCACCGTCACGGGAACGCCCGGAACGGCCTTGCGAACGGCCGCGATCTCGTTCTTCGTGCGCGCGGCCGTGTCCAGCTGCATGAACCGGAGGAAGTCATAGTAATGCTCGGGGTAGCGGTCGAAGACATGCCGCCGCAGGGACAGCGCATTCGCCGAAGCCGCAACGGCATCCGTATCCAGATGAAGGGGGTGGACGTCATTCCATGACGTGAAGTCGGTTCTCCAGACACGGTTCGCGCACGCAAGATCATCTCCGTACTTGTGCCGCGCAAACGCACGAAAGGCCTCTCTCATGCGCACGTTGCAGTTCTCGGCGCCGGGTTCGCGCGCCAGTTCGCAGTAGTCCGTTCCGCAGTTTGGAAACGTATGCCCGAAATAGTGTTTGTAGCTTTCGCCAAGGATGTCCGCCGCAAGAGGCGTCCCTGAATCGTAGGACAGATAATGCCCAAGGTCAAAGTAGAGTTCCTGCCATTCCGGGTGTTCGCGGCAGAACTTGCCGAGCGTGGAATTGCGGTCGTACTCGGTGAGCGGATGCGGCTCCGTCAGCAGACCGAACCGAGCCGCCTCGCGCTGCCACGAGATCCACCCCGAACGCGACCGTGCGACCAGCTCGTATTTCGCACGACCGACGCGCCTGATGCGCTGGTTCGGATATTGGTAAGTCCCGATGAACCGGATGCCCTGAAGTCGCGCCAGCCAGAGCCCGGCCGCGCCGCCCATGCCGCCGCCAGGGCTCTCCCCCCAACCGCAGAAGAAATAGGGGCGCCCATTGCGGTAGAAGAGCCCGTTCTTGATCTCCCATTTCCAGTCAAAAGCCTTCTCGACCGTCCGATAGCCCTCCTCCAACGGCGTCGGACGCAACGACAGGGAGACGGCGGACGGAATCGCGGCGACGGGCGCATCCAAGGGCTCCACCTCAACGTCGGACACCTCAAGGAAGCCTGTGCCATCCGGTTTCGGATAGGTCTGGAACTGAAGCTGAATCGCCACGTCTTCTTCCTTTGCCATCTGCGGAACCGTGTTTGTCACGGAAAAGTCGCGCCACCGCACCCCCGCTTCCGCATCCCGTCCAAACGAATCGTAATGCTTCGTCACCGGCGCGCCCGTCGGGCCCTCCAGCACCGTCCACGTCTCCCCGTCGTGCCGGAAATAGCGCACGAAGAGGAGGCCGTTGTTCGCCTGCGTCCGACAGGAAAGGCGGTAGCGCATCGCGCCAGACAGCGGAACCTGGGCGGAGAAGACCTGCGTGCCGCCGGGTCCCAGCGACTTTTCAAGCCGAAGGAAGGCCTTGCCGCCGACGTTCGTCACAAGGCCGACGCACCCCTTCCCGCCGCCGAAGCTCCCCCCGTACGTCCAGCCCTTCAGGCCTGCGGAGAAGTCGCCGTTGACAACCAGGTTGGTCGCCGCCGCGCCGTGCAGAGCCAACAGACAGAATAATCCCGCCCCAAACCCTCTTCTCATGGTCGAAGTCCTTATCCCTGTCATCGGAAGACGAGAACCAAGCCACAGCGAACAAGATGAAGACGACCGGCTTGCCACCGCAACATCCACCGCTTCTCCGCGCCGTTGAACGAGACACGCCACGTCTTCACGTTGTCCGTTTCGCCTGTTTCGCCGGAGAATGTCCAGGGCAATTCGCCAACGTAGTCTCCGAGCTTGCCGGAGGCGTTCACGATCTCCAACGTGCCGTTTGCGGCAAAAGCGACATTGGAAATCACGCCAGCCCCGCGTGTCGGATCGTAGACGAGGCGATCGATCGCCTGACCGCCCGTCTTCATCGTGAAATCGAGCGTGGCATCCGCATCAACCTGCACGGCGAGCGTATCGGCAACGTCGCGCACACCGGGTTCGGAATAGAAGAGCAGGTAGGCGGGAGACGTGTCGCCGCCGTTCATCCACAGGGAATTGTTCGCGCCCATCTGCGGATGCCGTTCGCCGCGCTTGTCCAGCACCACGCGCCAGGAACCTTCTTCGCCCGTCGCGCTCGTCTCGACCGTCCATGTCGTCGGATTGCCGAAGTCCCACTGGGCGTAGAAGTTGAAGCCGTCAAGCGCCGGCACGCTCGGCAGAAGCCGCTTGGTGACGGTCTGCCAGCATCCGGCGTCAAGCGCATTCGTCACCGCACACCGCGTGAAGCGAACCGTATAGCCCGTCGAAGTCGAGAAGAAGAAGTTGAAGTTCTGGTATTGAGTCGTCTCGAAGGTCGTCCCCTCAGGCGCCGTAAGCCCTCCTGCCTGCAGATCTTTCGCCGCAACACCGAATGAGACAGACGGGTCTTCCTCAAACGCGCAACGTGCGCCATCGACGTCATACAGCGCGACTTTCCCGTTCAGGTTCCCGATCGGACGATTGCCCTGCGCGTCCCCGTACCAAAACGGAAGAAGCTCCTTGAACGTCATCCGAACATAGCGGTCGGACAGTCCCCAACGTGAAAACGTCAATGTCCCCGCCGCCACATGGACCGTCCCAGTCAGCGCCGGATCGTACAGGCGAAGAACGCCCTCGCCGGTCTTCGTCAACCCGCCACGCGACGCATCGCAGGCGCGGAGATCGGTAGTCCCGCCCGCCACGACATCGAACAGCCGGACAATTCGCCCGCCGTTCAGGAGGTTGATCGACGCGCCCGCGTCGTCTAAATCCCGCACGGTCACGGTCACGCCATCGACGGAAAGCGTCGTGCCGGAAGCAAGCGTCAGCGTCCCGACCTCCACGTCTGAGGAAAAGGCAACCGCGCCCTCCGTCAGAACGAATGACGGAATCGTCCCGACGTCTCTGACCGTCAGGCCTTCTCGATTGTCAGCGTCGCGCCTTCGGCCAGTTTCGGCGCGAATGCCGTCTCGGCCGCGTCCGGCACGTCAAGCGTCAACGCGCCCGCACCCGCCAGAACGGAGTCTCCCGAACAGTCAAGCGCCGGCAGACGGAGGACGCAATTTTCGGCAAGCGTCAGGCGACTCCTGTCCAGTTCGATTCCGCCGAAATCCGGCCCGCACGTCACGCCGACGTTGAAGATATAGTGGCACGTGGACAGATTCAGCTTGCCGGACGAATTGAACGTCGTACCCTTGTTGAACGTCACGCGATAACCGTCGTTTCCCAAAGTCCCCACGAAGCGGAATGCCCCGTCTCCATCCAGCAGCACCGTTGTGCCACTTGCGTTAAACGTCTGATGCCCGATGTACGGGAATGATATCTTCGTCGTTGTCTCGTTGACGGCTTCCAGCCGAAACGCCCCCTTGGCAAACATCGTCGGCCACCAGCCCTGTGCGGAGGACAGCGTGCCGCCCGCGCAGACGACACGCCCTGTCGCGGCCGACTCGTTCACGGACTCGCGTATTGCCAGTCGACCTTCGGCCTCAAGGCGTGCATAATCGACGAAACCGTTTGCGGATGTGGCTGCCGTCGCGTCAATCGTCAGCTTGCAAATGCCAATCGAACCGCCGTCCTTGGCTATCAGACGACCGACACCACCTTCCGCACCAAGCACCAAAGTCGTTCTCGCGGACGAGTTGTTGCTGCTCGCTTCGCCCACCTGCGTACCCGCGCCAACGGCAACGATCTGAGCCTCGTCTTTCGTCGAACCGAGTTGAATGTCCGGCGCGGTCACGACGGCACCGCCCGACACCGTCAGCACACCGTGGACATCGATTCTCTCGTAAGTCGCCGCAGTCGAAATCTGCATCGACTGTCCATCATTCACCGTCAACGACTCGCCGTGTGTGACGAGCGACGCGAACAGGCAGAGAGACGCAAGAGCGACTGCCCCCCCCCCCTGCTGCCTGAACTTCTGACCCTCCGTGTTCCTCATATTCATAGCTGTGATTCCTTTCGTCGCATTTGATGTTCAATATGATACCATTTCTTCGGCTTGCCCGACAACCCCATTCGTGCCTCGTTTGCGAAACAAAATCTTGCCTCGGTTGCGAACGCAGGACAACCGGAGGCCTGTCCCCACGAAGCCCAACACTCAAACCCCTCCATTGGGGTCAGCAACTTTTAGCGCAGCGTCAGGAAGCCCCGAACGCCGCCGCGATCTGCTGCTCGACGGTCTTGCCGTCCCGCTCCGGCCCGTAGATCGTGGCATAGACGTATTTCGCCCTGTCCTGCGCCGCCCAGAGCCGGCCGACCGCGTCCTTCTC
>CAKTZI010000067.1 GCA_934635385.1 uncultured Kiritimatiellota bacterium | reverse complement strand
CCGTGTCAATCCGTGACAATCCGTGGTTTCTTTTCTCTCGTATGGATTCCCCAAGAAGAAGTTCTCCCACGTCAGCAAGACAGAGCCGTTCGTGGTCGCCGCCGTCCAGAGGAAGGACTGTCCGTGCCGTGCGAACATGGGCTCGCCGATGACGACGATCTCGTTCGAGGCGTTCCGCAGCTGCGGACGCACCTTGCCCCACGTGTGCGCCCAGAGCGACGTCACGACGTGGCTGCCGATTGGAAAGCAAAAGCCATTCAGTTGCGCTCGCGCTCTTCCCCTGTAGGCGTCTGTGAGGTGCCACGTGCCGACGAGCCGCGCGTTTGTTGGCCTCTTGCTGAAGTCGGCCGCGTTCGTCCGCACCGTTTCGAGGCGATAGCCGCGCACCACGTCGTTGGACGAGAGGGCGGGGTTGCCTGCGGCGCTGAACACGGAGGTGTTGGAGGAGGGGCGGCACGGAGTTTCTTTGACAGAATTTACAGGATTCACAGGATTTGGAGGGTTTGATGCGCCAGCCTCAACAATCCTGTCTAAAACATCGTTCCCCTCTCCGTGTCTTCCACCCTCCGTTTCCTCCGTGTTAAACGCCGTAGGCTCCTCAATGAGCGTCGCAGACACCTCCTCAATCCGTGTAAATCCGTGAGAATCCGTGGCTACATTCGCCGGCTTCTGCGCGAAGACCGTCGCGATGACAACCGCCGTCACGATGACGGCCTTGCTAGACGGCGGCAACCTAACGAACCGTTCCAAACACCCCAGCAGAAATCTCCTCTGCCAAAGCGCAAGAGCGGCAAGGGCGCATCCGCCCATGAGGGCGACGCAAGCCCAGACGAAAGCCGGTTCTCTGAAGACAGGCGCGACCATCACCGAATCTCCGAAAGGGCGGACGGGGCAAACGGCAGCGGCGGGACGGCGACGTCCAGCGCCGTCCGCGGGAAGACGAGAAGTGCCGGAAGAATCTTCATGGAACGGATTATACCAAAGTTCCGAGCGAACTGCCCGGACGGGAATGAGAATTACGTGCGGAAAATCCTGAAGCGCGCGCTCATCTCTTCCCCTTCGTCCAGTTGCAGTCGTGGCAGAGCATCTGGCCGTTCTCCAGCGTCGTCTGCCCACCCCGACACCAGGGCTTCACGTGGTCGGCGTGCATCTCCTCCAGCGCGAACTTCCGTCCGCAGAAGTCGCCGCTGAAGAACTGCCCGATGGAGACCGTGCGCTGCTGGCCGTCCATCACCTCGTAGCCGCCGTCCGCGCGCGCGACCCAGTACATCACGTTGAGCGGGAAGCCGTTCATGATTGAGTCGACGACGGCCATGCGCTTCTTCTCGTCGTAGACGAACTCGCGCTGGTAGGGCGGGCGGATGTCGAGCCGTCCGCCGTAGCCGAACACGCCGTCGTCCCCCTCGTCGCGGTAGCCGTCCACCAGCTCGCGGATCGTCACGTCATGCATCTCTATCTTCATCTTGTCTTTCCTTGCTGTTCTGTTGTTGCTTTTGCTTGCCTTGTGTTGCTGTCGCTGAACACGGAGATTGAGGAGAGACGGTGGCACGGAGTTTCTTTGACAGGATTTACAGGATTCTCAGGATTTGAGGGGTTGATACACCAGCCTTAACAATCCTGTCAATCTTGTCTCAAACATCCTATCCCGCTCCGTGTCTCCGTGCCTCCGTGTGAAAAATCCCTTTACCGCCAGCGGCGGATGAACAGCCGCTTGTAGGTCTTCTCTCCGCAAAGCAATGGCTGGGCGATGCCACTCGCCTCATCCCAAAGGCCCTGTGAAAAACCTTTGCCCTCACTTTCTGACGCGCCGACGATCTCGAACTGGTCTGGACTGTACTTGTCCATGAACGTGATCGGCACGCCCATCACGCCGTCATAGTCACAGGGGATCTCGGACGTCTTCCCGACGCCGATGTCGACGAGCTGCGTGTAGAATTCGTCCTTCTTCGCGTTTTTGGCCCCGTTCAAGTCGGCATTCCTGGCCATCGGTCTCCCTTCGGTGCGCAAGGATCGCCGCAGGGACTGTCCCCATGCATGAAAAGAGCGCATTTTCTGTTCATGCACGCTGAGAAAGCCCGACCAAAGGCCTATGGGAATGCGTGAAGAGAAAATGCGCCCAATCGGGCGCATCTCCACTTACAGGCCGTTCCCAAAGTAAATATTGGTCGTATTTGCTGAAACAGCGTGTAGCGTCGATGCTACAGTGATGATGCGGTCGCGGGGTGGAGCGCGGCAGTGCGCCGCGTCAGTTCCCGACCTATAGGCCCCTCGACTAGCCGAAGGACAAGGACAGTGCGAATTATACCAAAAACCACTGCGCGGATGTTCTTCTCTGCTACTGGGCGAGCCATGCGGGATGTATATGTGACGGAACTGGAATGCCGTGCGGATCGAGCGTGACCTATTCGTCGTTGTTTGGCTTGATGGCAGACTTCGCCTTTGTGCATTTCATTTTGCGCATGAATGCAATGACGTGCGGGGGAAATTCTGCTATAATGCGCTTATCTTCAACAGGATAGCAGAAAGGAACGCGCGACAATGACGGCAAGGACATGGATGACGGCGGCAGTTTGGGCGACGACCACGCTTCGGGCGGTCGCCGTTGATTTCACGGGGCCGGGCGGCGACGTGGCCTCTCCCGACAACTGGGGGGGGGGGGGGGTAATTCCTTCTGAGACCGAGGCCGTGAACTTTCCGGTGGCCAGCATCCCGGCAGAAGGACTTTCGCTTTCGTCGTCCGTCACGTTCGGCAAGACGACCTTTGCGGCAGGTGCGGCGGACGCGATACCTTTTGATCTCGGCACATTTGCCTACACGACGTCCGGCGGGCTGTCCCTCAAGTCGGGCGTGACGTTTCGCAACGGCACCGTCGTCGCGGGCGGCGGGCGCGCGTTCGAGAACGTCAACGGCCTTGCGCTGCGCGTGACGGACGGCGCGACGTTCACGAGCCAATCGAGCTTCGGCATCTACCACAGCACGGGCGTTTCGCTGACGGTCGACGGCGGCTCCGTCTTCGACTGTACGCAACACGTCGATTACAACATCGCCTTTTATTTGGAGGGTGTCACGGACGGTACGCTGACCTTCGACCAGGCGACGGCGAGGTTCTACACGGTCAACATCGGCGGCAAGGGCAGCGGGGCGACAGCACCCGTCTCGAACACGACGTGGACGATCCGCAACGGTTCCACCGTCACGTTCCACAAGTACGGCAACTCGCTCTCGCGCGGCGTCTACCTCGGCTCGTCGAAAAGGGACGGCTACTCGGTGTCGAACCGCGTCGTCGTGGCGGACTCGACATTTGACATGACGTGCGATGGCGCAAGCGGGGACTTTCGCGTGTGCGGCCTCGGCGACACGCTCGTCGTGTCGAACGCGACGTTTACGACGCGGCATCTCCAGGTCCTCAACGGCACGGACTGCTCGCTCTCCTTTGCGGACAGCACGGTCAAGGGCGCGATCTCCTTCGCGACGAACAGCTGCGGGAACGTCCTGACGGTGGCGGATTGCGCGACGTTCCCGTCCGTCACGGTCAACGGCACGGGCAACCGCGTCATTCTCGCGCGCGGCACGCTCGCGGCGATTCCGGCGTTCGCGGGCGACGGCGCAGGCAAGACATTCGAGCTCGCGGGCGGCGCGATGACGAACACGGCCTTCGCCTTTTCGGGCACGAACGTCGCGCTCGTCGTGCGTGACGGCGGACGGCTCCAGTACGGCGCGGGCGGCGTGACGAAGAACGGGTTCAGCTTCAAGCCGGGCGCGACGAAGGACTACACGCTGCGCATCGCGGACGGCGGCACGGTCGGCATTCGCGGCATGGTGAACTTCAGCGGCAACGAGGCGTCGACCTACAGCTGGACGAACTGTCCGAACAGCGCCATCGAGTTCTCGGGGGCGCATCCGAGCCTCGTCTGCCACGACTACACGGCGAACTACGAGACGCTCGGCCTCGGCACGTCCGACGAAGAGCCGCTGACGGACGCCGTGAAGCTGCGGTTCGTCGTGTCCGAGGGCGGCTACGCCGAAGCGCCCGTGCGCAACGAGATCAAAGGCCGCGACATCTGGATTTGGGGCAACCAGCCAATCGAGATTCGCCTTGCGGACGGCTTCGCGCCGACGAAGGCGCTGACCGTGCCGCTGATCTCCTGCGTGAACGGCTTCTCGAAAGTGCCGATGGACGAGGCGCGGCTCGCGAAGCTGACGGCGAACGCGGCGTTCCCCGATCCCGACAGGTACAGGACGGCGCTCCGCTACGACGCGAACGCGAAGACGCTCGTGGCGACGATTCGTCCGCGTCGCGGATTGGCCATCATCATCCGCTGAACGGGGCTTCATGATTCGGGCGACACTCCTTTTCCTGTGCGGCGTGTGGGTCGGTGCGGCGGCGGCCGACGGGCTGCGTCTCGCCGATGCCGTCTGCGCGTTGCGGTTCGCGGACGGTGCGCTCGTCGTCTCGGACTGGTCGGGTGCGGACGTGCTGGCCGTCGGGCGTCTCTCGTTCGGGTGGGGCAATCCGCAGGTCGCCGAGCCCGTCTCGGCGACCGCGTCCAACGGCGCGCTTGTCGTCGCGTATCGGATCGACAACGACGTGTCGAACGCCGTGCGGCGGCTGGAGGCCGTCGCGACGCTGACGGGACACGGCTTTCGCGTGGACTTCACGGGCGACTTCGCCGCGTCCGTCAAGAGCGGCGGACAGATGCTCGATGTCGTGCGCCTGAACGGCACGGTGCGCGATCCGACGGTGACGAAGTGCGGCTACTGGATGCGCTGTAAGCCCGCTGTCGCGGCCGGCTACTTCGACCCCGGCGTGCCGTTCGAGGTCAAGAGCCTCAACCTGAAGCCCTACACGGCAAAGTCGGGGCAGGTCTTCTGGTGCTGCAACACCGGCTGGTCGGGTGCGCGGACGGAGTGTCCCGGCTTTGGGCGCCAGCCGGATGCGGACGGGCTCTTTCGCGCGCGGCTCGAATTCGTCTCCGGCGTCCACGCGACGGACGCGCAGGTCGCGGCGGCCGAGGTCGATGGCCGTCCCTTCGTGCTGCGGCTTTCCACGAGCCGTCCGTTCAACCTCTTCGAGGGCGGCGCGCCGACATTCGCGCTACGGGTCGATCCGCTCGTCACGGGCCGCCGCACGCTCCGCGTCGTCGTGCGGGACTTTGACGGCCGCGTCGTCCTCGAGCGGAAGTCCGCCGTCGATTTCGTGCGCGGCAAGCCGCGCGGCCACGCCTTTACGCTCCCCGCGCTGCCGTCCGGCGCGCGCGGCATCTGGTTCGTCGAGGCGTCGCTCGCGGACGGCGACCGGGAGGACGGCTTCGTGCGGACGAATCTCGCCGTGCTGCCGCCGCATGCGTTCCGCCACCGCGACACGTCCGTCGCCGGCATGGCGGCGTACCCGGAGGGCGCGGATGCCGAACGGCTGATGGCGCGGCTCGGCGTCGCGATCCTGCGTTACGGCGACAACCGCCATTTCCGGACGAATGGCGGCATCACGGCCTACGCTTCGCGGCACGCGCCGCCGGAAGTCTTCGATCCCGCGAACGCGCGGCACCGCCAGATCCTCGACGAGGAAATCGTCGGGCGCATCCGTGCGCAGGGCTCGCCCGTCTTCGAGTTCGGCAACGAAGTCGGCTGGCGCAAGTCCGCCGAGGAGCAGGCGCGGCTCGTGACGTGCTACGTGAGCTGGCTGAAGGCGATCCGCGCGCGGTTCGACGCCGAGGGGCTGGGGCACGTCAAGATCATCACCTTCGGCCTTCAGCCGGACTACTCGGCGGACATGATGGCGCGGCTGAAGGACGCGGGCGCGTTCGACCTCGTGGACGGCCTCACGCTTCATCCGGGGCGCGGCTACTACACGGCGGACTGGACGCGCGGCGGCTGGGTCTTTCGCGGCATCATCCAGCGCGCGCGCGACCGCTTCGCCGCGCTCGGCTATCCCGACAAGGAGATTCACCTGACCGAATGCTATGCGGCGACGCATCCGAACGACGGCTGGAAGGATTCGCCGCGACAGGCGGCGGAGAACGTCGCGCTCTCGCTCGCGGTCGCGGCCGCCGAGCCGCGCGTGAAGAGCATGATGTTCTACAAGCTCCATCAGGGGACGAGCCAGGATCCGCACGGCTACCCCGTGGCGCATCCGTCCGGCACGAGCACGCTGAACGCCGAATACGACTTCGGACTCCTCATGCGCGACGACTCGCCGAAGCCGTCGCTCCTCGCCTATGCCGCGACGTGCGAGCGGCTGGACGGCGCGCGGTTCGTGCGGGAGCGGGACGCGGCAGCGGGCGGCACGCTGCGCGGGTTTGCGTTCGAGACGCCGGAAGGGTCGCTCGCGCTGCTCTTCGACCGCGCGGAGGGCGGCCAGCAGTATCGCCTCTGGCTGGACGGTTTGCCCAAGGCCGTGCGGGCGCTGCCGAACGACCGCCGCGACGCGCTCTTTCGCCACAAGGAGGCGTGGGTGCGGCACTGGACGAAGAAGACGGACTATTCCTTCAAGGTCGCGCGCGGCGGACGGGTGCGCGTCTTTGACGTGATCGGGCGCGAACGCGCGCCGGACGTCCGAAACGGACGTCTGCGCCTCGCGCTTGACGGCGAGCCCGTGTTCGTCTACGGGCTGGACGTGAATGACGTCTTTCCGGCGGCCGCGCGCACGGGCGCGACGGGCGCGGCGGACTTTGACTATCACAAGGAAGAGAACTCAGGAGCGAAGATATGCGATTGACGCTGATACGTGTTGTCCCCCTCATGTTCGGCTGTGCGGCCATTGCCGCCGAGCCCGATTTCCAGGCCCTCGTGCCGAAGCTCGACGTGGACGATCCGCTCACCTGCGCGCGGGCGTATTCGCTGGAGATCGACGCGAACATGAACGGCACGGACGGGTTCTTCCCCGTGGGCGTGCTGGGCGAGGACTTCGTGCACGGGATGAACGTCGCCGTCGGCGGCAACTACGTCTGCCGGGGCGTCGACCCGAAGAGCCGTCCCGAAAAACTCTCGCCACAGGGCGTCTACGGCATCTCGATATGGGCGGCGCTGAGCGCGCAGACGCGGCGCGGCCTCGCGAAGATCCGCGACCAGGACGGCAAGGAGGTGCGGTGCGCGTGCCTGTTCGATCCGCAGGTGCGCGCCTACGTCTTCGACTACGCCCGCGCGTGCGTCTCGAACGCGCTCGCGGTCGCGGACGACAAGATCTTCAAGTGGGAGATCGACAACGAGTACCTGCCGCCGCTCGACTACTCCGAGCAGGCCGTCGCGGCCTTCCGCGTCTGGCTGGAGCGGAAGGCCTACAGGGGCGACCTCGCGAAACTCAACCGCGCGTGGGGCAAGAGCTACGCGTCGTTCGCCGAGGCGGAGCCGTGCCGGCTCGACGCCTACGCGAAGGAGCCGGGGCACTTCATGGACTGGAGCCGCTTCCAGCAGGAGACGTTCGCGGAATTCCTCGCCGACTACTACAAGGTCGTGTGGGAGCTCGACCCGAAGCGCCGCAGCGTGAACGGCAAGGACACGCAGAGCTCGCTGGAGATGCAGCGCATCGCCCGCACGAAGCGCGGCAACCACGAGCTGATCGGCCAGGCGGTGCGGCCCTACACGAACGGCGTGCGCGGCATGGATCACTACGGGCACGGCGACCGCAACGCCTACGAGATGAACTTCTTCACGCACACGATCGTGCCGGACGAATGGACGCCCGGCACGCGGCGCGGCATGCTCTACGGCGAGAACAACAACCACAACGGGCCGGGCTGGCAGTTCGCCCAGACCGTCTGGCGCATGATCCCGAACGGGCTGAAGGGCGGGACGTTCTTCTGCAACGGCTGGTTCGGGGCGTGGGGCGACTGGGCGAGCTTCGGTTTCATCAATCCCGACGGCACGAACCGCGAGAAGCTGTTCTACCTGCCGCGCTTCTACGCCGCGATCCACCGCACGGAACGCCTGTTCACCGAGGCCGCGCCCGTGACGGGCACGCCGACGCTCGCGATCCTCATGCCCGCGCGCGACGTGCCGTTCGGCATCGACGACAACAGGGAGCCGTGGGGATTCCCGATCAACTCGCGCCTGAACGTCTATTCGCACCTGCGCGACGCGGGCTGGCACGTCAACGTCATCACCTACGAGAAGCTGAACGCGACGTACCTGAAGAGCATCGACGCGCTCTTCCTCGTCGGGACGGAACACCTGACCGACGCCGACCTCGCGAACGTGCGCGCCTACGTGAAGGGCGGCGGAGGGCTCTTCTGCGACGTCCGCTGCGGCGCGTTCGACGAGCATCACCTGCCGCGCGCGGCGGACGAGGGGCTGGCGGACGTGCTGGGCGTCGCGTTCCAGGGCATCTGGGAGTCGGCGGACGTCGTCGTCGACCAGGGCGACGTGTGGTTCGCCTCGCCGTGGGGGAATCTCGTGCGGGCGGACGGCAAGGTCAACTGGAAGGCCACGACGGCGGACGTCGTCAACGCGCGGCACGCGCTCCTCTACTCCAACAAGGCGGCGATCTGGACGCGCAACGCCTACGGACGCGGCAAGGCCTACTGGACGAACACGCAGATGGGCACGATCCGCAGCGAGTCCGCGCACGACGAAGTGCCGGCGCGCGAGATGTTCCGTGCGATCCTCGCCGACGCGGGGCTTTCGCCGTCCTATTCGGTCACGCCGGACGAGACGTGCAACTTCCGATGCGAGAAGCCGCTCGTGGACGCGAAGGGCAACGTGATGATTGCGGTCTCCGCGCTCACCTACCGGCCGATGCCGGCGGCGACGCTGACTGTGCGTCTGCCGGATGGGCTCGCAACGGACGCCCGCACGGCCTACGTCTGCCGCGCGGAGGAAAACGAGCTGCGGCCCGTGCCGTTCGCGCGGACGGCGAATGGCGTGCGGATCGATCTGCCGGAACTGCGGAGCGCGGCGTGGATCTACCTCCTGCGCGACCATGCGCCGCTCCTCGGCACGTCCTTCGCCGACTTCGGCGAGAAGACCGCGGCGGCGGGCGAGGCGACGCCGCTCATCGCGCCGGGCGCGACGTTCCGGGTGAACGTCCACGTGGACAACCCGTCCGTCCGCGCGCCGTTCGCGGGCGGCACGGTCACGTTGCGCGCGCTGAAGGGCTGGAACGTGTCGAAGCCGCAGACGTGCGGGCCGCTCGCGTCCGGCGGCGGCTCGGCGCACTTCGCGTTCGACGTCACCGTGCCGACGGCGGACGACCCGAAACTCTATCCGAACCGCATCTGTCCGCTCGTCGCCGACCTCTTCGACGCGACGGGGCGGCGCGTCGCCGTCACGCACACGGTCGTCGTCGTGGACGTGCCGAAGAAGGGGCGCGAGGTGCTGCTGTCGGACAACTGGGTGAGCGCCAACATGCCGTGGGCCGAATGGACGGGCGCGACGTATCGCCACCTCTCGGTCGCGGATGCGGCGAAAGGCGAGGCGATCCAGGACAGCCTCAACGGCACGCTCGGCGACGGCACGGAGGTCTGGGCGCTGCAGAGCGGCGACCGGGCGGGACGGCGTAGGCACTGCCGCTGGAAGGGCATCGCCGAGCCAACGGTCGAATTCGACCTCAAGGCGGCCCGCGAGCTGACGCGCGTCCTCCTCTGGGAAATGCGCACACGCAACCGCCGGCTCGCGCCGACGCAGGTGCGGGTCAGCTTCTCCGAGGACGGCACGGCGTTCACGAAGCCGACGACGCACACGCTCGCGTGGGGGACGGAGATCCGCGACGACTCGCGCTACGCCGAGATCCGGCTGGACGGCGTGACGGCGCGCTACGTGCGCTTCGCGTTCACGCCGAACCGCGACGACCCGAAGAGGAACGCCGCGCGCGAAATGGCGCTCGACGAGATCTACATCTTCGGCAAGGGACGATAGGCCGAAAGGGCCGTGCGAGATATGGTATAATCTCGCGCATGAGTCCTGATCCTACAGATTCTGCGGTTGCCCCCCATTCAGACGGTGCGCGCGGCCTCGCGGGCGCGTGGCAGTCGTTCTGCCTCTGGGCGCGGGCGGTCCGCGTCGAGCAGTGGACGAAGAACGGCGTCGTGATGATGGCGTGGTTCTTCTCCGTCGCGGACGCCTCCCAGCGCGAGATCGCGCGCGGCTGGGAGTCGTTCCTGATGGCGGTGGCGATGGCGGGCGCGTTCGCGTTCGTCTCGTCGGCGTTCTACCTGCTGAACGACGTCTCCGACTACGAGGCCGACCGGCTGCACCCCGTCAAGCGCTTCCGCCCGGTCGCGGCGGGCCTCGTCTCCCGCATTTCCGCCGTCCGCGTCGCGCTTGTCCTGTTCGCGCTGGGCTTCCTGTATCCGGCGCTGGTCGTCATCTTCCTGCCGTCGCGGACGGTCGCCTTTGCGACGATGCTTGCCTACACGGTCATGCAGTGCCTCTACACGGGCTTTCTGAAGCGTGTGCCGTATGTGGACGTCGTGACGCTGGCGATGGGGTTCGTCCTGCGCGCGGTGGCCGGTGCAGCGATCATCTCGGCCTACATCTCGCCGTGGCTCCTGGTCTGCACGTTCACGCTCTCGATGTTCCTCGCGTTCTGCAAGCGCCGCGCCGAAATGGAGACGGCGCTCGCGTCGCGGGCCGTCCTGAAGCGCTACCACCCGCGCACCCTGAAGGCGCTCATCCTGCTCGCGGGCGCGGCGTCTTTCGGCGAGTACCTCGCCTACACGCTGACGTCGAAGATGGGCGCGCGCTTCCCATTGCTCTGGGTGACGTCGCTGTTCGTGGCCGCCGGGATCGTCCGCTACCTCGTGCTCGTGGGGCGCAGGGCCGACGTGGGGCGGCCGGAGCGCATCCTCCTCACCGACCGTCCGCTCTGGCTCGTGATCGCCGGCTACGGCCTCGCGTCGGTCTTGGTCGTCCTCCTGGGCTGAGCGGACGAGCCGTCCGCCGAAATCGTGTGGGAGAGGACGGCGAGGGACTGGGCGAGGTCGACGTTCTGGACGACGACGCCGGCCGGGACGTCAAGCTGGACGGACGTGAAGTTCCAGATGCCGCGAATGCCGGCGGCGACGAGCTGGTCGGCGCAGGTCTGGGCGGCGGCGTTGGGGACGGTCAGGATGCCGAGGCGGATGGCGAGCCGCCGGACGAGGCGCGGCAGGTCTTCCATCGGACGCACCTTGACGCCATGGAACGTAAGGCCGATAATCCCTACTTTCGCGTCGAAAGCGGCGACAATCGAGAGGTTCTGCTCCTCGAAGCCCGCGTAGCCGAGGAGGGCGTTGCCGAGCGAGCCGACGCCGACAAGCACGGCGTCCGTCGTCGAGTCCCAGCCGAGCGCGTGGTTGATCGCGTCCTGCAGCGCGAGGGCGGGGTAGCCGCGACGCGGCTTGCCGGGCACGCCGGTCCGCGCGAGGTCCTTGCGCGTGAGGACGGGATCGAAGCCGAGGCGTTCCGCGACGACGGCGCTTGAGATGTGCAGTTCGCCCGCCGCGATCATCTCCTTGATGCAGCGGAGATAGATCGGATACCGGCGGATGGTCGGCAGCGGAAGGGCGGTGGCTCGTATATGTTCGTTCATGTCGGCACGTATTATACCACAAGAGTAGGCATGGTGTTGGCTCTTGCGCTAGGTCTTGCGCCAGGCGCGCATCGACTGCCCGAAATGCCGCCTGAACAGGGCCTTGAGCGTGTTGGGGTTCTCCCAGCCGCAGTCGGCGGTGACCTGGTCGATCGTGTCGCCGGTTGCGCGCAGGTGGCGCTTGACCTCCTCCAGCCGGATGCGGATGATTGCCTCGTGCACGGTCTCGCGCTGGAGTTCCTTGAACCGCAGGTCGAGGAGCGAGCGCGAGACCTTCAGGTGGCGGGCGACGTCCGGCACGGAGACTTTTCGCGTCGCGTTGCGTTCGATGAAGGCGAGCGCGCGCTGGATCATCTTGCCCGTGTGGGAGACCGGGACGGTCGAGCCGCGCAGGACGACCTGCCGGACGCCGACGAGGACGACGCTGTCCGTCGGCGGACGGGTTGCGCGTGTGTGCGCCATGGCACGGTCCAGCAGCTGCGCGGCCACGCGGCCTTCGCGCTTGAAGTCCGGCTGGATGGACGAGATCGTCGGCTCGGCGTTCTCGCAGAGGATCGGGTCGTTGTTGACGCCGAGAAGGCCGATGTCCTTCGGGATGTCGAGGCCCGCGTCCCGGCAGGCGTCGATGACCTCGTAGGCTCGGTCATCGCAGGCGGCGAGGATGCCGCAGGGCTTCGGCATCGTGCGGAGCCAGGCGCGAAGCACCGACTTGCTTTCCGTCTGGTTGCGGAAGTGCGTGCTGTCGAACATGCGGGCGATGAAGCCGGCTTTCTCCAGCGCATCGCGGAAGCTCCGTCCGCGCGCGCGGCTCCAGTCGTCGTCCGTCGGATAGCCGACGAAGCCGTAGCTCTTGTATACGCCCTGCTGGAGAAGCGTGTTCGCCGCCGTGCGTCCGACGGCCTCGGCGTCGCTCTTGACTGTCAGGACGTCCGGGCGCGCGGCGAACGCGGCGGACTCGACGTTCATGAGCACGGTCGGCAGGGCGGTGTCCGCGAGGGCGCGAAAGGCGTCCTCGGCGCCGGGGAGGCCGACGATGAAGCCCGTCGCGCCGCGTGCGATCTCCTTGCGGACGGTCTCCGCCGTGAACTCGTGGAGGGTGCGGTAGATGGCGAGGTTCCAGCGCGGGCCTTCCGAGAGATATTCGAAGATGCCGTTGAGCTTGTCCTGTCCGGCGATGCCGGCCAGGCGCAAGGCGACGACGACGTGCTTTGTTTTCGGGCTTCTCATGTGTCTCATCGTGTATTTATGCGACGGGGCAATTCGCATTTCAGCTCCCGACGCTGACAGTGGACACGCCTTCGTTCTCCTTCTTCAAGAACTCCGTAAACCTCTCTTTTGCAGGGAGCTGAAGTTGGTACTCGGACAGGAAAAGTTTCGGATCCGTAAATGGCGCGAGGTATTCCGCCGTCTCGTGGCCAACGCCCGTACACAGGAGAATGCCGATTGGCGGATTGTCCCCACTCGTCATCTTGTTCTTGCGATAATAGGACATGTAGAGACTCAGTTGCGCAACATCCTTGTAGTTCAGCTTTTTCGGCTTAAGCTCAATCAGGACATGGCATTTGAGGATGCGGTGATAGAAAACGAGATCGATTCGTTCGTAGACATCATCAATCAAGATGTTCTGTTGTTGATCTTCGAAACAGAATCCCGCTCCAAGTTCTCGGATGAAGGTCTTGAGATTGTCGAGAATTCCCCTTTCGAGATCCGATTCGTCCCAGTCCCCTTGCGGCTTCAGTCCGAGGAATTCAAGAACCGTGTTCTGTTTGATGAAGTCTTTAGCGTCCAGTTTTTCTGCTCGCCCCTGCGCTAATGCCGCGAGCTTGTGCGGATTCTTTGCCCAGCCGACACGCTGATAATATTGGCTGTCGATCTGTCTGCGCAAGGCCCGCACGCTCCATGTCCCGCGAATTGCCTCAAAAGCATAGAACGTCCGCATCATAGGCTCGGGAAGATGCAGAAGTTCACAGATATGCGAGTATGAGAGGCGGTTGAAAATCGCAGATGGGGCTATGTCAACATCGTCATCGGAATAGACAAGCAATCCCTGTTCGACGGATAAGCTCGACAGCGTCGATCTTTTTTCAGGCAAGGCCGTGGACACAGTTCCCGTCAATTGGCTCGACACTGTCGATCCGTTCCCAAACCGACTCTCAAGATAAAGGCGGACTTCTCCTGCAAGGCTTGGATAAATCTTGTAAAACAGGCGATAGGTCTTCAAAGTTGGCACGGCAAACTTGTCAGTCCCCAGACGGGCCGCCAATCGCTTCAGCAACTGCTCACCGTATTTCGCACGGTCTTCGCCGTGTTGTTCATACTCGACGATGTAATGCCCTGTGAGCCACGCTCGCGCCGTTACGCTACGGTTAATGACCACGAGCGCATCCTGCTGTAACGCTTCGGATGTCGCTTGAATGCGCCCGATCAATTTCTCAAAGTCCGGCATCTTTTCATTCATGGCATTCGTCATTGCTGCGCTTCCTTGCATCATATTAATGCGTATTATACCAAAATGAAGGACGCGAAATCCTCTCCGAGGCGTGTTGGCGAGCGAGCAAAATGAGATTTCTTGGGCGAGCAAAATGAGACACTTCCTGACAGTCCCGCTTGGCTCACTC
>CAKTZI010000066.1 GCA_934635385.1 uncultured Kiritimatiellota bacterium | reverse complement strand
ATCTTCTCCGACCTCAACAACCTCAACGACATGACGATGGAGCTGAGCTGCGCGACGCTCTTCGGCTACACGCCCGAAGAGGTGGCAAAGAACCTGCCGGAACTGCTCCACCGCTTCGCCGAGTCGAACGGGCTCGCGGACACACAGGGACTTGCGGAAATCGAGCGCTGGTACGACGGCTACCTGTTCCACCCGAAGGCCGAGCAGGTGATCAACCCGGTCTCGCTCGGCTGCTGCCTGAAGACGACGGAGCTTCGCAACTACTGGTCGACGACGGCGATGACGACGTTCCTGATGGACGAGCTGAAGCGCAAGCCGCTGAACTTCGCGAAAGTGGACGTGGACGAGTCGGTATTGGGGACTTACGAGCCGGACAAGGCCGACTTCACGACACTCCTCTTCCAGACGGGCTACCTGACGATCCGGGGCTTCCAGCAGCGCGGGGCGTCGCGTCGCTACAGGCTCGACTTCCCGAACCTGGATGTGGAGAACTCGTTCCTGCGGCAGGTCGTGCCGGCCTACACGGGCCAGGAGGAGAACCGCGCGAACGACATCCAGGCCGATGCAGTGGAGGCGCTCTACGACGGCGAGCCGGAGAAGTTCGTCGCGGCGCTGAAGCGGCT
Organism: uncultured Kiritimatiellota bacterium; assembly: GCA_934635385.1. Taxonomy (GTDB): domain Bacteria; phylum Verrucomicrobiota; class Kiritimatiellia; order RFP12; family UBA1067; genus UBA1067. The sequence continues at coordinate 13,594 of CAKTZI010000066.1, read as the reverse complement.
CTTCGCGAACATCCCCTACGACCTCACGGACCGCCAGAACGAGCAGATGTGGCAGGCGATCGTGTACGTCATCCTGAAGATGATCGGCGTCGCGGCGGAGGCGGAGGTGAAGACGAACGAGGGCCGCATCGACATGACGCTTGAGACGCCGGAGCACGGCTACGTGATCGAGTTCAAGCTGGACAAGTCGGCCGCCGAGGCGATTCGCCAGATCCACGAGAACCATTACGCCGCCCGGTTCGCGGGCAACGGCAAGACGCTGACGCTGATCGGCCTCGCGTTCTCGAAGGAGAGGCGCACCATCGTCGATGCCGCTATCGAAGAGGCTCGGTGAAAACGATCTTGTTCTTCATTGAATGCACGCGCAATGCCTGTGCCGAGCAATTGGAGGGCATTTACCGCTTTGCCCATCAGGTCTCCTGGCACGTCCAGCTGGTGGAGTGCGGACAAAGGCCCGTGAATGCCGCGAGGATTCTCGCCGAATGGAAGCCGGTTGGCGTGATTGTCGAATACCCGACCGTCGTGTCTGGACTCGTCAAGGTCGGCGACTTCTCGAAGGCACCTGTCGTCTACCTGGATCACGACCCGAAGTTCGGCCGCACACACCATATGGTCGCGCCCGATCCGGATGTCGTCGCCCAGCTGGCCATGCGCGAGCTTTTGTCGCTGGACTTCCAGCATTATGCCTTCGTGCCGTTTCCCGTGCCGTATTACTGGTCGAATCGGCGGGGCGCGGCCTTTCGCCGCATTGTGCGTGAGGCCGGCAAGACCGGATATGTCTTTGATCGTGCGGGATCAGTCTCATTGGGCGACTGGATTCGCGACCTGCCGAAACCCTGTGGCGTCTTCGCGGCAAACGACCGCGTCTCGGAAGAGGTTCTGGGCGCGGCGATCCTGAACGGGCTGCAGGTGCCGGACGATCTTGCCGTCATCGGAGTGGACGGTGACGAGAAGATCTGCACGAACGCCCGTCCGCCGCTGTCGAGCGTCCAGCTCGACTTCATCCAGGCGGGCTATTTGGCGGCGAGCAAATTGCGGGATCTGGTGCACGGTCGTCTTGGACGGTCGGGGCTCTGGACATTCGATCCCCTGCGGGTCATTCGCCGTCGCTCGACGACCTTGACGCGACGGTGCGCGGCGGAAAACATGCCTGACATTCGCCGCATCCTGGCGTTCTTGCGCGAATCGGCGGGTTCCGGCATCACCGTGGCGGATGTTGTCGCGTTTGCGGGCGGCTCCCGCCGTTCGGTGGAACAGAGCTTTCGACGCAAGACCGGACGGACGATCCTTGATGCCATCCACGATGCGATCTACGTGCGCGCCTGTGAACTGGCCGCCGACCGCCATGTTCGGACGCCGCATGTGCCTGACCTTCTCGGCGGCGTCTCTCGCGACACCCTTGACCGAATCTTCGTCAGGCGTACAGGGAAGACCTTTCGGGCTTGGCGCGAAGGTTCGTGCGTCATTGTCGGACGCGCGCGCTGATATCGCCTGCATTGCGCAAATTGCGGAAAATTTTTCTCCGCAATTTGCGTCGCCTCCTTTCGGTTCGTGTGCTATAATTCCTCCTGTTCACTTCAAACCATAACGACAGAAAGGATACGACAGATGAAAAAGCTGAAAAAGCCCTTTGTTTGTGCGGTGGCTGCAGTTTCCGCTATGGCGGCGCAGGCCCATGTCTTTGACGACGCCAAGGCGTGGTATCGCGGCGCCGCCGACGGCGCGGGCGACGGCGTCTTCACGGACGGCAAGGGGTGCTTTCGCGACGTGCTTCATGCGGCGGACGCGACGCACGCCAATCACGCCGTCCGAAATGCGGCGAAGACGGGCGAGGGCGCCCCGATTCGCGTGGAAAGCCTGCGCGTTCACTGTCCCTACCGCAACGAGACGCTGGCGGACTTCCCCTGCCTGACGTTCCCCGTGCCGACCGTGACGAACAACCTTGAGGAGGTGGAGGTCGGCGCCGTTCCCAACGTGACGGTGAAGGCGAACGGGCTTGTCTTCCCGGACCTGTTTGCGGACTATCCGGGCACGGGCGCGTGCAGCAACTACACGGCCGTCCTGCGCGTGCGGTACGATTCGCCCGTCAACAACTACTCGGATTGCCATGCGCCGCTGATTTCGCTCGGTTCGGCTTGGACAACGGGCGCAGACGTCGGGCTTGCGCTGAGCCTGGAAAAGGATGACAAGGACGGCGAGCTCGGCCGCTACATGAAGGCGTCGGTCGGCAACTGGTTCATGCGCGATTCGAGCGAATGGACGGAAGGCGACGCGCAGAACGGGCGCAAGGTCGCGGCGCCGCGCATTCCGCAAGGCCGCTGGATCGATCTCGCGGTCGCGGTCGACGGCCGCAAGGTGACGGTCGGCTACACGTGGGACGATTCCGCGTCGGATGCGGTGCAGACGAACCGCATGGTTCGCTGGTGGGCGTTTGGAATGCCGGAAGACCATACGCCGGCCGTGCGGCGGGACCGTGCCGTGAAATTCGGATACGAAGAGCTCGGGGAGGCGACGTTTGCCTACGGGACGGAAGCGTCCGCCAATCCGAGCAAGCTCTTTCGCGGCGCCCTTCAGCAGTTCGCGCTCTGGCATCGCACGCTCAGCAAGGCGGAGATGCTGGAGGCCTTTGCCGGCAGCCGGCCGTCGGCCCTGCGCGTCGGGCTTGACGGGCGGGCGAAGGACGTGTTCACGCGGAATGCAACGAGCGTCGATGCCAATGCCCGCTGGGAGGAGCTCGACACGACGCTCACGCATGACAACCCGGCGGTCTCCGTCCGCTTCCGGTTTGCGCTGGAAACCGACGCGACGGTCGCGCAGCTGCTGCGCATCAAGCTGGCGTCCGATTCGGCGGCCTGGCGGCTTGCGGTGACGGTCAACGGGAAGTCCGGACGCCATCACGAGATCGACATCGACGCGGAACACGCCGGCTTCGTCCTCGTGCCGGCGAAGAATCTTCAGGCCGGGGAGAACTCGCTGACGGTCACGCGGACGGATGACGGCGAGGGCGCGCTTGTCATCGAGACGCTGGAGCTTGGCGGCGGCTGGCAGCGGGGGCGGGATGACGGGTTCGGCGACGACGTCTTTGAAGTGGAGGGCGTCTCGACGCGCGAGATCGACCTGGCGGACGGCAATCTGAAGCACTTCAAGCGCGGGTACATCGGCGGGAACGACCTCTATTCCAAGGAAGTCATCCGTTTCCGGGTGCCGGCCGACATCGCCGGGAAGATTCGCTCGTCGGTCTACTTCAGGACGGCGTATGCGGGCCAGATGACGAGCGCGACCTATCCGTTTTACGTCCTTCTGAACGGCGAAACGCTGTTGCAGATCGACAATCTTCAGAAGAACACGGGCTATTCCGCGAAGATTCCGCCGGCGAAGCTCCTGCCGGGCGAAAACACGCTCGAGTTCGGCGCGGCGTCGGGAGCGGCGGGCTATGTCAACAATGCCTGCTGGCGATTCCAGTACGACGGCCTCTCGCGCGGGACGTTTGTGGTCATCCGATAGGGAGCCTGCCAACGATGACATCGTTCCTTTCAGCGGTTTGCCTGCTGGCGAGCCTGTTCGCCGAACCGAACAGGCTCGCCTGTGACAACGGCGCGGAGTTTCCCGGCGCGCAAGGGCATGCGGAGGTCGTGCAGGGGGCGCTGGCGCTGTCCTATGACTTTTCGGGCGGCGGGCACTATGTGCGCGCGCGCGTCGATCTGGACGAGCCGACGGTCGTCCGCGAGGTCTCGCTGGAGGCGAGCTACGGCTGCGACACGGCCCTGACGCTGCGGGCGCAGGATGCGACGGGGCAGGTCTTCCAGCAGCGGCTCAGCGCCCCGACCGAGGCGGATGCCTGGGAGCGGCGGGCCTGGGCGATCGAGACGGCGGCGGCCCACTGGGGCGGCGCCAACGACGGCGTCGTCCACCAGCCCATTCGCGCCCTGGCCTTCCTGGCCGAGAACCTGACCTGCGAGGCGCCGGGCGGCAGCCGGGGCGTCCTGAAGGTGCGCAACGTCGAGCTGCGCGCGGCGCCGACCGCCGAACGTGCGGCGGCGGCCGGCCCGGCGCGCGACGTGCGCGACCGCCTGCGTGACGTCGCGCGTCTGCGCGAGGAGCTGGCGGGGCGTCTGCGGAAGCTGGAGGAACGCGGTCTCGGCGCCAAGACGCGGGCGACCGTCACCGTGATAGACCTGTTCGGGAAGTGGATCGGAGAGGATCTCGCGCAGGGCCTCACGAACAGGGCCGTTCGCGAGCTGCGCGAACTGAAGTCGGTCGCGTGCGCCGAGCGTGACCGGCTCGATCGCGTGGCGGGCGGCGAGGCGCGCGAGTTCGCCGTGCCGCGCTTCGTGACAAGCCCGGTGGAGGCGAAAGGCGCCGACATCTGGGCCGACCGCGTCTGGCCGGACGGGCGGCGCGAGCGGGGGCGCGTGATGCTGACGGGCTTTGGCCATTTCGATCGCGTTCAGCGCGAGCTGGATCGCTTGCCGCTTCTGGGGAACAGCATCCTCCAGATGGAGATCGGGCCGCGTTCCGTCCTTCCGACGGAAACGACGGTGAACACGAACGCGCTCGCGCCGTTCTTCGAGGTCGCGGCGCGCGCGGCGCGGGAGAACGTGCAGGTCTGCCTGCTCCTGAGCCCGCATTACTTCCCGGACTGGGCCTTTCGGAAATGGCCGGACCTGAAGGGGTGCGGTCGCGGATTCTTCAAGTACTGCGTCCATGACCCGCGTGCGCAGGCGGTGGTCGAAAAGAGCCTGCGGGCGGTCATTCCGCTGGTTCGCGGGACGGAGGCGCTGCATTCGGTCGTCCTCTCGAACGAGCCCGAGCAGGGGTGCTGGGGCTCCAACTGCGTCCTGCGCGCGGAGTGGCCGCAGCACCTGGCGAAGACGTTCGGCACGGTTGAGCAGATGAACGCGGCCTGGAAGACGAAGTATGCCGCGTTCGCGGATGTGCCGGTGCCCAAGGACTTCACCCGACCGACGGCGACGCCGGAGACGCTGGCGTTCGTCCGCTTCAGCCGGAGCCGGTTTTCGGACTTCCACCGGCGCATGGCCCGTGTCGTGCGCGAGCTGGCGCCGGAGCTGCCGCTGCACGCGAAGGTCATGGGGTTCGCCGAATTCGAGAACTCCGCGACGTACCACTCCGTGGACCTCGAGGACTTCTCCCGGATGAGCGACTACAACGGCAACGACGCCTACGACCTGCCGGCCACGCCGGGCGACGGGCTCTGGGCGCACGCCTGGTGGGAGGCGGAGGCCGTCTACGACTGGCAGCGGAGCTGCAGGGACGTGCCGGTCTTCAATTCGGAGAACCATCTCGTTTCCGACTTCTACGGGCTGCCGGTCTCGGGACGCCATTTCTACACGGCCCTGTGGCAGAACGCGCTTCACGGACAGGCGGCGACGACGCTCTGGCTGTGGGAACGGACGTCCAGCCCAAGGCACTTCGCCTGGGGGTCTGTCCTTGAGCGGCCGGACTGCCTGAACGCCTGGGCGCACGGCGCGCTGGACCTCAGCCGCCTGGCCGACGAGCTCTCGCCAATCCGCAACCAGGAGCCGACGGTGCTGCTGCATTTCTCGCTGTCGTCGCAGATCCTGGGCGGACGGCGCGGCGAGTCGTTCCTGGCGACCTATCGCGCGGCCTCGTTCCTGGGGCAACCGCTGGGCGTCGTGACGGAGCGGATGCTGTCGGAGTACGGGCGGACGGGCGTGCTGACGCGGCCGCTTGTCGCGGCGCGTGCCGTGCTGCTGCCGGATTCCGCCGCGATCCCCCCCGACGTCCGCAAGGGGCTGGACTGGCTGTCGCGGCGTGGCGTGAAGGTCGTCGAATGTGCGGGAAGCGACCGTGCGCAGTTTCGGCGCCTGTCCGCCGAATCGCGCGACTGGGGTCTGCCGGGCTTCCCGCGCATCTACGCGCCGGATTCCGACTCGGGCGTCTTCGGCGTCGAGTCGCGCGGCGCGCGCGTCGGCGACACCGCGTTCGTCTCGCTCGTCAACCACACGCAGAAGCCGCTGCGCGTCCGACTGGAGGCGCCGGGAACAGACCTCATCACGGGCGCGGCGGTGCCGGCGTCGTTCACGCTGCCGCCGCTGACGCCGATGTTCGTGCGCTCGGCGGCGCCCGGCCGTGCGGCGGTCGGCGCGGACGCGCGGGTGCGCGTCGGGGGACGCCCCGGCCTGCTGATGGAGGCGGTCGTCCGCGAGCGCCTGACCTCGCAGGCCGCGCGGACGACGGTCTACGACGAAGCCGAACGCGCGTTCGAGACGCACTGGGACGATTCGCGTGACGAGAACGGGCGCATTCGGAACGGCTGGCAGAACGAATACTGGGGCAAGACGATGCTCTGCGTGGCGGAAGCGATTGCCGCGACGGGCGATCCCGACCTGCGCCGCTGGGCACTTGAGAAGACGCATGCGTTCGTCCGTGCGCATCAGAAGCCGAACGGCTACCTCAGCACGTATGCCGACGAAGACGCGCTGGGCGTGCGCCGTCCGGGGGACGACCCCGGCAAGACCTGGAACTTCAACGTCTGGGGGCGCAAGTACACGATGTGGGCGCTCGTGGCGCTTTTCCGGGCGACGGGCGATCCGGGCTGCCTGTCGGCGGCCGAGCGGATGGCCGACCACCTCTGCGCGCAGCTGAAGCGGCTGGGCGTCGGCATCGAGTGGACGGGTTCGTGGGCGGGGCTTTCGTCGATGACGGTCCTGAAGCCGCTGCTGCTCGTCTACCGCGAACGCCCCAAGGCGGAATACCTTGAGCTGGCGCGGCACATCGTGGCGGTCAACGACCGGGATGCGTCGTCGCCCCTGCAGATGAACCTGATCCGGAACGCGCTGTCCGGCCGCCCGGTCCATACGTGGTTCGGGAATCGCGCGATCTTCCTGTCCAAGGCCTATGAGCTGATGAGCTTCTTCGAGGGCGTGGCCGAATATCACCGCGTCACCGGCGACGCGCGTGCGCTTGCCGCCGTCAGGGCGTTTCACCGTCATCTGGTTGACGAGGAGCTTGATCCCATGCGCAGCGTCGGCTACTTCGACCATTTCCTCGGCGCCCGCCAGCACGTCAACGGCATGACGGAACTGTGCGACGTCATCCACTGGATGCGCCTCAACCGCGAGCTTTTCCTGCTGACGGACGAGACGCGCTACCTCGACCACCTTGAAGAGGCGTTCTACAATGCCTTTCTCGCGGGCGTTGCGCCGGATGGCTCTTGGGCGGCGCACATCGTCCGCTCGCATGGTACGCGGCATCTTTCGGCGCCGCCGCAGACCGGCATGCTCCATCACCAGTGCTGCACGGACAACATGCCGCGCGGCTTCTTCGACTGGGCCTCGACGGTCGTGACGCGCGGCCCGGGCGGCGCACTGGACGTGAACCTCCTGGGCGATGCGCAGGCCGAGATCGACGGCGTGCGCCTCGAGGTGTCCGGCAATTATCCCGTCTCGGACACCTTTCGCGTCCGGGTGCGCGCCGATCGCCCGGTCAGCCTGCGCCTGCGGGTCCCCGGCTGGTCGCCGTGGGTCGCCGTCGATGGCGTGAAGCGTACGCCGGAGAGCGGTCGCGTCGTCCTCGACACTGCCGCGCGCGACACCGTCTGGACGGTCTCCCTCGACCTCTCGCCGCGCCTGCTGCCGTCTTCGGCGCCGGAGGATGAGGACATCTCCGTCATCGCCGGACAGGAAGACTGGCATCGTCCGTCCTACGCGGAGCGCTTCATGGCGTGGCTGACGCCGGAGATGGAGACGCTGGCGCGTCGGACGCACGCGGCGCAGGTCATGCGCGGGCCTCTGGTGCTGGCCAAGGGCCGGATCGCGGGGACGAGCCGTGCGGAGACGCTGGACTTCGAGACGGTCAATGCGCGCGGCTGGACGGCCGGTTCGCTCGTGCCGATGCCGCGCACGGCCGATTCGGCCGCCGCGTGGGGCGCGTGGACGCTGGAGCTGCGCCGCGGCGCCGAGCGCCGGTTCGTCCCGGTCGCCGACTACTGGTCGGCCTCGTGCGCGAACGATCCAGGCAACTGGTTTTCGCTGTGGTTCTGAACGCGATCCGGAGAGACGGCATGAGACATCTTCTTTGCGGAATCCTCTTTGCGGGCTTCGGGCTGGCGTGCGCGGCGGCCGAAGACCTGGCCTCGTTCGTCGACGTGTTCACGGGCACGGCGGGGACGGGCCACACCCATCCGGGGGCATCCTATCCCTTTGGCATGATTCAGGCGGGGCCGGACACGGGCACGGGCGACTGGAAGTACTGCGCGGGCTACCAGTACGCCGACCGCCAGGTGATCGGCTATTCGCAGAACCGCCTGTCCGGCACGGGCTGCACGGATCTGGGCGACGTGCAGATCCTGCCGTTTACGGGCGCGCGGCGACCGTTGCCGATGGCGAGCGTGATCGACAAGTCGTCCGAGCGCGGTGCGCCCGGCTACTACGCTGTCGTGCAGGAGCAGGACGGCGTGCAGGTCGAGATCGCGGCCGCGAAACGCGCGGCGATCTACCGCTTCACGTGGCGGAAGCCGGGCGCGCGGCGCGTGCTCGTGAACCTGCCGTTTGGCGAGGCCGACCAGGCGGGGAACACGGGCAACAAGACGGTGGATGCCGACGTGAAGCCTGTCGGGTCGATTGCCCTTGAGGGGTGCTTCCGTCGCACGCGGACATGGGTCGAGGGGCGCGTCGTCGCGTTTGCCCTGGCGTTTGACCGCCCGTGGCGCGAGCTGGAGGAGCTGGAAAGGCCGGAAGCCACGGCGGCGCCGCGCTACTGCGCGACCTTCGACCTCAAGGACGGCGAACCGCTCCTGATGAAGGTGGCGGTCTGCGCGACGGATGAGGCCGGCGCACGGAACAACCTGGCGGACGCGATTCCCGACTGGGATTTCGAGGGGGTCCGGTCGGCCGCCCGCACGGCCTGGAACAGCCTGTTCGCGCGCACGGCCTGCGAAGGCTCGCGTCTCCAGAAGACGAACTGGTACACCTCGCTCTACCACCTCTATCTCCAGCCGAACGACTGGGCGGATGCGGACGGGCGGACGCGCGGCGCGGACGGGGCTGTCCGTGCGGGCGCCGCCGGATCGGCCTACACGACCCTGTCGCTTTGGGACACCTTTCGCGCGGCTCAGCCGTGGTACACGCTGGCGACGCCTGACGTCGCCGCCGGCATCGTCCGCTCGCTGCTCGCGCAAGGGCGGGAGATCGGCCGGATTCCCGTCATGAGCTATGGCGGACGGAACGTCGACTGCATGATTGGCAACCATGGCGTGTCCGTCATCGTCGATGCGTTCCTGAAGAGCCGGGCAGGGGAGCTCGGAGGGCTGGACGACATCGACTGGGAGGCGGCCTATCAGCTGGTCAAGGAGACGATCACGAAGGAGCATGCGGGCAAGATCAAGGAAGATTGGCCGACCTATGACCGCTATGGGTACTATCCGTTCGACCTCATCCGTGCCGAAAGCGTCTCGCGGACGCTGGAGTGCGGCTTTGACGACTGGTGCGCGGCGCAGATGGCCGAACGCCTGGGGCACGGGGCGGACGCGGCGTTCTTCGCGCGGCGCGCGGCCGGGTGGCGGAAGGTCTTCGACCCGTCCCTGGGACTCGTGCGGGGCCGCGACGCGAAGGGCGCCTGGCGCACGCCGTTCAACCCCTATGCGCTGGGCGGCGGCGACGAGCGCGCGAACGACTTCACGGAGGGGAACGCCTTCCAGTACACGTGGCACGTGCTGCAGGACCCGGCGGGGCTGGTCGCCGCGATGGGCGGCGCCGCGAAGTTCGTCGAACGGCTGGACGCGCTTTTCGCTCTTCCGGAGTCGGCGGAGGGAATGGGCACGCGCGAAGACGTGACCGGACTCATCGGGCAGTACGCGCACGGCAACGAGCCGAGCCACCATGTCGCCTACCTGTATCAGTACGCGGGACGGCCCGACCGCACGGCGGAAGTCGTGCGCGAGATCGTCGACCGGTTCTACCGTCCCGGCCCGGAGGGCCTGTGCGGCAACGACGACTGCGGGCAGATGAGCGCCTGGTACCTGTTTGCGGCCGCCGGCTTTTACCCCGTCACGCCCTGCGGCGGCGACTATGTGCTGGGTGCGCCGCAGCTTCCGAAGGTGACGTTCCGCCTGCCGAACGGAAAGACTTTCGTGGTGGAGGCGAGAAATCTGTCGTCGGCCAACAAGTATGTGCAGTCGGTCACGCTCAACGATCGGCTGCTTGACGGCTTCGTCCTGCGGCAGGCCGACATCTTGAAGGGGGGCTCGCTCGTCTTCAAGATGACGGATGACGTGCGCAGCCCGACGCGCCGCCTCTCGCTTGACGGCACGTGGGAGCTGCGCTATTTCCGCCAGCCCGAGTCCGGGCCGGTGCGGGCACTGCCCCTGCCGAAGGGGCTGCCCGTCGAGACGGTTGACGCGACCGTGCCGGGGAACTGCGAGCTTGACCTTGTGCGGGCGGGACGCGCGCCGAACCCGGAGATCGGCACGAACGCCTATGCCTTTCGGAAATGGGAAGGGTACGAATGGCTCTACGCGAAGACCTTCACGGGGCCGGCGGCGGGGCCGGAGGAGCGTCTCGAGCTTGTCCTTGACGGCGTGGATACGCTGGCCGACGTCTTCCTGAACGGCGAAAAGGTCGGTTCGTGCGACAACATGCTGATTCCCTGGCGTTTTGACGTGACGGGGCGCATTCGCGCAAACGACACGAATCGCGTCGAGGTGCTGATTCGGAGCGCCTTCATGGAGACGCGGGACAAGTCGCTGGGGCAGCTGGGCCGCACGATGACGCCTGGGGCGGAAGGCGAGCTGCTGCGCAAGGCGGCGCACATGGGCGGATGGGACATCTTCCCGCGCCTCTTCGCGAGCGGCCTCTGGCGCGGCGTCCGGATCGAGACGGTCTCGACGCGGCAGATCGACGAGGCCTACCACTGGGTCTACGATCTGGACGTCACGAACCGGACGGCGCGGCTGTCGTCCCGGTTTCGCGTGAAGGCGCCGTTCGACTGGATCGACCGGGCGCAGATCCGCGCAACGCTGACGCGCGCGAATCGCGTGGTGGCGTCGAAGGCCGTGCCCTTTCGCCATTACCACGGCGAATTGCGTTTTGCGCTCGAAGGCGTTGACTTCTGGTGGCCGCGCGGCATGGGCGAGGCGGCGCTTTACGACATGACGCTGGAACTCGTCGCGCCGGACGGACACGTGGCGGAGGTCCGGCGCGACCAGATCGGTCTGCGCACCGTGACGCTCGAGCGCGCCGACCGCATCGCGGGCAAGACGGACGGCGAATTCCTCTTCCGCGTGAACGGCGAGAGGTGCTTCATGCGCGGCACGAACTGGGTGCCGGTGGATGCGTTCCACGGACGAGACGGAGACCGGCTCGACGAGACGGCGCTGATGCTGGCGGACCTCAACTGCAACATGGTGCGCCTGTGGGGCGGCGGCGTGTACGAGCCGGACGCCTTCTACGACTTCTGCGACCGCGAGGGCATCCTCGTCTGGCAGGACTTCATGACGGCAAGCGGAATCGGCCCGCAGGACGATGACATGGCACGGCGCATGGCGGAGGAGGTTCGCTCCGTCGTCCTGCGGCTGCGGAATCATCCGAGCCTTGCGCTGTGGTGCGGCAACAACGAGAACGACGCCGCGCCCATGTGGACTTATGGCAAGGGATGGATCGACCCGAACCGGGACCGCACAAGTCGGCGGACGATTCCGGACGTGCTGTACGAGCACGACTTTGCCCGTGCCTATTTGCCGAGCTCGCCCTACATCAGCGAAGCGAGCTTTGCGGGTCGGGCGCAGCCGAGCGAAGACCACCTCTGGTCGCGCGCCCACTACAGGGGGCCGGAGTACCTGGACAACCCGGCGCGGTTCGTGAGCGAGATCGGCTATCACGGCTGTCCGAACCGCGAGTCTCTTGAGCGCATGATGCCGAAGAATTCCGTCTATCCCTGGCTTGACGGGAGCTGGCGGTGGAATGCCGCGTGGCAGGCGAAGGCCGTGAACCCGTTCGACGATCCGACGAGCGAACTCGCCCGTACGCGCAACAACCATCTGCTGAACAAGATCCGGTTCGCGCTGGGCGAGGTCCCGCGCGATCTTGACGGCTTCATCGCGGCGAGCCAGTTCGTCCAGGCAGAGGCGCTGAAGACCTGGATCGAGCGCTACCGCATGGAGAAGTTCACGAAGAAGACCGGGCTGCTCTGGTGGAATCTCCGGGATGGCTGGCCGATCGTCTCGGATGCCATCGTCGATTACTATGGGGGCAAAAAGCGGGCCTACGAAGCCGTCAAGACGGCGCAGGCGACGCAGCTTGTCGCGCTGAAGCCCGATGGCACGGCGTGGGCGGTCAATGACGCGCGGCATCCGGTCGCGGGACGCGCCGTCTTCAGCGAACGCGCGACGGGGCGGACGATCGCCGCGTTCGACTACCGCTGCCCGGCGAACGCATCGACGCCAATCGGCGTTGTCGCGCTCCCGTCGCGGGGTTTCGTCGACATCGCCTACACGGCCGGCGCATTCGTCGGCGCCAACGCCCATTTCGTGGGTCCGTGATCAGGTCCCGTTGAAACAGGAAAGGAAAGATGAGATGATGAAGATGAAAGTTGAGATCAGGGCGTTGTGCGCGGCCGCAGCCGTGGCCGTGTGCGCGGCCCTTTCGGCGCGGGCGGCGGTGGACCTCGCGTCCTACGTCGACCCGTTCACGGGCACGGCGGGGACGGGCCACACCCACCCGGCGGCGTGCGTGCCGTTCGGCATGGTGCAGGCCGGCCCGGACACGGGCTGCAATGACTGGGCGTACTGTTCAGGCTACCAGTACCGCGACAGGGCCGTCCTCGGCTACTCGCAGACGCACCTCTCGGGGACGGGCTGCCCCGACTACAACGACGTCCAGCTCCTGCCGTTCGCGGGCGAGCTCGGCGCGCACCCGGCGCGGCGCGCAATCGACAAGGCGACCGAGCGGACGGAGCCGGGGTACTACGCGGTCGTGCAGCCCGACGACGGCGTGCGCGTCGAGATTGCGGCGGCGAAGCGCGTGGCGATCTACCGCCTCACGTGGGCGAAGGCCGGCGAGGCGCACGTCCTTTTGAACCTGCCGTTCGGGCAGAACTGCCCGAAGACCTACGGCGCGAAGTCCGCCGTCGAGGGGAAGACGGGCGTCTCGGGCTCGCACGTCCGCAAGGGGTGGATCCAGGACCGCCTCCTTGCCTACGCCTTCGCGTTCGGGCGCCCGTGGAAGGCGATCCGCGAGCTGCCGCGCAAGGCCCCCGACGAGGCGCCGCGCTACGTGGCGACGTTCGACGTCGCGGCGGGCGAGGCGCTGCTGGTGAAGGTCGCCCTCTCCATGACCGGCGCGGACGGCGCGAAGCGGAACCTCGCCGCCGACATCCCCGGCTGGGACTTCGACGCCGTGCGCGCGGCCGCCCGCGACAGGTGGAACGCGCTCCTCGCCCGCACGACCTGCGAGGGGACGGACGGCCAGAAGCGGAACTGGTACACCGCGCTCTACCACCTCTACGTCCAGCCGAACGACTACGCGGACGCCGACGGGCGATTCTCGGCGGCGGACGGCAAGGTCTACGCCTCGCCCGACGGCACGTACTTCACGACGCTCTCGCTCTGGGACACGTT
>CAKTZI010000065.1 GCA_934635385.1 uncultured Kiritimatiellota bacterium | reverse complement strand
TGCCCTCCGCCCAGTTCATGCCGTTGGTGTCGCCGGCGAGGGCGATCGACTTCACGCCGCCGTTCGTCTCGTCGTACGTCACGAGCAGGCGGTGACCGCCCGCGTCCGCCGCCGCGCCGAACCCAACGCCACCGGCCAGCGCCAGCGGCAAGAGCAAGATCGGTCTCTTCATGTCTGTCAGATCCTCCGTCCGTCCTTAGCGTGCGTCGCGCACGAGTTCATAAAGGTAGGATGCCGCCTTGGGGTCGGCATCGACCTTCGCCTCGAAGGACAGCCGCCCCTTCTCGACGGCACTCGACACGACGCGGCGGCGCGTCCCGTCGGCATGAAGCGCATAGACCGTCCACGTCCCGTCGGCCACGCGCAGGCGGCACGCCGCGCGCCCGTTCCGCATCAGGTGGGGCAGGCGTCCCCAGTCGAGCAGCACGCGCAGCTCGGCATCGGCGTAGGCCGTCTCCGAATTCTGCACGTCCGTCAGGTGCGTGACGAGAACATGGGAACTGCCGGCAAGGGGTGCGCCGTCCAAAGAGCTCGCCCACACGGTCGCCGGCGCCCCGTGCAGCTCGGCCGTGAACGCGCCCGCCGCGACCGTGCCGCTTTCCGCGAAGCCGCCGCTCGTGCGGGGCGTCACGATCGTGAAGGCCCCCGTCTCGCGGTTCACGCGGACGGCGCCGCCGGCCGCGCGCGGGAAGCCGTCGCCGTCTGCGGCCCGACCAAGCCCCAGGTCGGCGAAGGCCTTCTCGCGCGGCGTGAACCGGACTTCCGGGTAGGTCCCCGCCGAAACCGCCCCGTCCGGCGCCTGCTCGCCCAGCTGCGTGCCGAGCTTCGCGTACCAGCCGGCCCACGTGAACGACGTGGACGTCCCCTTCCCGAATTCGGGATTGGGCGTGCGCATGAGCGCGCGGGGCAGGTGGACGGCGTATGTCCTGTCCAGCTCCGGCAGGTCGCGGCGCAGGAAGAGGCAGATCGACGCGCGTTCGGACGCGAGGCCCAGCGGGTCGCCGCTCATGTCGAAGTAGTTCAGCGCCTTCCGTTCCGGCGCGACGACGCCCGTCAGGTCGTGGCTCCAGGCGAACCGCCACAGCCCGCTCCAGCCCTGCAGCGCGGCCAGCGCGCCCGTCGCGATGCCGCCGACGCCGCGAAACCGTCCCGGAGCCGAGTAGTTGTATTCCGAACAGGTGAACGGACGGTTCAGGACGCGGCGGTGCGCCACGCCCTGGACGCCCAGGCTGTCGTTCGCGAGCGGATTCACGTTCGGGCAGCGCGAGGGCAGCTCCCAGCTCCGCTCCAGGAAGACTGGGTGATCCACGTAGAAATGCTCGTCCACGAAGTCATAGTCCGCCTCCTTGCACTGCTGGTATGCGACAGGGAACCAGACGCCGTTCAGGTTCGTGACAAGCGCCCGGCAGTTCATGTCCTCGCGCAAGAACCTCTTCATCTTGTCCGCAAAGGCGCTTTCGGTCTCCTGCAGGAAGAGGATGTACGCCTGCGCCTTGCGTCCCTTCGCGCCGTCGGCGGACACAGGGAACGCCTCGTCCAGTTCGCCGTAGAAGGCGGGGTCGCGCGCCTTCTTCTCGCGAAGCCATTTCCGCCAGGCCCTGACCCAAGGCTCCTGTCGCGAGAGGTATTCGACATGCTCACCCTGCGCAGCCTCGTTCACGAGCGAGATCCAGCCCAGAGCCGGCTCGTCCGCCAGCCGCCGTCCCGTGTAGGGGTTCACGTGCCCCAGCCAGTTGCGCGCAAACGCGAAGAGGTTGGACTGCATGCCCTCATGCACCAGAAGGTAGGCTTTGGCCGCCAATGCGTCCAGCGTGCCCTCGCGGTCGATCCCGATTGCGCGCCAGGCGATGGGACGGCGCGAGACGTAAAGGTCGGTCGTCATGTAGAGCCCGTTCTCCACGCACGCCGCGACAAGGCCGTCGAAACGCCGCTGCAATTCGGGATTCAGAACCGTCCCGGACGGGTCGCCCGTATCTCTGACAAGAACGTACTCATGATGATGGAAGCGGACCGCGTTGTAGCCGAGTTTGCGAAGCCGGGCCGCGAATCGCCGCGCCGCCTCATAGGTCGGCGGCGTGTTCGCCACGTCGCACAGGTTCACGCCGTAGAAGCGCTGCGGAACGCCCGGCAGGTTCTCGAACTCGAACGACGCGCCCTTGGCGACGACACGCCCGTACTTACCGGCCGGGCCGTCCGTCCCCCGGATCCGCGAAAAGTCCAGCGCGCTCCCCGGAACGATGTCGCCGGCCGGGGCGAGCGGAATCCAGTTCGCGCCGGCGACAATCTTCACGGGATCCGGGCGCTTCAGGTCAAACGGACACGCGGCCATGTAGACGAGCGCCAACGTGTACGTCCGTCCCTTCCGAAAGGGCTTCGCGTGCGGCACGGCCAGGCGCAGAGAGAAGTTCTCGTGCCCCCAGACGCGGTTGTCCTGCATCAGCACGCCCTGCGGGGCGTCGAACGCCAGCGTCGCGCGCACCTGACCGGCCGCATCGACCAGCTGGGCCGTCCGCGCCTCGGCGTATCCGATCTTGGCCCGTGCCGACGGATCGGACGGCAGCGGCAGCTCGCGACCGTCCAAGACGACCTTCCCGCCCTTCAGGTCACCGCAGCTCAGGTTGAGCGAGACGCCCATCTCGGCAAGTTCCATGTCCGCCTCCGGCGTGAACGTCCACGTCAGCCGTGCGGCCCGCGCACCCGCCTTTTCCAGCGCCAGCGTGCCGTTGACCTTCGGCGCCGCCTTGCCGTTGGGCGGCAGCACCCAGCGATGCCGCCCGTCCTTGCCGGGCAGGAGACCCTGCTGGGGCTGTCCGCCGCCCCAGCTCAAGTTGAACGCATACGGCTGAACGGCGGCGTCCAGCCCCAGAAGCCTCACGATGCCGCCGGATTCGCCGTAGACGCGCGCCGACGGGACGTCCCGCGCCACGCCCTCGCAATTCTTCAGGACGACCTTCGCGTCGCCGTTGCCGCGCACCTCGCCGCCCGTGCAGCCCTCGACGAAGATGCCCGCGCCGTTCAGCTCGTTGTCGACGATGGAGATGTCGTAGTGCGAGTCCGCCGGCAGGGGCTTCCCGGCGCCGTTGTTGCCGCCGACGTGGATGCCGCCGCCGTTCTGCCGGCAGACGTTGCCGCGCACGGTCACGTCGCGGCTGCAGCCGCCCTCCATCCACTGGTACTCCGTCGCGATCTGCATCGCCAGGCTCGCGCACCGCTCGATGCGGTTGGACGCGATGAGGCCATGCGACGCCTTGATCAGGAGACCGCGTGCGCGCGTGTGCCCGAAGTCGCAGCCCCGGACGACGAACCCGTTGCCCTGGTGCCGGTTCGAGATGATCACGCTGCCGCGCGCGAGCCGGAGCGGCCGCTCCAGCTTCAGCCGATACGCCTTGCGGCACGACTTCTCCAGCCCCGGCCAGAAGCCGAGCGTCAGCATGTAGGCCTTCTCCTCCTCGGTCACGTCGCCGTCCGCCGTCACCTTCACGACCTTCACGTCGGGGAGGCTCTTCCCCTCGTAGGTCATGACCTGGCACGTGTCGCCGTCGTCGATGGAGAGTCCGAGGTAGTTCACGAGGATGCGCAGCTCGTCGCCGCCCTTCGACTCTGTGACCAGCCCGTACATGCCGGAGATGTTCACGCAGTCGTCGCAGTGGTACTTCGCCTCGCAGTCGAGGATGCGCGGCCCGCGCACGGCGCCGCGGTGCATGTTCGCGTCGTGGTTGCCGCTGCGCAGGCGCTTCAGCCCGCGCGGGAAGAGGTCTTCCTCCGGCGGACAGCGCACGATCCGGCAGCGGAGGTACGTGTTCGCGTCGCCGAAGTAGTCCTCGTAGGCGGCTCCGTGCGGCGTTGCGTATTCCGTGATGTCCTCGAAGCGGCACTCCGAGCCGCGCAGGCTCTTGATGCAGACCGAGCGGGCCGGGCGCCCCTTCTCCCAGACGCTCCAGACCGCGACGTCGCCCACGTCGCCGCGCCGATCCTGTCCGCCGGTGATGCGGAACGTGTCCACGCCCGTCTTCCGGATCTCGATGCCGTCGCGGAAGCGCATCGGGTTCTTCAGCTCCCAGTCCCCCTTGCCGTAGACCTGGATGGGCCAGCACCCGCCATCGCCCTTCTCGCCCTCGTCGGGAATCGGGTAGCCGTCGATGACCTTCACGTCCCAGGCGCCGTCCGCATCGACCTTCGTGATGACCGCCTGCGTGAACGGCAGGTCGGCGTAGTCGACCGTCAGGTTCTTCAGCGTCACGCGCGCGCAGTCCTCCAGGTCGACCATCCGCGTCTTCACCGTGCCGACGAACTTCGAGCCGCCGAAGTCGATCACGGCGTCCTTCACGCCCTTCAGCCGCAGGTAGGCCGTCTGCCCGAACGCGGGCGTGAGCCAGTACTCGGCCTTCGGCAGCGTGACGCGGCGCTCGCCGCGCGCGAGCGCGTCCGTGATGTAGGCGATCGGGTCGGGGCAGACCCCCTGGGCCTTCACGGCGCGGTCGTAGCCGCCGTCCAGCGTGAGCGTCTGGTCGCCGCCCGGCCGCCAGCCGTGCGTCTCGCCCTGCACGTAGGTGATCCTCTTCGGCACGGGGAGCGCGTTGTAGAGCGCGGTGAGCGACGACGGCGGGCTCACGTAGTCGCCCAGCCCCGCGAACTCGATCGCCACCGGGCACGTCACGCGCCGCGCCGCGAAGACGAGGTCGTAGTACGCGAGCGCGGGCGAGTCCGTCTTGGGGCGGTAGGTGGACTTGAGCCGGCCGAGCGTGTCCTGACCCGTCCAGTCGCAGCCCCACGTGCCGTTCGTGACGAGGCGCGTCACCCGGTGGAAGCGCGAGGCCGCCGTGATCGCCTGCCAGCCGCCCTGGCTGCTGGCGGAGACCTCCAGCGTCTTCCCGTCCCACTCCGGCAGCGTCACGAGCCACTGGAGGTGGCGGATCGCGCGCATCGCCACGCCCTTCCAGTAGCTCGTCGCGCGGTCGGCGTTCGACTCGGAGTCCATGCCGTAGCCGTAGCCCGGCTTCGCGATGGACTTGAAGAAGTCCCTGATGTAGTCCTCACCCCGGCCGAGGTCGTAGCCGTTCACGTTGATCTCCATGCGGATCCTGTCGTGCGGGCCGCCCTTCGGCACGGGCATCTCGTCCGTCGCCGCGCCCCGGTAGCACGCAAGGATTGGCATCCGGTTCGTCGCGCTCGCCGCGACGGGCACCGTCAGGTAGCCCGTCACGGGACGCGGCCCGGCGCAGGCGATCCTCACCGCGTAGAGGCGGACCTCCCTGTCCGCGCACGGCACCTCGCGCCGCTCGGCGGCGACCGGCACGGCGGCGAGCTCCTTCTCGACCGACTGCCAGAAGGCCTCGTAGTCCGCCGGCTCCTTCCCGCCCTTCACGGCGGACGGCGCGACGCCCGCGCCGCCCTGGAAGAAGACGCGCTTCTCCCACTTGTGGTTCTTGGGGACGCGCTTTCCGTCCTTCGTGACGACGTTCGCCTCGACGCAGACGAACCCCGGCCTGTCGCTCTTCGTGCGCAGGACGAACGGCTCCTTCACGGGCAGGGGCGCGCGCCCCCTCTCCACGAGGCCGTCGTCGCCGCGCCGCTCCCAGTCGAGGAAGTACGTGTCGGCGGGCACGGCGTTCGTCATCCCCTCCAGGACGAGCGAGAACGCCATCTCCTCGCCCGGCGCGTAGAACAGTCTGCCCTTGGGCGTCGTGCCCCGGATCAGCGCCGTGTCCCAGTCGAGGGCGCCGGCGGACAGGGCCGCCAGCACGCCCAGCGTCAACAGCTTCAGCTTCATCGACTGGACTTCCTATCGGATGATGACGGCCAGCCCGGCCGACTGCAGATGCCACTCGTTGTCCGTGCGGCCCCAGATCCAACGGCCGCGCAGGCCCTCGACGTCGGCGAACTCGCCCGTCACGGTTCCCTCCACGCGCAGGACGGCGTGGCGCGTACCGCGCTTCAGCTTCTTGAGGTTCCGCACCTCGACGCGCGCGTTCGCGCCCAGCGTGAGGTTGCCCTTGATCACGATCGGCTCCAGCGTCGTCCCGTTCTGCGCGTCGATCACGAACGTGCCGTCGAAAGCGATGTCGCCCGTGAGCGTGCCGCCCTGCGCACCCGCCAGCGTCAGCCCGGCGGACGGCGCGAACGCCGGCTCCGTCTCGGCGGGCGGCTGGCCCTCCGTCCACGCCGTCTTCTGCCACTTCGCGACGAGGTACTGTTCCACGCGCGTCATCTCGTCGTCCGTCAGCGCGCGGTCGTAGGCGATGACCTCGCCGACCGCGCCCACGAACGCGCCGTTGTAGGTGTAGGCGCCCAGCGCCGTCGGGTTCTTGTCGCTGCCGCGATCCGCCAGAACGGCCGCGAGGTCGGGATGGTTCGCGGGGTCGAGCCGCGTCGCGAGGATGCGCACCGTTCCCGCGCCCAGCGTCAGCGCGTCGTCGCGGCAGACGGCCCCGTCCAGCGACACGTAGTCGCCCGCGCCGCCGTAGCGGACGCCGCCGCTCACGCCTTCGACCGTCGTTGCGCCGCTGCTGCTGGCACGGAAGCCGCGGTCAACGCCATAGACGCCCCAATAGCCCGCACACGCAGTCGTCTGGGAAGCCGTCAGCGCCAGGAACACCGTCTGGACGGAACTGGCCGCGTCCGCCTTCAGGACAGCCGTCGGCGCGCCGTTCGCGTCTGCCGCCGCCGGGAAGCTCACGCCGGGGCGTCCGTCCAGCGCCGTTGCGCCATACGTCGGCCGCTGGCTACCGGCCGTGAAAAGCCCCTTCGCGGACGAGGAGACGCGGCTCAGCCACCCCGTCACGCTGCCCGACGCATTGAGGAGAATCGTGTCGCGCTGTCCCGCATCGCACCAATAGGCGAGGCCGTCCGTCGGCGGCGTGAGGACGTGCGTCCCCGCCGCGACAGTGCCGCCCGCAACGGCCAGCGTCGCGCCCGCATCGAACCGCGCGCCGACCGTCGAGCCGTCTGTGCCCGCGACCCGCAGCGTGACCGGGCCGCCCACCACGCCGTTGAACGACGCGCCGCCCGTGACCGTCACCGTCGCGGCAACGGCGGACGAGTTCGTGATCGTCCCGGAGCCTTCCAGTCTGGCCACCGTGACCGAGCAGCCGTTCAGGTCGAGCGTCGCGCCCGCCGCCACGCGCAGCGTCGTCCCGGCGGACAGGTGTCCGTCGCGCTCAACCGTCTCATGCACCGCCTGTCCGAGCCACTTCTCGGCGAGGTAGTTTTCCACGTCGCGCGTCTCGCTCTCGCTCAGCACGCGGTCGAAGCACAGGATCTCGCAGTAGTCGCCGTCGAAATGACGCGCGCTCTCCTTATACCAGCCAATGGCCGCCTGAAGTTCCGCACTTCCCGTCTTTGACGTTCCGCCCCACGAGAGCGTGGTCGCCCAGTCGTCACGGTCATGGTAGAGCGTCAAGATATGGGGCGTACCGGCATCGACCGCCGTGTTCTTCTTGTCATGTCCGTCCATGCGCAGGCCACCGGCGTTGCGCGTCTCGATCGTCCAGTTCCCGGACTCCGTCTCGTACTGCGAGGCGTCTCCGTTCAGCCGCTGGCCATAGTCCCTGCCGTTGTCGCCGATCAGGCCGCCCATGGACACGGCGCTGTTCACGCGCGCCACGACAAAGAGCGTCCGGTGCGAAGCTTTCTTGTCGGCGACGAGCTGGTCGGCCGTGCCGCCGACGCTCCGCGTGCTGACCACGTTGTGGCCGTTCACCTTCTCGGCCGTGCCCCACGTCGGCGAACCCGCCTTCGTGGTGAAGGCGGAAACCGCCGAGCCGCCGCGCGCCTTCCACTTCGTGATGGCGCCCGAAGAGTCCTTCTCGAAGTCCTCCTCGCGCGAGGCATCGAACCAGTAGGCGAGCGACCGCGAGAAGCGCGGATCGTCCACGAGCTTCAGCGTCCCCTCGGCGACCGTCGTCGCGCCCGCGTTCGTCCGCGCGGCGCGCGGCAGCTCCAGCGTGCCCGCGCCCGCCTTCGTGAACGCGAGCGTGCCAGCGCCGTTCGCGAGCGGCAGGGCAAACGTGCCGTCCGCCGCGTTGTCGACGACGAGTTCCGCGCCGTCCGCGCTGGCCTCCACGCTGTCCTTGCCGACGGCTGTGTCCGACGCGCCCGCCGCGTTCACCGAGGCGAACGACACGCGGCCACCGACCTTCAGCGTCGAGAAGTTGCGGAGCGTCAGCGCATCGAACGCGACATCCGATCCAAATGCCGGATTCGCCTGCTTCAACTCCAAATCGAGCCGCGCACCCTTTTCCTTGCGGAACGCATTATCGACAGTCGGCGCCGCGCCGCCGTCCATCGACAGCGTCACGTGCGCATCCGCCGGCACGTGGACGCGCCCCGTCCCCAGCGTCGCCGTCTCGCCATGGAGCGCCAGCCTGGTCGTTCCCTCCGCCTCCAGCCGTCCATAGTCGCAGGCGGCATAGAAATGGTAGGCGCCGCCGTTCACGTGCAGGTCGCCCGGCCCCTTCACCCCGTTGCGGAAATGGATGCCGACGCCAGACGCGCACGTCAGTCCGGCGTTGTCCGCGAGCGTGACGGCCTTCGCGAATTCCGACCCGTCGCTGCCGCTCCTGAAGTCAAGCGCGCCGCCCTCGTCGCCGCCGCTCGCGCCCGGCGCCTGCAGGCCGCAGCCCGACAGGGAGACGTTCTGCTCGAACGCATACTTCCGCTCAATGCGCACGGACGCGCCGCCACCGCCGCTGCCGCCCATGACGAACAGGTCGCCGGCGGGGAATGTCGCGCCGTCCTGAAGCCAGACGAGCGCACCGCTCACGGTGGTCGGACCCGTCCACTGGCAGAAGTCAGGATAGAGGAAGAACATGCCGGAGCGTCCCTTCTCCTCATGCGAACGCGAGGCGAGCGTCACGCCGCCCGTGCCCGTGACCTTGGTCTTGAGCGCGACCGCGCGGTTCACGCCCCAGCCGTCCTGCTTCGGCGTGCTGGCCCACAGGACGCCCGGCGACGCGCCGAAGTCGATCGTGCCCGCGCCTTCGACCGTCAGCGGCTTGTCCTTGCCCAGCGAGACCTGCCGGTTGAAGACGATGCCGGCCGGATGCGAACCGTCGCCCACCGTCAGCGTCGCGCCGCTCTCGACTTTCAGCGTCGCCGAATTGTCGAGGACGAGCGAATGGACTTTCTTCGAGGACGCGAGCGTGTTCGTCTCGGACAGGACGGCCACGTCCGCCGCGCCCGCCGCGTCCCACGCCTTCGTCGTGCAGGGGACGAGCCCCTTCTCCGCGTTGTAGGCGAGGAAGGAGATCGGCGCGGAGGCCTTCGCCCGGTCACGGACAATCATCCCCGCGTCGAGCATGCCGTTCGCCGCCGCGCCGGGCGCCGTCGTCACCTTCAGCTTCTCCGCCTCGCCGAGCGCGGACGTGCCGCCCGACGGCGCGATCTCCAGCGTCGCGCCCGCGTCTTCGCGCGTCAGCGTCGGCGCCGTCAGCGTGGCCGAGCCGCCTGCGGGCGCAGTCCACGCGAGGCTGCCGCCCTGCCGCGCGTAGGCAAGCGGCGGCAGGGTTGCCTCAACGGCACCCGTTGCGTCCGGCGTCCACTTCGCCGTGCCGCCGCGCACGGCCAGCGTCGCATTGTCCCCCTCGGCGAACAATGTGCCGGACGATCCGGTCGTCACGAGTTCGCCGCCGCCGACCGCCACCGTCGCAAAGTCCGAGAACGGACGGTTGGCCTGCACGGTGGCGCCGCCGTGCTTGGTGAAGACGTTCTGGCCCGTCCCCGCAATCGCCAAGTCCAGGATCGGCCCGCGCGCACCGGCGGACGAACTTGCGTTGCCGTCCGCATGCAGGAACGCGCGGTCGCCCGTCAGTTTCAGCGATCCGTTGCCATCCGCCTTCACCGTCGGCGTCTGCCCGTTCAGCTGGACGCGGCCGAAATCAAGGCCGTTCAGCTCGACCGGGCTTGCAAAGGTGATGTTGCCGGCCGCAGCGCCCGTGAAGTAGGCGATGCCGCCCTCTTTCGGCACACGGTCGCCTTCCCATAAGCGGATCGTCTCCCACGGATTGAGCGCCATTCCCCACGTCGGCCAATAGTAGCCGTCCGTTGCCGTTGCTGCGCCAGCCGCCAGGCACATGCCCATCGCACAGGCGCTCACCAGCCGAACCCTGCCTCTCGTTCTGTCTGTGTACCGATTTGTCTTTTGCTTGCTCATGGATTTCTCCTTTTGAGGTTTTGTTTTCGTTACGCAAAGCTTTCCTGTCGCCGACGGTCACCGGCGTTCAGAACCAGATCGAGAAGGCGTCCGCCTCCTCGCCGCGCGGGTCGTCGCCCGCGCTCTGGAAGTCGCAGACCCGCACGCGCACCGGCTCCTCGCCCGGCACGGCGAGCGTCGCCGTCCACGCGCCCCACACGCCCCAGGCCACCGCCTCGGCCCGCCCGCACGGCTCCAGCGCGACGGACGCGCCCTTCAGGTTCACCGTCCGTCCCGGAAAGATCTCCGCCTCCGCGTCGCCGACGCGCTTCGCCTTGGCGAGCAGCAGCGGGCCGCGCCAGAGCGTCGCGGCGGCCGTCTTGAGGTAGCGGCGGCGAACGTCCCACCCCTTCTTGCCGTCCCAGCCGTCGGTGTAGCGCGTCTCGGCCCACCAGGCGAGGCGGTCTTCGTCCGTCGGCCTTTCCGGCGGCAGGTCGCGCTCGACCAGCCGCGCCGACATCGCGAACGTGAGACGGTACGCCTTCCCGTCGTCCGACAGCGGCGCGACGTCCATCTTCCCGCACCAGCCCGGCTTGCGGAACGCGACCGGCGCCTTCTCGGAGAGCGTCACCGTCACGGCGTTCCCGACCGGGTAGTCGCCGGAGATCGCGAACGTCACGCCGTCCAGCGTCACGGTCGCGTCCTGAAAGAGGTTCACGTGGAACGTCCCCGCGCAGTCGCGCGTGACCGTGCCCTCGGCCACGTCCATCCACGTGCGCGCCATGTTGTTGACGCAGCAGTGGTTGTAGGCGAAGCCGCACTGGTACTGGTTCTCGTGGCGGCTCTGGCCGCGCACGAAGAACGCGCCGTAGTCGCCGCGTCGGAAGACGCCCGGCAGGAAGTTGTTGAGGTAGGCCGTCTCGACGGCGTCCATGTAGCGGCCGTCGCCGGTGATCTCGAAGAGGTCGAGGTTCAGCCGGATCCAGTGGATCGCGTCGCAGACCTCGGAAAGCGCGTTCAGCCGCCGCGCCGCATGGATGAACTTGTCGCCGTAGCCGACGCCGCCGAAGGGGTTCGCCTCGCTTGCCGCGAGGTTGTCGCGGATCGCGGCGACCGTCTCCAGGCAGCGCGCGTCCCCCGTCGCGCGACGGTATTCGAGAAGCCCGTCAAGGCAGCTCATCAGCTCGTAGCACTTGGCCCAGTCCCACGGCTGCGGATACCAGTCGGCGAGCGCCTTGCCGTTCCCGGCGTTGCGGAAGAAGTTCGGGCACGCGCCGTCCGCCCGGTCCCAGTCCGGCAGCATCTCCGCCGCGTAGTCGAGGTACTTGCGGTCGCCCGTCTCCGCGTGGAGCAGGAGGAGCGGCTTCAGCACGGACATCGACGGCAGCCCGTTCATGCCGAGCGTGCCCGTGTCGCGCAGCTTCAGCCCGCGCCGGTGCAGCATGTCGATCCACTGATCCATCTGGCGGACGGCCGAGCCGAGGATCTCCCGGTCGCCCGTCGCCTTGTAGGCCGCCAGCATGCCCCAGATCGCGTACTTGCGGTTCCAGAGGTTCCAGACGGGATGCCAGCCATAGAGCTTCATCGTGCGCGCCGAGTCGGTGATCGAGACGAGTTCCTTGTCCTTGTACGAGCCGAGGTAGCCGTCCGCGTCCTGGAGCGCCATCAGGCGGCGGCACTCCGCCCGCACGAACGCGAGGAGCGCGGGGTCCTGCAGATAGTCCGCGACGCGCGCGGTGCTCAGCATGAGCTTGCCCCAGAACTCGCCGCGCCAAAGGCCGCCGTGGCCGAGAATGTCGTCGTCGCGCGTCTCGAACGCACGGCGCGCCTCGCCGAAGATCTCCTTCTGCGCAAACGGGCGCTGCATGCGCTCGCGCGCGAACGCCGCCAGCTTCGCGCCCGGCACGGAACCGAGCCGCACGTCGCGCAACTGCGGCGTGCGCATCGCGTCGCCGGACGGGGCGGCGACCGCCGCGCACGACAGCGACGACAGGATCAGAAGCAGGTTGACTCGAATCAGGTTCATGGCAGGCCCTTCCTTCGGGGGTAATGCTAGATGGTGGTAGTATAGCATACCGCGGGAAGGAATAGTATGCCAAACGCGCAACTTTGTTTATGCGCTTTGCGACAGACCTTGCGTCTTGCGACAACGGAACGGGACCATCCGGGCGGTTCGTGCGGAACTTTGGTATAATTCGTCCCATGAAGGTTCTTTCGGCACTCCTCTTTCCACTGACGGCACTGGACGTCGCCGTCCCGTCGTTGCCGCTTGATGTCGCCGCCCTTTCGGAGATCCGGTGATGGTCGCGCCTGTCTTTCGGGAATCGGTTTTCGTATTGGTCTGCGTTGCCCTCATGGGCGGATGCGCCCTTGCGGCGCTCGCGGCTTGGCAGGGAAAGTTCCTGCTGGGGCTTTCGGAACGGTTCGTCAAGTTGCCGCCGTCCACCAAGGCCGTTATCGTGACGGCGGTCGTCATTGCAACGGTCTCTGCGCAGAAGCCGGAGAATGTAGCCACGAATCTTCACGAATCGACACGAATCTCAATTCGTGAAAATCCGTGTCAATTCGTGGACAAGACTTCGGCAGACGAGGAGCCTGCGGCGCCTAACACGGAGGTGAAGGAGACCGGGAGACACGGAGAGGGTGAGGATGTTTTAGACAGGATTGACAAGATTGACAGGATTGAGGGTGCAGAAACAGATTCGTCAAATCCTGTGAATCCTGTCAAAGAAACTCCGTGCCTCCGTACCTCCTCTTTCTCCGTGTTCAGCGACAGCAACCTCTCCCAAAGTTATTCTCTATCCCATATCGGCACAAACGAGGTCTTCTCGTTCGATCCGCCCGAAGATGCCGTCATCGCCGAGAACTGGCGACGGCGCGGCGCGGCCACGGACTGGCGGCGCCTCTCCCTCGGCGACTGGGAGTTCCCGTTCGGCGGCTCGACGTTCTCCAACCTGGTCGTCTTCGCGGACGGCACGGTCCTCCTCTCGACGAATGCCGCGCTGCGGCCCGTCACGGCCTCGCTCGGACTCGTGCCGGAGAGAGGTTTGGGAAGTTTGGGAGGTTCGGAAGGTTTGGAATGTTCAGATGGGTTGGGCGGCTTGGCGGAGGCGTCATCCGATTCTGCCGTCCAAACCTCCCAAACCTTCCAAACTTCCCAAACCTCTCAAACCTCTCTCTCCTCCCTTTTCTGGCATTGCCTCACCCCGTCGAACACGCTCGTCCTCACGTGGAAGAATGCGCTGCTGCACCGTTCGCCGACGAACCCTGTCTCGCTTCAGGTCGAACTGAACCCGAACGGCAATTTCGTCTATCGCTATGATTTTTCGGCACTCGCCTCGGATGACCTCTTGACGAACGTCATGGCCGTTGCCGACAGTGGGCTTTCGGGTGGTGAGACCCATCAAGCCCTCGCGCGCGAGACGACAAGCCTGACGTTCATCTCCGACGACGAGCGGCGGTGTGACGACGCGCGGGATGCGTTCGAGGCGGCCCTTGACGGACTCGACCCGCTTTCCTTCCCGCCCGGCTCGACGAACACGGTCTGGGAGCATCTCGTCTACACGGGGACGACGAACGGGGTTTTTGCGTATCCGCAGTCCACGGAGCGGACGGCGGTGCTGCGCGTGACCGTTTCCGGCACGGGGCGCGGCGAGCTCCTCGTCGGCGGCCGCGCCGTCCCGCTCGTGGGGCCGGGCGAAAGGCCTGCGGCGATGGGAGAGCCTGCGGCGCCTAACACGGAGGTGAAGGAGATTCGAAGGCGCGGAGAGGCAAGCACGGATTTCACGGATTTGCACGGATTGGGAGTGGGGCTGTCCACGAATCAGCACGAATCGACACGAATCCCAATACGTGACAATCCGTGCCAATCCGTGGACAAAAACATATCGGGTGGGGTGTCTGCGACGCTGAACACGGAGAACGATGAGAGACGGAGGCACGGAGACGAAGGAAAGATTTTAGACGGGATTGACAAGACTGACAGGATTGAAGGTGATGGGGCAGGTTCGTCAAATCCTGTGAATCCTGTAAATCCTGTCAAAGAAACTCCGTGTCTCCCAACCTCCGTTCCCTCCGCGTTAGGCGCCGC
>CAKTZI010000064.1 GCA_934635385.1 uncultured Kiritimatiellota bacterium | reverse complement strand
ACGAGCCGAGGTGACGAGCCGAGGTGACGAGCCGAGGTGACGAGCCGAGGTGACGAGCCGAGGTGACGAGCCGAGGTTTCAAAATCAAAAGCAAAAAAAGCAAGTCTGGCCACCATGAAAAAACCGATCATGAAAAAACTGCTGGCGAAACAAACGGCGAAAACTGTCAAGGGTTTCGCTCTCCTTGCAACTGCGTGCCTCACCCCTGCGCTGACCGCGAAGGCCGACACCTATCAGTGGACGCGAACCTCGCAGGGAGGAACGTTCACCGACGCCGCCAACTGGTCGGGCGGGAAAGTCCCGGCGAACGATACCGCCGTCGACATCGATTTCCGCTCCGTCGCGGATACGGGCGAAGATATCGGCTACGCGGCACTGCTCGGACAGAACATGGGACGGTATGTGCGGCAGGCGCTGACCCTGCCGTCGACCTGCTGGACGTTTAACGCCATTCTCGGCAACATGCCGAACCAGAGCCTTGTCGTGAACGGGGCCGGCGCCGTCGTCCGCGTGGCAGCACCGGACGGGTTCACCGGCCTGTGGCGCGTTGACGCGAAGCAAGAGCCGTCCTTCGCCTTCTCGAACGACGGCACGGTGTGCCCGACCCTGCAGTACCTGCAGAACGGTCTCCGCACGGTCGTGAACACCGAGTCGGCGACGACGAAGGCGGCGGTCGGGAGCCTCGTCTCGGGCGGCCTCTTCATGAAGAAGGGCGCGGGCGACCTGACGCTCGTGAAGCCGAACGGGCTGGAATCGACGTGCGGCCTGCAGGAGGGCACGCTGACGCTGGGCCGCGCGGCGGCCGACGTCCCGGCCGCGCCCGTCGCCGGCGCGATCTGCCACCTGGACGCTTCCGACGCCACGACGCTGACGGTTGACGAGAGCGGGAAGGTGACGGGCTGGCGCGACTTGACGGACGAGACGCGCACGTTCGCGCAGATTGCGGATGTCGCCGCCTACGGTGCGCCGAAATGCGTGACGGTCGGCGGCCAGACGCTGGTCGATTTCGGTGCGCAGGCGAAGTACCATGCGGGGACGGGCGTCAAGACGGAACTCTCGTCCGCGCAGCAGCAGCAGACGGCGTTGGGCGACGCGGCGATGCTCCAGGCGGGGTCCGGCAAGAGCGTCGGGAGCGTCAAGGAGCTCTTCATCGTGGCGGAAGTGACGACCGACTCCAAGACGCCTGTCACGCTGGTCGGCGGGAATTGGCAGTTCGGCTGGAGCCTCGGCACGGACGACGCGAACGAGAGCTTTGCGCGTGGCGACATGGTCGATCCCGGCGTCGCGGCGGGCGACTGGCTGGTCAACGGCGCGGCGCGCAAGTCGTACAGCCGCCCTGAGAAGGGCCGTCTGCTCGTCTACTCCGTCAAGGGCTGCTTTCCGCGTTCGTTCAATTGCCTCGCGGGCTACACGCGCGGCAACGACACGGGCATCTACGGCGGCCTGCGGATCGGCGAGGTGCTGGCCTACGACCGCGAGCTGACGGACGATGAGCGGCTCGCGAACCACCGCTATCTCATGGGCAAGTGGCAGACCGGCAGCGCGCGCACCCTCTGGGACCTCGGGCGCGTGGCGCTGCGCGGCACGGACACCGCCGTCAACGTGCCGGAAGGCGAAACGGCGCGCGTACAGCGCGTGTTCGGGTCGGACACGTGGGCGGGCCATGCTGCAGACCAGTATCCGCTGAACAAGACGGGCGACGGCGAACTCGTCGTCGAGGAGGTCTATCCGTCCACCCTGCCGATTCACGTGAAGGGCGGGTCGATCGCCTTCACGTCCACCATCGACCGCGATGCGATCGCGACCGACGGGCCGGCGGCCGGCGCGTACCTGCATTTGGACGCGACCAAGGCCGACACGCTGGTTTCCGACGGCGCGAACGGCATCAAGCAGTGGAACGACTGCAACGGCGGCTCGGCGGCGATGACGCTCATCGACGGCCGCGAGGCGCCGACGGTCGCCAGCGCGGAGATCAACGGGCAGACGGTTCCGGTTCTCGACTTCGGCGAAACCTACAAGGAAGGTGGTGCGTCCCTGTACCTGACGGACGGCGGCAGCGCGGCGACCCCGCTCTTCTACGACGTGTTCACGGTCCTCAAGCGGCATAAACTGTCGGACGGTCAGCCGAGCGGCGCGCCGATCTTCAGCACGAAATCGGACGCCTGGTATTTTGTCGGCGGCAAGACTTGTCTCTTCGATAAAAACAATGCAGATGCGTCTGTCCAAGGCGCGGACTATGCCGTGAACGGCCGCTTCGTCTGGGGCGACACCGGGATCCACGCGGGCGAAATCGCCGGCTGGAGCGTCTATTCCGCGTCGTTCGGCGAGAAGCCGATCCCCGTGAACGCGCTGGTGAACTGGATCAACAACGGCGGCGGCTGCCAGATCGCCGAACACATCTGCTACACGCGGCGCCTGACGGATGCCGAGCGCCGCCAGACGACCGCCTACCTCATGAAGAAGTGGGGACGCGGCGACCACCCGGACACGACGGTCTCCGGCATCGGCCCGATCGATTTCGCGGCGGGCGTGCAGCCGGTCGTCGGCACGGATTCGCCGCGCACGGTCGCGTCCATCGCGTCCGCCGATGCGGACGCCACGCTGGTCAAGACGGGCGCGGGCGCGCTGACGGTCGGCACGCTCACGAACATCGCGGCGATCGACATCCAGGGCGGCGCGCTGACCGTGACGGGCGAGCAGAACCTGCGCCTCGATGCGCTGACGGTCCCCGCCTCGCAGTTCGCGGAGGGTGCCGCGCCGCTGGTGAAGGTCAACGGCACGCTCACGTTCGCGGAAAATGGCCGACTGGCCGTCACGGTCGCGGAAGGCCCGGTCGTCTCCGGCGAGTGGAAGGTCGCGGAAGCCACCACGATTGACGCGGCCACGGCCGAAAACCTCGCGTCGTGGACGGTGACGGCGCAGACGACGGCGGGCCAGAAGGCGCGCGGGGGGTTCGAGCTGGTCGTCAAGGGCGACGGCGTGTACGTGCGCCGCTGGCGCAAGGGCGCGCTGTTCGTCATCCGCTGATCAGGGGGAGAAGAGAATGAGTCGATTCGGACAGGTTCTCCTTTGCGTCGGCGCGGCACTGTGTGCCTCGCCGCGCGCGCAGGCGGTGGTGCAGAAGTTCCCCGGTGCGGGCGCGTGGGCGAACGTCACGATTGAGGGGGACGAAGACTGGCAGCGGGTGAAGGACGCGGACGGCAAAACGCTGGCGCAGGTGACCGCCCTCGGCGGCGGCGGGCATTACGGCGCCGTCCTGATCGTCTCCAACACGGTTGACGCGCTCCACATCGATCCGCGTCCGGCGTTCGCCGCCGGCGCGTCGGAAGTCAACATCTACCTGAGGGACCTCGACCCCGCGCCGCTGTCGGGGAACCGCTCGGTCGTCGCGAAGATCGCGTGGGAGGGCGCCCAGAACATGAAGATGCGCGACCTCCTGTTCGTGCGCCGTCCCGACGGCTCGGAGTGGCACGACGGCAAACGCTTCGAGTCGGGCTTCCGCCGCCGGCGGGTGTCGGAGGCCGTCTTCAACGTGCCGGAGGCGACGCGCGTCTGGCACCGCATCGACATCCTGTCGCCCGGCAACGAGAAGGACGAGACCGGGCTGTTCAAGCTCTTCGGCGTCGCGACGGGCGACTGGGCCGACATCGGCTCGCGCCGTCCGGTCCGTGCGAACAAGCCGAAGCTCATCTTCTCCGCCTCGTTTGACGACGGCTTCGCGGCAGAGCGCGCGGGCGGGGACGCCGCGCCCGTGAAGACGAACGGCGTTGAGCTGGTCGAGGGGCGGCGGGGGCGCGGCGTGCGGTTCAGCCGCACCGCGCGGTCGGATCTCGCCTGGCGTGTCAAGGGGAATCTCGACCCGACGCGCGGCACGGTGAGCTTCTGGCTCAAGCGGGAGAACCCGGCGTCCGACGACTGGCGCACGCTGTTCTTCTGTCCGGGCGCGCAAAAGCGCGGCGGCGGCACGCTGAACTTCTGGTGCCTCGGCAAGGCGATCCGCCTCGACCGGCACGACCTCGACCGGCATGAGCAGTACATCGCCCCCAACTGGAAGGCGCTCGGCGACGGCTGGCACCATTACGCCGTCACGTGGGACGGCGAGCGGACGATCCTCTACATCGACGGCCGGCCGACGCCCCAGCACATGGACGAGAAGCACAACGACGACTACTCGCCGATGCGCGCCGCGCTGAAGGGCGCCCGGCTCCTTGCGTTTGCGCGGGACCTGGATGCGTTCACGCTTTTCCATCTCGGCAGCCAGGACGGCAACTGGTCGCAGGACGGCGTGTTCGACGACCTGCGGATCTGGTCGGAGGCGCTGACGGCCGAGGAAGTGCGGCGACTCGCGATCCGCGAAGGGGCCAATCCCGACCCGGAGCGCATCGCGGCGAACAAGGGGCCGAACCGGTACGAGGCGCCGGCCGGGAAGATCCCGGGGCGCCTGACGAACCTCAAGCTCGTCCGCCGCATCCGCCCGGCGGTGGATCGGCTGGACGCCTCGCAGTTCGCGTCCGTCGGGCAGCTCGCCACCAACTATTTGGACGGGGTTGCCTACCTTGAGACGGGACGGCGCGCGAACGACCGGTTCGCCGTGCGGATGGCCGTGGACGTGAGCAAGCCGTTCTACGTGATCGAGGTCGACTACCCGGACAACGCCTACCGGGGCATGGAGTTCATCGTCCAGCGCACGCACGACACCTACGGCGACTACACGCTCGAGACAGGCGTCTTCTGCGGCGACGAGTACCGTTCGAGCGGCAAGATGCGGACGGAGCAGTACGTCTACTGGACGAGCTCGCCGGACGTCGCATTCATCGCGACGGCCATCACCGGCAACGCGCCGGCGGCGGTCGCCGAGATCCGCCTCTACGAGTCGCTGGACGGCCGACTGCCGGCGGCCGTGCCGGAGACGGCGGCTGCGCCGGGCGCGACGCCGCGCCGCTCGTTCGCGAACTACTGGGAAGACCCGGCCATCCTCTACGACTTCGGCACGAACTTCCGCATTCCCTCCACCTTCGGCGACATGGTTGACCGCTACGCCGCCTACATGAAGTACTGCGGCCAGGACATCCTCGCCTTCCCGGCGTGCTTCTACGGCGGGCGCATCGGCGAGAACGGGCTCTGGACGCGCGACCTGCCGGCGGGGCACCTGGAGGCGTTCATGGCGCGGTTCGACGATGAGGGCCTGACGGTCGTGCCGACGATCAACCAGCAGATCATCCCGTTCCCGGACAGGCTCGTCACGCGCGAGACGATGGCGAACGGCGCGCTGCATCCGACCGCCGTCTCGATCCATTCCACCGGCTGCCCGAACTGGGGCGGATGGCACGGCACGCCGCCGAACTTCAACGTCGCGCATCCAGACGTGCAGAAGGAGTTCCTGCGCATCGTGAAGAACCTCGCGGAGGAAGGGAAGGGGCATCCGTCCTTCAAGGGCGTCGCGCTGCATATCCCGACGCTGAACCCGATGTGGTTCGGCTCGATCGAGTCGGGGTACAACGACTACTGCATCGACGCCTTCGAGAAGGCGACCGGCGTCAAGGTCCCGTGCGACCGCAAGGACCCCCTGCGCGGCAAGGCATACGCGGACTGGCTGAAGGCGAACGCCTACGACGCCTGGGTGGCGTGGCGGTGCGACGTCGTGGCGGACTTCTACGCGAAGCTCGCCGAGACGCTGGCCGATGCGCGGCCCGACCTGCGGCTGTGGCTGAACCCCATCCCCGTGTGGAGCGCCGCGCCCGACCTGCTCGCCGATCCCGGCTACACGCGCAAGATCCTGCTGGAGGCGGGCTTCGACGCGGCGAAGATCGCGGCGAAAGTGCCGAACGCCGTCATCGGCCTGACGGGGCTGCCCGCCTGGTGGCGGCACGAGTCGCAGTACAACGCGCGTCTGCGCAACCTGCCGGACGGGGAGCGCGCGAAAGTCAGGGACTGGTCGGTGACCCCCGAACGCTTCGCGCAGCTGCGGAACCTGCCGACGCCGTGGGCGCACTTCCACGACATCTATCACGAGACGGCCGTTGGCGGCGTTCGGACCGGCAAGGACGTCCTGTCGAACGACTGGCTCGACGAGACGCGCTGGCGCGTCTCGACCCAGCACCCGGCGGGGGCGTGGTCGCTCGCGCCGTACGCGGCGGCGCTGGAAGGGTGCGATGCGCAGGCGCTCTCGTGCGGCGGCTTCCTCATCGGCACGCTCGGCATGGAAGCCCCCCTCGCCAAGTGGATGCGCGAGTACCGCAAGCTGCCGGCGGTGAAGTTCCGCGACGTGCCGTCTCCGGCGGGGTGGGTCTTCCGCACGGCCGACTGCGACGGGCAGCGCTGGACCTACAAGCTGAAGACGGGCTATCCGTACACGCTGCAGGTGATGTCCGAGCCGCTGGCCAGGGCCGGAAAGAAAGACTGACATGCTCACGGCGGCCCTTGGACTTCTTCTGGCGGCGCCCTGCGGGCTGACGGTCGAGAACCGCGTCGATCCGCAGGGGATCGACGTCCCCGCGCCGCGCCTCTCGTGGAAGGGCGCGGCGGAGGCCGGCGAGACGAATGCCGTCCAGACGGCCTGGCGCATTCTGGTCGCCTCGTCCGAGGCGAAGCTGGCGGCGGAGGTCGGCGACCTGTGGGACAGCGGGAAGACGCCGGGCGGCGATTCGCGTTATGTTCGCTATGCGGGCGTGCCGCTCCGCACGTCGCAGCGTTGCTTCTGGAAGGTGCGGACGTGGGACGGTGCGGACCGGCCGTCCGCCTGGAGCCGTCCGGGGAAATGGCTGACGGGCGTCATGCCGCCCGACGCCTGGCGGGCGAAATGGATCGCGCCTTCAAAGGAGACGCAGCCGGAGGACGCCCTCGACGCGGCCCGCTGGGTGACGGCGGCGCCCGGCACGAACGGGTGCGTGGTCCTCATGCGGCGGTTTGCCGTGGAGAACCTGAAGCCGGGCGCGCGCGCCGGACTGGCGTTCGCCTCGACGACGGCCTGCGCGATCAAGGTCAACGGCCGTCCGCTCTATCGGTCATTCACGGCGGCGCCGGACTATCGCTTCGCGCGCTTCCGCGACTTGACGCGCAGCCTGCGGGACGGGACGAACGAGATCGAGGTCGTCCTGAAGCCGGGCGCGACGCAGGCGTTCATCGCCGCCATCCGGTTCGCGGACGGACGGCGGCTCACGACGGATGCCGCGTGGGGACGGGAGCTCGGCGGCTTGCGCGAGACGCCGTTCGGACGCGAAGTCGTCGTGCGGCGCGAGACGGCCTCGCCCGCGTTCGAGAAGACGTTCGCCGTGACGGGGGCGGTCGATTCGGCCGTCCTGCAGATCACGGGACTGGGCTTCTACGAGGCCGAACTGAACGGACGGCGGATCGGAACGCGCGTGCTGGAGCCGGCGCCGACGCGCTACGACCGCCGCGCGCTCTATTCGACTTACGACGTCGCGCCGTACCTGAAGCCCGGCGAGAACCGGCTGCGCGTGACGCTGGGGCATGGTTGGTATGACGTGCGCGCCCTCGCCGTGTGGAACTTCGATTCGGCGCCGTGGCGGAATGCGCCGCGTCTGATCGCCCAGCTCGACCTTTCGCTTGCGGACGGCACGCGGCAGACGGTCGTCTCGGACCGGACCTGGCGGCAGGTGAAAAGCCCGATCGGGTACGACAGCCTTTACGAAGGCGAGGTGATCGGCGCGTGGAGCCCGGACGAGCCGGACTTCGAAAGCCGCGCCCTGCATGCGGTCGAGGTTCCGTCGCCGACGAAAATTCTCCAGGCGGAGCCGTGCGCGCCGTCGCGCGTCGTGCGGACGCTCCGTCCGTCGTCAGTCCATGCGTCGGGCGATGCGTGGGTCGTGACGTTCCCGGAGAACTTCGCCGGCTGGATTCGGATGAACGTGCGCAACCAGAAGAAGGGCGACGTGCTGACGGTCCGGTACGACGAGCGCCTTTCGGCGGACGGGTCGCCGGCGTGGGATTCGCCGCTGGACGGGCTTCACGGCGACGTGGCGGAACGCGCGAAAGCCGCCGGGAAGGAAGTCCGCCGCGTGGACTGCTACTTTGGCTTTTCGGGCATGGACGGCGGCTGGATCGAACCCAACGGCTTCCAGACAGACCGTTTCGTGTCGTCCGGGAAGGACGTGGAGGTCTACGAACCGCGCTTTGACTGCAAGGGATTCCAGTACGTCGTCCTGCGCGGCCTGCGGACGCCGCCCGCGATCGACGACATCACGGGATGCGCCGTGCAGACGGACTTCCCGGACATCGGGACGTTCGCCTGTTCGGACGAGACGTTCAACGAGCTGATGCGGATGGGCGTGCGCGCCTACAAGGCGAACTTCGCCAACGGCGTGCCGACGGACTGTCCGCAGCGCGAGCGGAACGGGTGGACGGGTGACGCCTCCATCGCGAGCGAGCTGGCGCAGTACTGCTTCGAGAACACGGCGGGGTACGAGAAGTGGCTGCGCGACATCTGCGACGCGCAGCTGCCGTCGGGCGGCATCCCCCAGATCGTCCCCACGGGCGGCTGGGGCGCGGGCGGCGCGGGCCCCGTCTGGGACAGCGCGCTCGCCTGCATCGCGTGGAACCTGTGGTGCTATCGCGGCGACCGCGCGATCCTCGGCGAGATCTATCCGCATCTGGTCCGCCACCTCGAATGGGTGCGGGCGAAGGAGAAAGGCCATCTGGTCGAGAACTGGTTCGGCGACTGGCTCGCCGTGAACGAGAAGCACGTGCCGGACAAGCGCTACACGGCCAGCTGCTACTACTATCTGGAGACGCGCATCCTGGCGGAGATCGCCGCCGTCCTGGGGCGGACGGATGCCGCCGCCCGCTGGCGGGCGGTTGCGAAGGCGACGTGGGAGGCCCTCAACGCCGCGTTCTACAAGGGCGGCGGCGTCTACGACAACGGCGGGCAGACGGCGCAGGCCCTGCCGCTGACGCTCGGCATCGTCCCGGACACGGAGCGGAAGGCCGTCGCGGCGAAACTCGTGGAGGCCGTCGCGCGGGCGGACGATCACGTGGACGTGGGGCTGATCGGCATGAAGCATCTCTTCCGGGCGTTGAGCCTCGCCGGCCGCAGTGACCTCGCCTATCGGCTGCTCGTCAATCCGACGAAGCCCTCGCCCGTCGCCTCGTGGATGCGGCGCGGCGGCACGACCCTGTGGGAGGACTGGAACGACGGCGCGTCGCGCAACCACGTGATGTTCGGCGACTACGTGGCGTGGGCCTACCAGCATCTGGCGGGCATTCGCCTGCCGGAGTCGGACGGTTCGAGCGCGGCGTTTCCGAATCCGGCGCAGGTCGCCTTCAAGGACGTGCTTCTGGCGCCCGACCCGATTGCCGATCTGGACTGGGTCGCCGCTTCGGTCGACGGGCCGTATGGCGTCGTCAAAAGCGAATGGCGGCGCGGTGCGGACGGCACGGTCGCCTACTCGTTCACGGTCCCGCCGAACACGACGGCGACGATCCGCCTGCCGGGCTGTTCGGGCCGGAAAGTCGGCTCGGGAACTTTCGTTTTCCATCACCCAGGAAAAGACAAACCAGGAAAGGACAGAAAAGAGAAATGAAGACGTCAATTGACATCAACCGCCGCAGCTTCCTCTTCGGATCTGCCGCCGCCGCCGCCCTCGCGGGGTGCGCGACTTCCAAGGTTGGCGCGCGCGCCCTCAAGCCGGGCGAGAAGTACCGCCTCGCGCTCATCGGCTGCGGCATCCAGATGCGCTGCCTCGAAGAGCAGTTCCTTCGCGCCGATCTCGGCGGCAAGCATGTCGATGTCGTCGTGGCCTGCGACTGCGACCGCGTGCGTGCGGCGTACATGGCCGAGCGCGTGAACCGCCATGCGGGCAAGGACGTCTGCCGCGCCGTCCACGACTTCCGCGAGGTGCTGGCCGACCCGACGATCGACGCGGTGTGCATCGCGACGCCCGACCACTGGCACGCCTACATGAGCGTCGAGGCGATGAAGCACGGCAAGGACGTGTACTGCGAGAAGCCGCTCACGTTCTCGATCGACGAGGCGCGCAAGGTGATCGCCGCGCAGGAGAAGTACGGCCGCGTCTTCCAGACCGGCTCGATGCAGCGCAGCTGGCGCGAGTTCCGCACGGCGTGCATGATCGTGCGCAACGGCCTCGTCGGCGACATCAGGTACGTGGACGCGAACTACGGCATCGGCGGGCAGAAGCTCGGCGGGCCGTCCCACCCGGTGCGCTTCTTCGACAAGCCGGAGAACGCGGCGGCGGAAGGCGCGGAAAACCCTGACGTCGACTGGAACATGTGGCTCGGCCCGGCGGCGTGGCGTCCCTACTCGGACCAGCTCGCGCCGCGCGGCGTGAACAAGTTCTATCCGATGTTCTGGCGTTTCGACGACGACCTCGGCTCCGGCTACAACGGCGACTGGGGCGCGCATCACCTCGACATCGCGCAGTGGGGCCTCGACATGGACAAATCCGGCCCGGTCAAGGTCATCTGTTCGGAGGAGCCGCACTCGGCGAACCTCTTCCACGGCGGGCGCCGCCAGTTCGGCATGAAGATGGTCTTCAGGTCGAAGAAGGACGGCTCCGACATCGAGCTCTACCACGGCCCGTTCGGCGTCTGGGGGACGGTGTTCTACGGCACGGACGGCATCGTCGCGGTCAACCGCGGCAAGATCGCGGTCTGGAAGGGCACGGGCGCGGTGAAGCCGACGGCGGAGATCCGCAAGGCGCTGCAGGACGCGACGTTCATGCCGGACAAGGTCGTCGCCGCGTCGATCGGCAAGGACTACGGCACGGACGCGACGGTGAAGAAGGACGCGGTGCTGGCGGCGACGCTCGACAAACTCGACAAGGCGTTCGACCTCGCCCACGCGAAGGTGCAGCTCTACAGGAGCGCGAACCAGGTGAAGAACTTCTGCGAGTGCCTGGCCACGCGCAAGCGCACGATCTCGCCGGCGGAAGTCGGCGGACGCGGCGCGACGCTGTGCCTGCTGTGCAACATGAGCTACCGCTACGACACGTCGTTCGACTGGGACCCGGAGAAGATGGACTTCGCCGACGGCAACGCGCGCGGCCTGTCCATCCGGCGCGACGCCTACCGCAACGGCTGGGACATCGTCGTCTGACGTGCCAGATTGCTATACAACTACAAACAAGGAGAAATGCAAATGAACATGACAAGAAGAACGTTTTTGGGCGGGCTGGGCGCGGGCGCCGCGCTCGCCGCGATGCCGGGCTGCTGCCGCGCGGCGCGTCCGGGCCGGGTCGCGCTGCAGCTCTACTCGATCCGCGACTACATCACGAAGGTCGGGCTGCCGAAGGCGCTCGCCGACGTGAAGGCGATCGGCTACGAGGGCGTCGAGTTCGCGGGCTACTACAAGTTCAAGGCGTCCGAACTCAGGAAGATGCTGGACGACAACGGCCTCGTCGCGTGCGGCACGCACGTCGGGCGGATGGAGTTCGCGCCGGAGAACTTCAAGAAGACGTGTGAGTTCAACCTCGGCTACGGCAACAGCTTCATCTGCTGCCCCGGCGGCGGCAACATGCCGCCGGGCTGCACGTGGAGCGGAAAGCTCGCGCCGTCGAAGGAGGTCGATGACTTCACGAAGAGGCTCTGCGACTTCTACAACAAGGCGGCGGCCGACTGCGCGACGATGGGGTGCAAGATCGGCTTCCACAACCACACGTGGGAACACACGGTGAAGATGACGGACGGCACCTCGTTCTGGGACTACTTCTTCTCGCACACGGACAAGGCCGTGCAGATGGAGCAGGACGTCGGCTGGACGACCTGCGCGGGCCTCGACCCGTGTGCGCAGTACGTCAAGTATCCGCACCGCTCCTTCACGCTTCACGCGAAGGAGAACGGCATGGGGTCCCAGAAGTTCGACGCAGTCCTTGGCCAGCCAGGCGAAGGCGCCAAGGGCGTAGACTGGGATCGCCTCTTCAAGGCGACGGACGCGGACGGCGTGCAGTGGTACGTCGTCGAGTGCGAGCGCCACGCGGACACGCTGGACGCGGTTCGTCCTTCGTTCGAGTTTCTGAAGTCGAAGGGGCGCGTCTGATGCGTCGGGTCGCGGGCACACGGTTTCTCGCCGTGGCACTGGTGTGCGGAATCGGCACTGCCACGGCGGCGGAGACGCGCGTCTACCGCACGGAGGCGCGTGGCGGGGAGATGCGGGAGGTGACGGCCAACTTCTGGTCGGACCTG
The DNA here is from genome assembly GCA_934635385.1 of uncultured Kiritimatiellota bacterium. GTDB lineage: Bacteria > Verrucomicrobiota > Kiritimatiellia > RFP12 > UBA1067 > UBA1067. Next base: position 3,016 of record CAKTZI010000064.1, on the reverse strand, counting down.
CCGCAGGGCCACGCGAACACGGTCGATTTGGACGCCGCCGCGCCCGGCCATGCGTTCACGGGGCTGGGGGTCTCGATCCCGGAGGCGTCGTGCTACCTCCTCTCCCGCCTGCCGGCGGAGCGCCGCGCGGAGATCCTGCGCACGGTCTGGACGGCGGACGGCGCGGGGCTCTCGGTCGCCCGGCTCCAGATCGGCTCGAGCGACTACTCCATGCACGCCTACACCTACGACGACGTGGCGGGCGACACGGAGCTGAAACGCTTCTCGATCGACCCCGACCGCCGGTACATTCTGCCGGTCGTGAAAGAGATCCAGAAGACCAACCCGGACGTGACGTTCTTCGCGTCCCCGTGGTCGCCGCCGGCGTGGATGAAGGACAACGGGAACATCGCGGGCGGACGCATGCTCGACAAGTACTTCGGCGTCTACGCCAACTACCTCGTGAAGTACGTGCAGGCCTACGGACGGGAGGGAATCCCGATTGCGGCGCTGACCGTCCAGAACGAGCCGGAGTCCGACCAGTCCGGGATGTCGCCCACGTGCCTCTGGTCAGGCGAGCAGGAGACGGCGTTCATCGTCGATCACCTCGCGCCCGCCCTCAAGGCGGCCGGGCTCCCGACGAAGCCGTGGCTGTGGGATCACAACTTCGACGGGACGAACCGCGTGTGGCAGGCGCTCGCGCGGAAGGGCGTCCTGGAGAGCATTGGCGCGGTTGCGTGGCATCCGTATGTCGGCCAGCCGGAATGGATCAAGCCCATCCACGCGAAGTATCCGGATCTGCCGATGGTCATGACGGAGATGGGGCCGCACGTGGACCGTTCCCGCCGCGACCTGCTCTGGTGGGGCGACCTGATGCTGCGCACGTTCAACAGCGGCTGCGGCGGCTTCACGAGCTGGTGCATGGTCTTGGACGAACACGGCCAGCCCAACATCACGGGCGGCTTTCCGTGTGCGGGCTTCGTCGCGCTCGACTCCGTCACGGGCGAGGCCGTGCCGAGCGAGCAGTTCAAGGCGTTCCGCCATTTCGGGCGCTTCGTGCGACGCGGCGCGGACATCCTGACCGGCTTCTGGAAGGCGGGCGGCTCGGACTGGGCGCGGCGGAACGACCGCCGCACGGTCTGCTCGGCGTTCCGCAACCCCGACGGCTCGAGGGCCGTCGTGATCGGGTGCAAACCGACGGAAGGCGACCCGTTCTCGCCCGTGCAGGTGCAGGTCAAGTACCGGGACCGCTACTTGGTCGTCCAGGCCCTGCCCGGCTCGCTCACGACGGTGACCATTTCACAGTAAGGGAAGGAAGGTGTCGATTCTCAGCCCAATTGAACGGGCTGTCGGGATTTAGTATAATGCGTGGTCGGAATGGCATCTCGCGAAGATACATGAAGGCCCCGCTCATTTTTCTCGCCGCGTTTGCGGCCATGGCATCCGCCATTGGCGGTGGATTCGCCCTGCCGCCGCAGGGCGAATCCGCGTCTGCCGACACCGAGGGCTCGACCAGTCTCTGAAGGAGGATTCCCGTGGACGCGCAGACGCTGAAGACGGCTTTCGACGGGGCTTTGCTGTGGGGCTGCGGCCTCGGCCTCGTCGGGGTCGCCTTGGCCGCGCTTGCGCACGGGCTTGCGCGTGTCCCCACGTGCGTCCGCGCGGCGGCGCGGCGGTACGGGCTGTCGGCTGTCCTCGTCTTCGGCGGCTTCGCGTCCGTCGCGACGCTCTTCGCGCAGAAGGGGGTGACAGGAGTCACGAATCAGGAAGCGTCTGCAACGCTTGTCGGGAGGCCTGCGGCGCCTAACGCGGAGGAGGCGGAGGAACGGAGACACGGAGAGGGCGGGGGTGTTTTAGACAGGATTGAGGGTGAAGGGACAGGCTCGTCAAATTCTGTGAATCCTGTAAATCCTGTCGAAGAATCTCCGCGCCTCCCCACCTCCATCACCTCCGCGTTAAGCGACAGCAACCCCACCCCCGGCTACGCCCTTTCTCGCATCGGCACGAACGAGGGCTTCTCGTTCGATCCGCCGGAGGGCGCTGTCATCGCCGAAAACTGGCGGCGGCGCGGCGCGGCCACGGACTGGCGGCGCCTGTCCCTCGGCGGCTGGGAGTTCCCGTTCGGCGGCTCGACGTTCTCCAGCATGGTCGTCTTCGCGGACGGGACGATCCTCCTCTCGACGAACGCCGCGTTGAGGCCCGTCACGGCCTCGCTCGGCCTCGTCCCCGCCGCAAACTGGCCACGAATCTTCACGAATCTCCACGAATCCGTGGCAATCCGTGACAATCCGTGGCCAAACGCCGCCGGCTCTCTTTTCTGGCATGCGCTCACGCCGTCCAACACGCTTCAGCTCACGTGGCGGGACGCGCTGCTGCACCGTTCGCCGACGAACCCCGTCTCGCTCCAGGTCGAGCTGAACCCGAACGGCAATTTCGTCTATCGCTACGACCTCTCGCGCCTCGCTTCCGACAGTCTCCTCACGAACGTCGCCATGGGCGTGTCCTCGCCCGCCGGGCACTCCACTTTTCCACTTTTCAACTTTTCCACTCCGCGTGCGGTCACGAGCCTGACGTTCCGCTCCGACGACGAGAGGCGGTGCGACGATGCGCGGGATGCGTTCGAGGCGGCCCTTGGCGGACTCGACCCGCTCGCGTGTCCGGCCGGCTCGGCGAACACGGTCTGGGAGCATCTCGCCTACACGGGGACGACGAACGGGCCGTTCGCGTACCCGCAGTCCACGGAGCGGACGGCGGTGCTGCGCGTGACCGTTTCCGGCGCGGGGCGCGGCGAGCTCCTCGTCGGCGGCCGCGCCGTCCTTCTCGTGGGGCAGGGCGGAAGGTCTGCGGCGCTTAACGCGGAGGAAACGGAGAAAGGGAGGCACGGAGAAGATTCAAAAGAGAGTTTAGACAGGATTGACAAGATTGACAGGATTGTCGAGGCTGGCGCATCTATCTCTCCCAATCCTGTGAATCCTGTAAATCCTGTCAAAGAAACTCCGTGTCTCCCAACCTCCGTTCCCTCCGCGTTAGGCGCCGC
>CAKTZI010000063.1 GCA_934635385.1 uncultured Kiritimatiellota bacterium | reverse complement strand
CCGAAGCGGCGCGGCCGCAGGAACATCGCGTAGCGCGTCTTCTCCAGCTCGCGGATGAGCGCGGTGCGGTCCACGAAATAGCCGTTCTCCGCGCGGATGAGCGCGAAGTCCGTCACGCCGTACATGATCTGCTTCATCTTCTCCATGACGGCATTATACCACAAATCGCCCGCCCCCGCCCTGAAGCCCGGCGCACCACGGCGAGACGGCTTCAGGCCTCTTCGGCCTCGGCGACCTTCACCTTCTCGAAGAAGAGGCGGCGGAGGCGCGGCAGGCGGCGGTCGTGGCGTTCGAGCGCCCAGAGGGCGAACTTCCACTTCGCCGCGAAATGGAAGCGCGCCGGCACGTCCGGCCGGAACGCCTCGAACCGGTCACGCAGGACGGACAGCTGCCATTCGAGCGCGTGGATGCGGAACTCGAAGCCGCTCATGAACCGCTCGGCGACCTCCGTCATCGTCACGCACGGGTGCTGCGCCCGGTAGGCCTTCACGGCGTGCGCGAAGTAGCCGAGGTAGAAGTTCGCGATCGCGTCGAGGTTCGCGTCCGTGAAGGACAGGTCCGGCCAGCCGAAGCTGCCGCGCACGGAACACGTCGAGACGCGCTTCGGCACGACCATCTCGCGCACGAGGTCGTACTCGAACTCGTAGATCTCCTTGCCGACGCCGTAGAGCGGCGTTCCCGTCGCGGGATCGAACTTCTTCATCGCGAGGTTCTGCGCCGCCGCGTCGCCCATCAGCGTCGCGAGCGACAGCACGACCTCCTTCTCCTCCGCGCCCGAGCCGTCCGCCGACTGGAAGTAGTTCGCCGGAATCGCGTCCATCGGCTCGCCTTCGCACCGCCGGCGGATGTAGTGCTCGTGGAAGCCGTGCCGCTTGCCGGGGCGGTGCTTCAAGAGCTGGTAGTAGTCGCTCAGCGCGATGCCGAGCGAACGGAGCGCGCCGATGCGCGAGAGGAGATAGGCCGAGTAGCCCTTTCCCGATCCGGCGAGACGCTTCTCGACGAGCGAGTTCTCCAGCGGACGCCGACTCGTCTTGTAGACGATCTCGCGCGTGTCGCCCTTGCCGAGCGGCGCGTCCACGTCCTTCGTGCGCAGCTCGTAGACGTTCGCGTACTCGACGACCTCGTCCTTCGACATGAAGCCGCGCAGGTTCGCGACGAGGATCTCCGTCCGCGCGTCCGCCCCCGGATGCATCACGGGGCGTCCGTCCACGAACGTCGCGCCGGGCAGCGCCGTGCGGCGGTCGTCGAACGCGGGCGTCGTGCCCTCGCCCATGACGGCGTAGACCTCGCCCGTGATGTGCATGTACAGGGTCTCGACGAAATCCCGCGACGACTCGTCCGCGAGCGCGGGGCGCGCCAGGAGCGTGCGGTAGAGGCCGACGATCTCCTGCACCTTCTGGATGACGCCGAGCTGGCCGAGGCGGTCGAGCGCGACGGCCTCCATGAGCCGTTCGATCTCCGGCACGAGCCGTTCGGACGCGACGCCGCGCAGAAGCCCGAAGAACTCGATCTCGTGGTGTCCGCGATACTTCGGCTGGCGCATGAACGAGACGCGGTTGCCCTCGTAGACGCCGACAAGCTCCTTGAGCCCGCGCAGGAACGCCGCCGGATCCGTCTCGGCGAGCGCGGAGAACCGCAGGAACTCCGGATACGTCAGCCAGTGGACGCCGCGCGCGGAATGGTAGTAGGACAGGCTCGTGCCGATGCGCTTCTTCGCGGCGGCGAGCGCGACGCGCATCTCGTTCTCCGTCCACGCGAGCGGCTTCACGCGCCACTCCTGGCCGAGGCGGCGGTAGAACTCGAGCGTCGTCTCGTTGCGCTCGCCCATGACGATGTCGGCGAACGAGAAGCCGACCGTGCCGACGAGCCATTCGTCGCCCTTCACGAGCGCGGCGGTCGGCACTTCGCGCTGGGAGATCTCGATCGTGTCACCCGTCACGTTCGCGCAGAGGACGCGATGCATGAGCACGTCGCCGCGCGCGTTGGGCTTCAGCGTCGAGAGCCGCCAGAAGCGTCCGTCCAAGAGCGGGAACGCCGCGACGGCGTGATTGCCCGTCGTGAGCGTCAGGACGCGCCCCTTCGCCCGGCGGCGCAGCGCCTCCTTCTCGACGACGAGGACGCTCGCGCGCGCCGAGAGCCGCGCGCCGACGCCACGCTCGAAGATGAACGTGTCGGCGCCGAGGTCGTAGGCGTCAAACGTCCGCGCGACGCCCATCGAGACCGTCTTGACGGCGCCGGGCCGGCGTACGCCGGTCGTCTTGATGCGCGTCAGGAACTGGCGAATCGCGCTCATGTGGGCAAGACGGACGCGTGGCCGCGCCCGCATGGGACAGGTGAGCCGTGGTGATGGTGATGGCCGCAGGCGCAGGGTTCGCCGACGGCGTGATCGTGGCCGCACGAACAGGTCTTGCCGTGGTGGCCGTGTTCGGCGCGGCGCTGCTCGGCGGCGATCAGGTCTTCCGCCAGCGCGCCGGTCGCGTCGAGCCCCGCACGGTCGGCCGCGTTCAGAAGGTTCTCCAGCGCGGGCAGCACGAACTTTCCGAACTGCGGCTGGCCGACGGACGCGAGCCGCCCGTACGCGCCGAGGCACTGCACGAGCCGCTGGACGGCCGCATACGGCAGGATCTTCGGCATTTCGACGCGCCCGGACTTCTTCGCGTAGAGCGCGACGAGCGCACGCCGCTCGCCCTCGGTGAATGTCACGTAGGGATCGTAGACGAGCGAGGCGAGGTCGTAGGCCGCCGGGCCGAGGCGCATGCCCTGGAAGTCGATGAACGCGAGGCGTCCGTTCCTCCAGAGGATGTTCGTGGACTGGAAGTCGCGGTGGACGAGCGCCTTCGGTTCCTTCTCCAGAATCGCCGCGACGTTGCCGAGTTCCGCGCGCACCGCCGCCGGCAGCTCGCGTCCGAAGCGCGTGCCGAGGCAGTGCTTCGCGAAGAGGTCGTGTTCCCACTCCCACGTCTCGTCGTCGAACGGCGGCAGGAGGTCGGGCAGGTCAGACGCCGCGCCGAGCGCATTGAACGCCGCGAGCGCCTCGACGACCTTCACGTACTCCTCCAGCGTCATCTTGTGCTCCGCACCGGCGTTTTCGAGAACAAGCGTCTTCGTCGCCGGATCGTCGAACAGGACGTCGGGAACCGGCACGCCCTTCGCCTTCAGCCAGCGCGCATGCCCCGCGTATTTCCCGTTCTCCTTGCGGTTGCCGTCGTCGTAGAGGATCGCAATGCCCCTTTCGCAGCCGAAGAAGACGCGGTCGCTGCCGCGCGCGCCGAGGAAGGTGAAGCCCTTCGCGCCGGTCGCCTTGAGCTGCGGGATGTCCGCAAAGGCGTTGTCGTCGCCATCGCGGTTCAAGTCGATGTAGCGCGCAATCGTCCCCGCGTCCTCCCACAGGAGATCGTCCGCCCGGACGGTCTTCATGAAGCGGCCCGCCATCATCGCCTGCTCGTAGGCCGAGACGATCGACGAGAAGCCCGCTGGCTTCACGAAGTCGAGGACACGCGGCTTCAGGATCGCAACGCCGCAGTAGGTGTACGTGCCGTCCAGCCCCGCATCGTCGCTCTTCCAGTTCGTGACGAAGCCCGACTCCGGTTCGACCTCGACCGTGCGCGGCCCCGTCTCGCCGACGAGGCAGACGCCCAGCACGTCGTCCGCCGTCCGCACCGCCGCAAACGCCGCGTCCAGGTCGGGCACGTTCTCGGCGACGATGTCGGCGTTGACGAGATAGAACGGCTCGCCCGCGATCCATTCGCGGATCGGGTTGAGCGCGCCGCCGCTGCCGAGGATCTCCGGCTCGTAGCTGACCTTGAGGCGGAGCTTCTCGCCACGCGCCTGCGCGTCGCGGCGGTAGGCGTCGCTCCACGCGCGGATCTGCTCATGCAGATGGTGGGAGTTGACGACGAAATCCTCGACGCCGCGTGCGCGCAGGAGGGACATGATGCGGTCGAGCATCGTCTCGCCCCAGACGGGCATGAGCGGCTTCGGCGTCGCGCACGTGAACGGCCTCAGGCGCGTCCCGTGCCCGGCGGCGAGGACAACGGCCTTCTTAACGGTAGACACTGCGCGGCCTCTGCTGGTGGACCTTGGGCTCTTCGAGCAGGAGCGAATACCATTGGTCGCCCAGCCCCGAGTTCGTGAAGTGGGCGACGCGGTTGTTCATCAGCGTCTCGTGGTTGCGCTTCAGCGTCTCGTTGTCGCTCTTCTTCAGGGCGTCCGTCAGCGTCTTGAACGCGCCGTCCGCATCGCCGCGCTGCACCTGGATCCAGCTCATCGTCGCGGCGAGGAGGACGTTGCCGTTGTAGCGCACGCGCCCGGCGGCCTTGCGGTAGACCTTCGCGATCTCGGCCGTCGGCCTCTCCAGCATGTAGAGCCGCGCCATCTTGATGCAGCACATCGTCGGGTCGAGGCAGATCGCCTTCGGCATGAGGCGGTCGACGGTCTTGAAGTCCTTGACCATCCACGAGAGCTGCAGCTGGGCCGTCGCGATCTGGCGGTTCATCAGCGGCACCCACGGCGTGAAGCGCCGCAGCGTCTCCGTCTGGGCAAGCGCCTCCTTCACGAAGACCTTCGTGTCCTCGAAGACCTCACGCTGCGCGGCGGCGACCGAGCTCGGCGGACGCATCTGCCAGCGCTGCATCTTCGCCTGCAGCCGCTTCTGCCCGGCGAGAAGGATGGCCTGCACCTTCTCCATCTCGGCCTTGACCCGCTTCTGGATCAGGAAGCCGGCGACGCCCTGAAACACACCGAACCCGAGCACGCCCGCGAAGACGCTCCACCCAGTTCCCCAATCCCCCGCGAAGTACGCGAGGGAGAAGCCGCCACAGCCGACGGCAATCGCTACAATCAACGTTATCATGGTCGGGAATTATACCACTTTTCGCGGCGGAAACAAAGGGGCTGCGTCAAATGCCGAGTCCGTCGGGCAGCCAACGCGCCGGCGCAGCAATGGCCTTTTCGAGAATGTCCGGGATGTCGACGTAGCGGATGCGGCCCGCGAGGAACTTGCGAACGGCAAACTCGTCCGCAACCGACAGCGCCGCCGGGGCAAGGCCGCCGCGCTTCAGCGCCTCGCGGACGAGCCTCAGGCACGGGAAGCGCACGGGGTCGGGCGCGCGGAACGTGAGCGCGCCAAGCGCGGGCAGGTCAAGAGCCTTTCGCACGGCCGGCAGCCGTTCCGGCCACGAGAGCGCGTACTGGATCGGCACGCGCATGTCGGGCGGCGAAAGCTGCGCGAGCGTCGAGCCGTCCGTGAACGTGACGAGCGAATGGACGACGGATTCGGGATGGACGACGACATCGATCCGTTCGGCGGGCACGTCGAAAAGCCAGCGCGCCTCGATGATCTCGAAACCCTTGTTCATCATCGTCGCGGAATCGACCGTCACCTTGGGGCCCATCTTCCAGCGCGGATGGTTGAGCGCCTGTTCGACGGTCACGGACGACAGGTCTGCGGGGCCGTCCAGGAACGGCCCGCCCGATGCGGTCAGGATCAGCCGCTCGACCGCGCCGCCGCCCTGCAGCGCTTGGAAGATCGCCGAATGCTCCGAATCGACCGGACGGAAGCGGACGCCCCGCGCCTTGGCGCGCGCCGTCACGATCTCGCCCGCCATCACCATGACCTCCTTCGTCGCGAGGGCGATGTCCATGCCCTTCTCGATCGCGGCAAGCGTCGGCTTCAGCCCCGACGCCCCGACCGTCGCGACAAGGCAGATGTCTGCATCATTCTCCTCAACGGCCCGCAACGCGGCGTCTTCGCCGATATAGGCTTTCGCGCCGAATTCCCGCGCAATCGCCTCGCATTTCTCGCGCGAACGCAATGCGGACACCGCGACGATCCTGAAATCGTCCGGATGCGTCCGCACGACATCGACCGCGCTCGTGCCGATCGACCCCGTCGCGCCCAGAAGTATCAGTCTTGTCATATCGTACCAATCGCCTCTCTCTCGTCAAGTTGGTGGAGGTGAGGGGAGTCGAACCCCTGTCCGAAATGGCGTCACCCAGACGTCTACGCATGTAGCCTGCCTTTAATCTCGGAAGACGCCAGCGGGCAAGCGCGCGAAACGCCCTCCATCCGTTCGGTTCGGCACCCTGCAGCGAGCGAGCGGAGCACCCTGCAACGTGGTCTGCTCAATAAAGCCTCGGCGCTCAGCAGACATCGGCGCTTCGACTTCGCGGCCGTTAATTAGGCGGCGAGAGCGTAATCGTTGTTCGCAATTACAGTTTTTACCCGTTTTTTAACGTGGCCAACGAGCATCCACGACGCGCAATCTGACCTCGACACATCCCGTCGAAACCGGATCACCCCCATAAATAACCTTTGGTAAATGGTTGCCTCGCAGGGACTCGAACCCCAACAAGCAGAATCAGAATCTGCGGTGCTACCATTACACCACGAGGCAAGCTCGACTTTTCAAGATTGGCGGGGTCGACGGGGCTCGAACCCGCAACCCCCGGATCGACAGTCCAGTGCGCTAACCAATTGCGCCACAACCCCGTTGCTCCGAAAAGTGATGCGTAGTATATCATAATTTCCCTGCGGCACGCAAGGGGGTATTTTAAAAAACTTAATTTTCCTCCGGGAACGGCTTGAGGTAGAGGCGGCAGTGGCAGAGGCCATGGTAGCCCGCATCGCGCAGCTGCCCCTTGAACTCGTCGCACGGACAGAAGAATTCGGGCAGCTTCGGCAGACGGCACGGACAGAACCCGTTCTTGCGCACCAGCCCCGCGCGCACCGTCTCCACAAGCCGCGCATCGGGATTGAGCGTCACCCGGTTCCGCGCAAAGAGTTCGCGGATCTCCGTCGACGATTCCTTCGTGCGCGGATACGCCTTGAAGGTCACGAGCCGCTTGAGCGCGTCGATCTCCTTCCAGCGCGGCAGGCCCTCGACGGAATCTTCGCCAATGACGAAGAAGAGTTCCGCGCCGGGATTCTCCGCCGCGATCTCCCGCACCGTGTCGATTGCGTAGGAAACGCCGCCGCGCCGAATCTCGCGCTCGTCGACGATCGCCTTCTCGACGGCGGCGAATGCCGCGCGTACGCACGTCAGACGATCCCACGGCAGCGCGTAGCCGCCGTCCGTCGCATCGACCTTGAACGGGCTCACGTGCGCGGGCACGACAATCAGCCGATCCAGCGCCAAGTCGTCAATCGCCGTCCGCGCGACGTTGACGTGTCCGTAGTGGACAGGATTGAAGCTTCCTCCGTAAATGCCGATTCTCATGCCGCGTATTATACCACACCATCACGTGTGAAGCGAGCGGACGAGCGAGACGCACCAGACGCGCGCGGCGCCGGCGCGCTTCAGCTCCGCCGCGCATTCCGAGAGCGTCGATCCCGTCGTCATCACGTCATCGACGACGAGCGCGGTCTTGTCCGCGACAATGGCGGGACGCATCACGCCGAACGTGCCGATCACATTCGTCCGCCGTTCGGCCTCGCTCAGCCGCCCCTGCCGCTTCGGCGCGTTCTTCCGCCGCAGCACGAACGGCGGACAGGGCTTTCCCAGCCGCCGCGCGAGCGGCTTCGCGAGGACGCGACACGGCGTATAGCCGCGATCCCAGAGGTGAAAGAGCGTGGACGGCACGGAGAGGACGCAATCGATCTTCGCGACGTCGAACCGCGCGCGCACCGCCGCTTCGAGAAAGTCCACCAAGTCGTCCCGCAGCCAGTAGTGGTTGCGGAACTTGAAGGCGTTCAGCAGGTCGCGCGCCTCGCCTTCCATCCGCAATGCGCTCGCCGCGCGGTCGAAGCGCGGACGGTACGTGCGGCAGTCCTCGCAGAGGAATTCCGCGTCCAGCCCCCGCGCGTCGCGTCCGCACCGCCGGCAGCAGCCCGTCGCCGGCACGAAGGGCAGGCGGTTCAGGCAATCCGAACAGACGTGACGCCCGGCTCGGTCGACCGGGCGTCCGCAGACCTCGCACATGCGAGGCCACACGATGTCGAGAACCCTATCGAGCAAGCAGGTTCGCGGGGTATTCGCCCGCCTCGACGAGTTTCCGGATCTCGGCCATGACGAACGGCTTGTCCTCGCGGTACGTGACGCCGAACCAGGAGGAGTCCGTCGGCAGCACCCGGCAGTCGGCCTTGCCCTCCCTGATCAGCTCGTCCACGACGAACGGGATGTACCACTCGCTCTTCATTTCCGTGCCGCGCGCGGCGAGGAACTTCGCGAAGCGCGTCTCCAGCTCGGCGAAGAGCTGCGGCGTGAAGCCCCAGCAGTTCATCGAGACGCGCGCGTCGAGCGGAACCTTGACGGGGTTCGCCGCGTCCTCGCGGTTCTCGGCCACGTCGCCGGCCCGGACGAGCTTCGTCATCTCGGTCACGCCCTTCAGGCTGCCGTCGGCGGAGATGTCGCAGATGCCACGCGCGACCGAGCCGTTCTCGGAGAGCGTCAGGTCGAGGCGGTAGCCGACCATCGCGAAGTGGAGCGACGCCGGATCGACGGACGAGAGGTACGCGCCAAGCTTGGCCATCGCGTCGCGTCCATAGAAGTCGTCGGCGTTGATGACGGCAAACGGCTCCTTCACGACGTGGCGCGCCGCGCGCGTCGCGTGCGCCGTGCCCCACGGCTTCGTGCGCCCTTCGGGGAGCGTGTAGGGCGCCGGCAGGTCGTTCAGGTCCTGATGGCAGTAGTCGACGGCGACAAGGCCCTCGTACTTCTTGCCGACCTTCTCCTTGAACGCGGCCTCGAAGTCCTTGCGGATGATGAAGACGACCTTGCCGAAGCCGCCGCGAATCGCGTCGAAGACGGAGTAGTCGAGAATGGCCTCGCCCGAAGGGCCCACGGGGTCAACCTGTTTCAGCCCGCCATAGCGGCTGCCCATGCCGGCGGCGAGAACGACGAGAGTCGGTTTCATCTGCGAATCCAATCCTTTCTGTCCGACTTCAAAGCACCTTGACGTAGGTCTCTTCGCGCAGGCGCGCGATCCAGGCGAGGTAGGCCGCCTTGGACTTCGCTTCCTTCACGTTGGCCTCGATCGCGTCGAACGCCTCCTCGAAGGAGAGCTTCTTGCCTTCGCGCTCGTCTTCCTTGCGCAGGAGGAAGCTCCAGCCGTCGATCTCGATCCACTTGCTGATCGTGCCCTTCGGCATCGCGGCAATCTCGGCGCAGACCTCCGGCTTGAAGACGTCCTCCGGCTTCACGTCCGTGTACTTCTTGCCGCCCAGATCCTCGAAGCTCTTCTCCTTGAGCGCAGCCGTGATCTCGTCGCGGCGCACGCGCTCCTCCGGCTTCAGGAGGATGACCGAGACGGTCACGCGATGGTCGGCCGTGTAGCGTTCGGGATGCGCCTCGAACTCCGCGCGCATTTCGGCGGGCGAGGCGGTGATGTTCCTGTTGATCACGTTCCACCGCATCGCGCCGACGATCATGTCCTCCTTCATCCGGGCGTACCACTCGGGATACGAGACGCGCTGCTGGCCGAGCGTCTCAATCAGCTTGTTGCGGTCGCCGCCGAAGGCCTTCTGGATGATCTCGCGGATGCGGTTCTCGACGACCCACTCCTGCATGGTCATCTTCGACTCGCGCGCGGCCTTGAGCATGAGCTTGCGGTCGATCATGTCGTTCAGGACTTCCGCATACCGCGAGGCGTCGCGGAGGCCGAGGCGCGCCATCTCGTTCGCGACCTCGCTGCGGAGGATCGTCTCGGAGCCGACCTTCGCGGCGACGCCGTCCACCTCGACGGCCTGCACGGCCGTCGGGAGGAGGAACGCCAGCGCCGCGAGGGCGAGAACGTTGGGCAAGGTTCCCTTCATCTTCTTTCTCAACCTCTCAACTTCTCAACTTCTCAACGCCTCACTCACATCATGGCCGCGATGGCCGCGCCCACCATCGGCGCGTCGTCCACGCGCGGCGGAATCGCGTAGTGGATGTTGCGGCGCTTGACGAGCATTTCGTCCAGCTCACGGCGCACCGTCGCGTCGAACGGGATCGCGCGCGTCTTGTAGTACGTCGAGCCGTCCACGCTGATCGCGATCGGCGCGGAGGCCTCGACGCCCTCGCCCGTCTTGATCGCGAACGCCGCGAGGTGAATCGCCGTCAGGACGGCCGCGCGCTCGAAGACGGGGATGCCGAGGCGGCGCGCCATCTTCGCGTCGTCGGCGTCGGCGAAGACCGCCTCCAACAGGTTGACGCGGTCGTCGCGGTGATAGGCCGCGCAGAAGTTGTCGAAGTCCATCGTCTCCAGCGAGCCGAGGCCGCCGAGGGCCGACGCCGCCTTCTGCGAGAAGAGGCCGGCCTTCGCGGCCGCCTTGTAGACTTCGAGGCCGACGCCACCGAGGTAGCCGCCCGAAATCATCTTCTCGAACGTGTTGTGCCCCGTGTCGCCCTGCTTCGCGTCCATCGCCGCGTCGAAGCGCGACTGCGGGTACTTGTCGAAGCTGCCCGACTCGGCATTGATGATCATCGAGCCCTCCGGGTCGAGGTCTGCGACCTTCGTGATGTTCACGTTCTTCTCGACGTAGGCCGCGTTCGTGCCCGTGCCGAGGATGAAGCCGATGTAGGAGGAATAGGTCTTGTCGCCTTCCGTCGCCTTCGCCGCGAGCAGCGTCGCGACCGTGTCGTTCACGATGGCGATCTCGCCGCCGCCCATGCGCCGCAGCAGCTCCTTGCCGACGTACTGGCCGACGATCGACGGGGCCTGGATGCCCTTCGTCCAGCAGTTGAGTCGCGCGTCAAGCTCCGGCGTGACGTCCGCATTGTACGAGAAGCACCAGCCGAACTTCTTCACCGTCGCCTTCGGCGCGACGCGCCGCAGCTCGTTCGCGAACGCCGCGTAGAACTCGTCGCCCGTCACCGGCGACTTCGCGCCCGGCATCGACTGGTTCTGGCGGTCCTCGATCTTCGGCGGAATCGAGACGATCGCCGAGCGGAAGTTCGTGCCGCCCGCGTCGAGGACGGCCGCCTTCGCCCCCTGCGGGATCTTGCCGTGCACGCCCACGTAGGCCGGGATCATGCGCAGGGACGACGGCGCGCCCTTGAGCCCCTTCTCCATTTCGGAGAGAAACGTCGAAATCATCGCCTGCCGGTCGATCCGATCCGCCGTCTCGAACCCGTTCGCCGCCAGAAATTCCTCAGGTGTCATCATGAGTCGTAATCCTTTTCAGGTTGAAGTTGAGTTTGCTTTAGGCGAATTATATCAAATTCTCGTGAACGTTGCCGACCGTCAGAAGCGACCGATCGTCTCGCCACAGAGGACGCGCGTCTCAAGGCCCTCGGACGAGTTGCGCACGAGATCGGCGTCGAACGTCACGGCATCCGCCGAGGCGATGAAGATGACGGTCGATCCGCCGAACTTGAAATAGCCCTTCTCGTCCCCCTTGGCGTGCTGCGCGCCCGCGAACGTCTGGACGATCGTCCCGACGCCGAACGCGCCGACGTCCACAAGCCAGAAGTCTCCGAACGCCGCGCGACACTTGACGATCTGCCGCTCGTTGTCCGCATAGACGTCGGGACAGCGCACGAGCGCGATCGGGTTGACCGAATGGTAGCGCCCCGGCACGATGCGCACCGGCCCGTCCGTCGTGCAGGCGCAGGGGAAGTGGAAGCGATGGTAGTCGACGGGCGCGAGGCGGACAACCGCGATGTCGTAGCGGCCCGCCGGCGCCGCACCGTCGAAAACCGTGCGCAGGGAGCGCGTCGCGCCCTTCAGGGGAAACGGTCGGTCGGCATCCGCGCCCAGGTAGAGCCGCAGCCGCCCGTCGGCCGGACTCACCAGTCCATCGCCCACGGGGCGCGCGCCCGGCTTCAGGCGGCGCGTGAAGAAGTCGTTGAAGGACGCATAGTCCGCAAGCGGCTTCTCGGCCTCCTCCCAGCGGCAGCCCGGAATGGACGTCAGCGCCGCAATGTCCCGTTTCGAGCGCGGCGCGTCGTAGCGGCGGCCCATCCACGCCGAGATCGCCCGCGAGCCGAAGAGGACGCTCCAGAGCGTCCGCCCCAGCAGCGTCTCGTAGGCGAAGCGCAGCGCCTTGTCGCCCATCACCGACTCGACGACCCGACGCCCCGTGGCCCGGTCGACGTATTCGACTGATTCGCTCTTCATGGTACGCATCAGACCAGATTCCCCCGCCGTCACTGCGCGTCGACGTGCGGCGCGAACGGATAGCGGCCGAACGCGCGACCGTAGACGGCGAGGCCGCTGTCCGACTCCAGACGCACCGTCACGCGCCCGCCCTTCACGTCCTCCGCCCGCACGGGCACCTCGACGAGGTAGCCGTAGCTGCCGGCCTCGCGCAGACGGCCATCGTGCGGCTGGGCCAGCCACGAGAGAATGCCGCGGCTGTCCGCCGGATCGTCCGGCAGAACCTGTTCGTGCGCGAGGCGTCCGTTCACGTAGACCTTCAGGTTCGCGGGGAACTTCACCGCGCTCGTCTGCGGATAGCTGTTCGGGTTCTTCGAGCGGTCGCTGGTGCCGCCGCCGAGCATGTCGTCGAGGCCCGTGCGGACATACGCCGCGCCGACGTCCTTGCCGTTCAGGCGCTTGGCGGAAAGCTCCGCCCGGAAGACGCCGCCCGCCGCCGGGGCCGGCAGCGAGAACGTGAACGAGCCCTTGCCGAAGCCGTTGAGCTTGAGGCAGTCGAGCACGTTGGTCGCGCCAATCGACCAGTCGGCGGCCACGGCGGCCGGAAGACCCGCCCCCGCGACGGCCACGGTCGAGAACGACCAGAAGTTCGTCGCGACCGGCTGGCCGTCGGCGAGGAGCGTGAAGACGAGGCAGCCGCTGGCCGGCTCGTCCGGCGCCGTCCACGCGACATCCCAGAGCTTTTCGCACTGCCACGACCGCGCCGTGACGGCCGACGCCTCCTCGGTCAGCGACTCCGTGCGCCGCACGCCGCGCGCGTCGAAGAACCAGCCTTCGCGCTGAAGCGTGAGCGATCGTCCCGCGTAGCGGTCGGTCACGAGCGAGACGCCGACGGGGATCATCACCGCCGCGCCGGGCGTGACCGTCTCGCCCGTCTCGCGCCCGGGCGTCCCGGCGAAGAAGAGCGCGGTGTCCGCATGGAGGCCGGCGAGGCTCATTCCCGCCAGTTCCTCGAAGCCCGTCTCCTTCCACGTGCGGTCGAAGCGGACGTAGCCGTTCCACTCGTTCGTGACGTCGTGATGCTCCGTGTAGAGCCAGCCCGCGCACTTCAGGTGGCGGCGGAAGGCGTTGACCATCAGGTGGTAGTCCCACGAGAAGTCGCAGTCGCCCGTCGAGCCTTCGTAGCCCCAGACGTTGCCGCATTCGGAGTTCATCATCGGCTCGTCGCGCTGGACATGGCCGCCGATGTAGTTGTGCGCCGAGCCGGGATGCGTCTTTGCGCACTCTTCGGCGACGCGCCGCTCCCAGCCGTAGCCCGGACGGTAGGCGTGCCACGTGTTGACGTCCGTGACGACGTGGTCGCGGTTGCAGGGCGAGTTGTCCTCGATGAGCCGCGTCGGGTCGGCGAGCTTCGCCTTGCGGTACGCCTCGGCGACCCGGCGCTGCGCCCAGGCGCGGTAGGTGCGCCGTCCGCCCGCGCCGCCCTCGGCGAGTCCCGCCGCGAGCGAGCGGTTGGAGAAGAGCCCCCACGTCTCGTTGAAGAGCGTCCACTGGTAGATCGACGGATGGTTGAAGTCGCGCGTGAGCATCCCCTCGAAGCACTTCCAGTGCTCCTCGAACATCGCCTCGCTCGCGTCGCCCCACGCGCAGGGGACGTCCGCCTGGATGAGCAGGCCGAGCCGGTCGGCCCAGTAGAGCTTGCGCGGCACCTCGACCTTGATGTGGATGCGGTTGCCGGTGAGCGCGAGCTTCTTCGAGATGAGGATCTCGTTCTTCATGAATTCGTCCGACGGGAACGTGTACCAGCCCTCCGGGTGATAGCTCTGGTCGAGGCAGAGCTGCAGGTAGACGGGCTTGCCGTTCAGCGTCATGTAGCTGTCGCCGTTCGGCGTCTTCCCTGTGCCGACTTCGCGGAAGCCGAAATAGGTCTTCACCGCGTCGTCCGCGAACGTCAGCGTGACGTCGTAGAGGTGTGGGTCATCAAGTTCCCAAAGACGGGGTTGCGCGAACGGAATCTCGCCCGTGACGACCTGCTGACCGACCGCGACCGGGAACGTGAAGGCGCGCCCGTCAACTTCCGCGCGCAGCGTGCGCGCAGCCTTCGCCGACGCACCGAGCGTCGCCTCCAGACGGACGGACTTCCGCGCAAGCGACGGCAGGAAGCGCACGCTGTCGAGGAACTCGTCGCCGCGCGCCTCCAAGTAGACCGTCTGCCAGATGCCGCGCGCGTTGCCGTAGCCCTGCTTGCCCCAAAGGTAGTGACCGTCCTGCGCGGCCTTCGGACTCGGATCCCAGACGGCGAATTCGAGCGTCTGCTCTTCGCCCCACTTCACGAACTCCGTCAGCTCGAACGCAAACGGCGTGTAGCCGCCGGCGTGCGTGCCGAGCGCCTGCCCGTCAAACGTGCAGGTCGTGTCGTGGTCGGCCGCCCCCACGACGACAAAGACGCGCTTACCCTTCCAGTCCGCCGGCACCGTCACACGGCGGCGGTAGTGGCCCGTGTCCTTCCCGGATTCCGCCTTGACGCCCGACAGCGGCGAGCCCCAGCCGAACGGCACGAGAATCTTCCGATCCAACTTGTCGGCGGCAAAGCCGAAGTCCCATGTTCCGTTCAGGTTGATCCACGCCGTGCGCTCCCAGTCGGGGCGCGGATGCTCCGGCAGCGGAATCTCCGCCGCCGTCACGGACAACATTGCCAAGGCCGACGCGAACGCGCCGACGAATCTCGCTCTCATGCTCATGTAGCGTAGAGACCCACGCCTCGGCGTTGCCGCCGATGCGACTTCCCCCTCGTCAAACCATACGTGTGGATTTCCCGCATACGGCTTTCCATCGAGTGCTTTTCCCTTTGTCATGGCTTCATCCTTTCCGATTGTGTTGTCGTAAGGCCGTTCTCTTTTGCAATGTTCTTCAGCCTTGCCAAGATGCTCGCAACGACATTCCTCATCCGAAATAGCCCTCCACTATCGACCTGCCCACCCGACTTACAATCGGACGGTATATCAAAGATCAATCGGAGCCTGCGGCGGCAAAATTGCCGCCGCAGGCTTCTGCGCGAGCCTTACATCTCGGAGAGCTTCTTGAGGAGCGCGTAGTTCTCCTTGAAGCCTTCCTCGGCCTTCTCGAGCATCGCCGTCGCCTTCTCGGCGCCGACCTTCTTGATCAGCTGCCTGAAGCGGTTCTCGCCGAACTCCTTCGACACCGCGTCCTTCGCGAACGACACCGTCGCGGACTTGTCCGCCGAGTCGAGCTTCACCTTGCCCGTCGTCGGGTTGTACGTCCAGAGCGGGAAGTGGACGGAATCGACCGCCACCTTCTG
>CAKTZI010000062.1 GCA_934635385.1 uncultured Kiritimatiellota bacterium | reverse complement strand
GTTCAGGGCCGCCCTGAACCCAGAAGTCCTGCTGGACGTCCTCTTCCTCAGAAAAAAGTAAATGCTGTTGCCGTGGGAGACCTACAATGACTAAGACATTGGCCAGCGTTCCTCTCCCTTGCAGTGCTGCTCAATTGGAGAATGCCATCCTCAAGGCCGCTCACAATGGACATTGGCACGATGCAGAGATTAAGGTGCACGGCGAAATGCTCGTGCTGACCTATGAGGACGAGGACGCCTGACGAGGGCGTTCCGAAAGACGGAAAATGACAGGGGAGTCTTGCCTTGACTGGCGGGACTCCTCTGTCTTTTTTCTTTTCGTCACAAGAGATTTCCTGCTGTTTGCAATGGAGGCGAAACCGCGTCACCACCGACCGTCGTTTCACCCATGTCGCGCAGTTTTCTTTCTCACAGCTGCTCGGCGAGCTTCCTCATCTTTGCGCGAAGCCGCTCGGCCTCGGCCTCTTCGCCATGCAGGACGGCGTATTCGAGAAGGGCGTCCGTACGCTTCAGCTCCTCGATCAGCTTGTCCCTTTGTGTGCCAGTCTCGGTCATCTCACGTAGTCCCAGATGCGGTGCTGGTCGCCGAAGAGGAGCTGCACCTCGGTGGGGATAGCTTCGATTGCGATCCGCTCCTTCCTCCCGTCGATGCGCTTGAGGATAAAGAGTCCGTCCGCGCCTTCCTCGAACACGTCCCCGTGTTCCATGTCGACGTAGAATTTCGATTCCGAATTGGCTTTGGCAAACATGCTCATGGCAGCGTGATATTATACCACGCCTGTCGAGGGGGCTGCGTTCGCAAGAAGCGTTCGCAAGAAGCGTTCGCAAGAAGCGTTCGCATTACGTTCGCAAGCGTTCGCAGATTCGCAGATTTCAGGGCCTCTGCAGGGGTCGGAACACTCCTCTGGCCGCTCTTACGTTCGCAGTTCGCAAGTGAGTTGCGAACGTAATGCGAACGTAAGGAATCGCCGGGAAGAGTGAGTAAAGAGGAACAATAACACATAATATATATTTTTCTTTTATTTATATTTTCCCTCTTCTCTTGCGTTCGCAAATTCGCACGATTGCCTCGCGGCACAAATGTTGTGCGCTTCGCGCGGGCGCGTGTGCGCGTGTGCGCGAGGCGACCGTCCTTTTGCTGTCTCCCCCGTGCGGAGTGTGCATCGGAGGGAGTATCGCCGGTGTCTCTCGCTGTGCCCATCATCCTGTCAGCTTCTTGCGCCCAAGTCAACTCCCTTGCGCCGCCTTTCTGAACTTTTTTGAGAAAGTTCGGGACTGAACCACCTTGGGCCTCGAAAAACGTGGGCGAGGCGAGGGCTGCACCCAAGCGGCAGACCGCGCCCCGCAGGATCGCACAGGACGCGCCACGTTGCCCCACGTTCGCTTCGTGGGCTTGGGGCACACCCGTTGCCCACCCCCGCGAGGTCGCGCCCTGAAGCCGCCCTGGGGGGGCTGCCCGCGAATTCCTACGGTTCCTCCCCAGGCCCATCTCAACCCTTGGGCGCGGGAAGGAGTCGAGGTATGAAAGAGAGTTTATTTGGAGTGAGAAACTTTTTAACGGCAAGAACGGAGCAGAAAACATGAACATTGTGAACGTTAGGATCGAGGAGATCACGCCCTACGCGAACAACCCCCGCAACAATGACGGCGCGGTTGAATCCGTGGCGAAGTCGATTGAGAAGTTCGGCTTCATCGGCGCGATCATCCTGAACAAGGACAAGGTCATCATCAACGGGCATACCCGCGTGAAGGCCTGCAAGAAGCTGGGGCTGGAAACTGTCCCGGCGATCATCGTCGACCACCTCACCAAGGAGCAGGAGGACGCGCTCCGCATCGCCGACAACAAGACGGGCGAGATCGCGGAGTGGAACGAGGATCTGCTCCGCGCCGAGCTGAAGGCACTCGAAGAGGCGGGGTTCGGCATCGAGGATCTCGGCTTCGACAACTCCGAGCTGGAGGCGCTGCTGAACGGCGACGTTTCCGTCTCGGTCGGCGAGACCGACCCGAACGCCGCCCCGGAAGTCCCGGAGGTCGCCGTGTCGCGGGCGGGCGAGGTGTACGTCCTTGGCGACCACCGCCTCGTCTGCGGCGACTCGACCAAGGCGGAGGACGTCGCGAAGGTGTGCGGGGAGGGCGAGGCGGATATGTGGCTCACCGATCCGCCCTACAACGTCGCCTACGAGGGGTCGAACGGGCTCACGATCCAGAACGACTCGATGGAGGACGTGAAGTTTCGCGAGTTTCTGCGGACGGCGTTCGGCCATGCCGAGAAGGCCTTGAAGCCGGGTGCGCCGTTTTACATTTTCCATGCCGATTCGGAAGGGTACAACTTCCGGGGCGCGTGTCACGACATCGGTCTTCGCGTCCGCCAGTGCCTCGTGTGGAAGAAGAACACCCTCGTCCTCGGAAGGCAGGATTACCAGTGGATTCACGAGCCGTGCCTGTACGGCTGGAAGGAGGGCGGTCCCAATCCTTGGTACGCCGACCGCTCCCAGACCACGGTGATGGAGTTCAACAAGCCCAAGAAGAACGACGTCCATCCGACCATGAAGCTGGTGGAGATGCTCGTCTACCTCCTGCAGAACTCCTCGAAGCGCGGCGACGTCGTCCTCGACACCTTCGGCGGGAGCGGCTCGACGCTGATCGCCTGCGAACAGACCGGGCGCATCTGCAAGACCGTCGAACTCGATCCGCGCTACTGCGACGCGATCCGCCGCCGCTGGGCCGAGTTCAAGCACGGCGAGGGCTGCGACTGGGCGAAGCTGACCCCGGTCGAGGGGAGCGAGACGCCCGCCGCCGAAGCACCTGCGGCGGAGTGAGGTATTACAACGGGCGGGATCGTGTACAGGATCCACAGGATCGACACGATCCCGCCGGAAGCACACGGGGGAGCGGGCTTTAGCTGCCGATAAACGGGCTTTAACCGCCGTTTAACGGCACAAGTCGGGGTATGACCCCAGGAAGATAGAGAGTCTACACGTCCGCGACACTATCGCGGCGGAAGCACACGAAAGAGGTTCAAATGAACGTACAGACATCGGAATACTGCGCGGTGGGGCATCCCGACCGCGTCTGCGACTACATCGCGAGCTATCTGCTCGACCGCTACCTCGAACACGACCGCACGGCGCGGGTCGCGCTCGAAGTCCAGCTGAAGGACACCTTCTGCACCGTTTCGGGCGAGGTGACCTCGTCCTGGCGGTTCACGGAGGGCGAAATCGCGGAACTCGTCCGCGAGGCGATCCGGAAGGTCGGCTACACCGACGAGTACCGGGACAAGTGGGGGAGGGAGAACGCCATCAGCGGCAGCGACGTGGAGGTGACGATCCATCTTTCGCAGCAGTCCGGCGACATCGCCCAGGGCGTGAACCGCGAGGGCTGGGGCGACCAGGGCATCTTCTTCGGGCTCGCGGTGAACGACCAGAAGCACGGCCACATGCCGCTCGACTACTGGCTGGCGCGTGAGATCGGAACCGCGCTCTACCGCAGCGACTGGGGCGGCAAGGACGTGAAGACGCAGGTCACGGTCATCGACGGAACGCCCGTCGAGTGCGTGGTCGCGATTCCCCTCGACCCGGTGACGGAGTACGACATGAAGAAGCTCATCGTCGACTACGTGAAGGTGCTGGCGGGGGACAAGTGCGAGGTGATCGTGAACGGCACGGGCCGCTACGTGACGCACGGCCCGATTGGCGACTGCGGCACGACTGGCCACAAGCTCGTCGTGGACTTCTATGGCGGCAACTCGAAGATCGGCGGCGGCAGCCCGTGGGGCAAGGACCCCACCAAGGCGGACGTCGCATTGAACCGTCTCGCCCGGAAGAAGGCGTTGGACTGGCTCGTCGAGCAGAACCTCGATGAAGTACGCTGTGCGATCAGCTGCGCCATCGGGCGTTCGCAGATCCGCGTCACGATGACCGACGGGGGCGGCAACGTCCTCAAGTGCTGGTCGGAGGACTGCCCGCCGAGCCATGTGATCGACGAGCTGCATCTCGCGGAACCCGCCTACGCCGAGACCTGCCGCGAGGGGCTGTTCGGGCATGAGCGATGAGTTCCAGACGTTCCTGTGGGGACTCATCGCGCTGTCCCTCCTCGGAACCGCGCTGAACGTCAAGAAGCGGATCTCGTGCTTCTACATCTGGACGGTCGTGAACCTCGCGTGGGTGTTCGTCGACTGCCATCAGGGGCTGTGGGCGAGATCCGTCCTCGACGGCGTCCACTTCGCCTTCGCGGTGTGGGGCATCTGGGACTGGACGAAGCGTCCGCCCAGATGATCCCCACTTCCGCGATTCAGGCGCGGCGGATCGCGAAGAGGCCGCGGGCCGACTTGACGAAGCGGGAGGACTCTCCCTTCGCCTTGATCTCGCGGAGGATCGCGGAGTAGAGCGTTTACTCCGGGGTCTTGCCCGCGCCCGGCTCCCAGAGCTTCTGCTCCTTCGCCGCGTCGATCATGCGGCGGACGGTCATCGGCTCGTCCGACCGCTCGAGGACGGCGGCGGCCGCGCTGACTAGACTGAGCTTGCGCTCCCCCGACGGGGCGGCGGCGGGCTTGCGCTCCGGCGCGGCCTCCTTCTTCTCGGCGGGGGCCTCGGCCTTCGCCTCGACGCTGACGTTCTTCACGGTCAGCTCCTTGCCGGAGTCAGTCCTGACCTTCCAGCCGCCGTTCTCCGCCTTGGCGACGACCTTCACCTTGACCTCGTTGCGGCCGATCTTGACGATGCCGCGGGTTCCGACTCTGATGTTCTCGTTCATTTTTCGTTTTCCTTTCTCTTGGCCCCAGCGGGGCGTTTACGTCGCACATGATGCCGTAATCGCCGGGGAATATCCAGCGGGAATGTGAAGATATTTCAACAACTCAAAAAGGAGGCCCTATGGCCAACATTGCTTCGGTTCGCAGGGACGGCATGGTGCGCGTCCTCACCGGGAGCGGGTCTCGGACGTTCTCCGAGGAGACCATCGCGGCGGACATCGCTTCGGGCGCACCCGTGAACGAGGACAGCTCGATCAACCTCATCGCCTACGTGGCGTGGATACTGAAAGGGAACCTGAATGGCGATTAACCCCTCGAAGCTCAAGCCAGCCGAGCTGGTGAAGCTCGTCAACTCAACCGACTTCGGAACCGTCGCCTCCCCGGCGCAGATCTACAGGCACTTCGAGCGGGCGGGCTACCGCATCGCCAGCGTGGAGGACCCGAGGTGCATCAACTTCTTCCGGTACGCGGCGTGGCTCGTCGACATGAAGAACGCCGCCGCAGCCGAGGAACAGCAGCAGGGCGACTACGCCTCCTTCCGGGACGCGATGGCGAGGAAGTCCCTCGAGAAGTCTCTCGAGGGGCGCGACATCGGCGACCTCCCGCCCGTGGACGATCCCGAGCGCAAGGAGAAGTGCCGCCTCGACTTCAAGCTCTTCTGCGAGACCTACTTCCCGGAGGTGTACCAGCTCAAGTGGTCAGACGACCATCTGCGGGCGATTGCGAAAATCCAGAAGTCCGTCCTCGAAGGCGGGCTCTTCGCCCTCGCGATGTCTCGCGGCAGCGGAAAGGCCCTCGCGCTCGACACGCCGCTTCCCACTCCGTCCGGCTGGACGACGATGGGAAAGGTGGCGGTCGGCGACGAACTGTTCGACGAGCGCGGACACGTCTGCCGGGTGATCGGTAAGTCGCCCGTCTACCGAGATCACGACTGCTACCGGGTGAGCTTCAACGACGGCTCGTCCGTCGTGTGCGACGCAGGGCATCTCTGGACCGTCGAGGACATCCGTTCGCGGCGGGGGATGAGGACGGAAACCACCGAGTGGCTCTCAACGCGCTATGCCGTCGGCAAGCGCGGCTGGAACGAGTGCCGCTTCCGCATTCCGATGCAGAAGCCGCTCGACATCGCGGCGGCGGAGCTTCCGATCTCCCCGTATGCCCTCGGGGTGTGGCTCGGCGACGGATGCTGCACGTGTTCCTCGGTCACGCTCTTCGACGGGGATGCGGAGGAGATCGCCGCCAACGTCCTCCGCGACGAGGCGTCGGAGAAGCTGAAGATCGTCGCGCCGGAATCCGGTCGGCGGGCAGTCAGGTGCAGCATGACGGTCTGCCCTCGCGGGAGGATCGCGAGGGAGAGGTCGTTTCAGGCGAGGCTGCGGTGGATGGGGCTTCTCGGCAACAAGCGGATTCCGCAGGCCTATCTCCGCGCTTCTGTCTCGCAGAGGAGGGCGCTTCTGCAGGGGATCATGGACACGGACGGTCACGTCAACGAGGGCGGCACGTGCGAGATCTGCATTAAGTACCCGGCCTTCGCCGAGGACTTCGGCGAACTGTTCTCGTCCCTCGGCATCCGCTATTCCGCGTCCGACAGGACGGTGACGCTGAACGGGTCGGAGTACGGGCCGTATCGTCGGTTCTACATCGCCCCCTATGCGGATGACGAGGTGTTCCTCCTCAAGCGCAAGGCGGCGTGGCTCGTCGCGAGGCCGCCGCACGTGTGGAAGCGGGCGAGGAAGGCCTGGAGCCACGGCCCACGCGAGGTGCGCACGATCACCCGGATCGAGAAGGTCGCGACCGTCCCGACCCAGTTCGTGGTCGTCGATTCTCCGAACCATCTCTACCTCTGCGGCAGGACGATGGTGCCGACGCACAACTCCTCGCTTACCGAGACCGCCGCCATCTGGGCGATGCTCTACGGGCACCGCGAGTTCGTCGTCCTCGTGGGCGCGTCGGAATCGGCCGCGCTCGAAATGCTCGACTCGATCAAGACCGAGTTCGAGGTGAACGAACACATCGCCGCCGACTTCCCAGAGGTCGCCTACCCGATCCAGAAGCTGCAGGGCATCGCGAACCGGTGCGCCGGTCAGCTCTACCACGGCGAACGCACACGGATCACCTGGACGGCGAACGAGATCGTCCTCCCGACTATCGCGGGGGCGGCGTCCTCGGGCGTGATCGTCCGGGTGGCGGGCATCACGGGGCGCATTCGCGGCATGAAGTACAAGAAGCCGGACGGTCGGACGATCCGCCCGGAGTTCGTCGTGATCGACGACCCGCAGACGTCCGAGTCCGCAGGGTCAATCGAGCAGACGAGGAAGCGCGTCCGTGTGCTTGCCGGGGACATCTTGGGTCTCGCCGGCCCCGGAAAGAAGATCTCCGGCATCATGCCCTGCACCGTGATCCGCCCCGGCGACATGGCCGAGCAGATCCTCGACAAGCTCAAGCACCCGGAGTGGAACGGCGAGAGGTGCAAGATGATGTACCAGTTCCCGAAGAACGAGGAGCTGTGGAACCGCTACGCCGACCTCCGTGCGGACGAGCTTCGCGAGAAGGGGACGTTCGAGGAGGCGACGGAGTTCTACCGCCAGCACCGGGAGGAGATGGACGAGGGCGCGGTGGTGTCCTGGCCCGACCGCCACAACTACGACGAGATCAGCGCGGTTCAACACGCGATGAACCTCAAGTTCACGGACGAGGCGGCCTTCTGGGCGGAGTACCAGAACGAGCCGCTCCCGGAGGACTTGGGGTCGGACGAGCAGCTGACCGTGGACGGGATCGTGAACAAGCTGAACGGACACACGCAGAGGACGGTCCCCGTCTCGGCGAACCACCTCACGATGTTCATTGACGTGCAGAAGACCCTGCTCTTCTTCGTCGTGTGCGCGTGGGACGACGATTTCACCGGCTCGGTGATCGACTACGGGACGTGGCCCGACCAGCGGCGGCGGTACTTCTCCCTCTCGGACGCGAACCCGACCCTGCAGGTCAAGTTCCCGAGGGCTGGTCTCGAAGGGTGTCTCTACGGCGGCCTCAAGGCGCTCACGGAGGACTACCTCTCCCGCGAGTTCGCCCGCGACGACGGGGCGGCGATGAAGATCGAGAAGTGCCTCATCGACGCGAACTGGGGGCAGTCGACCGACGTCGTATACCAGTTCTGCCGCGAGTCCGCACACGCGAACGTGATCGTGCCGAGCCACGGCAAGTACATCGGCGCAAGCTCGAAGCCCATGTCGGAGTACAAGAAGGCGGCGGGCGACCGCGTCGGCCTCAACTGGCGGATGCCGAACATCCGGGGCAAGCGGGCCGTCCGGCACATCATTTTCGACGCCAACTTCTGGAAGTCGTTTGTGGCAAGCCGCCTCCTCATGGCTGTCGGCGACCGTGGCTGCCTCTCCCTCTGGGGGCGGAGCGGCGAGACGCACATGCTCTTCGCGGAGCATCTGACCGCCGAGTACCGGGTGAAGACAGAGGGTCGCGGACGGAAGGTGGAGGAGTGGAAGATGCGCCCGGAGGCGAAGGACAACCACTGGTGGGACGGCATCGTCGGATGCGCGGTCGCCGCCTCGATGGTCGGGTGTGTGCTCGCGGGCACGGATGCACACGCCAGAGAGAAGCCGAAGGTCAAGGTGAAGCGCTCCGACCTCCGCAAGGCCCGGAACAGGTAAGCGGATCGGCGGACGGGCTTGCGCCCGATCCGTCGATGGTCATGCCGCCGGGGTATACCAATCGTTATGGCCGAGACAGGTGCCCTGCTGACCCGCAGGGCTTGCCTGGTACTTCCCATCGGCACCGGCGCAGATTATATCAAAAAGTTTTCGATTTTTCGGGACTGGAACGGGTCGGGCCTCGAAAAACGTGGGTGCGGAAAGGATCGCGCCGTTCGCCTGGCGGTTTTCGCGGGATCTTCGGATTCTACGGGACTTGAGGCGGGTAGGCCTCGTAAAACGTGGCTGCGGGCTGAGTACGTTCCCGTCGGAGGTGGTATCCGAAGGCGGGAAGACCGGGTTCTTTTGTAGTTTCCTTTCCCGGTCCGGGGCGTGGCCGCGCCCTCAAGCGGGGGTTGTTGTCCCGCGCGGCCGATCCTCTTGAGGGATGCGCGTCCGCCCAGAGTGCCGTTCTCGGACGGCAGGTCGGACGCGGGGGCGGCACGAGCCCCGACAAGCGGCGGACGCGCCGCACGTGCAGGCCTTGTCAAAGTGCGCCGACGGGCGCGGAACGGAGTCGGAATGAGATACGGGAGCGTATGCAGCGGCATCGAGGCCGCATCCGTCGCATGGAAGCCCCTTGGCTGGGACTGCGCGTTCGTCTCGGAGATCGAGAAGTTCCCCGCAGCAGTCCTGAAGGAGCGCTTCCCGGAAGTCCCGAACCTCGGCGACTTCACGAAGATCGAGCGGGGGAGCTACGGCGGGGACATCGACCTTCTCGTCGGAGGAACACCATGTCAGGCGTTTTCAATCGCCGGTTTGAGGAAAGGACTTAACGATGAAAGAGGCAATCTTGCGCTTGAGTTTGCAAGGCTGGCTTTTCGCACACATGCCCGATGGCTGGTCTGGGAAAATGTCCCCGGCGTACTATCAAGCAAGCGCGGCGAAGATTTTGCCACCTTCCTATCGCTGCTCGTCGGCTGGGAAGTCACCGTCCCCAACGGGAAGTGGAGAAGGGCGGGACTCGTCACAGCCGCCCCCGGATGCTTCAACGTGGGTTGGCGAGTGCTTGACGCTCAATATACCCGAGTTCAACAATTTCCGAGGGCGATCCCGCAGCGAAGGCGACGTGTCATCCTTGTCGGAAGTCTTGGTTCGTGGGAAGATTGCGCCAAGGTACTTTTTGACGGCGAAATGTGCGGCGGGGATGCTCCGCTGCGTCGCGAAGCGCGGAAAGCAGCTCCCAGCGATGCTGGAGCGGGCGTTGAAAGCACTGGTTGGGACTTCAGCTGGTGGGACGGAGGGCAAAGAGCCAGCACCCTGACCACCCGCTCCATCGGGCAGATGATGCCCGACAAGGACCAGCTCCCGTGCGTCATCGACACGCGCTGGCACACCTACGCCGACGACGGCTCGTGTCCCTCGCTCCTCGCGACGGACTACAAGGAGCCGAAGGCCGTGTGCGATCCGTGTCCGACCTTGGACGCTTCCTATCCGGGGAAGCAGAACAACCAGGACATCACCAAGCTCGTGTGCTACGAGAACCACGGACAGGACTCGCGCCTCAAGGAGTGCGGCGACGTGTCGCCCTCGATCCCCGCGCAGGCGGGGACGGGCGGCAACAACCTCCCGCTCGTCCAGAAGGTGTTTGCCCTCGACTCGATGGCCTCGAACGCCATGAAGTCGAAGAACCCGCACAGCGGATGCCGCGAGATCGAGGTCGCGACGACCCTCGACACGACGAACCCCTCGCCCTTGAAGAACCAGGGCGGCATGGCCATCGTCGAGGAAAGCGGCGAGGCGGTCGCCATCGCCGAGAACGTAATCGGCCGGAAGGTCGAGAACGGCGGCAACGGGGTGGGCGCGAAGGAGGGCGTGTGCTACACGCTCGACACCGTGGGAGTCCACGGCGTCTGCTACCCCATCGACATGATGAACGTCGACGGGCGCGGCGACAACTTCAAGGCGAAGTGCTACGGGAAGCCCGGCTCCGCCGCCTACTCGCTCACGAGACGCCGCCCGTCTGGCGTGTGCCTTCCGGGCGTCGTTCGGCGGCTCGTGCCGGTCGAGGGGGAGCGCCTCATGGGCTTCCCCGATGGATGGACGCAGATCCCGTGGCGCGGCAAGCCCGCCTCGGAATGCCCGGACGGGCCTCGGTACAAGGCCCTCGGGAACTCGATGTGTACGAACGTGATGGCGTGGATCGGAGAGAGGATCGACGCCGTCGAGAAGGAGAAGGCGAATGGACGACAAGAAGCTTGAGGAGCTGACCGAGCAGATGCTCGCCCAGCCGAAGGTCGTCGAAGTTGACGGCCAGCGCGTCGAGAACCAGTCGGTCGGCGACCTTCTCAAGGTGGCGAGCTACTTCGCCTCCAAGCGGGCGACGCAGGGGCGGCGTTGTCCGCTGCGGATCACGAAGATGGCTTTGGGAGGGGCGGTGCTATGAGACTTTTCGGAAAGAGGAAGACCTCGCCCGTCAAGGCGCTCATGTCGTTCCCGAAGTGGATCAAGGCCCGCTTCGACGCGGCGCAGACCACGAAGGACAACGCCCGCCACTGGGCGGCGGCGGAGTTCCTGTCGGCGGACGCGGAGGCCGACCCGCAGGCGCGGAAGATCCTCCGCACACGCGCCCGCTACGAGGTGCAGAACAACTCGTATGCGCGTGGCATCGTCTCGACGATTGCGAACGACACCGTGGGAACGGGGCCGCGCCTGCAGATGCTCCTCGATGACGAGGACGCGAACCGCCGGATCGAACACGACTTCGCCGTCTGGGCGAAGCGCGTCCACCTTCCGGCGAAGCTGCGCACGGTCAGGATGGCCCGCTGCCAGGACGGCGAGGCCTTCGTGATCATGGCGCAGAATCCGAATTTGAAATCGAACGTGATGCTGGACCTTCAGCTGATCGAAGCCGACCGGGTTACGGATGACGAACTGAACGCTGACGCGACCTCAGTTGACGGCATCGCGTTCGATTCCTTTGGCAACCCGAAGTCGTACAAGGTGCTGAAGAACCATCCCGGCGGGACGGCGAGCTTCGACCTCGGCTTCAAGGTCGTGAAGGCGGAGGACATGATCCACGTCTTCCGACAGGATCGGCCTGAACAGCACAGGGGAATCCCCGAGATCACGTCTGCATTGCCGCTCTTCGCGCACCTCCGGCGGTTCACTCTGGCCGTCGTGAGCGCGGCGGAGGCGGCAGCGGACTTCGCGGGCGTGTTGTATACCGACGCCCCGGCGAACGGCGAGGCGGATGCGGTCGAGGCGATGGACACGATCCAGCTCGAGCGCAACATGCTTCTCACGATGCCGGGCGGCTGGAAGATGTCGCAGGTGGACCCGAAGCAGCCGGTCACGACCTACGGTGAGTTCAAGCACGAGATCCTGAATGAGATCGCGAGATGCCTGAATATCCCGTACAACATCGCGGCCTGCAACTCGTCCGGCTACAACTACGCCAGCGGACGGCTCGACCACCAGACGTACTACAAGTCGCTGAAGGTCGATCAGGCGTTCATCGAGGAGACCGTCCTCGACCGCATCCTCGAACGATGGCTCCGGGAGTGGGCTCTCGTCAACCGCGAGAAGGTGGACGAGTGCGACTGCAACCACGTGTGGTTCTGGGACGGACACGAGCACGTCGATCCCTCGAAGGAGGCGACGGCGCAGAAGAAGCGTCTCGCGAATAACACGACCACCCTCGCGGCGGAGTACGCGAAGCAGGGCAAGGACTGGGAGACGGAACTCCGCCAGCGGGCCAAGGAGAAGAACCTGATGGACGAGCTGGGGCTTTCGGCCCCGGAGGCGGCACCACAAACGAAGAACGGAAAGGAAGAAGATGAAGGCGACGAATGAGTATCTTGAGATCACGGCGGCGTCCGGCGGCAAGAGGCCGCACGTGAAGGGCGTCGCCTATTCGGGAGGGAAGATGCGGCTCTTTGGCTGGTCGCGCCCCGTCGTGGTGGACATGGCGGGGATGGCGGTCGCGGGGCAGGTTCCGCTCCTGACGAACCACGTGAACAACACCCTGTGCCGCGTCGGCGTGGTGACGGCGAAGGTCTCCGACGAAGGGCTCGTCATCGACGGCGAGATCGTCGCCGAGGGCGCCGAGGCCGAGAACATCGTCTCGCAGGGCAAGTCCGGCGCGGACTGGCAGCTCTCAATCGGAGCCGAGGTCGAAGCCGCCGAACTCGTCCAGGAGGGGAAGCGCACCGTGAACGGAATCGAACACGACGCTCCCTTCTACCATGTCACAAAATCAACCCTCCGCGAGGTGTCCGTGGTCGTGGTGGGAGCCGACAAGGCAACTCACATGAAGGTCACGGCAAAACTCGAACTGAAAGGCAATTCCATCATGGAACCCCAGAAGAAAGACACCCCGGCAGCCCCCAAGGTTGAGGCTGCCGCTCCCGTCAACACGCCCGCAGCGCCTACGGCCGAAGCCCCGAAGGGCGTCGAGGCCACCGCGCCCGCCGCTCCGGCGAAGCTCGCCGAAGCTCCGGCCCCCAAGGCAGAGGCCGCAGCGCCGCAGGTCGACGTGAAGGCGGTCGCCCAGGAGGCGATCAAGGCCGAGCGCGACCGCATCGGCATGATCAAGGCGGTCTGCAAGGGCGAGTTCCCGGAGATCGAGGCGAAGGCCATCTCCGAGGGCTGGGACAGGAACCAGGTGAACGAGGGCGTCCTCGCGGCTTTCCGGCAGAAGCAGCCGACCGCCGACGTCTCGATCACCATCAAGAAGGAGAACGCGATGAACGCGAAGCACCTTGAGGCGGCACTCTCGCTCCGCGCGGGCGTGAACGCCGACAAGCTCGCCAAGGACATGGGCGAGGAGACAGTCGAGGCGGCGATGAAGGACGCGGACATGC
This sequence comes from uncultured Kiritimatiellota bacterium, assembly GCA_934635385.1. Taxonomy (GTDB): domain Bacteria; phylum Verrucomicrobiota; class Kiritimatiellia; order RFP12; family UBA1067; genus UBA1067. Next base: position 2,142 of record CAKTZI010000062.1, on the reverse strand, counting down.
CGCTCACCGGCATCCTCTCCGAGTGCATGAGGATCGAGGGGATGAGCGTCCCGCGCACGTTCGACAACCAGGCGATCAAGGCGGCCTTCTCGACCGTCTCGCTCCCCGGCATCCTCTCGAACGTCGCGAACAAGAAGCTGATGCAGGCGTATGAGGCGCAGCCCATCATCGCCACCAAGCTCTGCACGACGGGCGACCTCACCGACTTCAAGGAGAACGACCGCTTCCGCCTCACGGACATCGGCGACCTCAAGCCGATTGGCGCGGACGGCGAGATCAAGGACGGGGCGCTCTCCAAGGAGTCGGCGAAGAACCAGCTCGAGACCTACGCCAAGAAGTTCTGCCTGACGCGCAAGATGATCATCAACGACGATCTCGGCGCGTTTTTGAAGGTGCCGACGGCGATGGGCAACCGCGCCGCCCGCCTCGTGGACCAGCTGTTCTTCAAGCGGCTCCTCCAGAACCCGATGGGCGTGGACGGCAAGTCGCTCTTCTGCCGCGACCACAAGAACCTCCTCTCCGGCGCGAACTCGGCCCTCTCGGCTGACTCGCTCAAGAAGGCGATCCAGCTCTTCACGGACCAGGTCGATTCCGACGGCCAGCCGATCAACGTCGAGCCGAGCATCCTGCTCGTCCCGACCTCGCTCAAGTTCCTCGCGGCCGAGCTGACGCAGGGTACGACGCTCATCATGTCCGGCGGCGCGGACAACGTGGTGCGTCCGGCGATCAACGTCCTCGCGGACGAGAACCTCAAGATCGTCTCGAACCCGTACCTCTCGAACTCGAAGTACACGGGCAGCTCCGAGGCGGCGTGGTACCTCTTCGGCAAGCCGGGCGCCGTCGACACCTTCGAGATCGGCTACTTGAAGGGCAAGCGCACCCCGACCGTCGAGCGCGGCGACCTGGACTTCAACGTCCTCGGCATCAGGTTCCGCGTGTTCTTCGACATCGGCATCCGCGAGCAGGATCATCGCGGCATGGTCAAGGCGACGGGCACCGCCGCCTGACCCCGGGGCGGCGCGGCGACGGACTGATCCCCGTCCCGCGCCGCCGCACACTCCAACTTCCATGAAGAAAGGTTGATTCAAAATGAAAGCACGTTACATTCAGCGCGGCGAGTCCATCGACTACACCCCGACGGAGGACGTCGCGGCGGGCGACATCGTGAAGCTCGGCAACTTGGTCGGCGTCGCGAAGCTCGACATCAAGGCGGGCGAACTCGGCGCACTCGCGCTCGTGGGCGTCTACGAGATCGCAACGAACGGCTCGGCAATCGAGGCGGGAGCGGTCGTGAACGTCGACCCGGCGACGGGCAAGGTGTGCGCCGAAGGCGCGTCCGGCGCGGTCAAGTTCGGCCACGCGGTCGCGGCGGCTGCTGCGACCGACACGCTCGTCAACGTCCGTCTCGAGCAGGGCCTTTAAGCCATGATCGAGGCGGGAGTGAACGCGCTCCGCAGCCTCCAGACGGCGATCCTCGCAAAGGACGTGACCTACCGCCACGGTTCCGAGTCGAGGGTCGTCAAGGCGGTTCCGGGGCGGACGGTCTTCCGCTCGGAGAACGACTACGGGCGCTGGGTGCGCACCGAGACCCGCGACTTCATCATCCCCGCCGGACAGCTCGCGTCCTTCCCGAAAAGGGCGACGTGATCGAGTTCGACGGGGGCGAGTTCGAGGTTCTCGCGCCCAACGACGAGCCGGTGTGGAGGTGGAGCGATCCCTTCCGCACGGCGTTGAGGGTACACGCCAAGCACACGGGAGGCGACGAATGAGCCAGCAGGAGCAGAAGCAGGAGATGCCGCCGGGGTTTCCCGAACTCTGGGAGAACGTGACGCACTCTCGGATGGACATCGCGGAGCTGAAGGGCATGATCAAGATGCACTTCAAGGACGGGGTCCATCACATGCCGCCCTGCGCCACGGCGGCGGGGCTCCAGAAGACACTGTACACGGCGATGGGAGCTGCGATCATCTCGCTCCTCTCGGCAGTCGGGTGTCTCGTCTTCGAGCTTGTGAGGTACGCGCATGGCTGACATCCTCGAACTCGCGGAGGCGGTCGCCGCCTCCATCGAGGTATAATGTAGAACCAGTTCCTTTTTCACGGTGGAGAAGGACTCGTTCCTTGACAACTGGCTGGACGGAAGAC
>CAKTZI010000061.1 GCA_934635385.1 uncultured Kiritimatiellota bacterium | reverse complement strand
TCGACTTCCTTCGCTATGTAGCGAAAACCCGCCAGATTCAGGCGTTTTCTGCACACGAAACCGGGGACAGGCCCCGCAAAAATGGGGGACAGGCCCCACCGCAACGGCCCTTCTGCCTCAAACCGGCAGAAAGTTGCCGCCCATCTGCGGCATACCGTCGGACAACGAAGACGCCGCGAAATCCGCCGCATTCGGACGGTAGTCGGCAACGAGCTTGCGCCACGCCTCCAGCACGTTGGCGAAACCTTCAAGCAGTGCCAGGAAGCCTTCGGCATCAAGAAGCGCAAGCGGCGCGAGGCGCGTAAGCGTCAGTTCGCCGTTTTCCGGGTTGACGGCCAGCGTTGCGCCCGCCGTCCCCGCGAAGCCGTAGTTCGCCTCCAGCATCGCGCGGTAAAGCGGCGCAAGCCCCTGCGGTGGCGGTTCGCCGAGGGAGCCGCTGAGGACGACCGATTCGCGTTCGGCAATTTCCGAAATGGAAATCTCCATGTCGTCAATCATCAGTTGCGTCAGGCCGTCATACGTCACCAGATCAACGCCGAGCTTTCGCCCTGTTTCAGCCATCAATTCGTCAAATGCCATCGTATTCCCCTTGCCTTGGCGGACGGGACAAGCCCGTCCCTCCCGCTCGAACATCTGCCCTCCTCAAACGACTGAACATCAACCGCCCACAGCCTGGCGAACGGCGTCTTCCGTGAACGAACCGAGGAACGTCGGCACGTTCGCCGGCGGAACCGTGAACGTGAACGCGCCGCCCGCGCCCACCGCAACATCCGTCACACCCGCGCGCTGGAGCAGGTTCGCCAACAGCGGCCGCTTGCCGTCCGGCAGCTTGTCGCAGGTGAACACGGCCGCACCGCCGTCCGCAACGCGCACCTTCCACGGCACGCGCGTCTCCGGCGTCACCTCCAGATGGCGCAGCTGAACCTCCCCGTGCTTCGACATGCCGACGGTCGGCGACGTGAGCCGTTCAAGATTCTCGACCGCGTCGATGACCTTGCACGCCGTCGTGTCGTCGCCCGGCGTCAGCGCCGCGAAGTGGTCGTAGACGGCGAGCTGGTCGCCGAAGACGCCCATCAGCCGCTGATACTGCGCCGTGAACTCCTCGCGCATCTCCTGAATGCGTCCGCGAACGGCCGCGCGCAGCTCAGGGTCGCCTCCGTCGTTCGCCTCCGGGAAGCGCGCCTCGTAGGCATCGAACGTGCGTGCAAAGTCACCGCGCACAAAGGCGTTGCGAATCGCCACCATGCCCTTCAGCTTCTCCGAGCGGTTGCTGTCGTCGAAGACGGAGAAGTTGAGGAACCGCTTCTCGAAGGCGCTGCCCTTGGTGTCCTTGAACGAGAAGTCGTCGTGGATCTCCAGTGCCGCGCCGTTGCCTTCCAGCGAATGCCCGGGGTCGATGGCGAAGAAGTGCCCGTTCACGAGCCCCTTGTTCTGTCCGTGTGAGCCGACGGCGTCGCGATCCGCGAGCAGCAGGAACATCGCCTTGTAGCGGCCGATGTCCTCCGGCTGGACGACATTGCCCGCCGCGTCGCGTCCGGGCACGAGGCGTCCGTCCCGCAGGAAGTTGCCGTCGAAGTCCTTGTAGCCGTGGGCGAACTTCGAGACGAGCATGAACTTCTCGTGTCCGTCCGAATACCGGCCCTTGACGAGCGACAGCTCCTGGGTGGGCACGCCCATCGCCCGCGTGAGGTCATTCGCGAGCGCCTCGGCGACGGCGCCGGCGGACGCGTCGTTGGCCGTCGTCAGGCGGAACGCCCGGAAGAACGCGCCCTTGACCGCCCCGCCCTTGATCGCGTTCCGCACCGGCAGGCGGAACTTGCCGATGTGCGCCGCGTCGTGGCGGAAGCGCCGGTCGTTCTCGTTGTAGTCGAGCTTGACGATGTGCCGCTCCGTCAGGCGCGTGACCTGTCCGGCCCCCGCTAGAACCGCGTCGCGGATTGCGACGAAATGGCGGGACTTGAGCATCGGCACGTCGTCCTGTGCGTCCACCAGCGGACGGTGCAGAACACGCTGCTCCAGCACGTGGCGCGCCACCAGATCCAGTTCCGTGCCCGGCGTCATCAGCGCGTGCGTGTCGTCGGCCGTCCAGTCCCTGCGGACGATGAACCCCGGCTCGACGCCGCTCGTCTTGAGCTTCTCGAAGACGTACTTGACGCCGTTCTCATTGACGCGCATACCCGCGCCGAACGCCCCGGAGCGGACGCGATCCTCGACCGACGTCTCGGCACCGCCGAATGTGTCGCCGTCCAAAGCCTGAAGGCCAAGCGGAACCTGCGGGTTCGCCGCGTTCGCGGCGGGCGCCGCCGCCGGCTGCGGCTGTGCGGCGTCGGCCTCCAGCGGATGCCGCGCGCTCATGTCGAGAATCGCGTTGATCTTGTCCTCGATCAGCTGCGAAAGCGCCGCCTGCGTCGTGCAGTGGCGAACCGCCTGGGAGAAGATCACGTCGTTCTCGAAGCTTTCGTTCAGCCGCGCCTTCATCGCCCCCATGACGTTCGCGGCGACGACGCGCGGATTCGTCTCGACCTGGCGGTTCACCTCGTTCGCGAAGCGGGACGCGATCATCGTCTGCCGCACGGCCCCGGTGTCCGTCGGGTTCAGCGTCCGCATCACCGACGCGATGTCCGACGCGCGGAGCGTCTTGCCGACGTCGGCGCGCGCGCCCAGGACGGCGTCGAACGCATGCTCGCCGAAGACGCCGTACCGCGCCGACAGGCAGTTCCGAAACGCCGCCATCGTGCGCTGGTTCGCCGCCAGATCCGTGCCGATGCGCTGCTTGAGCGAGGTGGCACCGGCTTCCAACCGTCCGTTCGCCTCATGAACGTGGAAGTTCTTGGAGGTGTGAATCGTGTGCTGTGCCGCGAAGTCGGTGAAGCTCTGGAGATTGACGGGCATGGCGTCCCCCTTTCCGCGTTAGACCTGAATCAGGCCTTCGGGCGAACGCCCGGCGAGATCTTCCTCCGGCACGGACGCATCCGCGAGTGCATCGGCGATCTTGCCGGCCCAGATGTCGACGAGCGACAGGATCTTCTCCAGTGTCGCGACGAATTCCTCGGCGTCCGCCGTGCGCGCGTCAAAGTCGAAGAGGTAGTGGTAGACGACCGTCTCGGACTCCGGCTCGACGGCGAAGAAGCCGCCCGCCGTCTCGCGTCCAAACAGCGACCCCACGAGAAGTTCGCGGTAGACGTCCTTGCCGGCCGTCTTCGGCAGCGTCGCCACTTCGACGAAGCAGAGGATCTTCGACGAGTGCTCGACATACTGGAGGTTCAGGACGTAGGCGTCGTCGACCTTGTAGGCGACAAGGCCCTCCGCGTCGGGCGTCAGGGACGTGAGGCCGGTCTGGTCCGCGACTTTCGAGAGGAAGGCCTCGTAGTCCTTCCGGGTGCTGGTGCAGGGTGATGTCATGTTCGGATTCCTTCTCTTTGGTTTCTTCTTTTACGCTTGCGGACGGGACAAGCCCGTCCCTCCCGAATGCCGCGCTTCAGCTTCCGATGTACTGGATGCCCTTCTGGCGGGTGCTGCTGACCTTCTTCATCAGCTTGCCCGCCATCTGCATCGCGTCGTCGCGCTTGGAGACGTAGCCCTGCAGTGAGGTCATGTCCTGCTGAAGCTCGTTGTCCTCCTGGTCAAGGGCGAACTGGACGTTCTGCTGAAGCTTCATAATGTCCGGGTATGTCATCTTCGTCGAGGCCGTGAAGCCGTAGCGGCGCAGGATGGAGACCGCCGACGAATCGACCGGCAGCTTGTCCTTCGTCGAGGTCTTCTTCGTCTTCTGCGCGAAGGCCTCGTTCAGCGCGGACAGCGCCTCGCCCAGCTCGTCGAGCTTCTTCTGACGCGTCTTCAGGAGTTCGGCGTAGGACGCGAGCGTCTCTTCCAGCGCAGCCGTCCGGCAGAGGGTCGCCTTGTAGACGGCCGTGCCGAAGTCCTGCCGATGGACGCCGTTGACGGTGTAGGCGTTCTGGATCGTCCCCAGGACGGTGAGCCCGAGGTCTTCCGCTTCGATGTAGGCGTGCGCTCCCATGGCAATCAGGCCCTGATGATCTGCTCGACGGACTGCGACTCGGCCTGAATGACGGCCTTCAGCAGCTCGCGTACGCTGCTGATGAGCTCCTGCGCCTGCTGGAAGAGGTCGTTCGTCTCCTGCCGACGCGCCTCCAGCTCCTTCTGCGCGGCCTGCTCCTCGGTGCCCTTGGCCTCCTCGTTGGCCTGCACGAGCTGGGCGAGGCTCTGCCCGACCGTGCCGATCATCTGCGTCAGCTGCTGGTAGGCCCCGGAGGCGGCGGGATTACTCGACGCCAGATGGTAGCCCGGATCCGTCTTCAGCACGGTCTCCGCCGCCTTGAGGCCGCCGCGCGCCGCCGCGAGATCGGCCGTCAGCCCCTCGGCGTCCCCCAGCTGGGCCTTGGCCTCGGCGACCTTCGCCCGCAGGAGCGTACGCTCGGAGCCCAGCGCGGACTGCGCCTTCTGGGCTTCGCCCATCGCCTTGTAGTCCGCGCGCGTGTTGACCGGGTGCTTGAGCGAATGGCCGCTCACGTACTTGCCCTCGGCCGTCTTCGTCGCCTGCGCGGCGTGGCCGTAGTCTGTGTCCATCTTCGCGAGGGCGTCATTCAGCTTCTGCCCGTAGGCGGCCTTGGCGTCCGTCACGGCCTGCTCCAGCTGCGCACGGTTCTCGGCGTCCGCCGGCGCGTCGGCGAGCGCCTTCTGCGCCGACTCCAGCCGCCCCTTCGCCGCCGTGACGTCCGTGAGGCGCCCGTCCACGTTCGCCTTGACCGTGTCGGACGACTTGCCCGCGACCGCGTTCGCGTGGGCCGCGGCGTCCGACGGGGACTGAAGCGCCGACTCCAGCGTCTTGACGTCTGCCTTCGCCTGGTTCAGGCCCTGCCCCGCGCTGGTCTGGTCCAGTTTCTGAAGCCCCTTCACGCTCGCGACGCTCGTGCCGAAGAGCATCGCCCCCTGCACGGCGGTCGTCACGGCGCTCACGACCATCCCGTAGACGGCCGCCTGACGCTGGTGCGCGGCCTGGCTCTTGATGCTCGAAACTTCGCTCTGCAGTTCCGTCAGCCGGATCTCTCGCGCGCTGTCGCGCTGCTGCTGGGCGATCTGCTGCATAAGGTTCATGAGCTCGTAGATCGAGAACAGCGCCTGCTGGGCGTTCGTCGTGCGCGCGGGGGACGGCGCGGATGTCTCGCCGGGCTGCGGCGCGGTCTCGCCGACCTCCTGCGCGAGCGTCTGCAGACCCTGCGCGAGCTGGTCGATCTCGTCGGCGGACGTGAGCAGGAAGCTCGCCACGCCCGCCTCCAGGCTGTCGGGGTTCAGCTTCGGCAGCTCCAGCGTGCGCGAGACGGCCTCGCCAGAAGACGGGTCGCGCACGGAGATGGTCACGTTGTCGCCGTCCAGCACGACGGACGTGCCGTCCTTCGCGGCGTCAATCCCCTTGTCCGAAAGCGCCTTGCCGAGGACGGCGCTCCAGTCGACCGAACCGTTTTCAATTCCCTGAATGGACATGATGATGTTCCTTTCTTATAGACTTATGCGCCAATGTGCTGGCTGATGTCGTTGAGCGTTTCCTGCTTCGATTCCAGAAGCTCGATGAGCGCGCCGAGGGCGTCGTTGAGCTGGGCGAGCAGAACCTTGAGGTCGTCCGACTCCTCGTCCAGCATCGCCTGAAGCTGGACGAGAAGCTGCTGCATCTCCGTCACCTCGGACTGCTTTTCGCTGGCCTTGTAGTTGATGGCCGTCGAGGCGGCGGACGAGGCGAGCCCCGCCGCGCCCATCGCCGAATTGGCGACGGTCATGCCGATCTTGACGCCCTTCATCACGGCGTCGGACACCCGGACGAGCCCCGTGCCCGCCGAGGCCGCGCCGCCGCCCACGAGGCAGGTGACGGACAGCGCGATCTGCACGCCGGCGAGGATGCCCTGCGCCCAGGCGTCGCACGCCGCCTTCGACCAGTCCGGGTGCAGCTTCTTCAGGCCTTCGGAAATCGCCTTGGCCAGCTTGTCCATCACCCCCGTCTCGGTGAGCGTCATCGTCGCGAGGGCGATTGCCGCGCCGACGGCCGCGAACGCCGCCGCCGCCCCGCCGACCGTGCAGACCAGCGCGACCGCCACGACGACCGCGAAGACCGCGCCGAGCCAGCCGAGGATCTTGTTCGCGAGCGAGGCCTTCTCCTGCTTCTTGATCTCGTCGATGGACTCGCCGACCTTCTTCATCGTCTGCTCGTGGTGCGCAGTCATCTGCCCCTTGAGCGACTCGATGCGCGCCTTCGTCGCCTGAATCGACTTCTCGTCCTGCTCGGCCTGCAGCAGCGCAATCAGGGCCTCCAGGTCGGCGGTGACGCCCTCCAGAAGCGCCGCGTCGGCGTCGTCGAGCTCGGGGATGTCCGAGAGGTCGCGCTTCGCCTGCAGGTCGTCGACGCGCTTCGTCTCGTGGACGCTCACGCTGGGGTTCGAGCCGAAGAGCGGCGCGACTTCCGCGACCGCCTGCTGGATCTGCGCCTCGTTCGCCACCGGGGTCTGGGGCTGCTGAACGGGATTCTGAACGTTGATGCCGTCAATTGCCATGTCACACCTCCTTACTTTGCCGCAATGCGCGCCTTGAGTTCCGCGCCCTTCGCCCGGAAGCGGCGCCCGGCCTCCGTGTCCGTCGGCCCGTACTGCTCCAGCGAGGCGAGCGCCTTGCGCGCGTTGTCGAGGTCGCCCGCCTTCACGAAGCACTCGGCCGCGTAGTACATCGGCTTCGGGTTGTGGAGGTCGAAGAAGCTGGCCATCTGGTAGGCCTTGATCGCCGCGTCGTAGCGGCCCTGCACCTGCTGGACGGAGCCCATCGCCGTCCAGTACTTGCTGCTCGTGTGCTCGAAGACCGTCAGGAAGCGGAAGATCTTCTCGGCGTCGGCGTAGTTCCCGGCCCGGTAGAAGTCCACGCCCATCGCGTAGATGCTCTCGATCTCCCTGTCCGAAATGCCCTTCAGCTCGCGGACGGTCGTGAAGTCGGCGATGGCGGAGAAGACCTCCTGAAGCTGCTCGTCGCTGACGTTTGCCATTTGCTCTGCCATGATCCGTTCCTTTCGTGTGATTCGCGTTGCGTATCAAACCTTCTGCTCGTAGTCGGGCCAGTCGCCCGGCGCGAGGAGCGTCTGCGCCTTGGAGAGGAAGATGATGTCGGACGCGGTCTTGGCGATCTTCTCCGCCAGCTCGTCGTCGCGCATCTCCTCGATCCTGTCCGCATACTCCCCCAGCGCCGCGACCATCGCGTTGGCCTTCTCCTCGACCGGCTTCCCGTCGGGCTGCTCGGCGGCCGACGCCGCGACCATCTTTCCGGCGAGGCGCACCGCGTCCGTCACGACGCGCTGCGTCGTCCGGTCCAGCCCGGCGGCGGCGCCTTTCAACGCCGCCTCGGCGGACGCCTGAGCGGCCTTGGCCGCGTCAAGGGCGGACGTCTTCGCCGCGACATCGCCCTGCAAGGACGCGACTTTCGCGCGCTGGGCCTTGATCTCGTCCGACTCCTCTTCAACCGCTTCCTCTTCGGCCTGCACCTCGGCCTTGTCCTCTTCGGACTGAATCTCCGCGAGCCGCATTTCGGGCGTCTTCTTCTGCGCCTCGATCATCCGTTCCAGCCGCTCGCTCTCGGCCTGCAGCAACGCGGACGCGACATCGAGGTCGCCCGCCGCCGTGCGGACGGCCGTCGACGCCTGCTCGAGCGCCGCCGACGCCTCGCCGACGGACGCGACCGCCGCCTGCTGCGCGACGGAGAGGCCGTCCTGTCGCCCGGCCAGCACGGCGAGCGCCGCCGAGAACTGCCCGCGGGCGATCTTCTCCTTCTGCTCGTCGCGCCGAAGCTCCAGTTCGGCCAGCAGCCTCTCGAAGTCGGTCGCGCCCTTGACGGAGACGGCCGCGCCCGACAGCACAGACGCGGCGGACGCGCCGGCCATTCCCTGGGGGACAGCCCCCCCCAGCCCGGTGTCGAGCGTATTCGCCTGCGGCGCATTCTGTAAGACCTTGATTTCCATAGCGTCCTGTCTACGGGAGAGCGGAAGCAAGGTTACACTTCAGGCACAACCGCCCGAAGTCCCTTATGTCCGATAGAGTCCACCCGAATCTCATGGCGGACATTATAGCATTTTCTCCGCCTTCTCGACCACGCCGGCGGGAATCTCCCAACAGACACGTCCAATGCCGTGCCACCAAGCGTCGGCATCGCCGCCACAAGTGCGCCGCTTTTCAGGAATGTGCGTCGTGAAAGGTCTAAGGTGTTCGTATCTGTTACTTAGTCGCCTATAGGTTGAACATCGACTGGACGGCGCCGCCGAAACGAGGGACGGCCACGCCGTTCGGTGAATTCGATGGCTCGCGCAAGGCGTTCGATTGCATGCACCATCTCTTCATTCGCCGGAAAGCGGGCGTGCAGACGTTCGACCGTCTCTTTCGCGCGCTTCAGCTTGGCAAGACGCTTGTCGGATGCCGCACGGTCTTCGTCCGTCGCCGTCAGCGCGGCGATGAGCGCATTCGCCGTGTTCGTCGCCTCGACCTCGACTTGCGCAAGCGCGGCGGATGTGCGGACGTAACCGACGGCGAGCGCGGAAAAAAGTCCGAGCGCGAGGATAAGCGCGGCGGCGGCGCCCACGGCGGCGGACGGATTGCGGCGCGTTCCGAGCGCGAGCCGCCGCAGGGCCGAGGGCGGACGCGCCGCGAGCGGTTCATGCGCGCGATAGCGCCGGAGGTCGGCAGCAAAGGCCGTCATGTCGGCGTAGCGGTCGGCAGGGTCGGCGGCTGTCGCCTTGTCCAGAATCGCCGCAAAATCGGCATCGGGATGCGTGCGCAGGTGCGGGGCTGCTTCCTCCACAAGTGTCGCACCAAGGGCATAGACGTCGGAGAGAACCGTCGCCCGTTCGCCGCGCAGAAGTTCAAGCGCCATGTAGCTGCGCGTGCCTGAGGCGTCGGTCGCCGCACCCGCGAGACAGGCGAGGCCGAAATCGCCGACCTTGACCGTGCCGTCTGCGCCAATGAGAATGTTCGCGGGCTTGATGTCCCGGTGCAGGGCGCCACAGCCGTGTGCGTAGGCGAGCGCGTCCGCGACGGTGATGCCGAATGTCGCGACTGCATCGAGCGAGGCGAAGGCATGGTCACGCGCCGTCGTGCCGTCCACGTATTCCATCGCGAAATAGCAGCATCCGTTGCACGAACCCGCCGCGTACACGTCGAGGATATTCGGATGGTGGAGCTGGGCGACAAGGTGCGCTTCGTCGGCGAACCGGACGCGGAACGTCGGTGCGTCCGAGAGGTGCGGCGCGAGAACCTTGACGGCGACCGTGCGGTCGAGGGAGCGTTGCCGCGCGGCGTAGACGACGCCCATGCCGCCGCGTCCAAGTTCGGCGAACGGCTCGAAGTCCGTTCCGTCGAGCGTGGGGAGATCGGACGTCTCGGAAGAGTCGGCCGTGCGCCCCGCAAGCGCATCCAGCTCGGCGGCAAGGCTTTTCAGGTTATCGGGAAGTTCCGTTGACATACTCTAAATGCACGATAGTATACCAAAATATATGCAGAACCGATTGGCGGATTGGGCATCGTTTCTTTCTGGATGGCTCACACGGAGATACGGAGGCACGGAGAAGGCAATGGGTAAACTCGCGCGACGCGCTCCAAGGTGCGATATCTGAAGAAACTCCGTGCCTCCGTGACTCCGTGTGAGGTTATGGCGTTACGAAAGTTTCCCTGCCATCGCCAACGCCACATGACAACGGAAATTTGGTATACTGCCCGCGTTATCAAGGAATGAGCATGATTGTCTATCATGGCAGCAACATGGAAGTTCGCGAGCCGAAGTTGATTCGTCCGATTCGGACGCTCGACTTTGGCCCTGGGTTCTACACGACATTGAACCGTAATCAGGCAATCGAGTTCGCACGTAAAGCTGAAGTTTGAGGGAAGCGAGGTCTGCGGATGAGCGAAAAGCAATATGGCGCATTCCTTGCGGTCTTCTTGCCGTCCGTCATCCAGCGCGTGGCGGAGGCCGACGGCGTTTCCGAGAATGAGGCGACTGCGAGATTCTTCAGGTCAAATCTTTTCGAGAAGCTGGCGGACGAGAAACTGAAGCTGTGGCATTACTCGCCCCAAACGCTCTGTGAACTGTATCGGCAGGAGCGGGAGGACGGCAAAATCACATTTCCGGAGGAGGCCGGCTGATGAGCGAGGAAGGTGCGTACATGGTCTTCTGCATGGAGCTGTACCGGCGCGAGAAGAGCCTGACGGGAAAGCAAGTCGCCGACTTGTTCTCGCGCTACAATGTCTACGACTACATCCGAAAGTATTTCGGCGCCTTCCACACGATGAGCGAAAAGCTCGTGTTTGACGACATCGACGCCTACATCGCCCGCCAAGGGGCGTGATCGAGCGATCCCCGCCGTCCAGCTCCCCGTCAAGATTTGTCCGTGCACCGTTCTCACTTTTTTAAAAAAGTGAGAACGGTGCGCCTCTCCGAGGCGTGCTGTCGCAGGCCGAGCCCCCGCCGTGCGGCGTTTTATGGTATACTTTGCGGCTGTTCGGGCGACGGATTGAACGGATGCGCCCGGACGACATAGGCCGAGGGGTTGTTTAAGCGGCGCACCGCCGCGCTCCGCCCTGACGGTCGCACAAAGATGATTTAGCGTCAACGCTAACACGTCGTTCACACGAAATACTGGTACTATTTCAAACCCTGAACGGCATGTGAGTGATGATGCGCCCCATTGGGCGCATTGTCTCTTCATGTATTCAGGGTATGGCCTGTACCAGGGCTTCGTGTGAGTACATGAAGAGGGAATGCGCTCTTTTTCATGCACGCGAGGCGGTCTCCGCGACGGGATGTGCGCATGGGACATCGAAGTGGAAAACTTCCGTGGAGCGTGTTGAATCGAAGAAGACATCCGCAGGGGAATGGGGGCTGTGCCGGCCGATAGCCGAATACTGCCGCAGGGCACGGCAGGAGATCCGGCGTTCGGATTCCCCGTCGGCGGCAGAAGGAGACGGCAGGGAAATTCGCGTCATCGAACTGTTTGCCGGAGTTGGCGGATTCCGCGTTGGGCTTGAACGTGCGTCAGAATCCTACAAGACGGTGTGGAACAACCAGTGGGAGCCATCGACCAAGCGCCAGGACGCCTCGAATGTCTATCAGGCGCGTTTCGGGACGGCGGGGCATTGCAACGAGGACATCGCCACCGTTGACGTCAAACGGATTCCACGGGCCGACCTGCTTGTCGGCGGCTTCCCCTGCCAGGACTATTCCGTTGCCACGACATTGAAGAATTCGGGCGGAATCGCAGGAAAGAAAGGCGTGCTCTGGTGGCAGATCCACCGCATTCTCCGCGAGAAGGGACGAGGCGCACCAAAGTATCTCATCCTTGAGAACGTGGACCGTCTTCTCAAGTCTCCCGCAATGCAACGGGGACGCGACTTCGCAATCATCCTCGCGTCTTTGTCCGACCTCGGATATCTTGTCGAGTGGCGTGTCATCAACGCGGCGGAATACGGCATGCCGCAACGCCGTCGCCGGACTTACATGGTCGCCTATCGAAAGGATACGGAACTTGCCAAGGAGGTGAAGGCAAGCATGTCTCGTCCGATCAAATGGCTCGCCGGGCAAAGCGTGTTGGCGAAGGCATTCCCCTGCTCTGCCGCTGATTCCATGTGCAGGGAATTCGACATCGGCGGCTCTCTCTCGGACGTGACAGAGGCGTTCAACGCAGGGAGAAAGACGAGTCCGTTCGACGATGCCGGTTTCATGGTTGCGCGGCATGTTTGCACAGCGGACGTCAAGCCCGTCTACGACGGACCGAGGCTGACGCTGGGCGAACTCCTCGTGGACGAGAAGGACGTGCCGGAAGCGTTCTTCATCTGCGAACGGGATCTCAAGGACTGGCGATACCTCAAGGGGCCGAAATCAGAAGAGCGCAAGGCCGTTGACAGGGACGGGAACGAATTCACCTACCGCTATTCTGAGGGCGGGATGGTCTTCCCGGATGCGCCGGACAAGCCCTCCCGCACGATCATCACCGGCGAGGGCGGCGCCGGCGCGTCGCGTTTCAAGCACGTGATCCAAACGCCGAGCGGACGCTACCGGCGGTTGCTTCCGCTGGAACTGGAACGCCTCAACATGTTCCCGGACCGCCATACGGACGGTGCCTCCGACGTTCGCCGCGCCTTCCTGATGGGCAACGCGCTCGTCACGGGCATCGTCGAGCGGATCGGGATCGTCCTGAGGGAAAGGATGTGAGGGAGATGCCGTCGCTTCCGTATGACGTGACATCGAAGGAGAGCATCCTTCAGCATGGACGGAAGCTCTTGGGGCATTCGCTTCGGGAAGTCAACCCGAACGCGACGGCGGACAATGTGGGACGCGGCGGACTCGGACAGGCGGTCGAGCGTTTCCACTTCAACTACCAGCCCAACAGCGAGGCGGCGCCGGACTTTGCGGAAGCAGGGCTTGAACTCAAGTGTTCGCCCCTGAAGGAACTTGCAGACGGCAGTACCGTCGCGAAGGAACGCCTCGTCCTCAACATCATCAATTACCTTGATGAGGCCGGAACGAGCTTCAAGACAAGCAGTTTCTGGAAGAAGAACGCCTTTCTCCTTCTGATGTTCTATCTGCATCAGGCTGGCGTCAGCCGGGTCGATCTCGTCTTCAAGCTGATCCGCAACTGGTCCATTCCGCCGGAAGACCTGAAGATCTTCAAGGACGACTGGAGGATCATCCACAACAAGATCCTGCGCGGACGCGCACACGAAATCCACGAGGGCGACACCTTCTATCTCGCCGCGTGCGAGAAAGGCTCTGCCGCAGGGGCGGAAATGCGCGAGCAGCCGGGCACGTCCGTCAGAGCGCAGCAGCGGGCATACTCGATCAAGAAGTGCTACATGGACCAGATTGTCCTCGAATCCCTGCTGCATCCTGAAATGACAAGCGGCCTCAAGCTGACTCCGGCAAAAAGGCATCAGATCCTGCGGAAGCGCCAGGAACTCGGTGCGATCGTCCGGAATGTGGACGACTACGAGGCCGAAGAGACATTCGAAGACCTGGTGATCCGTCGTTTCCGCCCCTACATCGGCCTGTCGGCAGATGAGATCGCGTGCCGTGCCGGCGCCGAAATCGGAAGCCCGAAGTCAATGTCGTACACACTTTGCCGCGCGATTCTCGGCGTGAAGCAGAAACGCATCGCCGAGTTCGAGAAAGCCGGCGTTCTCCTCAAGACGATCCGCCTCGAACACGACGGCGGACTGAAGGAGGCCATGTCGTTCAGCACGATCAAGTACTACGAAATCGCCCAAGAGGAGGAATGGGATTCGTCCGAGTGGCATGACATCCTGACGCGGAAGTTCTTCTTCGTGGTCTTCAGGAAACCCGTTGACGGCGACAGCCGCAAGGCCGTGCTGGAGGACGTGTTCTTCTGGTCGATGCCTGCGGCTGACCTTCACCAAGCCGAGGCGTTCTGGAAAGACACGCGCGACAAAGTCCGTTCCGGCAATTACGATCACTTCATGCGCAGCACGGAACACCCGATTTGCCATGTGCGACCGAAGGCGCAGAATGCGGCGGACACGGCGCCGACGCCACAGGGAAGCTACGAGAAGAAGAAGTGCTATTGGCTCAATCGCCCGTATGTCCTGCGGATCGTGGAATCCCATGCCGAAAAGGCACGGCATTTAGGTCTGCAGGTTCTGCACGCCATCTCGGAGACGTTGAAGTATCGCGCCTATCTGCCGCTCTACTCGCTGCGCGCCGCCTGCGGACGCTTCGGCGCGGAAGAGCGCGTTGAACCGGAAGGATGGGTGCGCGTACGAGGCGTCCACGCGCCGAACAGGCGGCTTTATGTCGTCCGGGCGGTCGGACATTCGATGGAGCCGCGAATCCATGACGGCGAGTACAAGGTCTTCGAGTTCAGGAACGGGGCGTGCAATCCGGGCGAAATCGTCCTTGCCGAGCATACGGGCGTCGTCGACTCCGAAACGACAGGCGCGTACTCGATCAAGCGGTTCGAGGAGCGCATCGAACACGGCGAGCGCGTTGAGGCGCGGCTTGTGCCCGTCAACCGGGACTATCCGACGATCATGTTGCGGAAAGAAAGCGGCCCTGCCCTGGATTATCGGATTGTCGGCTCCTTGAAAGACGACGTTCGAATCGGCTGACGGAAGCACAACACTACCCCCGCATTTATATAAATGCGGGGGTAGGTAATTATGGACGCAGCCTTGGGGGCGGTGCCGAGTTGCATTCGAGGTCGGCCAGCGCGGCCTAACTGTCGCAGTTGAATCTGCCAAAAGACGGCTTCAGCCTTTGTTTGCAGGGTTTGGGGCGTGGCGTTCACCATTTGGGTGAAATGCGGCACACGTAATTGCCGCCTAACGTCCGCCAGCACGACTGTCCACCCATTGTTCAGGCTCAACACAGAGCCGTCGCCTTGCGACGGGGCCATGTGAGTGTCGCGGGAGGCAGGCCCCGCACGCATCGCGAGCGACACTTGCATCCAGGGCTTTCCAGCGTCAAGTCTGCAAAGCCGTGTCCTTTGCGGCAAAGAATCACGGTGTTTCGTTGTCCCCTCCATAAATGGGCGAGTGAAGTGACCAGATCGCGCGAAGCGAACCTCTCGACCGCCTCTGGTCGCCCCGCGAAGCGGCTCTGTGTTGAACGTCTTTCTGTACTGCGATTTTTAGGTTTAGACTTATTGTACCGTCTCGACGCCATACTCGGGGAAACGACGGTCCCCCGTCACGACCACGCAACCGTTCAGCAACGCCGTGGCGATGATGAAGCGGTCGGCGGGATCCTTGTGAATCTCCGGCAGCGCCGAGGCGCGCAACATGATGGCGTTATCGAGCGGCAATTCCTTCATGTCGTACTGCCGGACAAGCATGTCGGCGAACTTGCCGGGCGTGACGGGAATTTCCAGTTCGCCTTTCTTCACCTTTCGGGCGATTTCCCAAATTGAGATTGACGAGAAGCACAGGATCTCCGCGTCTTGGATCGTCTCGCGTGCTGACCGGGAGAGCTTGGCATCGCCAGTTGCCAGCCAGATAAGCGCACACGTATCGACCAGAACCCGTTGCATTAGGCATTCTCCCACTCGGAGGACTCGTCGGCAAACCAGTCGCCCCGCATCTTCACCTTGCCCGCGAATCCCGGAAGCGGCCCCATGTTGCGCTTGGGGACAATGGGGACGATCTTGGCGATCGGACGCCCATAGCGCATGATCGTAAAAATCGAGAGCTTGCTCTCGACTTCCGCGAGAACACTTGAGAAGTTGGATTTGGCCTCGTAGACATTCAGCATCGACTGCATAGATCACTCCGTTGCTTTACTGGAGCACATTATACCATAAGTAGGCCAAGACGACCAAGTGGCGTGCATTCAAATCACCTGATAGTGACATGAAAACAGTATCATCTGACAAATTGGCGTTACAAGACTCAAAAATCTCAAAGGAGAAGAAATGACCTACGGCTACATCCGCGTTTCGAGCGACAAACAGACGGTCGAGAACCAGAGGTTCGAGATCAACAATTTCTGCGAACGGCAGGGGTTGAAAATCGACGGATGGATCGAAGAGACCATCAGCGGGACCAAGAACTATAATAAACGCGAATTGGGCAAATTGCTCAAGCGCGTTCAGAAAGACGATCTGATCATCTGCGCAGAGCTTTCCCGGCTTGGACGCAACCTCTTCATGATCATGGAGATCCTGAACATCTGCATGACAAAGGAGTGCCGGGTGTGGACGATAAAGGACAACTACCGTCTCGGCGAGGACATCCAATCGAAGGTGCTTGCGTTCGCATTCGGGCTTTCCGCCGAGATAGAACGCAACCTTATCAGTCAGCGCACAAAAGAGGCACTGGCCAGGAAACGTGCCGAAGGCGTTGTTCTTGGCCGTCCCAAAGGGCGCAAGACCGCGCCGGAGAAACACAAACTCCATTCGCGAAAGAATCTCATCCGTGAACTGTCGTCTCTTGGACAATCACGCAACAAAATCGCGCGGATATGCAAGGTTCATCGCAACACACTTGCAAGATTCATTCGCGATTTCATGCCGGAACTGAACAAATGAGCGTTTTCGTGGAGCA
>CAKTZI010000060.1 GCA_934635385.1 uncultured Kiritimatiellota bacterium | reverse complement strand
GCGGGCGACGAAGCCGGCAACGGCAGCCCGACACTGCGGATAGGAGAGAGACATGCATCAGGCGCCCGGAAGGGGAAAGCGGAAATCGCCAAGGCGATTCTGCCTATTGACTTTTGTTCTCATAGGAGGGCACAAAGAGGGCGCGAGAGTTTTTGAGCCCTCTTTGGGGTCGGCGACGAAGCCACGCCTTGTGGCTGCTAAAGACGGAGTGACGGACAAAAGTGAGAGGCAACTTGTCCGATTTGACGGCGTTCGGCGGAACGTGGTATAATTCGCGCTGATTTCGTCGGGCGGGAGGTGCTTCGCCTGGCGCACGGCTCAAAAACCGTGATGGCTCTTTGAAACGGCTGACGGGCACTGACGTCAGTCACCGGCTGAAGGTTCAAGCGGAAAACGGGCTTGTCGAATCGCAATCTGATCCGTGGCCAGTTCCCAAAAGAACCGACGGCAAAACCTTTACCTGCGGCCGCACACTGGGCCGAAAGGAGAAGGACTCGCGGAAACCCATCCGAGACCCGCGAGGCGTACGCAGTCCTGCGTATTTGGCTTTTGGAGAAACCGCCAAATTTCAACTAAGAAGCTGGATATGTAAGATGCGTTGCGTGTATGCTCACGCGGCGTGTCTTTATTCCCGTATTTCTTAGTAGGTGCTTGGCGGTGCCTCTCCAAAGATATGAGTCTTGAAGGCACGCCGTTCCTTTTTCTGCGCTCGGTGGCTGTGCCTTGGCGTGGTGGGCGCGGAAAATGCAAGGAAAGAAAACATGAAAAAGATCGTTTTGGCCGTGAGCGTCGCGGCAATTCTGACAGGGTGTGTCGCCGTGTGACAGAACGACGGCGGCGAATCGAACGTGCGTCCGTATATCGTGAAGGACAAGGTTCATGAGAAGTACGAGGTTGGCAAGGAGAAGGTCAGGGCGACCGATTCGGTGTACTGCCTACTGTCCTTCATCCGTTGGGGATCGGAGGCGAAGCATATCGCCGACATGACCGATGCGAGCGGAGCCACGCTGATCGGGCGCGCGAAGAACGGCGCCTACGCAATCGCCTGCGACAAAGCCGGTTGCGATGCGCTTGTCGGAACGAAATACAAGGTCACGGCGCGGAACTTCCTCTTCATTTTCCAGTGGGTCACGGCAGAGCTCACGGGCTATCCGGTCACCCTGACGGGCGTCGAGATCATGCCGGCCGACGCGAACACGCCGATTGTGCAGGACGGCAGCGGTCCGGCCCGCGCAGCCGATCCGGCGGGCCCTAGTCTTCCGACGGTCCTTAGGCTCTTGAAGTAAACCCATGACGACGACTGTTGCGACACAAGATACTTAGAAAAAGTGATCGGTTCGTGGACAGGGGCGGCTACCGCTCGCGGGTCGTGCGGAGGACGACGGGGCCGAGAAGGCCGGACGGCAGCAGCTTGTCGTCTTTGTTCCAGTGCTTCCACGTCGTGAACGTGTGGCGTCCCGTCGGGCTTTTCTTCCCCTCCTTCACCCACTGCGGCAGCTCGACGATAGCCTCGCGGAAGTCGGCCTTCTTCCATGTGCAGTCCTCGGCGTAGAGCCGGTCGTCGCCGATGAGGCGGTTCGGCCAGCGGTTCGTCACGCGGATGCGCAGGTCGAGCGCCGCGCCTTTCTTCGCGGCGTCCGTGACGTCCACGCGGAAGGGCGGCTTCCAGAGGACGGGGAAGTCCCTGCCGTTCACGCGCACCTCGGCGAAGTCCTTCACGTCGCCGAGGTCGAGCACGAGCCGCTCGCCCGGCTGGAGCCTCTCGATCTTGACCTTCTTCGCGTAGGTCGCCGTGCCGCTGAAGTACCTGATGCCGTCCTCCGTCCGTTCCGTCCACGAGACGAGGTTCGTGAAGACGGCGCGCGCGGGCGCGTCCCACCCCTCCGGGAACGCGACCGTCCACGGCCCCTCGACGCTCTGCGACCGGACGGTCTCCGCCCTCGGCAGCTCCGCGCGCGCGCTGCGCGTCGCCGTCGCCGGGCGGCGGAACATGACGAAGACCGAGCCGGACGGGTCGAGGCGGAGCCGCACGTGGGTGCGCCCGCCCTCCGTGCGCCAGACGGGCGCGTCCCGGATCGTGCCGCGCTCGGCGTCCCACAGCTCGGGCACGCGCCCCGCCTGGCGGAAGCTGACCTCGATCTCCGTCTCCTGCGGGTTCGGCATCGCGACGAAGTAGCCCTCGCCCCGCCTGCCGTAGTCGCGGTGGATGTAGGCGACGTCGTTCCCGCCGAGGCCGCGTCCCCTCTTGCCCGTCCACGCGAAGTCGGGCGCGACGCCGCGCCGCGCGAGGGCCTCGTCGGGCGTGCACGCGAGGACGTTCGGCCGCGCCCAGACCTTCGCCGCGAGCGCCTGCAGCTCGCCGTCCGCCGCCGGATAGCCCGCGAGGCCCGGCGTCCGCACCGGGCGGACGGCGCCGACGACCGTCGCCCCGGCGGCCGCGAGCGCGTCGACCTTGCGGAGGACGTCGAGGCCCATCGTCTCGCTGGCCGGCAGGATCAGGATCTCGTAGGCGACGCCGCCCGGCACGACGACGCGGCCACGTGCGTCCACCGTCAGCCGCATCAGCGCGTCGCGCGCGCAGATGTCCCAGCTGTAGCCGTAGGGCAGGGTCGCGGGCTTCCCCGTCGCGCCGTCGGTGTTGCCGCCGTCGTTCGGCGCGCCCTCGCCGCAGTAGAAGAGGCCGTCCGCGACGACCCTCCCCTCCTGCAGGAGGAACTGGCAGCGCGACTGGTAGGCGATCCAGTCCTTCGCGAGCGGCCACCACGTCTGCGTGCGGTCGAAGTGCATGCCCCACTTGCCCATCGTCATGCCGGGCAGGTACCTGCCGGCGGGCCACGGCTGGTGGGTGAAGCGGTGGTAGACGATGCGGTTGACGCCTTCCGCGAAGGCGCGGTCTCCCTGCGCCTTGAGGCCGTAGGGCGTCTTCTGCCAGCGTCCCGTGCCCTCGCCCGGCCCGCCCGTGAACGACTCGGTCGCCGCGTAGCGCCGTCCCCAGACGTGCGCGAGGTAGGCGGGGAAGCGCGCGTTGCCGACGGTCAGGACGCCGGGGCCGGGTGTGCTCCAGAACTCGCCCATCGGGACGTCGACGGCCGCGCCGTACTGGAGGTTGTCCGCCGGGCAGCTGCCGTAGGGCTCGAGCGAGAGCTTCAGGCCGCGCGCGTGGCACTTCTTCGCGAGCGCGCCCGCGTAGTTCTCGGCGAAGAGGTCGGCGACCGTGCGGCGGAAGTCGGCGAGGAAGCGCTCCGTCTCGTCCGCCGAGCCGACGACGTGGCCGGTGAAGACGGGGTAGTAGGGGGCCATTCCGTAGCCGCGCCGCCGCGCGAACTCCCTCTCGAAGCCCTGCGTCCAGTTCTGCGAGCCGACCTCGTAGCTGTCCACGAGGATGTTGTTGAGGCCGCTTTGGACGTCGCCCGCGAGCGGGCCGAGGAAGTCGCAGAGCTTCGCGACGTAGGCGTCGAAGTGGAAGTCGAGCGCGCGCGCCGAGAGCTTGTCGACCTCCAGGCCGACGCCGTGCCTGGACGCCGGGTGGTTGCGCTGGCCGTTCGCCGCGTAGCCGAGGCGGACGATCGACCAGTCGCCGACGGGGACGTCCCAGTCGAGCGTGCCGTCCGCCTTCAGCCGTGCCGTGAGGTCGATGGCGGCGCCCTTGGCGACGACCTGTCCGGCGGTCGTCGGCGTGCGGTCGGCGGTCACGGGCATGCGGAAGCGGAAGGTCTTCGCCGCGAGGTCGCCGACCGTCATCTTCTTCTCGAGGGCGAGGTCCGCGACCGTGACCTTCAGCTTGTCCGCGAAGTCGGGCGCAAAGCGGAACGCCCGCGCCGTGACGGGCTGCGCGAACGGGAAGAACCGCACGCCGGGGTCGTAGTGGCCGGACGTGGCGAGGACGATCTCGCGCGTCTCGAGCGGACGGAACGCCGTGCCGTCGTCGGAGACTTCGAGGCCCATCTTCCCGGCGGCGCGCCAGTGCCAGGGGTGGACGAAGCGGCACGAGAAGCCGCTGACCGTGACGGGCGCGGGGAAGGCGATGACGACGTGTGCGCCGTTGGTCGCCGTGCGCGCCCCGGCGTCCGCCATGCGCCACGTGTCGGCGGGCGGCACGGGATAGGCGAAGACGGCGATGTCGTCGTAGAAGCCGTGCCGGTTCGGCGGCGCGGCGAGCGTGCCCGCGAACCGCTTCGGCCCCGTCACCTTCGTCTCGGTCAGCTCCAGGAACTTCATGCCGTTCTCCGGCGGGTTCCACGGGCCGCCGGAGCTCGTCCAGCCGCTGCAGTTCGGCAGGCACAGCTCCAGGCCGAGCCGCCGCGCCTCCTTCGCCGCGTGGCGGATCGCGTCGAACCAGGCGGGCGTGTTGAAGGCGACCGGGCCGGGCGGGATGTCGCAGCCCGCGTCGAAGATCTGCGCGCCGCCGAGGCCGACCTGCGCCATCGCCTCCAGGTCTGCGGTGATGCCCTCCTTCGTGACGTTGCCGTTCATCCAGTGCCACCACGTCTGCGGCTTGGCGTCATGCGGCGGCTGGCGGAAGCCCGCCTCCAGCGACGGCGCGGCGGTTGCGGCAGATGCGGCGGCGGACGCGACGACTGGCGCGAGGCCGATCAGGACGGCGAATAGACGGCAGGGTGTCAGAAAGTCTTTCATGCGTGACATTTTACCATAAACGGCCGTCTTCGTGGCAGAACAACCGCATCCTGTCGGCGTGCCGGATGCGTTTTTGCTATAATACGTCCCCATGCAGTGCAAAGGACTTTCCCTTCTGAGCGGCGGGCTGGACAGCCAGCTCGCGATACGCGTGCTCGAACGCGCCGGCGCCGAAGTCGAGGCCGTCACGTTCGAGACGCCGTTCTTCTCGTCCGCCAGGGCCGTCGCGGCGGCGAAGGCCCTCGGCGTGAAGATCCACGTCGTCGACTTCCTCGCGGACGAGATCTCGCTCCTGGAGAACCCGCCGCACGGCTTCGGCGGGGCGATGAACCCCTGCATCGACTGCCATGCGCTGATGATCCGCCGCGCGGGCGAGCTGATGGCGCGGCTCGGCTGCGACTTCGTCGCGACAGGCGAAGTGCGCGGACAGAGGCCGATGAGCCAGAACGCGCAGTCGCTCCTCACCGTCGAGAAGTCGTCCGGCCTGAAGGGGCGTCTCGTGCGTCCGCTCTCCGCGAAGCTGCTGGAGCCGACGATTCCCGAACGGGAGGGCAAGCTTGACCGCGAAAAGCTTCTGGACATTTCGGGGCGCGCCCGTGACCGGCAGATCGCGCTTGCGGCGGAATTCGGCATCACCGACTACCCGTCGCCCGCCGGCGGCTGCAAGCTGACGGAGGCGGCGTTCGGGCGCAAGTTGCGCGACCTCATGGAACACGAGGGGCTGCACGACCGCGCGCTCGTCGAGCTGCTGCTTGTCGGGCGGCGCTTCCGACTGCCGGACGGCTCCGGCGTGATTCTCGGACGCGACGCGGGCGAGAACGCGCGCCTCGCGAAGGAGAAGGGAACTGTCATTGCCTTCGACGACGTGCCGGGGCCGACGGCGCTCGTGCCCGACCTGAAGTCGGCGGCCGACCTCGCCCTCGCGCGCGGCATCGTCCGCGCCTGGTCGCGCGGCACGACCGACGCCGACCGCGCGCCGTTCAAGGCGTATCAGATCCTCGCCTGAGAAAATGACGCAATCCGAGTTCCCATGAAGTCGCACGAAATCAAGCCCTGCTGCCTGACCGTCGCCGGATCCGACTCCGGCGGCAACGCCGGCGTCCAGGCGGACTTGCGCGCGTTCCATGCCTACGGGCTTCACGGTTGCACGGTCTTCGCGGCCCTGACGGCGCAGAATCCGTTCGGGGTCTCGGCGATCCACGGCGTGCCGGCGGATTTCGTCGCGGCGCAGCTGGACGCCGTCCTGGGCGTCTATGACATCCGCGCGCTGAAGACGGGCATGCTGGCGGATCCGGCGGTCATCGAGGTCCTTGCCGACCGTCTGGCGGCGCATCCCGAAATCGCGAAGGTCATCGATCCCGTGATGGTCGCGACGAGCGGCGCGCGCCTCGTGCCGGACGCGGCGATGCAGGCGATCTGCGCACGGCTGCTGCCGCTGGCGACGCTGATCACGCCGAACCTGCCCGAGGCCGCGACGCTGTGCGGCCGCGCCGTCGGCGACCCGAACGCCGCGCGCGCGGGCGACGCGGCGCAGGCGGAGGAGCTGGCGCGGCAGATTCACGAGACCTACGGCTGCGCTGTCCTCGTGAAGGGCGGACATGGTGCGGAGGTATCCGCCGTCGATGTCCTGTTCGACGGACGCGAAGTCCGCACGTTCGCGCTGCCGTGGGTGCCCGACCCCGTTTCGACGCACGGCACGGGCTGCTCGCTCGCCGCCGCGCTCGCGGCGGAGCTCGCGCGCGGACGCGGCCTCGCCGCCGCCGTCGCGGGGGCGAAGGACTATGTGCACCAGGCGATCGCCGGGGCCTATTGGGTCGGACCCGGCTGCGGGGTGCTGGGCTTTGTGCGAAAGGCCGGTTTCCGCTCGTGAAGCGTGAGGAGAGCGTCGTCTGCCTGGAGCACGTCGATGCCGGCTATCCCGGCGCGGTGATTCTCCGGGATGTCTCGCTGACGGTGGCGCGCGGGGAGATCTTCATCCTGCTCGGCGGTTCCGGCTGCGGGAAGTCGACGATCCTGAAGCACATGATCGGGCTCAACCCCGTGCTGGCCGGGCGGCTGACCGTCACGGGGCTGGAATGGAACGACCGGACGCGCGCGGGGCTTTGCCGCAAGATCGGCGTCATGTACCAGTCCGGCGCGCTTTTCGGCGCGATGAGCTGCCTCGAAAACGTGCTGCTGCCGCTGGAGTCGTTTTCGGGGCTGGCCAAGCCGGCGCGGCTCGACCGGGCGCGGACGCTGCTGCGCGAGGTGGAGCTGGAGGACGCAGCGGACAAGATGCCGAGCGAGATTTCGGGCGGCATGCGCAAGCGCGTGGCGATCGCGCGGGCGATGGCGCTCGACCCGGAGGTCGTCTTCCTCGACGAGCCGAGCGCGGGCCTCGACCCGATCACCTCGTCGGCGCTCGACGACCTCATCCTGCGTCTGCGGGACGAGAAGGGCATGACGTTCGTCGTCGTCACGCACGAGCTGCCGAGCATCTTCAAGATCGGCGACCGCGCGGCGATGTTCGACCGGGCGCGGCAGGCGATGATCGCGCTGGGGACGCCGCAGGATCTCCGCGACAAGTCGGATGACCCGTTCGTCCGTGCGTTCTTCGGCCGGGGCGCCGCGAGGCCGGGCGCTGTTTTTTGATATAATACGCAAATCACCGAAAGGCAAGGAGAACAGGAGAAGATGAAGACAATCGGAGTCGGAATTTTGGGTTTCGGGACTGTCGGCGCGGGCGTGGCGGACGGTCTCCTGAAGCATCGTGACGTGATGGCGAAGCGGCTGGGGGTGGACATCTCCCTGCAGAGGATCGCCGACCTCGACATCACGACGGATCGCGGCGTTGCGGTGCCGGCGGGCGTGCTGACGACCGACGCGGCGTCCGTCATCGCCGACCCGGCGGTGCAGATCGTCGTCGAGACGATCGGCGGCACGGGCATCGCGAAGAAGCTCGTCCTGGACGCGCTCAACGCGAAGAAGTGCGTCGTCACGGCGAACAAGAAGCTGCTGGCCGAGTTCGGGCGCGAGATCTTCGACACGGCGGCGGCGAACGGCGTCGACATCTACTTCGGCGCGTCCGTCGGCGGCGGCATCCCGATCATCCGCGTCGTCCGCGAGGCGCTGTCGTCGAACGACATCGAGTCGATCCACGGCATCCTGAACGGCACGTGCAACTACATCCTGACGCGCATGGAGCGCGAGGGCGCGCCGTTTGACGCGGTGCTGAAGGACGCGCAGCGGCTCGGCTACGCGGAGGCCAACCCGTCCCTCGACATCGACGGCTTCGACACGGCGCACAAGGCGTGCATCCTGACGGCGCTCGCGTACGGCTTCCAGCCGACGCTGGAGCAGGTTCAGGTCGAGGGCATCCGCAACTTGGACGGCATCGACGTCAAGTACGCGGCGGACTTCGGCTACCGCATCAAGCTGCTCGCGGTCGTCGCGAAGGACGGCGACGAGGTGGAGGTCGGGGTGCATCCGACGCTCATCCCGTTCTCGCACATGCTCGCGAGCGTGAACGACGCCTTCAACGCGGCGATGGTGAAGGGCGACATGTCGGACTACACGATGTACTACGGGCGCGGCGCCGGGCGCGCGCCGACGGCCTCGACGGTCGTCGGCGACATCGGCGACATCGCGCGCAACCTCGCGCACGGCGAGACGCGCTACGCGCGCGGCGTGCCGAACTACGCGGAGGGGCAGCTGAAGCTCCGCGCGGCGGGCGACATCGTCTCGAAGTTCTACGTGCGGCTCATGGTCGCGGACAAGCCGGGGGCGTTCGGCACGATCGCCACGATCCTCGGCCAGCACGGCGTCTCCATTTCCGCCGCGACGCAGAAGGACCCCTCGACGCTGACGGGCACGGTGGAGACGGGCTACGCGCCCGTCGTCGCCCTCACGCACGAGGCGAAGGCGCGCGACCTGGAGGCGGCGCTGGCCGAGATCAAGGCGTCTGGCGTCGTCGCCGAAGACCCGGTCCGGCTGCGCGTCCTCTAATCAGGCTTTCTCCCCATGGCCAGCCTGAAATTCTTGAACGTCAAGGGAACGTGGCGCGAGGTCGCGGACGCGGCGCGCACGACGATCCGCCGGGACGAGGGCACGGGCGAGCCGAGCGCGCGCTGGAAGAAGCGCATCCTGCTCGCCGAACACTCGCCGATCCGCAAGCTCTGCTTCAACTGGAAGTGGATCGACCTCCCGTATTGGGTCTCCGTGCATCTCGTGCGGCACAAGTTCGGCATCGAGCACTTCGTCTCGACGCAGCGTTCCGACCGCACGGGACAGGATCGCGCGGGCGCGCGGCAGGACGCGCCGGTGATGCACGAGTGCTTCGCGAACGCGCAGGCCGTGCTGTTCATCTCGCGCCGCCGCCTCTGCGGACAGGCGAGCCCCGAGACGCGCGTGGCGTGGCGGCTGGTCGTGGACGCGATCGCGGAGAAGGAGCCGGAGGTCGCGGCCTGCTGCGTGCCGGAGTGCGTCTATCGCGGGTTCTGTCCCGAATTCAAGCCCTGCGGCTTCTGCGGCACCCCGGCGTACGAGAAGATGCTCGCGCAGTACCGCGCCGTTCCCCCGCCTCCGGCGAAGACGACGTGAAGAAGCCGGAGATCTTGGCCCCGGCGGGGGACTTCACCTGCCTGCAGGCCGCGCTGGACGCGGGGGCCGATGCCGTCTACTTCGGCCTCGGCACGTTCAACATGCGCGCGCGCAGCGGCGTCAACTTCAAGGAAGGCGACCTGCCCGAAATCGCGCGGCGATGCGGACGCGTCAAGCGCTACCTGACGCTCAACGCCATTATGTTCGAGGGCGAGATCGAGGCGGTCGAGCGCACGATCGTCGCGGCGAAGCCGTATGTGGACGCCTTCATCGTCTCCGACTGGGGCGTCATCTCGCTCTGCCGCAGGCACGGCGCGGCGTTTCACGTCTCGACGCAGATGTCGACCTCCAACTCCGAGGCCGTGCGCTTCCTCGCGTCGCAGGGCGCGTCGCGCGTCGTCCTCGCCCGCGAATGTACGCTGCGCGAAGTGGCGGCGATTCACGCGAAGACCGGCGTCGAGCTCGAATGCTTCGTGCATGGCGCGCAGTGCGTCGCCGAGTCAGGGCGCTGCTTCATGAGCCACGCCGTCTTCGGCAAGAGCGCGTGCCGCGGCGAGTGCGTCCAGCCGTGCCGCCGACGGTTCCTCGTGCAGGCGGTCGACCTCTACGCGGACGCGCAGGGCGCGCCCGTGCACGAGGGCAAGGCGTCGTTCCTCGTCGAGCCGCACACGGTGCTGTCGACGCGCGACCTCTGCTCGCTCGGCTTTGTCGACCGGCTGATGGCGGCCGGCATCGCGTCCTTCAAGATCGAGGGCCGCGCCCGCAACGCGAACTACGTGAAGACGGTCGTCTCGGACTACCGGCGGGCGGTGGACGCCGTGGCGGCGGGGACGTACACGCCCGCGCTCGTCGCGGAGCTGACGGAATCGGTGAAGACGGTCTTTCACCGCGAGTTCGCGGACGGTCTCTACTTCGGGCGGCCCGGCGTCGACCAGTTCACGGACAGCGAGGACTCGCGGGCGACGACGGTCAAGCGCCACATCGGCATCGTGATCGACTACTTCCTCAAGGCCGGCATCGCGCAGGTGAAGGTTCAGGATCATGCGATCCGTCCCGGCGACGCGATCCAGATCCACGGCCCGACGACGGGCGTGCAGGAGCTTGTCGTGGGCGAGCTCCGCCGCGACGACGAGCGGCCGTCCGTCGGCGAGAAGGGCACGTGGGTCACGTTCCGCGCGCCGCGCTGCCGCGTCGGCGACAAGGTCTTCTACGTCGAGAAGACGTCCTGTGCGGCGATTGCGGATGCGGGGCGAAGTGTGCTATAATACTTGGACTTCTGAACTGTCACAATCGACAAAAGGGAACAAACATGAAAAAACTGATGCTGGCGTTGGCCGCGTTTGCGGTGGCGCAGGTTTTCGCGGGGCCGCTCGACGCGGCCTGGATCAAGGGCACGACGGACAAGACGCCGATCGACTACGCCGTCGGCGAGACGATGACGTTCACGCTGACGCCGCAGGACGTCGGCGACCTTGCGGCGGGCGAGTGGTTTCTCGACTGGAAGCGTACGGGCGACGACGGCGTGGTCGACCAGGGCAAGGAGCCCTTTGACGGGAAGACGCCGTTCACCTATGCGACGAAGATCGACAAGCCCGGCTTCGTGCGCCTCTACGCGGCGGTCGTGGACAAGGCCGGCAAGCGCTACCGCAAGCAGTTCACGGGCGACCCGAACACGCCGGAAGGCAAGAAGGCGATGAACGCCTTCGAGCGCGCGAAGAAGGAGGTCTTCTTCGACGGCGGCGCGGGCGCGGACATCGCAACCCTCGCGACGCATCCGGAGCCGGCGGACTTCGACGCCTTCTGGGAAGAACAGTACAAGCGCCTTGACCGCGTGCCGCTCAAGGCCGAGCGCATCGAGATCCCCTGCGGGAACAGGAAGGCGAAGCTCTACGCGATCGAGATCCGCTGCGCCGGGCTGCGTCCCGTCACGGGCTACCTCTCGGTCCCGACGGCCGTCGCCGAGGGGAAGACGTTCCCCGCGCGGCTGGAGACGCACGGCTACAGCGGCGACCGCTGCACGCACGCCGCGCCGAACTGGGCGCGCGACCACGAGATCGTCCTCAACATCAACGCGCACGGGCTGAAGCTTCCGGCGTTCGGCGCGACGGACGCGGACACGAAGGCCCTGCGGTGGGAGATCCGCTCGCAGGGACAGTCCTACGCCTTCGACGCGAAGCAGAACGAAGACCCCGAAGTCGCCTACTTCAACGGCATGGTGCTGCGCGTGAAGCGTGCGCTCCAGTACCTGAAGACGGTCGAGGGCTGGAACGGCAGGGATCTCATCGCGTCCGGCGGCAGCCAGGGTGGCCTCCAGACGATCTGGGCGGCTGGCTGCGGCGAGGGCGTGACGCGCGCCGAGAGCGGCATCACCTGGTGCTGCGACATGTACACGTCGGGCAAGCTCCGCAAGGACAGGGCGCTCAAGCTTTCGAGCGACGGCTGGTACATCCCGTGGACGGAGTCGATGGGCTACTACGACGCGGCGAACTTCGCGAAGCGCATCCCGGCGAGCTGCTTTACCTTCATCACGCGCGCGGGCCTCGGCGACTACTGCTGCCCGCCGATGGGCCTCGCCAAGCTCTGGAACAACATTCCCGGCAACAAGAAAATCCTGTGGGTGCAGGGTTCGGAGCACGGCTACGTGCCGCCGGCCTACGAGGGGCGCGACACCGTGCGCGAGGTGAAGTAAAGTGAAGGCGCTCGTCCTCGGCAAGGGCAAGAGCGGCCAGGCGGCGGCGGCGGAACTGCGCCGTCGCGGCTGTGCCGTCGATTTTGCCGAGGGCTATGATCTCGTCGTCGCGAGTCCGGGCGTGCCCGTCAAGAGCGAACTCCAGCTCGGCTGCGAAGAGCTGAAGCGGCGCGGCTGGAAGCTGCTCGCCGTGACCGGCTCGAAAGGCAAGTCGAGCGTCGTCAAGCTCGTCGCGGACGCGATCGGCCTTGCGGGCGGGCACGCCGTGCCCTGCGGCAACTACGGGCGGCCCGTCTGCGACCTCCTCGGCGAGACGCCGGGCTGGGCCGTCGTCGAGGTCTCGTCCTTTCAGCTGGAGACGACGACGCTCGCGCCGGACACGTTCGTGGCGGCGGCCGTCCTCAATTTTCAGGAAGACCACCTCGACCGCCACGGCTCGGTTGCGGTCTACCACGGCCTCAAGCGGAAGCTGCTGGGGTTTGCGGAAAAAGGTTTGGGAGGTTTGGAGGGTTTAGGAGGTTCGGAAGGTTTGGGAGGTTTGGGAGGTTCGGCGCGGCTGTTGGCGGGATCGTACTTCGACAACGAGATCCTGCGGGCGAACGGCATCGCGGCGATTGCGCTGATGCGTGCCGCCGGACTGGACGACGCGCAAATCCGCCGTGCGTTCCAGTCGTTCGAGCCGCTGCCGCACCGCTTCCAGAAGGTCGCGGAAATCGCGGGCGTGACCTACGTCGACGACTCGAAGGCGACGTCCGTGGCCGCGCTTGTCGCGGGCGTGAAGATGTGCGCGGGACGCGTCCGCCTGATCGCGGGCGGCCTGCCCAAGGGCGACGATCCGAAAATCGCCTTACCCACCTTGACAGAGCGGGCCAAAAAAGTGTATCTTATCGGCCATTGCGCAGAAGACTTCTCGAAAGCCTGGGCTGCGTCCGTGGATTGCGAGATCTGCGGTACGCTGGAACGGGCGGTCGAGCGGGCGATGCGCGAGGCGGAGAGGGGCGAGACGGTTCTGCTGTCCCCCGGAACCGCGAGTTTTGACCAGTTTAAAAGTTTCGGGGAGCGCGGGGAGGTCTTCGCGCGACTCGTCCAAAAAGGAAAGAAGACAGAAGAATGAAGAAGCTCGGAATGGTGCTCGGTGCGGCTGCCGTCGCGGTCGTCGCCGGTTGTAAGGATCCTGATTTCAAGCGTGCGCACACGCCGGTGCAGGGCGAGGTGAAAGTCGTCGCGCCGGTTGAGACGACGCCCCCGCCGCCGCCGCCGCAGGAGGTCAAGATTGTCGAGGCGCCGCGTTGCGCGTGCCCGCCCGGAACGCGGCACACGAGCCCCTGCGCGTGCGGGGCGGCCGACTGCCAATGCGTCGTGACGCCGAAGCCCGTGCCGGTGAAGCCGGTCGAGCCGGAGTACACGGTCTACGTCGTCCAGAACGGCGACTACCTCGCGAAGATCTCGAAGCGGTACAACGTCACGATCCATTCGATCAAGCAGCTGAACGGCCTCAAGTCCGACCTGATCCGCGTCGGGCAGAAGCTGAAGCTCCCCGGCCGCATCGACGTCGGCGAGCAGAAGGCGCCGGTCGTCCGCAAGGCGGCGCCGGCGAACTCCGCGAAGACGGCGCCGGCTCCCTACGCGGGCGCGACGAGGGAGTACGTCATCAAGAGCGGCGACACGCTGGGCGCGATCGCCTACGGCAACGGCATCAACATCCGCCAGCTCAAGGCGATGAACGGCCTGACGGGCGACACGCTGAAGGTCGGGCAGAAGCTGAAGATCCCGGCGGAGAAGGTCGCGAAGGCGACGTCCGAGAAGCCGGCGGCGGCGAAGCCCGCGAAGGCGGCCGAGCCGAAGAAGGCCGTGGCGCAGACGCCGGCGGCTGAACCGGCGACGCAGCCGGCGGCCGAGACGTCGGCCCCTGCGGCCGAGGCGACGGCTCCGGCGGAGACCCCGGCGGCGGAATCGACGGCGGTGGCCGCGCCCGCGACGTTCGCCTACACGGTGCAGGAGGGCGAGGACATCACCGCGATCGTCGTCAAGTTCGGCGTGAGCGCGTCCGAGATCCGCGAACTCAACAACCTCGGCGAGAGCGACACGCTCAAGGCCGGGCAGACGATCAAGCTTCCGGCCGAAGCGCAGCAGTAACCGTTCGTGCGCAAGTCCGCACTTTTCTGGTTGGGCCTGGTTGTCACGTGTCTCGTGGCGCTGGGCCTCATCGTTTTGTCGAGCGCGAGCGCGGCGAACGCGATGCGTCTCCATCATGGGGACGCCTACTTCTTCATCAAGCGCCAGTTCGCCTATCTCGGTGTCGGCATCGTGCTGGCCGTGGGCGTCGCGCTCTTCGACTACCGCCGCTGGCGCGACCACATCTCGCTCGCGTGGCTCTTCTATCTCGCGGTGCTCGTGCTGCTCGTCGCCGTGTTCGGCTTCAAGGCGATCAACGGCTCGCACCGCTGGATCTCCGTCGGGCCGCTCCGCCTGCAGCCGAGCGAGTTCGCGAAGCTCTCGGTCGTCATCCTTCTCGCGGCGTGGCTGGACAGGCTCGGCTGGAAGGTCGAGCTCTTCTGGAAAGGGGCGTTCTGGCCGGTCGTCTTCATCGGCGGACTGGCCCTGCCGATCCTGCTGGAGCCGGACTTCGGCTCGGTCATGGTCGTCGGGTTCGCGGGGCTGCTCATGATGTTCGTCGCCGGCACGCGCCTTCGCTACCTGTTCCCCATCGGCCTGATGGGCGTGGGCATCGTCGCCTTCAAGGTCGCGACGAACGCGAACCGCATGGCGCGGCTGGCGGCGTTCTTCGGCGGCTCTTCGGACGCCAATGCACCGGTGATGGACGCGGCGGCCAAGCGCGCGGCGTATCAGGCGAACCAGGCCCTCGCGGCGATCGGCAACAGCCAGATCTGGGGCGCGGGTCTCGGCGAGTCGATGCAGAAGTACCTCTACCTGCCCGAAGCGCATACGGACTTCGTCTTCGCCGTCGGCGCGGAGGAGCTGGGCGTCGTCTTCTCCGTGGCGGTCGTGCTGCTCTTCTGCGCGTTCTTCGCGCTTTCGGTCTACATCGCCCGCAAGGCGTCCGACAGGTTCGGACGATTTCTCGTCGTCGGCATGGCGTTCATCATCTTCTTCCAGGCGATGTTCAACCTTGGCGTCGTCTGCAAGGCGCTGCCGACGAAGGGCATGGCCCTGCCGTTCTTCAGCTATGGCGGCACGAACCTTTTGAGCGCGTTCTTCGCGGTCGGGACGATTCTTTCGGTCGGCATCCACTCCTATCGCGACAAGAAGCGTGCGTTCGTCAGCAAGGTCATTCTGCGCTGACGGAAACGTGCGGAACGTCTGCGCCCTGTCGGTGCAGACGTTCCTGAGACGCCGTCGGCGTCAGACCTGCGCGCGGACGGCGGCTTCCCAAGCGGCCAGCCGTGCGTCGGTCTTGTCGGCCTCGTTCGTCTCGTCGAGCGCAAGCCCCACAAGGTGGTCGCCGTCGACGATGCGCGAGCTTGCGCCGGGGAAGGCGTTCCGCGGCAGCGTGCCGACGAGCGTGGCACCCTTGGCGACCGCTTTCTGCGCGAGGTCGGCCATCGCGTCGCAGAAGGTGTCCGCGAAGCCCTGTGCATCGCCGAGCCCGAAGACGGCGACCTTCTTGCCCGTCCAGTCGGAGGCCTCCAGCAAGGCGAAGCCCGTCGCCGCCCAGTCGTCCTGCGGATCGCCGCAGCCCCAGGTGGACGAGCCGAGGATCACCAGCTCGGCGTCGAAAGCGTCCGCGCCGGCGGATGCGACGTTGACGGCTGTCGTGCCGAAGTCGGCGGCGATGCGCTGGGCGACCGCCTCGGTCATGCCGGTCGTGCTGCCGTAGATGACGTGTACCTTGTCCATGTTCGTTTTTCTCCTTTGTTTTGTGTGTTCGTGTGTTTAGCGCGTTACCGCGCCGTCAGAAAGCTTGGCGTCATGGCGTAGAAGTCCTCAAGGGTGTCCGCCGCGCCGAGGGCCTGCGCCGCCCAGTCCTCGACGCGCGCGTAGAGGCGCATGCGGCGCAGCGACTCGGCGACGCTGCCGTAGACGCGCCAGGGGCCGTGGTGGAGGGGCGTCGCCGGCAGGTGGCGCATGAAGCCCACGACGTCCTTGAGCGGATAGCCGATGAAGACGCCGACTTCATGCGGCAGGGCGTCGCCCTGGGCGCGGCGCACGAGCTCGGCGAGAAAGTCCGCCGTCGTCCCTGCCGCCGGATAGCCGAGGCGGACGAGCCAGCCCCGGTTGCCGCGCACGTTCAGCGTCGCATCGAGGGCGACGGGATCGTAGAAGAGCACGAGCGAACTTTCCGCCTCGACCTTCAGCTCCACGTACGCGAGGCGCAACGTGAAGTAGATGTCGCGGCGGTAGAGGCAGAAGCGGAAGCCCTCGGCGTTCGTCTGCGCGTAACAGTGGCGGACGCGCAGCAGTTCCGCCGGCTTGACGCCTTTCCGCACGGCCGCCGTCTTCACGAGCAGGAAGCGCAGCAGCTCGCGCCGGTGCGCATCGTCGATCTGCGGCGGCGGCACGTCATGCGCCTGAATGCGTCGCGAAACCTCTTCTTCGTGCGTCAAGTTGTCCCTCGCTTCCTTCTCTTTGTTAGACAAGGCAAAGTTTACCATATCTAACTCGCATCCGTCAAGGGGTCCGGGGTTCGGCATGAAAAGGGGATCCTCGCCCTGCGTGACAGCAGGTGGGCGGCGCGTCTTTAGCAGCCGAAGCTCTATCATGGGCGTGAGATTGAGCGCATCAGAAGCAGGATCAGGGGTTGCGCCACGACACCGTCACGCTCACGAACGTACGTCCGCCGGATGCCGTGCCGTGCTACCGCAACTGAAGGCTGTCAATCGGGAGTCATCCCCTGGATACAATGAGAACAGGTCTTCAGCGCTTTGCGGCGTCGAACGGGTTCATGGTCGCCTTGGAACTCGTTGGTCGATGCTCACTTCCGAGGCAGTTGCAAAAATCTTCGCAGTTGCGGACGGGACAAGCCAGTCCCTCCCGAAAAGCGCCGAATTTTTGCGATCTTGCGAAGATACGGGAGGGTCGCGCTTGGCGCGACCGGGGTTTTGCAACTGCTTCTTCCGACATCAGCCTTCGTTCGATCCGTGTCTTAGGTGTCGCCGCCGCATCCAAGAACACCCGTTCTGGGTTGAGCCTCTGCGCCAGCCCCTCCTCCAAAGATGAGAACGTCATGCGGAAATCTTTTAAGAGCTCTCGAACGACCTCATGCATCGCCCCGTCCCCGCTTCTCGTCCCATTTCCGAGCAGGGCACTGGTCGGCGTCGGGTCCCTCGTCCCCGTCGCCTGGCGCAGCCTTATCGCCATCGCCTTGTACCGCATGAGCGTCTTGTACTTCGGGAAGAGCTCCGGCAGGTTCTCCCTCAGCCCCCCCCGGATGCCGCCGTTCCGGCCCACGACGTCGCCGTTCGCGTCGAAGCGGAGCGCGTTGTCGACGTAGCACTCGAGGTCGTGCAGCATCCCGCCGAGGCGGATCATGTCCGCCT
>CAKTZI010000059.1 GCA_934635385.1 uncultured Kiritimatiellota bacterium | reverse complement strand
AGCGGAACCGAGGGAGGGACGCCGTTTTGCGTCCGGGGAAATCAGGGGCTAGTCAAAAAAATCGGGATAAGGGTGCATTCGCCGACGTATGAAGAGCCGTCCGTGTTCGCGCACGCTCAATCTCAAACTGCAGTTCTTCCTTGGTCGGCATATATGGCAAGAGTTTTGTCGCAAACATCTGCTCGCACTCCGCCATAATCGAGTACTCGACCTCAGTCTCATCAACCTCTGTTCCAAGCAATATCCCAATTGTCGGATTATCTCCCTCTGGCTTCTTGAGCGAATCATACATTCGCCGATAGGTGTCCATCTGTCCAATATCACGGCTCGTGAGACGAGACGTCTTAAGGTCTACAAGAACGAAACACTTGAGGATATAGTTATAGAATACAAAATCTATGTATTTCTCGGACGTCTCTGTCGGTATGCGCACTTGCCGTCCAACAAGCGAAAAGCCCTTGCCAAGTTCAAGCAGGAACGATTCGATATTGTCCAGAATGCGCTTCTCGACTTTCTTCTCTTTGCCGCGCAGATTCTCTCGCAAATCCAAAAACTCGGCGACAACGGGGTCTCGGAGAATTTGATTAGGCGAAACCTGTACGGTCGGCTCATTCCCAAGCTGTTCAGTCTGTATCTGATGCGCACGAACTCGTTCATACGCATGATTGCTTATCTCACGCTCCGTTTCACGCGCACTCAGATTTCGTTCGGATGCCTCCCGCAAATAGAATTCACGTGCCTTTGGATCGCCAACCCGCATAATCGCACGATGATGCGTCCAGCTCAATTTGATACGCAATGCGTATCGAATTGCTTCTTCACTTGGGTAAGCTTGATAAAACAAACGACAATTGCGAAGCTGAGGCTCCGCAAACCCCTTGCCAAAAGCAGCAGTCAATTCGCGTGATAGGCGCTGAAGGAGTCGCTCGCCATATGCCGCGCGCTTTCCCCTTTGCTCTTCGACAACAATTCGCCGCCCGATAAGCCAATAGGCCAGCGTCATGGAAAGATTCACGTGCCGCACCACACTTTGCCGAGCGCGACTTATAATCTCACGAATATCGCCAACGCAATCCAATGTTATTGGCAATGATGTCGAAATCAACGGAGCGAATGCCTCGTTCTCCGCGATTTTCCGCTTTCCTCTTGCCGCATCTGCCATTCTCTTTCACGCCCCAGTTACGAGTTCAGTTTGTGAGACACCCAGCTCCTTCATCCGAAGGAGTAGGCTCTTCAGGAACATCTGCTCGTATCGATTCACTGCCCGCATAACGCCGCATATTGTACCATTTGTAATAACACGTTGGCAAGAGCCTACATTCGCACCTTTTGCCATCTCAACATCTACCGCGCCTAAACCAACCTAGCGTTTAACGGGTGGTGGGCTATAGTGGATTCGAACCACTGACCTCTTCCATGTCAAGGAAGCGCTCTAACCAACTGAGCTAATAGCCCTCAATGGCGTGTAGTATATCAAAAACTCCCTCGTGCGCGCAAGGGGGTTTCGTAACTTTTTTCATGCCGCACGAGAAGACAGAGCGCACAGAATCTGCCTACGGAAGATGAAGCCCCAGACCTTGAACAGGTACTTGAGGTAGATGAGCGGCAGACACGACCAAACGCCATTCGCCCGCAAGGCGCGGAGATCCTGGCGGTTGATGGCGACATTGCTCCGAAACCCGCCCGTGGACAGGCCGCCCATCCGCATGACGTGCGTACAGATCGGCAGGTAGCGCGTCCGGATGCGATGCGTGACGAAGAGGCGCAGCATCAGCTCGAAGTCCGCACAGATCGGGTAGTCGAGCGAATAGAGTCCGTACTTCTCGAAGCACGCACGACGCACGAACGTACTCGGATGCGCCGGGAACGTCGCGAAACGGAACATCCAGCGACGAAAGAAGCGTCCTGTGCAATAGCGCCGCGTCGGCTGTTGGCGAATTTCGTCCAGCGTCCTCCCGCCGACGACGAACCGAACATCGGCATACGTGGCATCGACCTCGGCACGAAACGCCTGCGCGATCTTCGCCAACGTGTCGTCCTCGGCCAAGACGTCATCCGAATGGACAAGGCCGATGACATCGCCTGTCGCCAGCCGAATGCCCTTGTTGATCGCATCGTAAAGCCCCCTGTCCTTCTCGGACACCCAGCGAACCGTGAACTTTCCGGCGGAGTCCCCTTCGCGCCTTTCCGCCTCGGCGCGGCGCACGTCCTCCGCATACAGGCGGATGACCTCGGCCGTACCATCGGTTGACCCTCCATCGACGAGGATATGTTCGAGTTCAAAGCCGTCCGTCTTCTGCCGCGCGACGGACTCCAGCGCCGAACGAATCGTCTCCACGCGATTCCAGACGGCCGTAACGATTGAAATCTTCATCGCTTCATGCCCCCCTCTTCGCAGTGCGCACTCCGTGCATCGCCGCGCACGGCTTCCACAAGGAACTGGCCAAGCGCCCCCTTCAGCAGCTCTACGCGCTGCGCGTCCGTGCCGTCGCGATAGCCTTCGAGATAGACAAGGCGCGTGCGCCCCTGCGCGTCCGTACGCGGCTCGCCCTTCCACGCCGGCGCGCCGTCCGTCGTGATGACGGGTTTTCCGCGCTCCAGCGCCTCGGCGACCACCAGCCCGAAATTGTCGCTCAGCGTCGGCAGACACAGGACGTCACACCAGTTCCACACAGACGCCTTTTCCGCCCCCACGGCATTCGAGACGATACGCAGATCGACAACCCGTTTTCCACATTGGATGTCCTGCGGAACTGCACCGTTGAGTGCCGCGACAGCATCCGTCAAGAAGCGAACGCCTTTCAACGGGTCTTCCGCGCGACCCAAAAACAACACGTGCAACGGACGGTTTTCGCGTACCCGCGTTTCGGCATCCACGTTCCGCACCGGCACGTTGTCGTAGAACGTCGGCACACGCACAAGGTGAACACGCGCCCTCGGCTCAAAGGCTTGAATCCACGCCAGCTCATCCGAACACAACGCCAACACCTCATCCGCCTGGCGAAGCACCCACCTGTCGAGCGGCGCGACCAGACGTTTCTTCCAACGCGACGCATTGTGGAGGCGTCGGGGATCGAAGCTCGCCTCCGGCACGACAACGAGCCGCTTGCCAAAACGCTTCGCGATCCACGCGCCGAACCAGACCGGGAACGTCCAGCTGCAATGCACCCAGACTTCGTCCGCGTCCCGCGCTTGCCGTCCGACGCGCGCGGCAAAGGCGCAGTCGAAGTAAACCGGATTCCACTTGACTGTCGGCGCAAGCAAACGCACCGCATCCCCACGCTCGGACTGAACACGCGCAAACCGCCGCGCGACGTTCGCAACGCCATTTGTCGGACCCAATCCGGCCATGAGGTGAAGAACGGTCACAGTTTCACTCTCCAGCACATGCCGACGACCTCGACATTCTCTTTCCCAAAGACTTCATCGACGGCGCGCGTTACGCCGAAAACCGGATTCGGATTTTCGTAGTCGTGTCCGCAGATCTGCGGGATGCCGAACGCCTTCGCCCACAGGAGTTCCGCTTTCACCGCGTCGTAGCGATGGTCGGCGTCGAAGAAAACCATGTCGATCCGCCCAAGCTCTTTGGCCTTCTCGCGAAACGTCGCGCTGTCCATCTTCCAGATCTCGACATTCGAGCCGCGCAGGATGCGCCGCGTGAAGTCTTCATGCACGGCGGGGGGCAAGCCAAAAGGATTCCACGTGAAATTGTCAACGGCAATGACACGTCCGTTGCGGATTCGTCCGGCGATTTCGCGCGCGGTCAGTCCGAACAGGGTGCCGACCTCGACGACGGTCTTGCCCACATCCTCCGTCGCCCAGTCGCACACCGCCCGCATCTCTTCGTCGGTGAGTCCACCTAAGAGCGCCGCGTTCGCGTCGCCCTCCGCAAGACGAAGCGCCGACGAGATCGCCATCCGCACTTCGCGCCGATGCCTCAGCAGCAAGAGAAGTTTCTTGATCATACTGCCCCTCCATTCGCCTTAAAAAAGCTCTGCCTTTCCCGCTGCGTCAAATCGTCAACGATTTTCAGCACACGTTCAGCCCATGCACGACAGGAATAAGGATCGGCAAGCTTCCGCCCAGACTCCCCATTCAGATCGCCGACATGCGCCATCGCATTCGCCAAAGCCTCGACCGATCCTCTTTTGACCACAAGTCCGTTAATCCCCTCTCGCACGACCTCGTGCCGCGCGCCACAGGCATCCGTACAAATGATCGGAAGACCTGCCGCCCCAGCCTCCGCCAAAACAACGCCCCACGGCTCCCACCGACTCGCGAGCACAAAACAATCGGCCATGGCATAGATGCGTCCTAACTCATCTGAAGGAATGCCATTCACGATTCGCAGGGGAAGCGTTCCTCCGCGCGATTGGTAAAGCCGATGCGCCGCGCGCAAGACGTCCATCCCCTTATCCGGCACATCACGGCCGACGCACAAAAAGCCTCCGCCCCCTCTTCGCGCACCAAATCTTTTCGTATTCGTCGCAAAAAGTCCCTCGTAAATCCGCTCAAACCCCAACCACCTCGCATAGCGGGAAGCCGCAGTTCCAGGTATAAAGGCGGTCGTGAAATGGCTTAAATAACGCCGAAGCACAAATCGTGCGGCCAAGCATCTGAATTGCCAGCGCCACGGCATATCAAAACAGCAGACCTTTGGCACGTCACTCCAATCAGGCCGCAACACCGCCTCTCGACAAAGCTTGTTGCGCCAACCAACCGCAAAAACAATATCTGGATGCCACGTATGCGGCAGTTCGGTCGTCCAATCCAGCCCCCGGAGAACCTCTTCAGCCTTGAATCCTCCGCCAAACCACGTTTCCGTCGTGTCAACGATTACCTTTAACTCGATTCCAGGGCGATTCGCCAGTTCTCGCCAACAATCACCCATATACCCCGTCAGGCCGGGCCAGACGAACAGCACTCTTGTCTTCATAGCGCTACCTCTGCCGTCCTCCCTTCAGCCAATAGCAAAATCGTGCCACCCACTCTTTCACCGCCACGCTATTTCGCCAAAGCGCATCGGCACTCGGAAAGAAATCTTTGCATTGCAACGGCAGCTCGGCACAATAATGCATCTCGTAGTCCGTCGGGACAGGACGAACGTCTATCCCCGCGCGTTCAAAGAGCATCCGCGCACGCGGCATGTGCCACGCCGACGTGACAAGGCGAACACGCCGAATGCCGGACGCGGCGATCATCCGAGCCTCCTCCTCCGTGTTGCGCGCCTCGGGGAAGAAGACAAGAGCCCGCTCGTCCACGCCCAGATCTTTCAGAAGCGGCACCGTTGACTGCTCGACGCCGCCCCCGCTCAACGTCAACTTCAGATCGCCGTTCTGGTACGCTTTCCACTGGCGTGCCGCCTCCCAGACGCGATCGGCCGCCGAGAACATCTCCGCGCGCCCGCACGCCTCGTGCGCCCCCATGCCGCCCCCCAGGAGAACGACCGCATCACATCCACCAAGCTCCAAGGTGTCCACCAACGGAGCCTCGTCGTCCTCCAACGGCACACCGATGAACCGCGTCAAAACGCCGCACGACAGAATCCAGAAGAGGCCGAGGCAAACGGCCACGAGAAGCGTTCCGAGACGACACACCCCCCGTTTCCCGATGCGACCGCCACAGCGGCGCAACATCGCGCCACAGAGACAGCCGAGGAACAGCATCCCCAGTGGACTCAACACCCAGCCGATGATCTTATTGACGTAAAACATTTTTGTTCACCCCATTTGGGTGAACATTATACCAAACTGTCGCGTGCGATGGGTGCGGGACAAAATGGTTGTCCGTCCATTCGACGGGCGCGAGTTCATAGAAGCCCTCCGCCGCATCACGGTTCTCGACGCGGCGGCAGGTCAT
The DNA here is from genome assembly GCA_934635385.1 of uncultured Kiritimatiellota bacterium. GTDB lineage: Bacteria > Verrucomicrobiota > Kiritimatiellia > RFP12 > UBA1067 > UBA1067. The sequence continues at coordinate 12,210 of CAKTZI010000059.1, read as the reverse complement.
CGCGTTGCGCCGGAACGCGACGCCCGACGCGCAGCTGAACACGTCGGCGGGCGTCCGATCCTTCAGGTCGGCGAACTGCTTCCAGACGCAGACGCGCAGGACATTGCCGCACGTGCCAGCGCAGTCCTCGGCGCGGACGTCCGAAAACGCCTGCGGCGTGTCCGACCGCATCTTGAGGCAGAGGAAGTTCCCCGCGCCCTCGACGCGGCAGTTCCGCACGACGACGTTCGAGGCGGACGGGCACTCGCTGCCGAGCGTGACGCAGCTGTGGCAGAGGCGACCGAAGCGCGAATCGACGACCAGCACATCCGAACTCGGCCCGTTTTCGGGATGCCGCGCCGGGTCATTCGCCCACGGCCCCTTGCCGCCCTTGATCACCACGGCGTCGTCATTGACGTTCATGAAGACGTTCGACACGATGAAGCCTTTACAGCGGTCGATGTCGATCGCATCCGTCGACGGCCCCCGCACACCATCCAAGATCTCGGACGCGATCTCGCAGTCGTGCACACGCACGTTCCGGCAGTTGTAGTAGTGGGTCGTCCAGAACTTCGCGTTCCTGAACGTCACGCCGCGCACATCCACGTTGTCCGAGTTCGAGACGTAGAGGAGGCGCGGTCGCACCAGCCCCGACTCCTTGTTGAGGCAACGCGGATTCTCCTTAAGCGCTTTCCAGAACGCGCGCCACGTCGGCAGGCCGTGTCCGTCGACGACGCCCTCGCCCGAAATGCGGAACCCGTCACAGCGGTCGGCGTTGATCAGCGCCGGATAGTAGACGCACGTCTCGCCCTCAATGCGCGTCTCGCGCATCGGATAGGCCTCGTGCGCATCGAGTCCCAAAAGGACGCCGCCCTTCTCGATGCGCAGGTTGACGCCGGGCCTGAAGAACAGGGCGCCCGACGGATGGATGCCCGCGCCAATCACCAGCTCTCCGCCGCCCGCCGCCGCAAGAGCATCGATCCGCGCCTGAAGTTCGCGCGTCTCGTCGGACAGGTTCTCGCGCACGTCGAACGACCGGGACGACGACGCCGCGCCCAGCCCGTCGAGAACAGCGGCGAACAGAAGCATCGCCAGCAACGAGTAAGCGCACGTCATTTGAATTCCCGCCCCCTTTCTTTCTCCGTCCTGCACACCGCCTTGCCGTGCGCCTGTGCCGAAGACGAGATGTCCCGCAGCAAGCGGGAGGCCTTCGCATAGTTCACGAATCGGCCTCCGCCTTTCAGCGGCCAGTCCGTGCCCGAATAGATCACGTTGCAGGAGACAACCTCATCCGCGACGGCGCGTATCTTCTCCATGTTCCTTGCAAACGAACCGTCTGGCGTCATCGCGCCCTTCACCTCCAGAAGGTGCAGCTTACGATTCTGCTCAACAACGAGATCGACCTCGATGCCGCTATTGTCGCGGATGTAGTAGAAGTCCTGCCGCAATCGGAAGTTGAGCTTGGTCTTCAGCAGATCCATGAAGACCATGTTTTCGAAGAGGCCGCCAAACAGCGGATCGCGCGCGACTTGCGCCGCGTTCGTGATTCCCAGCAGATAGGCCGCCAGTCCCACGTCCGCAAAGTAGATTTTTGGAGACTTCACGAGACGCTTCCCCAGATTTCGGTAATAGGGCTGCAGCCGCACGATGACGTAGCTCGCCTCAAGGACAGACATCCAGCGCTTCAGCGTCTTGGCATCCACGCCAATGTCGTCCGAAAGGGACTGGAAGTTCACGACCTGCCCGATGCGCCCCGCCAAGAGCCGCACGAAAGTCTCAAACGCCGTCTGGTTCTCGACCTGGACAAGCTGACGGACATCGCGCTCCACATAGGTGCGGTAGTATTCCTCGTTCGCCGTCGTCGGATCAAGCCCGTCCGAGTAAATGCGCGGCAAGAAGCCCTGATAGAGCGCTTCGTCGCGGGTGGGGCTGAAACCGGCCGCCTCAAGTTCAGAGAGTGAAAACGTCAGGAGCGTAATGAGTGCCGTGCGTCCGGCCAGGGACTGCGAGACCTTCTCGCGCAGAAGCGGCTGATGCGACCCTGTCAGGACGAATTCGCCCATCCGGCCCGACTCGTCCACCCGCACCTGAATCCAGCTCAGGAGTTCTGGCACCCGCTGAACCTCATCGACGATCAGGGGCGTCGGATGGACGGAAAGGAACGCCTCGGGGTCTTCTTCCGCCAGTCTCCGCTCGCGCGGGTTCTCAAGGTTGACATAGTTGTAGTGCGGCAGGGCATGGCGCACCAGCGTCGTCTTCCCGCTTTGCCGCGGGCCGAAGACGGTGACGACCGGGTGCGTGGACACGGCCTCCATCAGCTGTGACGTGATGTCTCTTTCAATCATGATGGCCGACAGTATACCATTTTACAAATCCGGCATCAAGTGCCCGTTTTGCAAAACGCCGTTTCCCCTAGCCGAAGACCGGCGTTTACTTCCGCAGAAGGCCGTTGACGTTCTCGGCCACGTCGGGGCCGCCCGTCCGGCGGCGCACGGTCACGTTCTCCAGCGTCACGTTCTCGATCGGACTGTCGGGATCGCCCCGGAGCGAATAGGCACCGTCGGCCTCATCCGCCGTGACGTCCTTCACGCGGATGTCGCGGATGCGCGTCAGGCACGTCTCGACGCCCGGCTTCGGCGCCGAATAGAACGTGTTGGCGTTGATGGCGACCGGCGCACCCTCCAGGTGTGCGGCCGTCACGCGCTCGAAGCGGATATTCTCGACGAAGCCGCCGCGCGCACGATTCGTCTTGACCAGCAGGCCGTTGAATGTCGCGCCCGTCATCCGGCAGTCGTGCAGCCAGACGTTGCGGATGCCCGCCGAGACTTCGCTTCCGAGCGCCAGCAGCTGGTGGCCGGCCCTGATCTCGCAGTCGCGGATCTCAATGTTCTCCGAGACGATTCCGACCGCACGTCCGTCGACGTTTCGTCCCGCCTTCACACAGATCGCGTCGTCACCCTGGCAGAACGTGCAGCCCTCGACAAGCGCGTTTTTCGTCATCTCCAGGTCAAGCCCGTCCGAGTTGTGGATGTGCGCACAGACGTCCACGTTCCGCACAACGACGCCGTCGCAGGCATACGTGTGGATGCACCAGAACGGCGACTCGCGGATGCGCACGCCCTCGACCCGCACGTTCCGGCAGCGGTTGAAGTGCAGAAACTGCGGACGCAGTCGGCAACCGGGAATCTTCGTCATGTCGCGCGCCGCGACGGGACGCCCCTCCGCCGGCCAGACGTCCGCAAGGTCGTCGAGCGCCTTTCGGCTCTCGGCATTGTGCCAGTTCCAGGCGTACCAGAAGGCGTGCGCGGCCCGCAGCGTGCCTTTCCCCGTGACGGCGACGTTCGTCGCGCCGTAGGCGTAGACGAGCGGCGAGTAGTTGTAGCACTCGACGCCCTCGTAGGCGACGCGCACCGCCGGCAGATAGTCTTTCGGACTGTCCGAGAAGACGAGTTCCGCACCGTCTTCGAGGTGCAGTTCGCAGTCGCTCGCGAGCTGCACGGGGCCGTTTGACCGCCAGACGCCCTTCGGCACGATGATGCGACCGCCACCCGCCGCACGGCACGCGGCAACCGTCGCCGCAACGGACGGATACGCCCGCACGTCGAATATTTTTTCGCGCTTTCCTGTCTCCGCTTTCTCCGTGTTCAGCGCCGTAGGCTCACTCAAAACCAGAACCAGCGAGTCGTAGTCGCCTTTGAGCGCAAACGGCACGCCCAGCGTCATCAGCCCTTCGCCCGTGACGACCTTCCCCACGGCCTCGCTGTGGGCGGCATGTTCCTTCGGCAAGTTGATCTCCGCGACGGCATACCGCCGCGCCGGATCAAGCCCTTCCAGGACGAGCGGCGGCGGATAGTCGCTCCAGTTGCCGCGCGTGAGCCCATAGACGAAGACGACCGCCTCCCGCCGCGACTTGCTGACGTGCATCAGCGCCGCGTAGGAATGCCCGTATGGCGAAACGAGCCGATAGAGGTCGCCCTGCTGAATCGTCGGACGCAGCCGCTTGTAGTCCGCCACGCACTGCCGCGCAAACGCCACCTCGTCCGCCGAAAGGTCGCTCGGCGCCAGCTCAAACCCGAAGCGGCACGACATCGCGACGTCAAAGCGGTACTTGAGCGGCGTCACCCGCGCAAGGTCGCCGTAGGGCGCCTTCGTGACGTGCGCCCCGATCGCCTGCGCCGGAAAGAACAGGCTTTCGCCCCACTGGATGAACACGCGCTCGCGCGCGTCCGTGTCGTCCGAGCCCCAGAACTCGTCGGCGTAGCGCAGAAAGCCGTAGTCGGCGCGTCCGCCGCCGGAGGCGCAGCTCTGGATGTCGAGCCCCGGATGCCGCGCGCGCAATTGCCCGAGCAGGTCATACAGCCCCTTCACATAGTCAAACGGAAAGTTGGCCTGATGCGCCGCGTCGAGCGACGGACAGCCGAGATTCAGCAGGTTGGCGTTCGCGTCCCACTTCAGGTACGCGAGCTCGCCGACGTCCGCGACAAGCGCATCGAGCTGTCCCAGAAGGTTTTCGCGCACCGCTGGGTTCACGAGGTCGAGATTGACCTGTTCGCGTCCCGTTCGTGTGCGGAGCGGACGCGCCTTCTCGCGCAGCACCCAGTTCGGATGCCGCGTATAGAAGTCGCTCTTCACGCTCGCCATCTCCGGCTCGACCCAGAGGCCGAACTTGAGCCCGCGCCGCCTGGCCGCGTCTGCGAGCGCGGCGAGTCCGTGCGGCAGCTTCGCGGGATTGGCGACCCAGTCGCCGAGGCCCGTCCGCCCCGTGCCGTCCAGATCCCGCGCGTATTTTCCGATGCCGAACCAGCCGTCATCCAGGACGAACAGTTCGCCGCCCATCGCCGCCACACCGTCTATCATGTCGTGCAGCGTCTCCTCCGTAAACGTGAAGTAGGCCCCCTCCCAACTGTTGAGCAGAACCGGACGCTCCTTGCGTCCATTCGGCATCTGCCACTGTCGCGCCCAGTCGTGGAAGTTCCGCGACAGTCCCCCCTTGCCGTGCGCGGAATAGGAGAACGCGAACTTCGGCAGATCAATCGTTCGCCCCGGATCCAGCACATACGCGCCGAACGCCGGATCGTACCCCGCCCGCAACGACAGCGCATCGTCCGGCGCACGTCGCGCCGAAATCGCCCAGATTCCGCTCCAGCACAGGACGCCGCCAAACACCGTCCCCTGCCGCTCGTCGGCACACGCCCCCAACGACACCATCACGCCCGGCACGCCTTCCCAGGCGTCACGGATACCCGACCGCGCGCCGAGCGTCAGCGTTTCGCCGCGCTTCAGCTTGTTCTCGACCACATGCGCCTCGCTTGCCCACTGTCCCGTCAGGTGATGCACATGATACGTGTCCGCGAGACGCGGCAGGTCGAGGGCGAACGAGTCCATCCGCAACAGGCGCACGGCTCCCGGCTCGCGGTTGGACAGTTCGACCCACGTCTCGATCACGTCGACGTCCGCCAGTGCCCGGAAGTGCTGGATCACGTTGAAGTCGTGCACCGCGTCGCGGTACCAGAAAACGAGATGCGTCGCCCCCGGCACATCCGCGACGAACGCCGTCCGCTGCAGGACGAGTTCCGTCGAAAGCGAACCGTCCGCATGCTGCACGGCGAGGCCGCCGAAGCGGTTCAGCTCCTCCAGTCCGGACGAGCCAAGGACGGAGTACGAGGCCGATTCCGGCACGCCCAGCGTCACCTTGTACGCGAGAGCCGCCCGAACGGACGTCAAGGCGACCGCATCGCGGGTGTCCGCGAGGCGGTCGCCGAAGTGCAGGACGCCCCAGCGCTGTCCGTCGGCGATCTTGCCGAAGACGAGCGACAGCGACTTGGTCGAAAGCGCCACGGTCTCCGCCTCCGCCGCGACCTCCTGCCCACCCGCCACACGACACGCACACGCGGCAATCAGGATCAACGCGAAACGAACGCCACCTCTCATTTGCAGACCTTTTCGTTCAGTTCGTCGGACGCTTTTCGCCACGCGGACGCGCCGCCCGTGCCCGTGAGGCCGATGACATATACCGCCCCCGCCGCCGGCGCATATGCCTCGCCCGGTTCCAGCGACAAGCGTCGTTCAGGGAAGAAGCTCGCGTCGGGATGCACGCCCTTGCCGTTCGCGCCCTTCCAGAAGAGGAACGTCGAGACGCGATCCGCCCACGTCAGAAGGCCGGAGAACTTTCCGCCGTCCGGCTCAAACCACGCCTGACGCCAGATGCGCCGCCAGACATTCGGCGTGTAGGCGGGAACGTCCGGCGTCGCGGACGCAAACGGCTCGAACAGCTGAAAGTAGAACGATTCGGGTCTGAGCGGCTTCGTGCCGACGTTCTCGATACGCACGAGCGAAACGGCATAGGCGTTCGTTCCCGCGAGACCGCCGACCGCGCAAACGGCACGAAAGCCGTAGTCGCCGTCCCGTCCCTCGCCCGTGACCACCAAAACCCCGTCCGCCGCCGTTTCGACAGCCGTCACGCGCGACACCTCGCACCAGCGGAGCTTGCGGTCGTCATCCCGCAGGCAGACCATGAAGTTGACCTTCGGAGAGATCCGCTTCGCGCCGACGCGCACGGCAAACGGCGGCGCGACGACGCCCCCGACCTTGCGCTGAACCTCCGCGAGCGTGAAGACGCCCTGTGGACGCGCAAACGGCGCGGGCGGCGGCGCCAACCGCGCGGCGACGGGATCGCGGTGAATCTCGGCGAACGCCGCCGTCAGCAGATCATACGCCTGGCCGTCCTCGTTGACGAGTCCGTAGTTCGAGTTCTCCATGAACCCCTTCACGACGCCGAGCGGCGGCTCGTCCACCCACATGAAGTAGTCGTAGCCAATCAGGAACGGCAGCGACAGCATCGTCCGCGCGCACAGCACCGAAGCGTCACGGCGATCCGCCTGCGTCTCGACGCGCTGGCCGCAGCCCTTCGTGCAGGGCAGCCCGGCATCAAGCGCGGGGAAGCTCCATTCCGTCACCATGAGCGGCTTGCGGGCGGTCTCGTGCTTACGCCGAAACGCCGCGCCGAGCGTGACCGGCTCGATCTCGTTTTCGGCCCAGACGACGTTCCGCCGCAAGTCGGCGTAGGGATAGGCGTTGAACGAAACGACGTCGCAGAACTCGCCGCACGCCCGCCAGACGGCCTCGTGCGCCCCCGTCAGCCCGGCGAAACGCACGCCGAGGATCAGGTGGTTCGTGTCGTACTTGCGAATCGCCGCCGTCGTGACGGAAAAGAACCGCCGCGCCGCCATCAGCACGAACGCCTCGCGGATCTCGTCGTTCGCCTTTGCCGGATCGTCAATTCCCCGTTCGGACAAAAATGCCGCGAGGGCCTGATGCGCACTGTGCGTCGCGGGCAGTTTCGCCGCCGCATCGAAGAGCCCCAGTCCGCCGTTCGGCGAGCCCGCGCCCCACCAGTGGATCTCATTGTCGAGGAAGTAGCCGAAGAGATCGGGGTCGTTCGCGCGCGGAGCGCATTCGCGTGCCGCCACCGCATCGCAGTAGGCCGGGAACTTCGGCGAGAACATGTTCGGCATGTAGGTCGCGAGCTTCGTGTCGGAATCGTCCTTTGCGATGAACTTCGCGCCCATCGGCAGCTGCTTCGCGTAGGCGAGGCCCTGCCCGAAGAGGTTCGTGTTCGCACCCGGCCCCAAAAGATTGAAGCCCCACATCTTCAGCTTGCGGATCGTGTCCGCCGCCCAGCGCTTCTCGTCGCCGCCGAAGTCCCGTTCGTTCGCCTCCTTGTAGGCCTGCTTGAAGCCCAGGGCCTCGCAGACGAAGCCGTCGTATTTCACATGGTCGATGCCGATCGGAACGAAGCGCGCCCCGTCCGGCCGATGCGCCCACCAGCGCCCCTCGCCGTCCTGCTCGACACGAAAGAACCCCGTCGCCGCAGCGGGCGGGACGCGCCTTGTCGCGTCCGCACCCCGCATGCAACCGCCCGCCATGACGACCGCCAACCCGACGGCAGACAACCACGCGCCGCGCATCAGTTGGCCTCCTCCACCGTCCAGCAGAGGCGAAAGCCGAAGCTCGACTGAGCCCCGTTCGGCACGTTGAACCGCCGCGCCGCCGACCGGCACCGCCGTGCGCTCGAATTGTAGGCGCCGCCCTTCAGGACGCGCGTCGTTCCCGCATACGCCTCGGCGTTCGTGCCGCCCGTCGGATCAACGACGAGCCCGTCCGCCGCCGGCCAGGGGTTGCAGAAATCGAGAACCCATTCCTGCACGTTGCCGTGCAGATCGTAGAAGCCCCAGGCATTCGGTTCATACGAGCCGACGACCGCCGTCTCCGTGCCGTTCCCTGCGTAGCGGCCGAGGTCATCGAGTTCCGGCACGACTGTCGCGTCGTTCTCGCCCTTGGCCGTCGCCGCCGTACCGAAAATCGTGCGGTAATCAGCGAACGGGCTTCCAGTCCCCGCGCGGCACGCGAACTCCCACTGCGCCTCCGTCGGCAGGTCGAGCGCGAGCGACGCCTTTGCGCGGAACTGCGCGAGCGCGAAGTCTCCGACCGTTGCGTGTCCGCCGCTCGGCCAGCCTTTCCCCGTGCTGACGCGGAGCATGTTGTAGGAGACGTTCTCGACGGGACGCTTTGCGCTGTCGTCCGCCGTGGCGAACGTCGAGGGGTTTGTCCCCATGACGCGGCGATACTGGTCTTGCGTGACCTCGTAGACGCCGAGGTAGTAGTTCTGCGTCAGCATCACCTGCCGTAGCGGCTCGCCGCCCTGATTGCCGACGACCTGCGCATTCTTCTCCGCGTTCCAGCCGATGAACCCGGCCTCGTTCGTCGAAGCCCCCATCGACCACGCGACGTCACGGGCACGGACGAACTTGAGGAGCAGCTTCTCGGTCTTGTAGATGTCGCTTTGCACCCCGTTGTCGCCCGGCAAGTCCGCCTCGTTCACGAAGTAGCGGGGCCTGTCCCCACCCGTCAGGTCGCAGACGAGGTAGTCGGGCATCCGGTTCGGTGTCCACGCCGTCAGGACGGCGCGCGCGTTCACCGCGTCAATGCCGACGGTGCGCAGGGTGTTCGCCGGACGCCACTTGATCCGATGCGCGCCGTCCGTCACCCAGGCGTTGGCGTCGCCCGTCGGCGCGCCAAGGCCGAAGCGTCCAATGGACACGCCATTCGTCTCGATGTCCAGCGTGACGACGGCCGGGCCGCCGCTGAGACGATAGGAAATCGTCACGGCGCCGCCGCCCGCCGCCTGCGTCATCTGCACGTCCGAAATCTCCGGGAGCGCCCACGCCGCGAACGCCGCCAGACCGCAAAGGGAACAAACAAGCTTCTTCATGTCAAAATCCTCCAGTCCGATTAGTCCTGAATCGCCAGACGGAAACCAAACGCATCGCTGCCGCCCGTCTCGATCTGATACCGCCGCGCCGCACTCCGGCAATGGCGCGGCGAAACATCCCACGACCCGCCGCGCACAATGCGGACGGGCAGCCAGTCGCTGTGCGCAGTGCAGTCAGCCTTGGTCGCCCCGACCGGATCGGTCGCGTCCGCCGTGCCGAGTCCGCCGTAATTGCCGTCCCTGTAGTTGCAGTAGTCAAGGCAGTATTCGCCGACATTGCCGTGCATGTCGTAAAGGCCCCAGGCGTTCGGCGCGTAGGAGCCGACGCGCGCCATGGCCTGTGCGACGTCGCCCTCGGCAGGGTCTGGCTTCGCGCCGTCCGCGAGAAGCCCGCCGTTGTCGGCATAGCGGCCAAGCAACGACAGCGCGGGATCGACCGCCAACGGCACATCGGCGGCGGACACGTCGATTCCGCCGTTGAGGCTGGCCGTCGTGCCCGCGCGGCACGCGAACTCCCACTGCGCTTCCGTCGGCAGGTCAACCCGAAGCCCCGTCACGACACGCACTTTCGCAAGAACGCCGCCCACGCCGTCGAAGCCGCCTTCCGGCCATTTGTCGCCGCGAATCGCGACGGAACTCAGGCGATGGACGGGCCGCGTCGCCCGCGTCGTAAGGTTGGAATAGCTCGACGGCCAGTCGCCGGACATCCGCCAATACTGGTACTGCGTCGTCTCGAAGACGGCGAGCCAGAAGTCCTTCGTGAACGAGACGGTGTGGAAGTCCTCGTTCCCGTAGTTGCCCGTGTTGGCGATGCGTCCGAACTCGGTCGCGGTCGATCCCATCTTGAACGACTGCCCCGCTGCGCGGATGCGCCGGAAGACCACGTAATCCGTGCGATAGCGGTCATCGTCCAGCCCACCCGGCAGGTCGTCCGCCGACGCATAGTAGCGCACGTCCGTGCCGCGCAAATCGGCCACGAGGTAATCCGGCGGCGCATCCGTCTTCCACGCCGTCAGCTCGACGCGCACCGCGTCCGCGCGGTTCACGCCCTCCAAGCCGTCCACCGGCTGCCAGAGGAAGCGGTGCGCCGTCGCGCCCGCCGCGTTCGTGACGAGGGCGTTGACGTCGCCGACGAACGCCGAAAGCGCCGCGCCCGCGAGCGCCACGCCGTTCGTGTAGATCCGCGCCGTCACGAGGGCGTCGCGATCCAAGTCATAGCTGACCGTCACGCGCCGCGTGGCGGCATCCTGCGTCACGGTCACGTTCGACACCTGAGGCGGCTGCGTGAACAGCTGAAAGCCCGCGACCAGACCCACGAAACCAAGGAAACTTTTCATCTTCTTGAACCTTTCAGAATTTTCTTAGCGGAGAATGAACAGCGCGCCCAGCTTGGCCGTCAGGATCTCCATGTAGTCCGTGACGGCTGTCCAGACGGTGCGCACGTCAAGGCCGTCCGCCGTGCCGCTCGTCACGCCGACGGGATTCTCGGTTGTGACGGCGACCGTTGCCGTCTTCGACTCCTTGCGCACCTCCGGCGAGACGTTCTGGAGGGCGAGCCGAAAGCCGAACTCCTGAGCCACACCGCCCGCCTGATAGCAGTTCTGAACACGGCGCGCCGCGCTCCGGCATTCCGCCGTCGGCGATGTCCACGCGCCACCGCGCGCGACAATGGCCTTGCCAAACGCGGCGTCCAGCCCCGCCGCACCAACCGGGTTCGTGTGAACGCCCGTCGTGTCCCAGCCGTTCGGGTCAACCCAGTCGAGGCAATACTCAAACACGCCGCCCTGCAGATCATAGAGGCCGAAGCCATTCGGCGCAAAAGAGCCGACTTCCGGTGCACCGTTGCCGGAAGTCCAGTTCCGGTAGCCGGCGGTCTCGCCCTTGACAAAGCCGTCGAGATTCTCCGGGTAGTCTTCGGACGGATACCCCCCGTTGTCCGCGAAACGTCCGCCCGTGAGCGTTTCGCCTGTGGCATACGGCGTCGTCGTGCCCGCGCGGCACGCGAACTCCCACTGCGCTTCCGTCGGCAGGTCGAGGTAGAGACCGGACGCCGTGCGGAACTTGGAGACGGCCCTGTCCGCGCGCGCCCCGTCAAACAGGCCGGTCGGCCATGTCAGGCCACGCACGGCATCGAAGCTGAGGCCATCCAGCGGACGCTTGGCGCGGGCGAGCGCGTTCGTGAAAAACGCCGCCGGACAGTTCCCCGTCACGCGCAGATACTGGGCGTGCGTGACTGGGTAGACGCCCATGTACCAGTCGTTCGTGAAGCGCACGCGGTGCTGCGTCTCGTCGCCCCAGTTGCCTGCGGTCTTCGAGGCGCGCCCCGCCTCGCTCTCCGGCGAGCCCATCGTCCATTCGCCCGCCGCCGTGCCGGGAATGCGGCGAAAGACGATCTCCGTCGTCTTGTAGCGGTCGGCCGTCACGCCGTCCGGCAACGCCGCCAGACCCGGATAGTAGCGAAGAGTTCCGTCGCGCAAGTCGCTCACGATGACGTCCGGCGGCGTGTCCACGTCCCACGCCGTCAGCTCGAACGTGAGCGTCTGCGTCTCGCCGTCATGTCCAGGCCACCCCGCGCGCGCATCCCACGTGAACGAATGGGAACCCGTCGGCAGACGCTTCATGATGTCGCCCGCGCAGACGGCGAGGACATTCGTGCCGATCGATGCGCCGTCCCGCAGAATGTCGGCCGTGACAATGGCCTCGGTCGTGAGTTCGTAGTCGACGGTGACAGTCTGCGCGTCTGTCTGTCGTGCCGAGACGGAGACGATGCCCGCCGACGCGACCGCATGTGCGGCGGTCGCCAGCAGAAGCAGTCCGCCCCGACAGATGTGTTTGCCTGTTTTCTTTCGTTGCATGGTTTGCCTTTTCCTTTGTTGTTGCCTATGACGCGCCGTGACGCGCCGTGACGCGCCGTGACGCGCCGTGACGCGCCGTGACGCGCCGTGACGCGCCGTGACGCG
>CAKTZI010000058.1 GCA_934635385.1 uncultured Kiritimatiellota bacterium | reverse complement strand
CGGACTTCGCCGTAGCCGACGAGGCCCTGGTTCGTGTAGAGCTTCAGGAGCGTGCACCGCTTCGGCGCGCCGTCGATATCGGCGAAGCGCATATCGGTGATCTTGAGCGTGGCGGGGTTGATTTTGCTGATGGTCATGGGAGTTGGGTTTTATTTTAGGTTTTATTAGATGTTAGAAGATGACGTGAGGGACATGAGAGGCGCGAGAGGCAAGAGGCCCAACCGCCTCTCTTGGTCGCTTAAGTCGCTCTTGCTCAAGACCCTCCAGTCCCTCTTGCCTCTCTCGTCATTTCACTTCAACGAGTTTCGTCTGCTTCTTGCCGTCGGCGCCGACCCACGTCAGGCGGTACTTGCCGCGAAAGCCCCGGAACGTGACCTGGCCGTCCTTCGCCGCGACGGACGTCTTCGTCTTCCATTCGCGGTTCACGAGGTCGTCCATCGCGAAGTAGGCCGTCTTCGGACGCATGTCGCGCGTGAAGAGGCCGCTGATGGACGGCTCGCCCGGCGCGCCGCAGTCGTCGACGACGTTCCACCACGTGATGCCGTTCATCTTCTCGACGGAGAACCAGGCGCGGTAGAGGTTGCGCATGATGATCGCCTGCACCATCTGCCCGCGCGGCGAGTTGTCCGGCGCGGTGATCGTGATCTCCGAGAGGTGGATCGGCTTCTCGGCCTTCGACAGGAGCGCGAAACGTTCCGCAACGCCCTTCGGCCGCAGGAACGCGGGCCCGTCGCCCGCCGCGATCTTCACGGACTCCGCCGGATTGAACAGGTGCATCTGCGACCCCACGACGTCGATGCGGCAGCCGTTCGCCGCGAGATCCTTCGCCTGCTTGAAGAAGCAGGGTTCCATGTTGTAGTCGTTCAGGTTGAGCCACGCCGACTGCGGAAAATACCGCTGCGCCCACAGGAAGCCCTTGTAGGTGTAGTCGCCGGGCATCAGTCCGTAGACGCTCTTCTGGCAAGGCACACCGCGCACGGCCTTCTCGTCCTGCCAGCGGTGGTAGTCCGTTGCCGACTCGTTCACGACGTCCCACGAGTCGATGCGGCTGCCGTAGCGTTCCGCAATGGCACGGATGCGCCGCTCGTAGAATTCGTTGTAGTTCTTGATAAACGTAGGAACGATCGCGGCGATCTCCTCTTCGCTCAGCTGGTCGAAGACCTTCTTCCAGGCCTCGGCCCAGCCGCGCTCGTTGTCCGCCATGTCCTTCACGCCCATCGGAAGCCGCCAGTTGTTGACGGGAATCTTCACGCCCGTCCTCTGCTCCAACGCGAACTTCTCGGCCTCGGGACAGAAGTCATCCCAGATCCACGTCGGACGGTGCCACGCGAAGTTGCCCCAGACGAGCGGATGCCCGTGGATGCGCACGCCGCGCGTCTTCAGGAAGTCGATGACCGGATCGGGCGCGGGACGCCGCCAGTGCGCCTGGTCCTTCGGCTGCGGACAGCTGTTCCAGAAGTTCTCCGTGTCCTCGTAGCGCTCCTCGAAGCGCGGCGCATAGGGGTACTGCTCCAGCGTCCGCCAGTAGAACGCGACGGTCGCGGAGTTGAAGAGCGTGCCGTACAGCTCCTTGTAGCGGTCGTTCCACTCCTTCTTGCCGAGCTGGTTGAAGTTGAAGATGTGCGCACCGAAGAAGAAGGCGTGCGAGATCTGCTCGACCGTCACGTCCGCGCCGTCCGGCGCATCGACGGCGACCGCCGCGTCCGCCTTGCGGTACTTCTCGATGTCGGCGTCGATCTTCGCCTGCACGTCGTCGTTCCAGATCGCCCAGTACTTGTCGGACATCGCCGACCGGTCAACCTTGAACGTCGCCGAGGCGGACAGGGCGGCGAACGCCGTCAAGGGCAGGAGCATTCTCTTCTGAATTTGCATATTTTCCTTGTTCTCGTTGAGTTGAAACTGATGCTGAATTGAAACGATGCGTATTTTACCATAATCCCCTCGCACCGCACAATGCCTTTTTCGGCAAAAAAAGAACACGTTTTAGGAAAGCGCGCGAATCCCGCCCTCGTGCCGCGCACTTGAAGAATCACTTCGTGCTTCTTCGGCTCGGCGCTTTTCCGCCTGATTCTTTCAGCCGCCGTCCACCCAAGAATTTTCCGCACAGAGTTCTCATTTTACGGATATCCACGCAAAACGCTCATCTTTCAGCCATTTTCTGTCACAAAAAAATTGGGGACAGACCCCACGAATTGGGGGGCTGTCCCCACGCTGTCGGTGGTCTGTCCCCACGCTGCATTCTCCTTTGGGAATTCCTTCGCCTATGGCTTCGCGTCGTGCGACGGCAAGCGGAGGCCGTCTGCGACGTCCGCCGTCCCCTTCCCCCAACGGCGCGCATACATTTCCTGTCCGATTTGCCGCGCCGCCCGGACCAGCTCCATGTAGGGATCGTCCGTGACCGACAGGAAGCCGATCTGGAAGTTCTCTCCGTCAAGAGAGCGCCCTGTCACGGGCTGGTCGCGCCACTTGAACCAGTGCGTGCCGACGACGCGCGGATGGTCGAGGCAGCTTCGCACATAGGAGCGGTAGCAGGCCGCCCGTTCCGACTGGTCGCGCGTCGCCACGCCCCCGGTGTGCATCAGCCCCCGGTCAAGCGCCCGGAAATGGAATTCGCCGTTGATCATCGGCTTGTCCGCCGCCCCTTCGGGCAAGTCCCGCCAGAAGTTGCGCCCGTACACGTTGACCGAGACGACATCGCAGTGCCGCGCCGCCGCCCGGTAGACGTCCGCGTTCGCGTGCGCAAAACGGCTTCCGAGGTAAAGATGATTGGGCAGCTCTTCCTTCAGTATCTGCGCCACCGTCCTGAAATAAACCTCTGCAACATGGCCAAGATCCGGCAGATCCTGCCAGGACAGTTCATTGTCCACGAAGATTCCCATGCACCAAGGATCGCCCTTCATCTTCCGCGCGGCGGCTTTTGCGCGCGACCGGAAGATCCGCGCGAATTCCGGGTTCTCCGGGTCGGGAAGCGGCCCCCAGAAACCCTTGGACTTCGCGCGCCGGGGCGCACCGTGAGTCCCCAGCGAAAGCGTGTAGGGCGTACGTCCGGCCTCATACACAGCCGATTCCGACCAGTTGCCGATCGTATTCATCCCCCACGCCCGCAAGCGCCGGTGGGCCAGGTCGACCAGGCCCGCCGATCCGATCGCCCCGTACTTGCGAACGCGGTTGGCCGCCGCAAAGTCGAAGGTCTTGAATGGCACATGATTCGTCTGCGAATAGTAGCCGTGGACACCCGGCGCGAACTCCTGCCCCCAAAACCGGCCAAAGGGCGAACTGCCTGCGCGCGGCAGCCACGCGAAGTAGCTTTCGCGGCCGGTGACGGGCGTTTCATCGCCCTCCGAACCGACACAATCGATGCCGTGCGACCAAAAGAGCCGCCCGTCCGGATCGACCAGCCACCATTTCCCGTTCACCTTCTCCGTCCGGAAGAACCCCGTCGCCCGGAGCTGCGGGCCGTCCGTCCATCCGCCCCACTTGTTCCGCGCGGCAAAAGGCGCCTTTTCCCGTTCCGCGAGCCACGCCTTCTCGGCGGACGCAGACGCTTCGAGTTCCGCGTCGCTGTGGATCTTGCCCGGCCAGTCCGCATGGCTGTACTGCCCATAGCGATCCACGAACGGAAGGAAATTCGTCGCGGAAAGGACCGTGATCGACCGGCCTCCCCGCGAGCGCGCCGCCACGCGCAGGACCTCAAACGCATCCGGCCGCTCGCCCTTGGACGTGAAGACGTGCAGGCTCGACACCGCGCGCAAGTCAAACGTGAGCGACTCGGCGTCCGCCGCCTTCGGGTACGCCTTCATGCCGACAAGCTCCAGCGGCGCATCCAGCCGCCAGAGCTCCGGCTGCAGGGAACAGACGATCCGCCCCCGCGTCTGCGGACGCACCCGCATGACGGCCTCGGGCATGCGGGCGCAAAGCGGATCGCTCTTGACGCTCAGCATGAGCCACAGCGTGCGATCCAGCCTGTTCGACACGTCCACCCACAGCTCGTCGGCTTCGGACAGGTCAACGGTTCCCTGCACCACATTGACGTGCTGTCCCGGGAAGTCCGATCCGCACGGCGTCGCCTGCACGGCGAACCGGCCGGACGGGTAGAGCGTGCGCACCTCGTGCGGAGGCGCAGAGGCCTCCGCACGCAGGGCAGCCCCGCCCACGACGAGCAGTGCGCATCCCAACCCCGACATCAGCCGCAACCTTCCGATCCGCATGTCCAGCCTCCCTCCGAAAGTCCCTCAGCGAATGATGAGCGCAAGCCCGCCAAGCGAGATCTTGAGCTGCAGGCTCGCGGCCTTGCCTTCGTCGTTCTTGGCGCACCTCAGCCTGGCCCTCCGCCCCTTGAGCGGCGTCTCGACGCCGTTGACGGTCGTCTTCAGCGTCCACTTGGAGAGGTCGATGTCCATCAGCTCCGTGGCCGAGACAAGCGTCTGCACGCCCAACTCTGGCTCTGCGCTTTCAAAATCGACGGTGACCGTGCCGGCTTCCGAGGCGTCAACGGCATAGGGATACGCCTTCGCGTCAACCCGCCCGTCCGCGAGACGGAAGTTCAGATCCTGCCCCAGATCCGCCGCCAGCGTCAGCGTCCCGACTTCCGTGGCGTAGGAGGGTTCGTTGAGCCTGAGCTTGCGCACGAACCGGCCCTTTTCGATCACGGCCATCACGTCAGCCCACGTGAGGCTCTTCCCTTCCGATCCGTCAGGGCCCCAATAGTCGTCCCATCCCGTGTGGCCGACGTTATTCCCGTTTCTGGAAATGTCGAAGTAAAACGCTTCCGTGTAATTGGTCACGGCTTCGACGAAACCCTGCCAAGCCCCATCCGTCATCTGGGTGCGCGGAAACGAGCTGGCCGGACTGGGCTTGCCTCCGTTGATGAATCCGAATCTCAGCGTATCCCATTCAGCCGTCGACTCAACCTTCCATTTCAACGCGAACGAGAACAGGTTGAGCGTGCAGACTGTCTGGGCTTCGTTATCGACGTTTTTCTTCACGTCAACGGCATAGGTCTCGCCGCCCTTGATCGCCTTCCAGACATCCGCCCATTTGATGGCGGTCTTCTGCGTGTTGGCATCTCCGTAGTTGACGCCATAGGCTGTCGTGTTGCCCAGCCAGCCAGACGCCGTTCCGTCACTGTACGTGCTGTACAGGCTGAACTTCAGGTAGCTGACTTCGTTGAAGTTCCCGTTCGCATCCTTGATGTAGACCTTGCCGTCCTCGTCAATCTTGTCAAACATGTAAAAGGGAAGCGCCCTTTCCTTGTTCTCGAACGTGAAGTCACCTGTCCTAGACTTGTCCTTGAGGCCATTGCCCTCCGAATCGTAAAAGTTAAGGATCAGCACGGCCCAGTCGCTCTGCGACTGGCCGACTTGCCACTGAAAGGAAGGCGCATCTGCGGCGGCGACAGCGGCCACGGACGCGACAATTGCACCGAGCATGGTTTTCATGTTCATTTTACTTCTCTCCTTTGCTTTCTCCTGTTTGCATCGGTCATCAGACGGACAACCGAATGCCTTGTTATTTGTTCTGGTTTTGTCCGTTTGCCAAATAAGATTCGCTTATTCAGCACCTTACAAATGCGTGTGCGCGCGAGGCCCGAAGGCATCGCGCCAGAGGCCGTCAGACGGCCCTCTACAGCGTCTCTACAAAGATGGGGGGGGGGGGGTACTGGAATCGTGCGCAAACGCGCCTACGCGGCTTCTGCCGCGCCTCACGAGGGCCTTACGCCCCGCCTTCTCGAATTCCAGTTTCACCATCGTTGATGCGTATGATACCAAATTCCGCCGCGCCGCACAATGCCTTTTTCGGCAAAAAAAGAACACTGATTAGGAAACACCGACGCCTCGGCGAGCGAGACGTCCAACGGCCTTTCATTCGTCTGGCGCATAGTATAGCATTTTCCGCCGCGCCATACCTCATTTTAAACCTAAAATTTATCTCACTTTCCGCCTAATCTAAAAAGCAGTTGAAAACCGAATGTCTCACACGGAAGCACATATCCCACGCGCGAAGCGAGCCGCGCAAGCGGTCGATAGAGGGGTGAGACACGGAAAAATGAGCGGATTTCAAGTCGATTCTCGCAACTGCGCTTTTTAGGCTAAACAATCACCAAATCATCGACTACGGCATGAAAGAAGTCGCGTCCCCACAGATCAAGCCTTTCTTTATGAGCTACAAACGGATAGACGTCCTCTCTTGCCCGTTTGAAGTCAATATGATCAATGCGTTCCTTCAGGAGCGTGCGCACACCTGCGACATCCTTCATGCGCACGGCCGCTTCTGGATGCGCCGGCTCCGTCACATGACAGAGCAGGTCAACCCGAAGCGGAATCTTCTTGTCCGCATACCAAATGAGGTCATACCAATCGCGCCCTTTTACACGATTCCGCCATGCGCGAAAAAGACAGGCACTCACCTTCCCGACGCGCAATCCCTCCAACGTACAACACACGTCCCCCCGTAAAACGCGGCATGGCGAAAGAAGCCTCCGTCCGAAAGTCCGCACAGGACAACCTCCTGCATCGTCGCCTGAACGGCAAACTTCTCCGTGGCGCCCAAACGAATCTTGTCTTCAACGAGCTGGTCAAATCGCATCACGGCAAAGAACCTCCTTCATGATCTGAACGCTCCGCTTCTTGCGTCCGCACAAAATCAAGTCGTCAAAGATGCGTCCTTCAAAGTGCCTGTCCGACACATCGAGCCTCAAGTCCTCCAAAAGGAAGCGTTGCATCTCAATTCGGCTTCTGATGTTCAGCTGAGAACGAAAGGCGACAAGATCATACAAAGCCTTTTCCGGACTCGCGCAAAGGAAACGCGAATCGCCCGAAACTTCCTCGCAGAGGCCGATGGCATAAGTTGTCGCATCAACTTGAGCATAGCGAAAGCCTCCAATCGGCGTATCAAACGCGACAGACCGACCCAAACGCGAACTGGTCACGTTGACAATCAATTCCGGGATGAGTCCGTAATGGGCCAAGGCCGCCTCGCGCGAGACATACGACGGTGAGCAGAGGCGATTTGCGACAAGAAGCCGATCAATGGGATGGCCTGTCAGAACTGGACTCAAGGCAAACAAGTCACGCTTCAATCGGATCAGCAGGCCGTTTTCCACCAATCGCGCGGCAACACGCCAAACTTCTTTCACGGGAAACAGCGACCGCAACGCTACAAGAGAAAAAGGCGAATCGCCTATCTCCCGCAATGATGCCAGTTGTCTCGCTGTCAAATTTTGCATGAATAACGAACTTATGAAACGGTTTCTGCGCGAATTATATCATATCCAATTGGCCACAATCAACTCAACGGCCTACAACCTGTCACAACACGCCTAAAAAAATGGGGACAGACCCCACGAAACGGAGACCTGCCCCACGTTACCCCCTTGCCGAACGGGGAAAACCCACCTCTCGAACCCTTCCGCCGGTGTTAGAGATGCGGCAACGAAATAGAGAAGTTTGAAGTTTAGAAGTATCCGCCCTTGTCGATGATCTCCGAGATCGTGTCGCCCTGGCGCACCCACGAGAAGATGTCCACCTCGTTGCGCTCGATGCCCTCGGCGCGCAGAAGCACCTCGTAGGCGATCTCGCGCGGAATGCAGATCACGCCGTCGATGTCGCCCATGATGATGTCGCCGGGACGCACCGTCACCTTGCCGATCTTGACCGGCACCTGGTAGTGCGTGATCATGCAGCGGCCGAGCGAGCCGTTCGAGACGCGGTACTTATAGAAGATCGGGAACGGCTGGCCGAGGATCTGCTTCGTGTCGCGGATGCCGCCCGCGATGACCGCGCCGCGAATCCCCTTCGAGATCGCCGTCGCCGTCATGACGCCGCCCCAGAGCGAAGCCTCGACGTCGTTCGACGTGTCCCACACGACGACGCCGTTCGGCTTGAAGTCGTCCAGCATCTGCGCACGGAACGTCATCTCGCCCTCGATCATGCAGTTCGGCGCGGACTTCACCGTGAACGCCTCGCCGCAGACAACCATCTCGTCGCGGAGCGGCATGATCTCGTGCGGCAGGTTCTGGTCCAAGAGCGTCAGCTCGCGCATGACGTCGTTCACGCAACCCGTGTAGAGCTTCTCGAAGCGCTCGCAGAGCTCCTTCGTCGGAATCGGGAAGTCGTTGGTGGGGATGTGCTGACGCTTGGCGATCAGTTTGTCGAGTTTCATGAGGCCGGCTTCCTTGGCCTTCGTGCGCATGTTAGCGAGTGATGGCATCTTCTGCTTCCTTTCTGGCTGTTTCTCCTGTTTTCCGAAATCCAAGTCGCGCCGAATCCGGCAAGCCCGATGCGTCTGATGCGCCGACCGCGTCTCGACGGCTTGAACAGGTGCGTATTATACCTTGTTTCGATGTCGGAATGCAATACCTTTTTCGGCAAAAAGAGATCATCTTTTGAGAAACGCAGCGGATGCGCCTTGCACGGAAAGCCCGTCGGATGGTATAATGCGTACGTTTGGAGTTTGAGAAGGAACGAACCATGTCCACATACAAGCGATTCGAAGAGATTCCCGTCTGGCAACGCGCCATTGACCTCGCCGCGCAGGTCTTCGACCTGACGGCGCGTCCGGCCTTCAAGTATCGCGGCGATCTCGTCAACCAGATCCGCCGCGCGGCGCTGTCCGTCTCCAACAACATCGCCGAGGGCTTCGAGCGCGGCACGACCGCCGATCTCGTCAAGTTCCTCTACATCGCGCGAGGCTCCTGCGGCGAGACCCGCTCGATGACGCAGTTCGCCGTCCGCCTCGGCGGCATGGAGGCGGAGCGCGACGCGATCGACGCCGTCAACGCGCTCTGCGAAAGCGTGTCGCGGCAGCTGTTCGGGTGGATCGACGCCTTGCAGAATTCGGAGATCAAGGGCGTTCGGCACCTGACCGACCAAGCCCGTCGCGACTATGCCCTTTCCGCCGCCCGCAAGGCGTTCAGCGAGAAGTTCAGCCACCAAGCCGCAGAGGCGGCCATTCGGGGCGGGACATTCAACGACTATGCCCGCGAGAAGGTCGAAGCGCTGATGGCGCTCAAGGATCTGGAGCTGTCGGCCGGGCAGACCGCTTCTCGCCTCACGTGCCCTGTCTGCGGCGGGAAGATGGTCAAGCGGCACGACCGGAACGGACGTCCCTTCTGGGGCTGCGCATCCTATCCGAGATGTCGCGGCTCGCGCACCTGGGATCCGAGCCAAAAGGCCGAATCGGAGGTGAAGAAAACTGAAATTTGAAATTTGAAATCTGAAATCTGAGATTTGAGATTTGAGATTTGAAATTTGAAATCTTGAACAAAAGCAAAAAAACAAGGACAGCCATGAAACGCGTCTTCATCGCACTGAAAATGGCCGGGGTCGCCGGACGGGAGAAGCTGTCGGGCATCTTCCACTCCCTCGGCGAAAACCACGACTGGGACATCACGCTCATCCGCACGGCCGCCGAATTCACTCCCACGCGGATGCAACGCGCGCTCGCCGAGGGCTACGACGGCTTCATCGTCTCGATCCCCGACACGGAAAAAACCGCCGCGCTCCTCGCGGCCACCGACCTCCCAACCGTCGTCATGGACATCCACGACCCCGCCCTCTCGGCCCGCGAACGCAACATCGCCTTCATCCGCAACTCGCCGGAGGAGATCGGCCGCGCCGCCGCCGACCACCTGCTCGCGACCGGCCGCTGCCGCTCCTACGCCTTCGTCCACAACCCGTCCGTCCTCGAATGGAGCGTCGGCCGCTTCCGGGCGTTCCGCGACATGCTGCGCGACCGTGGCCTCTGGGCGCACGAGCTGAACGAGCCGTCCGAACTCAAGGGCCTCGAACGCCCAATCGGCGTCTTCGCCGCGAACGACGACCGGGGCTACGACATCCTCGAATACTGCCGCCGCCATCGCCTGCGCGTGCCGGCGGACGTGCTGGCGCTCGGCACCAACAACGACACGTTCATCTGCGAAAACTGCCGTCCGCCGCTCTCCTCCATCCAGCCCGACTTCGAGCAGGAGGGCTTTCTCGCCGCACAGACGCTCGCCGCGCTGATGAAGAAGAAGACGCCCACACCGGCGCAGACGTTCTTCGTCGGCGTCAAGGCCGTCGTCCGCCGCGACTCGACGGCGGACGTCTCCATCGCGGGCAAGCTCGTCCAGAAGGCCGTCGCCTACATCCGCCGCAACGCCACGCGCGACATTTCCGTCGCGGACGTCGCGCATCATCTCGGCTGTTCGCGTCGCCTTGCCGACCTGCGCTTCCGCGAGCTGATGGGCTCGTCCATCGGCGAGACGATCATCGTGACGCGGCTGAACGAGGTCAAGCGGCTGCTCGCCACGACGCGCGAACCGATCAGCGCGATCGCCGCGAGCTGCGGCTACGCGAACCCGAACTCCGTCAAGAACCTCTTCAGGAAACGCTTCGGCCTCTCGATGCGCGCGTGGCGCCAGCAGCAGGCTTAACCGCGTCCATGTGCACGTCTTGCGAATCTCCGTTGCACGTGCAGCCTTTCACCACAAACCGCCATTTGCGGCGTTGGTCGCGTACAGAAGCGTAGGCGATGCCGATGCGCGGCGTGCGCAGGAACTGCGGCGTGCAGCCGTCGTCCTCCAGCCAGAGGTCTTCTGAATCCGCAAAGCGCACGCGGTTGAGCGCGCGCGTGATGTGCAGGAGCTTCGTCAGCCTGCCGGGGCCGTTCGCACCCTCCACGCCGCGAATCAGCACGGCTTCGGGATGATCCTTCGGCCCCGTCACGACGTTGAGCAGATCGTGCATGCCGTAGCACAGGTAGACATAGGCGCAGCCGCCCGCCTCGTACAGGACATCCGTCCGAGGCGTCCGCCCCCGGTGCGCATGGCAGGCCGTGTCCTCTTCGCCGAAGTAGGCCTCCGTCTCCGTGATGCGCCGCCGCAGAACCGTCCCGTCTGTCCGGCGGCGGCAGAGCAACTTTCCGAGCAGGCGCGGCGCCAGCGCGACCGCACCGGCAGAGAAGTCCGTCAGGCGTTTGGAAACAGAGAGCGCTTTCATGAGCGGCAGAGAATTTAGACGACGTCGACCGGCTCGTCGTCGCTGACCTGGTTGATAACGATCATCGGATCGCCGAGGCGCGCAAGGGACTTCCGCCACAGCGGCTCGCGCGTGGGCGGCGTGAGGACGTTCGTTCCGTGTTCCGCGCGGCTGCGCGCGACTTCGGCCTCCGTGAGGCCCCCTGCTGCGTCTGTCTTCTCGTTTATGGAAGGGCTATTATACCAATTTTCCCGCACCGCAGTCTCACCTCCCATGACAGCGCCTTGAGTCGGCGAATTGTAGTAAAATCTCATCGTCATTCTTCAGCCCGAACGGCATCTGCGCCGCGTGATCGCATCCGAACATCTGCGCCTTGCAAACCCCACCACTCGAACCCTACCAATAGGGTCTGACACTCGTTGATCCGCAGTGTCCGCCCTTGTCTGGCCCTATGCGCCGGATGCGATTCGCATCCTTCAACTTGCGGATATTCCACCGTACGCCATCCACCGACAGTCCCGTGGCCTCAGCCAGCTCCGCCAGCGTAACATCGGGCATGGATTTCACTATCGCAATTATTTTCTCGGTAGTTTTCTCGGTAGTTTTCTCGGTAGCCCTTTCATACGCCTTGCCCTTTGCCCTGAGCGTACGAAGGATCTTATCAAGCATAAAGTCGATGAACGGGCCACATTCTCCGGCAGCGGACGATGCACGAATAGCCGCATAATACTCCCGCTGGTGCGCCCAGACGATGTTTTCGACGGGCGCACCGTAGAACTCGTTTCGCCACGAACCGAGCAACGCCGTCTGCCAAAGTCGTCCCGTACGACCGTTGCCATCGGGGAACGGGTGGATGAACTCAAACTCGTAATGGAAGACGCAACTTTTAATCAGGACGGGGTCATCACTGTCCGAGAGCCACGAAAAGAGATTACTGACGAGCGTGGGCACATTCGCGAACGGCGGGGCCATGTGAACAACATTCCCCGCCCCATCCACAACGCCAACATTGCATCTGCGGAACTTGCCGGGATGATCGACGAGACCATCCGTCATCAGTCCGTGGGCCTTCAGGAGATCGTCCATTGAATAGGGGTTGTACGACTCGATTGCCTCATACGCCGCGTGGGCACCCTTGACTTCGGCTATCTCACGATTCGAGCCGGCAATCCGCTTGCCGGCGAGAATGGCAGTAATTTGCTCCTCGGTCAAAGTGTTGCCCTCAATGGCTGTCGTGCCGCGAATGGTGCGAACATGGTTGATTTTTCGAAGTCTAATTCCGTTCGGACCCTCAAGCAGGATTCGATAACGTTCCACGGCGGCGGCGATTTCCGCAATCAGGTTCATCGCCTTTCCGCTCACCTTGTATGGAGGAACATACATATTCTTCATCTCAATGCCACTTTCCGTCAGATGCCGTGCGCTTTCATGGAGTTCGTATTATACCATAATCGCTGCAGACCTTTCCCCGTCGCAGGTTCTACCGAGGTCTCACGGTGGCCTTCGGCACGGAGACGGAGGAGAACGCGAAGAAGTTTTTGGAGGGTATTTTCGCATCGGGCAATCAACTGTTGCGGGCAATTAAAACGGCATGCGCAAAACCTGCACATGCCGTACATTTGGCAGTCTTAATCGTCCCACAAGTCCCACTCGTCCCTGTGGGGCTGTCGCACCGCATTATTTGCCACACACTTGAGCGTACAATTGAAATGCAAAGCCAACCACTAACCAAACGGCTCCTAGTAGTGCGCAACGCCTGCGCCACACATAATTCCGTTCTCCAAGTCGGCGTAGTTCACCTGCCGTCATACCATTCTCCATTGGCGTATCATCTTCAACCGTAAATGCTCCGATTGCCTCATAATTAGGTTGTGGAAACGCAATAAAAAATGTTGTTAACACGCCCACAATATTGAGAATCAACCCTATTGCACAATTGTCAAGTGGGGTCGCAAACACCAAAACAACAGACAACGCCAACACCCCTATCAATAAAAGCCAAAATGTAATCTGGAACTTACACATTGATTGCTGCTTCATAACTATTGTTCCCATATTTTTTAATATTAACTTTCATTAGATCAATCCATGGGGGAGACCAGCCGGAAGCCGAGGTCGCTGTGGCAGAGGTAGAGGATGAGGCCGTCGTTCCGATAGTTCTCCACCCTGTCGCTGGCGTCGTAGCAGACGTATCGAGAGTCCGCCGCGCAGCGGCCAGCGCGGTCGTTCCAGCTGCCGCCGCGGGTCACGCGGTAGGGGCCGCCCCACTCATCCTGATCCGCACACCACTCCCACACGTTGCCGTGCATGTCGTAAAGCCCCCATGCGTTCGGCTCCTTCTGCGCAACGGGATGCGTAGTTCCACCGCTGTTGTCCTCATACCAGCCCATGACATCGAGCGGCCCTTCCTCACCGTTCTTGCGCTTGCCCCAGTCGCCCGTCGAACCGGCGCGGCAGGCGTATTCCCACTCCGCCGCTGTCGGCAGACGGTACGGAACGCCGTCCAGGGCGCTGACGCGCTTGATGAATTTCTGACAATCGTCCCACGACACGTTTTCAACCGGACGGTCGGGGCCCTTAAAGTACGAAGGGTTGTCACCCATGACCTTCTCCCACTGCATCTGCGTCACTTCCGTGCGCTGCATCCTGTAGTCCTTGCCCGGAATCGCAATCATGTCGCTCGCGGGAATCACGCGCTCACGCCCGTATCCCGTCAGCATACAGCCGCAGAGGGCAGCCGCCATCATCGTTTTCGTTTTCATTTTGCAACTTGCCTTCATTTTCATCCTTTTACTTTGCTATTCAAGAATAAGTCAGGCATCTTGTCATCCCTAGTCGGCGACGATTGCTCGTCCCCAATGGTGGAGGTGACGGGATCCGAACCCGCGTCTGATTCTTCTCAAGAATCCGTTCTTCCCATCTAAACTACACCCCCTAGTTGGGCGAGGCCAACTAGGGATGACAAGATGCCTGACTTTTTCACAATCATTCCCGTTTTCCAAGGATTATGACCGTCTCACTTGCCGCTTATGCTGTTTTGAATCGGAAGTTCCTGCCACGGCGGCTGAATACCCCGTTCCTCGTAGCGCGGCACGGTATATTCGCCCACATTGCCACAACCGTCGTCGACTTGAACCCATACGGTTTTCCCGTCCTTGTCCACTGTTCTGCTTATTCCTTTCATCTTTTTGTTCCTTTCTTTTGATTTGAGGCGACGAATAGTCCATTTTATAACGAACTACCTTTCGCCGAAATTAGTTAATGATTTTCCCTTATTTACCGGCTTGCCCGCTCAATCTTTATTGTCTCGCTGGACATATACTCATCCCTCGTTTTACCCCAATATTCTTCTTGATCCTCGTAATAAACAACATCAAAAATAAAGATGTCGCGCAGACTACCCGAACCGTGCGCCCACCATCCTCCGACTTTTCTGCTGTCTTTTACGACGAACCGCATTCCATCTGTCAACTCTTTTAAGCATTGGCAAAAAATACTCTCAAAATTGCTAGTCCTAACCTTTCCTCTCCTATAACCGTAGTTGTCTGGTCGTGCAGCTTCAATAAGTTCCTTTCTTCCATCATAGTCCTTAAAATAAACAATATTTCGGGCAAACAATGCATCGGATGGAATATCATAATACATCAACGGATAGCCCGAGCCGCTGAAACCCGGACTACGACTACTGTATCGATCTCTTCCTTCACCGTGCGCATCCACACGACGGCAGACATCCATCTCCTTTAAAATATCCGGAATCAGATAGCCAAGATCGGGTGCGTCAACTTCCGTCCAGCGAATGTGTTCCTGATACCCAACCCATTTCATGTCGTCAAATGCACCGTCTCCATTGAATGCGCCCAAAAATCCCATCGCTCTGAAATGCCAGGGCCGCAAAACGTCTATTTTTGCAATCTTGTTCAACCACAGGTCGTCGCTAATCAATGGAGTTGCCATGCGCTTGCGGACATATGTCTTTGCGATTTTCTCCAGCGACTGAAGATTCAGTGCCATTGAATGATCCTTCTCGGCAATTTCATTCGCCTGCTTGAGCATCGTCTGATATTCAAGTTTCAATTCCTGTATAGCCGTGTTGGAATCCGAAACAAGGCTTGCAAGTCCGCGGATTTTCTCTAACAGCGCAATCTCCGCAAACTCACAGCGAACGCCATCAAATTTCTTTTCCTCCGCCCAAAATTCTATTAGAAGTCGAGCGATTTCCTTGTACTCCGTCAGCATCCGCCCCACGACAGCATGCGTTTCGGGCATATATTTCGCCGCGAACTCCAGTTCCTTCGCATTCAGTTCCTTCGCATTCGGAATGCAAAGGTTCATCCCATACAACGGTTCCAAAAGCCAGACGGAAAGCGGTTGCCTGTCCTCCAGCAAGAGATGCTCCTGATCAATCGCGTCCAATTTCCAAAGCGTATAATAGTGAATAAGTTCGTCCTTTGCCCGGAAGTAGCGTGTACGTGCGGTCGAATAGGCTGTCAGGGTTTTGACAAAGGAAGTCCATCCTTGGGGCGGAGTCTTCACTGCATTCCAATATGCCTTGGCCAAACGGCCGTACGAAGTTCCAAATGTCTCGTTAAACACCTCCGAGATTTCCTTTGCGGTGTCGCGGCATTTCTCATAGTGCGCATAAGCATTCGGCATACACTTCGTTCCAAACGCCTCCAGGATGGACTCGCCCGCTTCCACATCCTCTTTTGAAAGATTTTGCCGAGGGCCACACCAATCCGCGAGATAATCATCTTTCTGATTATTTCCCCGGTACGGATTCCAAACACGCCCATCTTTCCCCAGTCTGCAAATGACATTCGTCACATTCAGACAGGCGATTCGATTCCAATACCTGTCAATCGGTGCGCGGCGTTTTTCCGCCGCAATTCTCGCCGCACGTTCCGCGCGTTCCTTCGCCTCCTTCGCAAGGCGCTCCTCGCGCTCCTTGGCTTCCTTCGCAAGGCGGGCCTGCTTCTTCTGCTCGATCCGCTCGCGCCAACCTACCTTGTACGTGGAGAGGAAGTCGTCAAACGAAGCGTCTTTGACGCCGTCCTCGCTCTTCCGCCATTCGGCATAGTCCTGCCGGTCCTTGAACTCCTGCTGGACTTTCTCAATCCACGCGGCCATGTACTTGGCCTTGAACTCCTCGAAGGAAGTGCCGGCGACGCCGTCCTTGCTGTCCAGCCACTCCCGGTACTGCCTTGCGCGGCGTTACTCAAGGCTTTTCGCCTGCGCCCGCTCGCGCCAGCCGGTCATGTACTTGGCCTCGAACTCGTCGATGCCCACGGACGCGACCGCATCCTCGCTCTGCCGCCACTCGCCGTACTCGCGCTGCGTACGCTCGGAGACGCACCCCGCCAGCAGGCAGCCGCAGAGGGCCGCCGCCAGTATTGTTTTCATTCTCATCTTGCCAATTCCTTTCAGTCGTTCAGGAAGCTGTTGACCTTCTTGTTGCGCTTCGCGTTCGGGTCCTCCTCCGTCATGTCCTCCACGGAGAGTTTCGTCGGGTCCTCGTCGATCTCGATCATCATGTCCTTGATCGTGCCGAGCACGTCGTTGAGCGAGCCGATCTCCGCGAGCGCGGCGTTCATCTTCACCTGCTCGGCCTGCTGCACGAGCTTCATGCGCAGGTTCGTGAGGTCGCGTTTCTTCTTCTTCAGCACGCCCTTGCGGATCGCCACCTTCTTCGCGATGGCCGTGTTGTCCTTGAACTCCTTCTTCGCCATCTCGACGCGCTCCATCGCATCGGCGATCTTGTCGTTCAGCCCCTCCTCGTCGAGGTCGTAGCCGTTGAGCGTGACGGGGAACGTGCCGTTCGTGGCCTTGTAGGCCGCCTTCGCGTCCTTCAGGAACTTCCCGTAGCGGGTCTGCGAACTCTCCGCCTCCTCCACGGTGCGCTTCGCGTTCTTCTCCATGCGGATGAGCGTGATGTTTTGCGCGTCGATCTTCGCCCGCAGCTTGTCGCAGTTCGCGATCTGGTCCTGCAGGAACAGGTACGGGTTCTTCGCGATGTTCTCCGAGGTCCAGGTCGAGTCCTGCCGGATCGCCTCGCTGACCGCCGCGTTCCGCACGACCGAGGGGTCGTCGCTCACGATGAGCGTGTCGGCGAAAGCGATGGCGCTTCCGACCACCGCCGCGCCCGCCACAATTGACTTGATGTTCATTGCCTTTTCTCCTTGCGCCCTGCCGTGTTTCACGGATCAAGGGACGGGCCATCCCTCTTTCCGCGTCGCGTCCGCACGGCGATTCGACACAAAAAGAAGACCTCTCCCTGTGCTTCGCGTGAGGCTGTAGGAATGGCCTTAGACAGAAACACAAAAAGAGGAAGCGCTCTGCGCTCCCTGCATCGTGTCGTCTGTCTTGAAACTTCCTACATCTCACGCGACGATCGCTTTGCAGTTGCAAATTGATTACGGTATCCGAGGGTGGACGCGGAGGTCGGCGCACACGAAGTCGCTTGACGCCCGAATCAGTTCTCGAACTCTATTCTGCCCCTCGCGCCCGCACGGCGAACCGCACCCCCGCGAAAGGACGGTTGAATTATATCATATTTTCGCTCGCCCGTGTCGCGTCAGGATTCCTCGAATCAAAAATCCCGTGGCTTCAGCATGAAAAGAGCATCCACTCTCTGCGCGTCAGCCGGTCGCATTTTGGCACGTCGGGCCACGGGCGGCTTGCGCCGCAGACCACGAACCCGCCAGCGCGTAATCGGCGTTCCGCCGATTGACCGTGGCGAGACGCCGCGTCTCAAGTCTGACGGCTTGCCGCGTCATTTCTCTCTGTGGCTCCGTCTCCCCGTGTGAGGCACTCCCTGTTGCGAGACAAAACACATGGACACATAAGATTTCGAGGCGGGCGCGCAAGCCTTTTCGTGCCTCGACGGACGGACGGGCGATTTTCGTGTCGCACCATCGGTGCGCTTTCGTGTCAGCGCCACCGCGAGAGCCCGAACGGGTGAGGGGGCGGAGGCGACGCCGGGCGAAAACGGAGTTTTCAGCCCCGGCTACGCGGCCGCGCCCTCAGCCGCGCAACGCGCGGTCTCGCGGCGGCGCTGTTTCGTGTTTGCGCGCCAGCGCCACAAGTTTGCGGACGACTGTCGCGCAACGCTGCGCGAGGATCGTCTTTTCATGCTGAAGCCCTGCCAGTCACCCCATCGGGGATTGACGCGCCGACGAACACGAACACAGTCCGTGTCGCGGACACGAAAGCGCGGCAAGCCTCACACGTCGAGGATCGAAAAGACGTCGCGCTATTTTCGCCCGCCCGTGTCGCGGCAGGATTCGCAGACGTGACAGCGGACGACTCTCATCCATGCAGCCGGACGACCAAGCCTTCGTGCCCATAAGCACCGCACATCATGCCATGTCGCGTACGATCCAGGCCATGATGAGGTTGACCGCCTTCTGCTGGCGGAGCGGCGAAAGCCCGACGCCGGGCGGCACCTTCCACCACTTGTTCAGGCATCCCCGGCAGCAGGTCGCCGTCGCATGCTGCGCCGTGAAGACCGGATGTCCGCGCATCGGCGTCTGCCGTCCGTCATTCGGAGGGGATGCGGGCGCGAGCCGCTGCCGGACGAAATCCTCCGCGTGGCGGCGGATGACGGCAAGGCCATGCTTTTCGATGTAAGCCCTGTCGGCGTCCGACAGTCTGAACCGGCTGCGGAACTTCGATCGTGCCAATTTCTCGAACGCCGTTTCGAATGTCATGCCATCTTCTTCACGCACACTTCGCCAGCTCGCGGATGAACGCGAGAACGAGCGCCGTGTCCTTTTCTTTCAGGCATGCATTATACCATTCCCATCGCCCGGCCGTAGGCCGATCCTGCAAGCATGCAATCCGAGATTTTTCCGCACAGAATTCTCACTTTGTGCTATCTACACAAAACAACAGCTTTTCAATAATTTTTGATGTGAGCGAATGGAGTGCAAGGAGGGTCAGCAACTGTAAATTTCATGCGAAACTTTCGGGCGTTGTCTAAGGGCGTCGGACGCCATCCCTGCGCGCCAG
>CAKTZI010000057.1 GCA_934635385.1 uncultured Kiritimatiellota bacterium | reverse complement strand
AAAGAAACCTTAAGACTACCTTAAGATTTGCCTTAAGATTTCTTAAGGTTCAGAGCCCGCCGACGGGGCCTGTCCCCGCGACTGGCTACACGTCTAGCGGGGCCTGTCCCCACAAAAAATGGCCGTTAACCGAACAAAACATTCGAGTTCAATGATTTTTTGGAAATGGTTTTAGGGGCCTGTCCCCAAAATTCCGAAAACGGTTTTCGGGGGCTGTCCCCAAAATTCCCCGCGAACAGGCGGCGGCGATTTTGCCGCGCACCTCCGTCAGAATCTCGTTCAAGTCACGCATCGGACATCCCACTTTCAGGCCTTGGGGCTTCCGTCCCGCTTTCGTTTGGCTGCGTATTATACAAAAACCACCCGCCGAGAGACGGCTGCGCGCTTCCGCCCATTCCACCGTCAGGCCATCAGCGGCGAAGGCCGGCCTTGAGCGCCCGCATCCGCGGGTTGTCGGCGGACGGCACGGGCTTCCCCTTCGGGTCAGTCCACTCGTGCTCGACCGACCAGACCGCGCATTCGCGAAAGGCGTGGTACGCCCAGTCCCAGCCGTATTCCTCGAAGAGGTCGATGACGTCGGAAAGGTAGCGGCCGGCCCCCGGCGTCCACGAGACGCAGGAGAACTCGCCCACGAGAATCCGCGCCGAATGCTTGCGCTGGAACGCGACGACATCCTGCAGGCACTGGCGCAGGAACGCCTTGTCCCACCCCTTTTCGGGACACGGATACGGCAGAAGCGGATTCGTCGAGTCCTTGTCGTTGCCGACGCGCTGGTGCGTCAGCTCGTGCGGACGGTACATGTGGAACTGGTAGATGACGTTATCCATGCGCAGCGGCGACAGTCGCGCGAAAGCGTCCGGATTGGCCCAGTCGTCCGCCTCGACGACAATCGGCGTCACCGGGTCGATGGCGCGCACCGCCTCGGCGGCGAGACGCTGGATCTCAAGGCTGTCGACCTTGACGGGCTGCCCGCGCTGGACGGGCTCGTTGCAGAGGTCGTAGCCGTAGATGACGTCCTCGTTGCCCTTGAGCCGCCGCGCGATCATCTGCCAGACCTCGACGAACTTGCGGGCGTACCGCTCCTCGTAAAGCATCTTCAGGTCGTTGTTCTTGCCGACGCCGTTCGGATCGACGTCCTTCCCCCGGTAGCGGCCGCCCGGCGGCGTGTGCAGATCGACGACGAGCAGGATGCCGTATTTCCGCGCCCAGCCGAGGATGTCCCACTCCAGCCGCGTCAGCCAGACGTCCAGGTCTTGGTCATAGGCCCCCTCGTACACGTTCATCTGGTAGCGCGCGAGCGTCGCGCCCCATGCGGCGAGGTCGGCGAGATCCTTCTCCTGGCAGGGCCGCCCCGGCAGCATGGCGCCGCGCAGCACGGGGCGTCTCGCCACGACGTCCGGATACGTCACCTTGAAATCCGCCGGGAAGAGCCCCCGCAGCCGCGCGCGCCAGTAGGCCGCAAACAGGTGCGTCGTCTTGAGGGACCACCACGCGCGCGCATCGCCCGTCCCCATCGCCTCCGCGAAAATCTTGAGATTCGTCTCGTCATAGGGCACGTTGCCGGCCATCAGCTGCGCCAAGGCGAGTTCCGCGTCCGGCGCCATGCCGTACCACTTCTTCTTCGGGTTCAGCCATTTCTCCCGTGCTCGGCGGTCCGCCTCAAGGCCCGACTGCCGCAATCCCTCAAGAAGGTTTCGGCGGCGGGCCGGGTCGCTTTCGCATCCAAGCAGAACCTCCAGCGATGCGTTCATCTGCAGCAGCGTATACGTGGGCGTGATCGAAAGCCAGTTCGGAACGTCCCTCTTGTTCTGCCGCAGAAACGTCGCGTCCCGGCACGCCTTGTCCGCCAGCCGCTCGTAAAGCCTTTTCCAGCGCCGGTCGCCCGTGGCGTCATAGGCCACCGCGTAGATGGACGGCAAGCGGCACGATCCCGTCGCGTTCGTGGCGTCGGGCCACCACATCCGACAGATGCCGCGCGGGTCTTTCCGTCCGTCGCACAGCCCGAAGTTGTAGCCCGTTTCGGGACGCACCGTCCGTTCCATGCGCGTCGCCACTTCGGCGATGCGCGTCCGCCATTCCTTCAGGATTTCCGGCCGCGCCATCGGGGAATGCGAATAGCGGTACAGCCCATGCACCCAGTGCGTGTGCTGGTCGATGGACGAGAGCGAGCAGATCGACTTCCCGTCCTCTTCGCAAAGGCCGCGCGCGACAAAGCCCGTGTAGCCGTGACGCGAAGAGAGATTCAGCAGCCCCTGGGCGAGCTTCGCCGCCCAGTCCTCGGTCTCGACCAGTCGGGGATCGCTCGCGGCAACGCCTTCCTTGCGAAGCGCCGTCCAGCGGTCGACGCACCCCGACAGGGCGACCGCGCAGGAGATCGCACAGTCGCCCATGCCCGCGCCGTAGCAGTCGCGGACGCCTTCGCGCCAATCGAGAAGCCCGTTCCTGAACGACGCGGCCTTCTCGACTTTTGTCACCTCGCAGCCGTACAGGAGCGACGTTCTCGGACTCCAGCAGCGCGTCATGCAGCTCCGAAGAGCCCCATCGATCCTCGTCTCGAACGCATCGGAGGCGGCAGGGCGGGACGAGGGATCGCCCCGCAGCCCGCCAACCGCGACCGCTGCACAAACTAGAAAAGCAGTCTTGGACAGCATCTTCAACCTCACTTGATGATGATCGCCAGTCCCCTGCGGCGCTTCACTGTCACGCGGAGGACATGCTTGCCGTCCACGTCCTTCTGGGCGAACTTGGCTTTCTGCTTCTCTGTCGTCACCAGCGAAATGTTTTCCTCTTTCAGCTTCAGCTCGCCGGTCGCACAAACCAGGTCATGGGTGCCGTCCGTCGTGACGTGCGAGACGTCCACGGTGATCTTGGCGTTCTCAAGATAAAGGCTCTTGCCGGAGAGGCCACAGCCGGATGTGCCCTGATAGCCGCCGTCCGGGACACGGAAAACAATCTCTGCCGAGCCCGCCGCCATCATGCGGTGCAGGGCCGTAAAGCAGCCTTCCCGTCCCGCGATCTCAAGCCTGTTAACGCCTGTGTCAGAGACTCCGGCCACGTTCAGCGCGCCGATGCGCGCGTCTCCGCTCGTCGTCCCGCCTTCGGCAACGGTACCGACGGTCACCACGCCGCCGTCCACCTTGAAGACGGTCGATGCCGTGCGCATCGCACTTCCGGCCTGTTTGCCGGCGCCGATGGTGAGACCGCTTCGGAAATCGGCCTTTGCAGGGCGGCCCGAATCGTCGCCCGACAGGACAAACGAGACGGCGCCGACCGACGTGTCCACCGGCAGTGCGACGGCGTTCTGCACCGAGAACTGCGAATTGGAAACCGCCAGTCCGAGCTGGTCAGAAGACGCCCCGCCAACCTGCAGGTTCGTAACCGACACGGTTGCGCCGTCTGTGGCGAGGAGCGACATGCCGCAGTTCTGTCCTTTGGCGCCGATGTACAGGCTCTCGATCTCCGCCACGGATTCGCCACTGACGGCAAGCCAGCTGTTCGTGCTTCGGGCAAAGCCGCCGATCCAGATTTCCTTGGCGTCAAGGACGCTCTTCCCGTCCACGGAAATGAAGTTCTGCGACGTCTTCTCCGTCGCGGGCATGAGGATCTGCTCTTCTGAAACGAACGTCGAGCCCGACAGGATCTGCAGCGAATTGGAGACCGAACTGTCGTTGTTGGCGCACCCGACCAGGACGCTGCCCTTCTGAACCCAGCGCGAACCGTTGCGCAGACAAACCGGCGCCCGCCCCGCGTTGCCGTAGGCGATCTTGAGCGCACCGCTGTTCGTGACCGTGCCGCCATCGACGATGAACGCCTCGGGAACGTCGTCGTTCGCCCAGAAGTCGCGCACGACAATGTCGCCCGTCGAATGGTAGACGCCGCCGTCGTGGATCTTCGTCACGTTCCGTGTGCCAGCGGCGTCGAGGTAGCCGGCGCTTGTCACGAACGCGCCCGCGCCCACGTCGAGCCCGTTGCCGCTGAAGCCCGCCACGCGGACAAGGCCACTGACCGTCGCCCAGCAGTTCGTGAATCGGGCACGGATCGAAGAGCTCTGCGCATCCCCCAGCCAGCCCTTCGCATAGCCGACGACCATCGCGTCGCCAAATTCGTAACTGCCTCCCTCATAAGTCGCCGAGCAGAAGTTCGTCACGCCGCCGCTTGTCGTCATCTTCGCCGCCGTTTCAAGCCCGAACGCAACTTCACCCGTTCCGCTGAGAAGCAGAGAATGGAACGTTGGCAGCTCTGTCGAGGCGGAAATCGTCACGTTTCCGGCATCCGAATCAATCACGACATCCGAATCGGCGTCAGGGATCGCGTCCGCGCTCCAGTTTTCCCTTGTTTCCCAGGCGTTTACCCCCCCCCCCCCCCCCTGTCCAGGAGGTGGTTTCCGCCAAGCCGACGCACGTGGCGGCGGCAACTTGCAGGAAGGCGACGGCCTTCACGCAGACTTCTGTCTTTCTTTTCATGTTCATTTGCCCATTCCTCATTTCTTGTTTTTGTTTGACTCGTTTTACCAGTATGCCTTGTTGTTTTGGTTTTGTTGGCCTATTCGTTTTGCACGTCTGACGTTGTTGCGTTTTTCGTTGCTTTATGCGTGTTTGTTGTTTTATGAGTGCGAGATCGCAAACCCGGCATAAGCCTTTCTCTCCTGCCCAATTCACCACCTCAGCACCGCATGTCCGTAGTATAACATAAAATCCCCCGCCGTGGAGCAAATGACATATCAACTTTTTTCATTTTGCTTTTCACGGTTTTCGGGGTCTGTCCCCAAGATTCTGTCCCCAAGATTCTAGGGCCTGTCCCCAAGATTTTCCAAGGCAAATATGTATTTCCCGTTCGCATAGACCACCATCACGCCAAGCCATAGCCATCCAACCGTCAGGATGCGCCAAAGCCACCCTCGCATGTCTTTCAAGACCACCATGCACCATGCAGACAAGACAATAGGACAACGAAGCAAAGAATGCCAACGCCAAGGTATACGTTACCAGAAGAGTACTCGTCTGATAATGTTCGGGCCAGCCTATCTGGCGTGAACATATCCATTGCGCAAGCGCGGCGATCCCCCAAAAGACAGCGCACGTCCACTTTCCCCAACGCCCCAGAATGCCGCGCCCGATGATCCCGTCTGCGACCAGCCAAGCCGCCGTAAGACCATAGACGGACATCTCCCAAACGCACTCATCTTTCGAGAAGTCAAAGCAATGGCAATCCCCCGCTCCCGAATCGAGGATGGCCAGCGCGAAAACGCCCCACAAAAGGCAATCCACGCCGAAGAGGAAACGCTCAATTCCCTTCAGCAACTGCATATGAGACCTCCTTTAACCTGCTCATATCGTAATTGCCTTGACTGAAGCTTTCTTGTGTCTCGTAGGCTTCTCAAACTTCAGTTCGACTTCTTTTCCATAGATTCTTGCATTAAGAATAACATCACGCAACTTCTCGCTCACAGAAACTTCAAGCGGGAACCACGAGACCTTATGATTCTTATCATCCTTGCTCTCGCAATCAAATCCGAGACAATGACTATTCTCATTCTCTATGCGGCTACGCCCTGTCGGCTTAATCGTGATGGATTCGATACCGTTTTCTTTCACTATCACTTTGTCAATATAACAACTGATGGAATACATCTTAATCCTCCTTTGTTTTGTTTTCAAGTTCGTTCTGAAATGACCGCGCATATATCGGTAGCTCAGGATAATACTGGTGACGAGCCATCGCCACATAGTCGCCCAACTCTTTCGCAATCGCCTTCTTGCAATCTCCCTTGATTGCAACATAACCGACCCGCGCAATACCTTCTGACGGAGACGGCCCTTCAAAGTCGCATTCACTGAAACTCGGCTTCAGAATCTGCTTTTTGTCTCCACAGCCAAAAAGCAAGAATGCCCCAGACTGAACCCGGACACGCTCATTGGACTGAATCGGCAACACGCACCAAACCCGTTGCAGTTCCTGACGGATTCGTTCCTTGCATTCCTTCCAATCAAACCACGGCCTTTCATGAGAGACCTCGTAGCTCAGATAACCAAGATCATCCAAGTCAACCTTATCATCCTCCAAGCGAGCCAGATTGGCAAGGACGGCAACCGTATCCGAGCTTGTGTATTTAACGCACTTTTCCTTGAAAGCATAAACATAGACAAATGCCGTATGTTCATTATACTCCGACTCCACATCGTCAAACGGTGCCGTTGCCATCGCCGTTGCGAGACGGACGTCATTCGTTATGTCCAACAGACGCGTCAATACCTGATAATGCTGCATTGTCGCCAACATGTCGAACGTCGTCATGTTAGGCGTAAAGATATCAGGATAACGGCGAACGGTCTCGTAAAAGATCTTGCGCTCATTCTTGTAATGGCACTCTTTACGAAAGAGACTCGGAATGCATTCACTCGCCGGCAAAGGCACATCGCCACCATTAGGGTAACGCTTATACTCGCCGCGAAAGAAGAACCGACACTCCTTGTATTGGGGTCTCTTCCTGCAATCATCAACGATGTCTTCTACTTCACGCAGGATCTGCCAGAAATGTTCACACATGGTCATTCTCTCTTTTCTTGCTCATTTTTGTTCTTTCTCTTTTGTCTCGGACTCCTTTCTTTCATCGCCATCAGACCACCACGCATTCCATTTGCCGGTAACCCAGTTCGCCTTGTCGGTAAACCTGTTCGCCATTGTCCGACAGTTCTTCACCTCCAAGGCACAATAAGCCGGCTGGGCACAGCCCTTCAATTCATCTGGCCAACACACCATCAACTCTCCTTTTGCTTCAGGAGCAAGTTCGACTTCAGACTGCAACGTACAGAACTTCGCACCATACCGATTAAACGCAAGAATCTTCAACTGGAGCGTTCGATGTAGCTTATCTGGATTCTCATAGTGAACGACATAAGATCTATCCTTTACTTCAATCTCTTTAATTCCATCTTGCCCAACAGGAATCTTGTTCGCATACGCAAAGAAATAGCGCCTCCAGTCCTGTTCGAGAGGCCATTTCAAGATGGTGTCCTTCACCTTGTCCACATCTTCTATCGTAAGCTGGCGAACTTCACCTGAAAACTCCGCCGTGTTAGGCACATATCGGACTCCGCGACCATTTGTCAAAGTCTGGTCAATGTCATAGCAAATGTCTGGCATATAAAGAATCTGAACCGGCCAAGACTTGTGAGGCAATCTCACCGCAAAAGAGTCTTTCCCATTCAACCTATTTGGAATACAAGGAATTCTAATCGAGACGACATCATATTCTTTTATACCATTAGCGATGCTCCGCTTCCCCACTGTTTCTACGATTGTATCAACCTTGTTTGATCCTTGATACAAATCCATGGAAATCGTCATGTCGCCTAAAACAAACCATGTCAGAGGAATCTCAAAGACGAATTCACCCGTCTTCTTGCCATGCTTCTCATAGCGCAAGTTCAGCCGTTCAATGTCTTTCTTCGCTATATTCCACAATGCCTCTGATTTCATTGAGCCTACGTAATAAAGCTTCTCCAAGCTGGCCGTTGTGTTTCGGAGGCAAACACTGCGCAAATATTCCATCGTCAACGGGTCTTGGTTTCGTGCCAAGATGTCACGGTAAAGTATCTGTGCACGAGCAAGATCCGAGTCTTCAGGAACTGAATGCTCCTTAAAGAAGTTTTCTCGTAATTTTTGACGTTCATCTTCATCTTTTTTTTCAAACTTCTTTTCTTCTTTCCTGAACAAATCGGAATACTTTACGAGCTTTTCTTTATTTTGACGTTCCAGTCGGGCGATCATCGCGTCAAGTATCTCGCAGGCCATTGGCTGGTCATTCAAAACCTGATTATAGATCGAAGCGCAGAAATATTCCCAATCCGAGTTTTTGCACTCACGATCATTTTTCATGATCACTTCCAGTAAAGCTCGAATGCGATTGGCATCAATGCTCTTTCGTTCTACAGAGATACAGATCTCTGTCATCGCAACAGCTGCCGCCATCGGATCAGAACGGAACAAGCCTCGATTGATCGCCTCAAAATGCCGACACGCCGCAAAGGCATCTTTCAAATGTCCTGTCTTGTAGGCAATTACGGCATAATAATACCAAAATGTCGGGAAAAAAGCATATGCATCGAGCCTCTTATAATCTTTCAGTTCCTTATATACATTGTTGAGATCATCGCACTTGAGAGCCTTCACAAGATTCTTTGCATTCT
The DNA here is from genome assembly GCA_934635385.1 of uncultured Kiritimatiellota bacterium. GTDB lineage: Bacteria > Verrucomicrobiota > Kiritimatiellia > RFP12 > UBA1067 > UBA1067. Next base: position 11,242 of record CAKTZI010000057.1, on the reverse strand, counting down.
CCCCTGAAAGCCTAAACTTGTCGGGGATTGTGAATTCGTCGCCCATTTCCGATGGGCCACCATTCGTACGATCCTTTGCCGCGCCAAATTTATACTGTAGATTCACGAGACTCTTGTAAGCTTCATGCATTTGAGATTCTTTTTGATCGGCATACGCAAAGGCGTTACTTTCGCCACGCTCTTGAACCTCACGCTTCGCTTTTTCAAACTCAGCGTACGCAGAAACGGCTTCCCCCAAGATCGCCGCCCCCGCTCCAAGGCCAATCTTCCAAGGCGTGCTTCCCTGTGCACCCGCCATCCCTGAAGACACCGCATTCTGCGCAAACTTCATCCACATGTCTCGGCGTGCATTGATCCGTGCGCGTTCCAGCTTGCTTTTTTCGCGATCATAGTCCTTTTGAATATTTCGCATCGCATATATTGCATCCAGCAACTTCACGACTTGATCTTTGATGGTCTCGTTGGGAATCCGATTCATGTTCAGGTTGTTCGGATTGATCGTCTTGTATTCTTGCTCCAAGACAAGTGCATTCTGATATGTCTGCAATGTCTCAACAACATAATTGATGTGATTCAAGAACAGCAAGGTATCGATGCCCCGATCCAGATTTGTGGTCGAGGTCGCCCTGGAGGCATCCCTAAAAAGGGAACGGACATTGTTCGTTTCGGCATGAAGCCCGAAACAACACAGGCCAATGCAGACAACAGCGATCTTTCTCATGTTTTTGATGACCTTTCTATCACAGTGCAGGGACATGGCGCCCCTTGTAGGAGCCTTTTGGATGACGGAGGCATTTCGCTGCCGTCAGAGTACTGATGTCTGCGGCCTTGCGCCCGCAGTACTGGCATTCGTAGATCTTCTTCTCCGAACCCTGATAGAGTTCGTGCTTGTGCCGACCGTTGGGATGACGGACGCAGTCCGCCGCCGTCAGCGAATTGATCGTCTGGTAGCCCAAGCCGCAATACTTACAGTAATAGGTCTTTTTCGCCGCCGCAAAGGCCGTGGCAGACAGTATGCCTAAGCCAAGCGCACAAATAATTGCAATGTTCTTCTTTTGGGAAGACCCACACCTCGGTGTCGTTGCCGAGTTGAGATAAGCAGAGACCATCGTCTTGTCCTGGTTCTTTGCTCTTTGATACAGCGACTCGTTTTGATTGCCCATTATGCCTCTATTTTCTAAGTATCTTGTGTCGCAACAGTCGTCGTCATGGTTTTATTTCAAGAGCCTAAGTACCGTCGGAAGACTAGACCCCGCCGGATCGATCGTGCGAGCAGAACCGTTGCCGTTCTGCACAATCGGCGTGTTCCCGTCCGCCGGCAAGATCTCGACGCCCGTCAAGGTGACCGGGTAGCCCGTGAGCTCTGCCGTGACCCACTGGAAAATGAAGAAGTAGTTCCTCGCCGTGACCTTGTACTTCGTCCCGACGAGCGCATCGCAACCGGCCTCGTCGCAGGCGATCGCGTAGGCGCCGTTCTTCGCGCGCCCGATCAGCGTGGCTCCGCTCGCATCGGTCATGTCGGCGATATGCTTCGCCTCCGATCCCCAACGGATGAAGGACAGTAGGCAGTACACCGAATCGGTCGCCTTGACCTTCTCCTTGCCGGCCTCGTACTTCTCACGAACCTTGTCCTTCTCGATATACGGACGCACGTTCGATTCGCCGCCGTCGTTCTGTCTCACGGCGACACACCCTGTCAGAATTGCCGCGACGCTCGCGGCCAAAACGATCTTTTTCATGTTTTTGTATTCCTCTTCTCTTGCGACTTCTTAGAAGCGTCATTTTGCCTTGTCGCTTACAGCGAGTCGGAATCCGACCATTTCCGCTCCAGCCTATCGGCCGCCTCGATAACCGATACGCAACACGTCTTGAGATCTTCGGGACTGATCGAGGCCGGAACCTGCGCAATGAACAACACGCTACAGTCTCCATCGTCTTTTCGTGAAATGCCCCAGAATCCAACCTTGTAGGCATCCATCAGCAGTTCCAAAGCCATGGGCTTCGTCAGGGCGCCGCGATAGGCAACCGACGCGAGTTTCAGCACCCGAAAGCCACTCACCTCGCGAATGTCCGTTTCGATCCACATGACCTGCGTGCGAGTGCAGTCATTCACCTCAAAGACCAACTTGTAGTCGCCGTCCTCGTCAATCGTGTACTTGAGTTCTGCCTTCTTGAGCAGCCCCTCAATCAACGCCCGGTTCGCGGCCTCTTGCGCCTTTTTGGCGTCAGCCTGCGCTTGGGTGTCCACCTCCTGTGTCGTTGCGGCGCCATTCGGTGCCGTCGTTTCTGCCGTACCGCATTTCACGGTCTCGTTCGTCGCGCCGCAGAGTGTCGCCCCCGCAAGGGCGACCCCCATTGCCATCATCAGCTTGTTCATTCGTCTTGTTCCTTTTGGGATTGTGTTTTCAGTTGTTTTGCCAAATGCAAGATTCATGCCAAGGGAAATCCGCCCACAAAACTGGGCTTTCGCCCCGTCTGACCGGGCAATTTTTCATCAGAGGTCAATTCTTGAACACCTTCCGTCTCGCCATTCTTTCCACGCCCACCAAGAACAAGACTCCGCCGCCGGGCGCAGAAAAAGGAACGGCGTGCCTTCACTTCAATGTCTTGTGCAAGGCACGACCAAGCGCCTTTCTGAAACACGGAATAGAGGACACGCCGCGTGTGACTGACACGCAACGCGCCCCACATATTCGGCTTCAGAATGGGAATTTGGTCGTTTCGCACAAAGCCAAATACGCAGGACTGCGTACGCCTCGCGGGCCTCGGACGGGTTTCCGCGAGTCCTTCTCCTTATCGGCCCAGTGTGCGGTCGCAGGTAAAGGTTTTGCCGTCGGTTCTTTTGGGAATCAAGCACACGAATCAGATTGCGATTCGATAAGCCCGTTTTCCGCTTGAACCTTCAGCCGAGGACTGACGTCGGTGCCCGTCAGCCGTTTCAAAGAGCCATCACGGTTTCAGCCGCGCGCCGGGCGAAGCACCTCCCGCCCGACGGAATCAAAGCGAATTATACCACATTCCGCCGAATGCCGTCAAATCGAGCGCGGTAGAATTGGGGTAAGTTCCGATCAGAGCCACACAGCCAGCAGACATCCCATTGGGAGATGTCTCTGTCAGGCAACACGCACCGTCGTAAACCCAAGCCGTTGCGCGACTTCCAAGGCATGCTCAGTTATCTTTCGCACGTCATTCCCGCACTGCTCTGCAATTCGGCGTCGGATTTCTCGGACTTCTTGAATAATGGATTTCTGATTAGTCATCTGTCACCTCCAGCCCTTCGTTCTCGATAAACGTCTTTGGCGTCATGATCAGCGGACAGACAGAACCAGCTGCCGCAATGATCTTGCGCGTCTTCGGCAACGTGTGCGGATTCGCCATGTGCCTGCAGTTCCACGTCAGAAGGACGTCCATTCCCGTAATGGAAGCAACGGCAATATGGAGCGCATCGGTCGTCTCACCCTCCGGCAGGGCGTGCCCATCTATAAGTTTGCGCGCGAGTTACGTCACATTTTCCACGTCAACCTCAACAAGAGGTATCTTCCTTAACAAATCAATTCGCCGAGCAACGGCATCTGCCCGTCCGATGCTGGCCTCTTCGACGACATACTGCGAGACGTAGACATCGCATTTAGGGCTGTCGTTGTTCCACCACTGTCGGGTGTAAGCCTGATCGGCAGCGATTTTTGCATCATCTGTGGCATCTCCTGTCAGATAACAGATAAACGACGTCTCGCAATAGACCTTCAACTTATCTTTCTCTGCAATCATCTTCACACCTTCCTTTAACTCCGCCGACGAAATCAGCGATGAATTATACCACGTTCCGCCGAATGCCGTCAAATCGGACAAGTTAACTTATTTAGGGCTCTGTCGTTCAGAGCAAAGAGCCCTTGTCAATCCATCTTGCAACACGGCAACGGATGGAAGGCCAAGTCTTTCAAGCTCATATGTCGCAACTGCCAGCGGCTTGCTGAGGCCCTTGAGCGAATATTCCACGACAACAGAGTTCTTCTCCTTGCACAGGAGCATGCCAATCGTCTCGCCGTCAACAGCCTTATCCCGAACCTGCTCGTCGACCGCCGTCATGTAGAAGCCAAGTTGGCCAATGTCCCGTGGATCAAACTTCCCCGTCTTGAGTTCAATGACGAAATACCGATGAAGAACGAGGTTGTAAAACAAGAGATCCAACTCAAAATCGTCGCCCCCGACTTCGATTGTCACGCCCTTGCCAACATACGCAAAACCGGCACCAAGCTCAAGAAGGAATCTCGAAGCCCTGTCCACAAGTCTCGCACGCAACCGATTCTCCTTGATCTTGCCCGTAACCTGCAGAAAACTGAGATTGTACGAGTCCTTCAGGGTCTGTTCCATCAAGTCGGAATCATCCTGTGGCAGTGTCAACTTGAAATTGGTCGCAGGCTTTTGCAATGCCTTTGCCGCCCCTATCTCAATCTGATGCACCAAGACGTTTCGTGACCAGCCGTGCTCGACAGCAAGCTTGGCATAGAGAATGCGGTCGGTTACGCTCTTTAGCTTCTCGATGAGGGCCAAATGGTGATACCACGGCAATTGTCCAAGCGGTGCTTGGACAATCTGTCCTCTCGACCAAGCCGATGCAAACGAACGCATGTACATCAGGTTTGACCGCGAAAAACCTGCCATCTCCGGGAATTCGAGCCTTAAGTCTGCCGCGATTCTCTCGACGACCTTTGTCCCCCACCCTTGTTGTTCTTGTTTCTTGAGTATCTCATGCCCGATATCCCAATAGAGGAGCATCAATTCGGCGTTAACCGAAAGTGCCGCCCGTTGACGCGCTTCACGGACACGGTTTTTTATCGATTGCAACCATTTGGCATAGCCAACTGCCACAAAAGGAGACGGCGCATCCGTTCTTTCGATTTTGCTCTTTGATTTCGTCTCATTCCCACTCATTTTATACCTCGGCTCTCTCTATTCTTTGTAATCAGGAAACCTCGGATAGGACTCCGCGAGTCCTTGCGCGCCGGGCGAGGCACCTCCCGCCCGACGAAATCAGCGTGAATTATACCACGTTCCGCCGAACGCCGTCAAATCGGGCAAGCGGCTAAGCCTTGAAATCAAAATCTGAACAGGCAGTCGAAATTTGAGCCGTGGAAGGCTGGAAACGATACGTTCCCAGCCTGATTTCCACATTGGCACGAATGTTGCATGGAGTTGCGCAAAAAAGGAACAACCACATGGCAACCTATCTACATGACTTCACGTTTCGTTCCGAGAGGGAGGAGTCGGATCTCTGCATAGCAGAACCGCGCACATGCTTCGAGTTTTTCTACCCATTGAACATATTCCCCCAAAAAAGATTAGGACGGGTGGAGTTTGACCCTATCACCATTTTCTACGGAGGTAATGGGTCTGGGAAATCAACGATGCTCAACATCATCGCGGCACGGCTGAAGGTGCTGCGGGAAATTCCATTCAAACCCGGTCCGTTCTTTGACTGGTATGTGAACGGCGTTGACCGCAACGTCATGTTTTGCGGTACAAGGATACACATCCATCTTGACCCGTTGTCGTTTAACGCCGATTTGTCTGAAGAATGGAAAGGCATCCCTGCCGAAAGCCGGATCCTGGCGAGCGAGGATGTCTTCGACAAGACCCTGACCATCAGAGGCAGGAACCGCGAAATCGACCGACAGCGCGACATGGTGGCCCAGAAGTGGTGGGCCTGCAATTTTGAAGGCAAGCCGAGGGATGCCAGTTCGTGATTGCCACACATTCGCCGTTTCTGCTCGGCATTCGCGATGCGAAAATCTTCGACCTCGATTCCGACGGCGTTCCCGTCCGCAAATGGACGGAGCTTGAGAATGTCCGGCAGTACTTCGAGTTCTTCCGTGGACGCAACGACGAGTTCTAATGGGCTGGAGGGCGGTGCGGGTAGACGTGAATTACACCACGTTCCGCCAAGCGTCGTCAAATCGGACAAGGTTCAATTGCCGCTAACCCTGAAGACGTGCGTCCTGACGTTCTCTTGAATACGCCTTGATCTTGTCAAACAGCGTATCGACCGTCTCGTCAGGAAACAGATTGTCTTTACGCCATTCCGTGTAATCGAAAGTGTCTCGGTTGAGCAACATGACAAACCGTTCCATTTCAACGCTTCCGACCTGCTCGGAAAGAATCGTGAAGCATTTGCTCTTCAATTCGCTATCAGTCATTGTCATCATGTCAACACCTCCTCAAAAGAACTCGACTGGATTCGCAACACGCACCGTCGCCATTGGCTTGGCCTTGTTCAGGAAACTGCGATCCGTCGTGAAGAACCAGTCACAATCAGCCGCCTCCGCACAGGCAAGGTGGAGCGCATCCATCGCCTTTATTCCTGCCGCCTCAAATTCCCTTGCCCGAAGACGTATCGACTCGTCCAGCCCGACATAGACAGTCGCATTCCTGGCCCATGGTGCAATCTGACGCTTCCGATCTACAAAACGGCTCTTTCCGACTTCAAAATCAAGGACTTCCGACCAAGCGTACTCAACAGCGCCATCGCGCATCTGCCGTTGAATATCAAGCTTTGCCAAAGTCTCCAACAAGACTTTGAGCTGGCCCTGATTGTCAAACGGGCGATTGTAGCAGCAGTTGTCGAGATAAACCCTCATCGTTCAAATGGCTTGGAATGATTCTCGGTGAAAATCTGCGCAAATTATACCACGTTCCGCCGAATGCCGTCAAATCGGCAAGCATCCGCCACACGTTTACGCGAGCTCCTTCCGGCTGCGCGCCTTGAGGAAGATGCGCAGGGGCGCGCCCTCCAGCCCAAAGCGCGCGCGGACGTTCCGCTCGATGAACGCGAGATAGGCGGGCGTGACGAGCTTCGGGTCGTTCACGAACAGGCGGATCGTCTGCGGGTTCGTCGCGACCTGCAGGCCGTAGTAGACCTTCAGCCGCTTGCCGCGCACCATCGGCGCCAGCGTCTTCTTCGTCGCCGTCTCGATAACGCGGTTCAGCATCCCCGTCGGCAGGCGTTCGGACGCGCTCGCGGCGGCCTTGTCGATCGCGTCCACCGTGCGGCGGATGTTGTAGCCCGACTTGTTCGAGCAGAACACGATCGGCGCGAACGCGAGGAACGGCATCATCCGGCGGACGGCGTCCGCCGCCTTCTTCTCGTCCGTGATGCCCTCCTTGTTCGCGAGGTCCCACTTGTTCAGCATGAGGACGCACGCGCGGTTCGCATCGAGGATCTTGCCGGCGATGCGCTTGTCCTGCATCGTCGGGCCCATCACGGGATCCAACAGCAGGACGACGACGTCGGCCTCCGCGATCGCCTGTTCCGAACGGAAGAGCGAGAAGTTGTCGACGGACGTCTTAGACATCTTCGTGTGCGGCTTCATGCCGGCCGTGTCGACGAGCATGTAGTGCCGCGCCTCCGGCCCGGAGCCGATCATGAACGGCACCTCGACGGCATCGCGCGTCGTGCCCGCGATCTCCGAGACGATGACGCGCGGCGCGTTGAGAAGCCGGTTGACGTAGCTCGACTTGCCGGCGTTCGGACGCCCCACGACGGCGACGCGCAGGGGACGCGCCGCCGTCTCGTCCGCCACGGCGGGCGGCAGCTTCGCGACGAACGTCTCGATCAGCGTCTCGACGCCGCGCCCGTGCTCGGCCGACGTCGGGTAGACGGGCAGGCCGAAGCGCGCGAACTCCGCCGCACGCACGTCGTCCTCCGGCACGTCGCACTTGTTCGCCGCGATGAGGCACGGGACGCCCGACTTGCGGACGCGCGTGATGACCTCCTGATCGAGCGGCGTGACGCCCGCGCGCGCATCGACGACGATCACGCAGACGGCGGAGTCCTCGACCGCAAGGGCTGCCTGGCTGCGCGTCTCGTCATCCAGCGGATCCTTCGTGACGCGGCGGTCGAAGGCGATGCCGCCCGTATCGACGAGCATGATCTTGCGTCCGCAGACCTCGACCTCGCGCGTCACGCGGTCGCGCGTCACGCCCGGCTGGTCAAAGACAATCGCGACGCGCTTCTTCGCGATGCGGTTGAAAAGCGCGCTCTTGCCCGTGTTCGGGCGCCCGACGAGACTGACGACGTTCATGATGGGCGCATATTATACCAAAACGTCCCGATTACAGGGCGGGATTCTGGAACTCGCGCACGACGTCGAGGAGCTGTTCCGCGAGGTCGGGATCTTCCTCGAACATGTTGACGTTGTCCGAGTAGGTGTTGTTGCAGAGGTTCGCCTTGACGGCGATGAAGCGGTCGTGAGATGCCTTCTTGGATGACTTGAACGTCTTCTCGCGGTCGAGGACGCCGAAGTTGACGAGGTTCTGGAAGATGTCGTTTGCCTCCTTCGGATCGATCTGCAGGCGGAAGGTCTTGATCTTGTCCCAGTCGGCCTCCTTGTGACGCTTGGCGAAGTCATTCGAGACGAGCTCGCTCGTGCCTTTCTTCACGAGGACGAGTCCGTTGCCGTAGATCTCGACGCCGATGCGCCGAATCGGCTCGCGGCTCATGTTGTAGTAGTGGATGATCACCCAGTTGAGCGAGCTTTCCTTCACCGTGATGTACGGATCGACCCAAAACGGCCCGCAGCCGGAAAAGAAAGCGAACAAAGCAAGGAAAACGGATTTCAATTTCATGCCCGTATTATACCAAAGAAGACGGAACCGCGCGCAGTACACGCCTCCAGGCCGCGTCGGAGTGCCGCGCCCAGCTCATTTCGACACGTTGCCCCAGCGGTCGACGCTGCGGACGGCGTAATCGCCCTGCACGCCCTTCACGTCGAGTCGCGTCGCGACGGTCGAGGCGATCTGCTTGCCGTCACGGAACACGCGGTAGTAGACGTGAGCCGGGTCAGCCGCGGCGTCCCAGACGAGCGCGCCGTCGTCCCCCAATTTCACGCCCGTGACGGACGGCGGCAGGCGGTCGGCGTAGTCCGTCGTGAAGAACGCCATCGCACGCGGCGGCAACGTTGCCGCGAAGACGCCGTTCGTCGCCGTGACCACGCCCTTCATCGGCTGGAGGTCGTTGAAGGCGTTCATCGGCGGCTTCGCCGAATCGTATTCGTAGATGCGCAGGGGCTTCGCGAGCGGATGCTCGCTCGCGATGCGAACCGTCTTCGCCGCGCCCCAGTTGATGACGGCGACCGAACAGGATCCGTCCGGGTTCGTGACCGCGCCGACGCGCAGTTCCGGGTCGTCGAACGCGGGCTCCAGCACGCGCGCACCCTTGCGGAAGAGCTTCACGAGGTAGCCCATCGTGTAGAGGTCGGGATAGGACGAATAGTCCCCGCTCTCGTCGTCCCAGCGGAAGAGCCCGTTCTTGTTGTAGCGCACGTCAAGCCCCCAGCCCGAAAACCGCGCGACGTCATAGCGCGCCTTCTCCTCGGACGTGTCGCCGTCCTCGCGCAGAAACGGGTCGGGATAGTCGCAGAACGTCCAGCTGACCGCGTTGAGCGCGCCCGCGTTCAGCGCCGCGAGCCCCATTTCCGCACGGCAGATCGCGGCCTCGCGCGCAAATGCGCTCATCGGCCACCGCCAGCCGCCGTGCCCGTCGTCGCGCATGTGCCCCTCGCGATACGGCACAATCGGCCCCGTCATGCCCCATTCGCCGAGCGAGATGCGTTTTTCACGTCCAAGGCAGAGGGAGACGAGATTCGTCAGATGGCCGTAGACATCGTTGTAGACCCGCGCCTCGCCCGGCTTCGCCGCGCGGTCGTAGTAGTGCCAGCAGTAGACCTCGGTGATGTCGTTGATTTTCTGCGTCGCCCAGACGACATCGTCGATGTGCTTCGGCATGGCGGAGTCGGGCGTCATGAGGCCGATGTCGAGCCCGTGCCGCCGAAACGCCGCATAGAGCTCGCGGCACAGCTTTTCGTAGACGTCGCGGTGCGTCGAGAACCAACCCCACGTCGGGCCGGACGCCATCTCGTTCGTGAGCGCGTAATAGCGGATCTTCACGCACGTGCGCACCTTGACGAGGTAGTCGAGCCGCGTGGCGACGTTCTCGCAGTAGCCCGCGACGTCGAAGTCCTCCGTCACGACCGGCATGCGCCCCGGCACGAGGTAGAGCGTCGTGCCCGCACGACGGAACGTCGCGTCGTAGTAGTCGGCGAAGGCGTCCATCGCCGCCGGCGTCCAGTCGTGAAAGCCCGCGAAAACCCGCGAATAGGTCGGCGCGATCTCGCGAAAGGTCTTCAGCACGCGCTGGTCGCGGAACGCATCCGACATCAGCGGCGTCATCGTCGCCTCGGAGTTGTGGAACCCGAAGCCACCCCAGAGCCAGCGCATGCGCGGCTTCGTCAGCGTGACCTCCGCGACGTCCGCCGCGCCGACGGCGGACAGCGCCGCCACGGCGCAAAAACCTGCAAAGCAAAAGCGTCTCATCATCTGCCTATCTCTCCTTACGACGCGGATTGTAGCAAATCCAGCCGAAAGGCCGCAAGTCGGCAAGTCACGCTTCCAGCACAGATAAAGTCATATCTTGTTTCGTTCGCGTTCAAGGCGCGGAATAATGTGTGTCTGTCATCTCGAAGACGAGCTCGCCGCCCTGCACGATGTCGGCGTGGCGGATTTTCCAGTCTGAGACCGGCCGGCCGTTCAGCGTGACCGACTTCACGTACTTGTTCTCCTTCGAGAGGCCCTTCGCGACGACGGTGAACGCCTTGCCGTCCGCGAGGCGCAGCGTCGCGCGCGGCACCTGCGGCGCGCCGAGGACGTACTCGCCCCCGCACGGGTCGAACGGGTAGAACCCCATCGCCGAGAACACGTACCACGCCGACATCTGACCGCAGTCGTCGTTGCCGCAGAGCCCCTCCGGCCCGACGTGGTACTGCGTGTCGAAGACCTCGCGGATGCGCGCCGCCGCCCTCTCGGGACGCCCGACCTGCGGGTAGAAGTAGATCACGTGGTGGCTCGGCTCGTTGCCGTGCACGTACTGCCCGATCATCCCGGAGATGTCAACCGTGCAGTCCGCGCCCGCCACCCGGCTCGAAGCCGAGAAGAGCGCGTCCAGACGTTCGGTGAACCTCTCGCGCCCGCCCATCGCCGCGACGAGGCCGGGGACGTCCTGCATGACGTGCCAGCTGTACTGGAAGGCGTTGCCCTCCGTGAAGTCGTTGTCGTTCTCCGCGCCGTGCCCGAAGGCGTAGGGGTCGAACGGCTCGCGCCACGCCCCCTTCGTCGTCTTGCCGCGTGCAAAGCCAATCGACGAATCGAAGACGTTCTTCCAGTTCTGCGCGCGTTTCGCGAAGAACGCCGC
>CAKTZI010000056.1 GCA_934635385.1 uncultured Kiritimatiellota bacterium | reverse complement strand
TGCGCGATGCGCAAGGCGAAGATGTCCGTCATGACCGGCCAGCCGGAAGCCGACTTCCTGACGGAAGACCTCGCCTTTCACCGGATGCTCCTGCGCGCGAGCGGCAACGCGCTTGCCGAGAAGATCATCGCCAACACCTATCGCCGCAACCAGTTCTTCGGTACGCACTCGCACCAGCGCACGCTCCGCCACGTCGCAAACGCCTGGCGCTACCACTGCGAGATCCTGAAGGCCTGCCGCGCGGGGGACGCCGCCGGCGCCGTCCTCTGGCTGAAACGGCACATCGCAAGCTCGCAACGCGACGTCCTCCTGCCCCTGTCCAAGGTCTGACGCCCCTGCCGCTCTCGACCGCGACGCCCTTGACGAAGAGCCCAAGAGGCGGCAAGTCGCCTACATTTCCGAAATGAGGACGCTTGAGCCGACGGGCATCAGGAGGTCAATCTCCGTCTGGTCGGACGCCTTGAAGGCGACGCCGAGCGACCGCCAGAACGCCAGCGGACCCTTCGGCAGCTCGTACGCGCCCGCCTTGCCCGTCGGCTCCTTCGCAAGGTCGTAGCGCTTGAAGAACTTTTCCTTCAGGAGCAGGTCAGCCGTCCGCGCCCGCCGGTGGACGACGAGCGTGAAGCGGGGATGATCCATCACGAAGACCTTTGCGCCGAGGCGAATCTTCTCGACGTTCCCGCCGTTCAGCCGCGCGAACGAGGCGAACGTCGAGCCGTTCTCTGCCGCAAGGCGCGAGGCCGTGTCGCCGCGCCGCACCTCGACCGCGCGCACCCAGAGCGGCGTCTTCCGCTCGAAGAGCCGCTTCATGTTCAGGACGCCCAGCCGACGCGCGAGCGCGTCGTCCAGGTCGGCCGCCGGCGAGCCGGGCAGCGCGCGGATCTGCTCGATGGTCGAGACGGCCATCTCGACGTCGCGGCGGCGTTCCGCCTCCTCCAGCCGCAGCAGGAGGTTGCGGACGCGCGCCGGGCGCTTCTCCGTCACGGCGCGGCGGACGGTCGGCTCGATCGGCGAGGGCGGCTCCGCCGCCGGACGCGCCGTCGGCACGGGCGGCGGCGGCGACACGACGGCCTCCGCCTCGTCCGCGCCGCGCGGGAACTCCGCCGCGTCCCGCGCCGCCGCTGCGCGGTAGCGCCGCACGAGCGTCACGGAGAACGAGACGAGCGCGACAAGGCCGACAAGAACGAAAACCCAGCCGAGGCCGGACGACTTGCGCTCGTCCTGTCGGGGATTCCACTCAAGGCCGTACCTGCCGCGATTGAGCGACATCGCCCCTTACTTCTTCTGCGGCTCCTCCGTCGGGACGACGCCCGAGACGCAGCTGCGCGCGATCTCGACCGTGGTGCCGGGGCAGATCTCCACCTTGAACGTCTTCTCCGTCGCCTCCTGGATCGTGCCCATGAGGCCGCCCGCGAAGACGATCTTCGCGCCCGCGCGCAGTTCCTCGATCATTTTCCGGCGCTCCTTCTCCTTGCGCTGCTGGGGACGGATCATCATGAAGTAGAAGATCGCGAGGATGAGGAGCATCGGGACGAGCATCCCCATGCCGCCGGCCTGGGGAGCGGGCGCGGCCGCCGCCGCGTCACAGAGCATCAGTGCAGTGTTCATTTTTTGTTTTTTCCTTTCGGGTTGTGGGTTGTGAAGTTGAGAAGTTGTGAAGTTGAGAGAGGTGAGGGGGTCTGTTCTTGTAGGCTCTGGCTTCGGCGAGGAAGTCGGCGAACGTGTCGTTCGCGAGCGATTCGCGCATCTCGCGCATGAACTCGTTCAGCCGCCAGACGTTGTGGATCGTGAGCAGCCGGAGGCCGAGGATCTCGCCGCAGTTCAGGAGGTGGCGCACGTAGCTGCGCGAGAAGTTGCGGCAGCAGTAACAGTCGCACCCCTCCTCGACCGGGCCGGGGTCGAACGCCCACTTCGCGGCCTTGATCGCGACGTTGCCCCTGCGCGTGATGGCCGTGCCGTGGCGCGCGATGCGCGTCGGGATGACGCAGTCGAACATGTCGACGCCGCGCGCGACGCACTCCGCCATCTGGTGCAGGACGCCAAGGCCCATCACGTAGCGCGGCCGGTCCTTCGGCAGGTAGGGGACGCTCGCCTCGACGGCCTGGTACATGAATTCCTCCGGCTCGCCGACCGAGACGCCGCCGACCGCATAGCCGTCGAAGCCGATCTTCACGAGCTCTTCCGCGCAGTGGCGGCGGATGTCGTCGTAGACGCCGCCCTGCACGATGCCGAAGACCATCTGGCCCTCGGCGTGCGGCTCGTCCTTCGACCGCCGCGCCCAGCGAATCGTCCGCTCGACCGACGCCTCGGCGCGCGCGCGGTCGCAGGGATACGGCAGGCACTCGTCGAAGACCATCGCGATGTCGGAGCCGATCGTGCGCTGCATCGCCATCGACTCCTTCGGGCCAAGGAAGAACGCATGCCCGTCGAGGTGGGACTGGAAGTGGCAGCCCTCCTCGGTGAACTTGCGCATCTTCGCGAGCGAGAAGACCTGGAAGCCGCCGGAGTCCGTGAGGATCGGGCCGTCCCACCGCATGAACCGGTGCAGCCCGCCGGCGGCGGCGATGACCTCCGGCCCCGGCCGCAGCAGGAGGTGGTAGGTGTTGCCGAGGACGACCTGCGTCTTCAGCGCGACGAGGTCGCGCGGCTCCAGCGCCTTCACCGTGCCGAGCGTCCCGACGTCCATGAACACGGGCGTCTCGACGACCCCGTGCGCGGTCGTCAATCGCCCCAGCCGCGCCTGTGTGCGCGCATCTTCCTTTAGTACCTGAAAACTCACGGCGCATATTGTACCAAAAAATACGCCCCCCCACTTGCGCAAAAAACAAAAATTTTGTATCATTCACTCCGTCACTTAAAAAGAGACTCCAAAAAGAGGTAATATTAGACCATGAATAAAGTTCTGCACGTCCTCGTTTACGTGTTTCTGGCACTTGCCGCCGCCGCGCTCTACTTCGAGCTGCAGCTCAATGCCAAGCGCGCCCTTCTGACCGACCGAAACCGGTTGCAGGAAGACTATCTCGTCAAGATCGCGCGCACGATCGAAAAGGGCGACCCGGCGAAAGACCTCTCGCTGGAGATCAAGAAAGACGCCTCGCCCGTCGAGGCCCGCCTCGTCGATTCGCCCGACATGAGCAACGTGCTCGAAGACTACAACGGCGCCCTTGAGCAGACGCGCACGGGCGACGACGTGACCTACAAGTGGGGCGAGAACGAGCGGCGACAGCTGCGCGCGGTCTACGCGACCGACGTCAACGGCGACCCGCTGATGGACGGCAACCAGCCCCTCATGCGCGGGCCGGGGACGGAGGACGAGCTGCTGAACCGGCTCTTCGAGTCCGCCAAGGCCCAGCAGGCGCGCCTCAACACGACGCGCGCGGCCCTCGCCGACCTCCGCGCGAAGCTGGAGGCGACGGTGACGGAGATCAACCGCCTGAAGCCGGAGGCGCGCCAGGACAAGGTGACGATCGCCGAGCTGAAGACGAAGATGAACGAGGTCGAGCAGGGCCGCGAGAAGGTGCAGAGCGACGTGGCGAAGATCAAGTCGCAGATTGACGAGCTGAACGGCGAGATCGCCTCGAAGAACGACGAGATCCAGCGCAAGGACGAGGAGATCGAGGCCAAGAACGAGGAGATCGCGAAGGCGAAGCAGCTCAACGAGAACCTGCGCAAGATGCTTCAGGACTCGATCCAGACGCGGGGCACGGCCTCGGCGGCGGGCGCGGGCACGGCCGTCACGTCGCTCCCGGCGGGCGACAAGGGCAAGGTCGTCGAGGCCGACAACGAGAAGATGTTCGCCGTCATCGCGTTCTCCGACGAGGCCTTGAAGGAGCTCAAGGGCGACGACCTCTCGAAGCCGCTGCCGGCAATCGACCTCGGCGTCAAGCGCGGCGAGACGTTCGTCGGGCGCGTCCGCCTCCGTCAGGAGGTCAAGGGCAAGCCCTACGTCATCTGCGACATTCTCGGCGCGTGGGCGCAGGATTCGCTCGCCGAAGGCGACACGGTCTTTGCTGACTGATGAAAACGGTCGAACGCATGTTGGTCGGTCTGGCGCTGGCGCTCCTCGCGGGGTGCCTCGCCGACTCGGCGGAGGATTCGGACCTTCCGTGGGCCTCCAACCGAAGCTGGGAGGGCATCGCCCCGATTGCGCCGTCCGTGATGGATCGCTACGACTGACAAAGACGACAGGTGATTCAGAATAAGAGTCTTGAAATCAGGGAAGGCGGTGTCCGGCTGGACGTCGCCCTTCTTCATGCCTTTCCGACGTCCACGCGCGCGTTCGTCCGCGAGGCGGTCGCCGACGGGACGGTGCTTGTCAACGGACGACGCGCGGCGAAGGGCCTGAAGCTGCGCGGCGGCGAGACGATTTGCGTGAAGACGCTGCTTGAAGCCGACGACAACCTCGTCGCGCCCGCCGGGGCCTGTCCCCGGCCGCTGTTCGAGGACGCCGCGCTCCTGGCGTTCGACAAGCCGGCCGGAATTCCCGTCCAGCCGCTCACCTGCCGCGAGACGGGCACGCTCATGAACGCCGTCGCGACGCGCCATCCCGAATGCCGCGCGCTCGGCCCGGCGCTGACGCGCCTCGGCGAGAGCCCGCTCATGGCCGGGGCCCTTCACCGCATCGACGCGGACACGTCCGGCCTCGTCCTCGTCGCGCGCACGTCCGAGGCGTTCGAGAGCCTGCGCGCCCAGTTCGCCGCGCAGACTGTCCGCAAGACCTACCTCGCCCTCGTCGAGGGGTCTGTCGCCGTCGGCGGCACGCTGGAGAACGACCTCACGCACGATCCGACGCTCCCGTTCTGCCGGATGATCGACTTCCACCAGAACCGCCTCACGCGCGCCCAGCGCGCACGACTGAAGCCGCTGCGGGCCGTGACGCAGTTCAAGCCCCTCGCGCACACGACGGTCGAGAACGAGTCTCGCACGCTTCTGGAGATCACGATCCAGACGGGCGTCACGCACCAGATCCGCGCGCAGCTGGCCCTTGCCGGGCTGCATATCGTGAACGACCGCCTCTACGGCGCGTTCGCCGTCGAGGGCCAGACGGGCCATTGCCTCCACGCCCTCGCGGCAATGTTTAGGCATCCCGTGTCCGGGAATCCCGTCGAGATCCGCACACCGCTCCCGGCCTGGGCCGAATTTTAACCAAATCCTAACACGCTTCTTATCTGTTCCTCACAGTCATTTGCCATAATGCGCGGTGACAATGAAGGAAAAGAAGGAGAAGAAGCGTATGCACAAGGAACTGAAGACCCGAATCGAGGTCGTCGCCGCGCTCGCGGCGGTCGCGGCCCTGTATCTGCTGAACTGGCTCATGGGCAACCTGCCGTAACGGAGCGCACACCATGAACGACTACATTCAGCTGACGGTCGCCGTCCTCGGCGGTCTCGCCCTCTTCGTCTACGGCATGGGCCTCATGAGCGACGGCCTCAAGGAAACCGCCGGCGAGAAGATGAAGGCCGCGCTCGGCTACATGACAAAGAACCGACTCTTCGCGATTCTCGCGGGCACGGTCGTGACCGCGCTCATCCAGAGCTCTTCCGCGACGAGCGTCATGACGGTCGGCTTCGTGAACGCCGGCCTCATTTCGCTTCAGCAGGCCATCGGCGTCATCTTCGGCGCGAACATCGGCACGACCGTGACGGGGCAGATCGTCTCGCTCAAGCTCGACGACCTCGCGCTGCCCGCCGTCACGCTCGGCGTCATCGGCCTCATGGTCGCCAAGCGCACCGTCACGCGCGGCGTCTGGCGCACCGTCCTCGGCTTCGGCCTCCTCTTCTTCGGCATGTCGATGATGTCGCAGGAGCTGAAGGTCCTCGCGAAGGATCCGGGCTTCGTCGCGTTCTTCTCGCGCTTCGACTGCACGCCGGGCGCAAGCGGCTACCTGCCGCCGCTCGCCGTCCTCGGCGCCGTCACCGTCGGCACGCTCTGCACGATGCTCGTGCAGAGCTCGTCCGCCACGATCGGCATCACCATCGCGCTCGCCGAGACGGGCGTCATCTCGCTCTGGACGGCCGTGCCGATCGTCCTCGGCGACAACATCGGCACGACGATCACCGCCGCGCTCGCCGCGATCGGCGGCAACGCGAACGCGCGGCGGACGGCGCTCGCGCACGCGCTCTTCAACGTGTTCGGCACGGTCTTCGTCCTCATCAGCTTCGGCTTCGTCTTCACGAACGCCGACAAGGTGGCCGCGCCGGCCTTCTTCCACCTCGTCGACCTCTGCACGGACGGCAACGGCTTCGCGGGCGAGACGCCCGGCCGCCACGTCGCGATGGCGCACACGATCTTCAACGTAGCGAACGTCATCGTCCAGGCGCCGTTCATCCCGCTGCTCGCACGGCTCTGCTCGCGCCTGATCGGCGACGACAAGACGGCGCGCGTCCAGGCGCTGGAGCCGCACCTGCTCGCCGCGCCCGCCCTCGCGCTCCACGCCGTGCGGCTCGCGCTCGGCGACATGACGCGGCGCGCGTGGACGATCTCGTCCGTCGCGCTCAACAACTGCCTCGGCCGCGCGAACGTGGACGAGGAATCCGTGCAGAACGCCGAGAAGGAGATCGACGAGATGCAGTCCCGCATCCGCGACTACCTCGTCGCCCTCTCGCAGCGCAAGCTGACCGAGCGTCAGGCGCAGGCCCTGCCGGAGTTCGTCCACTGCGTCAACGACGCCGAGCGCATTTCGGACATCGCCGTGAAGATCTACCGCAAGACGGCGCGCATCCGGCGGCAGGGGCTCGCGGACGACCTGATCGAGGAGATGACGGACCTGATCGGCCATCTGCGCGGCTTCGCCCACGACACCGTGCACGTCCTGCGCAAGGGCGGCGCGCTGACCGAGGAGCCGGCCGTCGCCGAAGCCGAGATCAAGCGGGCGGCCAAGGCGATTTCGAAGCGGTATTCCGAGGCCCTGTGCAACGCGACGGACGGCCTGACGCACGACACGGCGTTCCTGACGGTGCTTGCCGGCATCCGGGACGTGTCCCGCCACATCGGCAACATCGCCGAACGCATTCCCGCACTGGGCTGAAAAATGTGCTATAATTTGCGGACACCCTACACGAAAAGGAGTCTCAGATGACAAACGAAACGGCAACGGCCGGCGGCTCGCTCGGCGAAAAGGTCTGCACCGCATTCGATTCGCGCTTCGGCGCCCCGCAAGACGCCCTGCAGCAGGCGTTCGACTGGCTTGCGACACGCGGCGTCTCCTTCACGCTTGATCTCGTCGGCGCGATCGCCATCCTCCTCGTCGGCTGGCTCGCCACGAAGCTGATCGTCGCGGCCGTCGGCAAGGCCGTCTCGAAAGGCCGCCAGAAGGACACGCTGCTCGCCAGCTTCGTCCGCAACGCCACGTCCAAGGTCTGCTGGTCCGTGCTGCTCGTGCTGGCGCTCGGCCAGCTCGGCGTCAACGTCGCGCCGATCATCGCCGGCCTCGGCGTCACGGGGTTCATCCTCGGCTTCGCCTTCCAGGAGTCGCTCGGCAACCTCGCTTCGGGCCTCATGATCGCCGTCAACGAGCCGTTCAAGATCGGGGACTATGTCATCGTCGCCGGGAACGAGGGCACCGTCCGGAAGGTCGACATGATGGCGACCGTGCTTGCGACGGCGGACAACAAGAAGATCATCATCCCCAACAAGAGCGCCTGGGGCGGCCCGATCGTCAACTTCACGGCACTCGGCCGCCGCCGCGTCGATCTCCGGATCGGCATCGACTACTCGTGCGACGTCGCGAAGGCCATCCGCATCGCCCGCGAAACGCTGCCGACCGTGCCGGGCGTCCTCGCCGATCCGGCTCCGGCCGTGTTCGTCGCCGCGCTCGGCGACAGCCAGGTCACGCTCAACGTCCGCCCGTGGACGGAAGGCGCGGACTACTGGACGGTCTACAACGACGCCCAGATCGCGATCAAGACGGCGTTCGAGCGCAACGGCATCGCCATCCCCTTCCCGCAGCTCACCGTCCACACGGTCTGAACGAAAAAGCGGAGGCCTCGCGCGCCAGCGCGGCAGGCTAGGCCAGTTCGCGCGAACGCTGCGCGGCCGCCGCAAGGGTCTTCGCGACGGTCTTCTTGAACGACGGCGTCGAGAGGAACTTCATGCCCGCCGCCGTCGTGCCGCCCTTCGTGCAGACGCCGTCGATGAACGCCCGAAGCGGCATCTGCGACTCGCGCAGGAACTTCGCCGTGCCGTACATCGTCTGCTCCGCGAGGAGCCGCGCGACGGACGGCTTCAGGCCGAGCGCCACGCCGCCCCCGACCATCGCCTCCTCCATGTAGGCGAAGTAGGCCGGGCCCGAACCGGAAAGCGCCGTCACCGCGTCAAAGTCCCTCTCCTTCAGGACGACCGTCGCGCCCGCGCCGCCGAGAATCCGCTCGACTTCGGCGAGGTGCGCCTTCGGCGCGCGCGGCCCCGGACAGATCGCGCACATGCCCGCGCCCGCCCGGAGCGCGAGGTTCGGCATGACGCGGATGAGGTTCACCTTCGCGCCCAGCGTCTGCCGCAGCTTCTTGAGCGTCTTGCCTGCGACAATCGAGACGACCGTCTGCTTCGCCGTCAGGAGCGGCTTCACCTCCGCCGCGACGGCGTCCACGTCCTGTGGACGCACCGCGAGGAAGATGAGTTCACACGTCTTGGCGATCTCGACGTTTCGGTTGTCGTCAACCGACGAGAGAATGACGGACGACGGCTCGTCCATCGCCGAAAGAATGCCCTGGGCCATCTTGCCCGCACCGAAGAATCCGATTTTCACCTTTGCAGTCTCCTTTATTTATGCTCTTCGTCAAATCATGAAAGCCCGACCATTCCAATAAGGGCCTTGACCCCCGTCAGGGCGACGGCCACGGAAAAGACAAGTGCCGCCGCGAGCAGGACGTTGAGGACGACGCCCGCGCGGTGCGCCCCCATCACCGCCTTGCGGTTCACGAGGCAGATGATCGCCGCCACCGTCAGCGGCAGCACGAAGACGTTCGAGATCTGCGCGGCGATCGTCACCGCCACGGGATCGCCGCCGAGCGCCGGCACGACGAGTCCCCACGCGGCCGCCACGAGGCAGACGATGCGAAAGAGCGGCGTCTTCGTCTCCATCTTCCCATCCCGCCAGTCGCCGACCAGCAGCGGCGCGACCATCAGAATCGGGAAGACGGACGACAGACCCGCCGCAAGCGTGCCGACCATGAAGAACGCGACGGCGAAGCGCCCCGCCACCGGCCTCAGCGTCGCCGCCATGTCGAGAATCTTCTCGATGCCCTTGCCCTGCGCGAAGAGCGCCCCCATCGCGACCGCCATGATCGCGCCGGAAATGACGAACATCAGCGTCGCCGAGACCATCGCATCGCGCCGCTCGACGCCGAGGTCGCGTTCGCCCCAGCCCTTCTCGCGCACGAGGAGCGGACGCGTCACGAACGTCGGCGCAGCCATCGTCGTGCCGACGAACGCCGCGAGCATCAGGAGAGAGGCCCCGTCCGTCGGCAGCGTCGGCGGCAGCGCACGCCGCACCGTCGCCGCGTCCGGCCACGTCACGAAGACCGAGACGACGAACGTGAGCGCCATCAGGAAGACGAAGAACGCCAGCACCTTCTCGAAGAAGGAATAGCGGCCGACCATCATGAGCGCGACCATCACGGCCATGAGGCAACACGCGATCGGAAACGCTCCGACGTCCAACCCGAACGCCTCGCGAATCGCGCCGGACGTCAGCGTCATGATGCCGCCAAGGCAGGTGTACTGACCGAGGACGACGCCGAGAAAGACGAGCGCCGCGACGACCTTGCCGCCCGGCAGAAAGCGCACGAGGCCGTGGAGCGACGTCTCGCCCGTCACGGCGGCGAAGCGTCCGAAGGCCGTCATCAGCACGCCGGAGAAGAGGCAGGACAGCGCAAGCACCCACAGGAGGCCGAGGCCGTAGTCGGCGCCGGCCTTGGCCATCGACGTGACGGAGCCCGTCCCGATGGTATAGCCAATCGCGAAAATGCCCGGCCCGACCGCCGAAAGCCACGCAATGAATCGTCTTTTCATGTGTTTCCCCTTGTCTGCAAATTATGGGTATTGTCTCATAATCTGCGTCCGCACGTCAAGTCCGTCAAAGAAAAAAAGGGACGTCCCCGAAGAGACGTCCCCTTTCGATCCGTCGGCGACGGATGCGGCTTACATCATGCCGCCCATGTCCGGCGCGCCGCCGTGGCCGCCGCAGCCGCAGGCGTCCTTCTTCTCCGGGATGTCCGTGACCATGCAGTCGGTCGTCAGCAGGAGACCCGCGATGGACGCCGCGTTCTGCAGCGCCGAGCGCGTGACCTTCGCCGGATCGACGACGCCCGCCTTGAGCATGTCGACGTATTCGCCGGTGCGCACGTTGTAGCCGTTCGTGCCCGTCGCCTTCTTGACGTTGGCGATGACGAGCGCGGCCTCAAGGCCCGCGTTGGAGACGAGCTTGCGCAGGGGCGCCTCGATCGCGCGGGCGATGATCGCCGCGCCGACCTTCTCGTCGCCTTCGAGCTGGAGGGCGTCGATCGCCTTCTGGCAGCGGAGGTAGGCGACGCCGCCGCCCGGGACGATGCCTTCCTCGACGGCCGCGCGGGTCGCGTGGAGGGCGTCGTCGACGCGGTCCTTCTTCTCCTTCATCGCGGCTTCCGTCGCCGCGCCGACCTTGATGAGCGCCACGCCGCCCGCGAGCTTCGCGAGGCGTTCCTGCAGCTTCTCGCGGTCGTAGTCGGAGGTCGTCTCCTCGATCTGGCGCTTGATCTGCTCGACGCGCGCCTTGATGTCGGCCGACTTGCCGAGGCCCTCGACGACAGTCGTGTTGTCCTTGTCGACGACGACCTTCTTCGCGCGGCCGAGCATGTCGATCGTCACGTTCTCCAGCTTGATGCCGATGTCCTCGCTGATGAGCTTGCCGCCCGTGAGGATCGCGATGTCCTCGAGGATCGCCTTCCGGCGGTCACCGAAGCCCGGCGCCTTGACGGCGCAGACCTGGAACGTGCCGCGCAGCTTGTTCACGACGAGCGTCGCAAGCGCCTCGCCCTCGACGTCCTCGGCGATGATCATGAGCGGACGGCCCGACTTCGCGACCGCCTGGAGAAGCGGCAGCATGTCCTGGAGGTTCGAGATCTTCTTCTCGAAGAGCAGGATGAACGGGTTCTCCAGCTCGCACTCCATCGCGTCCGGGTTCGTCACGAAGTACGGCGAGAGGTAGCCCTTGTCGAACTGCATGCCCTCGACGACGTCGAGCGAGCTTTCGAGGGTCTTCGCCTCCTCGACCGTGATCGTGCCTTCCTTGCCGACCTTCTCCATCGCCTCGGAAATCATCTTGCCGATCTCCTCGTCGCCGTTGGCCGAGAGCGTCGCGACCTGCGCGATCTCGTCCGCCGACTTCACCTTCTTGGAGAGCTTCGCGATCGCGTCCACGACCGCGCCGGTCGCCTTGTCGATGCCGCGCTTCAGCGCCATGCCGTTCGCGCCGGCCGTGAGGTTCTTCAGGCCCTCGCGGTAGATCGCCTCGGCGAGGAGCGTCGCCGTCGTCGTGCCGTCGCCCGCGACGTCGTTCGTCTTCGAGGCGACTTCCTTCACCATCTGCGCGCCCATGTTCTCGAACGGGTCGGGCAGCTCGATCTCCTTCGCGACGGTCACGCCGTCCTTGGTGATCTGCGGCGAGCCGAACTTCTTGTCGAGAATGACGTTGCGGCCGGACGGGCCGAGGGTCGAGGTGACGGCGTTCGAGAGCTTCTCGACGCCGGCGAGAATCTTCTGACGCGCTTCGGCGTCGAACTTGATCTGCTTAGCCATAGTCTTTTCAATAATCGAATGAGGGAATGGTCGAATAATCGAATCAGGCGAACACCTGAACAAGCGACCTGCGACGCACCTTCATCCAATCATCCTTTCCTTTTCTGTTAATTGACTGCAACCGAACAATCCGAAAACTCGGTTATTCGATTATTCTGATTATTCGATTATTTCTCAATCACGCCCAGCAAGTCCTCTTCACGGACGAGCTGAAGCTTCTTGTCGTCGATCTTCACTTCCGTGCCGCCGTACTTCGGCAGCAGGACGGTGTCGCCCTTCTTGACGTCGAACGCGATTTCCTTGCCGTCCTTGTCGAGCTTCTTGCCGACGGCGATGACCTTGCCCTGCATGGGCTTTTCCTTCGCCGAGTCGGGGATGATGATGCCGCCGACGGTCTGTTCCTTCTCTTCGATCGGTTCGACGAGAACGCGATCACCTAGGGGTCTGATGTTCATTTTTGCTTTTCCTTTCGGTTTAGGATGTGAATAACAATAATCGAATTGTCGAATGACCGAATAACCGAATCGAACACTCGACGATTCGATTATTCGATCATTTTCTCCTTTTACTTCATCGTGAAGTCGGCGTCGACGACGTCATCGCCGTCCTTCTTGTCGCCCTTCGGCGGCTCGTTCGGCGGCGGCGTGCCCGCGCCGGGGTTGGCCCCCGCGTTCGCGCCGGCGGCGCCCTGCGCGCTGGCGTACATCTCCTGCGCGACGGGCTCCATCGCCTTCATGAGCGCCTCCTGCTTCGCCTTGATGTCGGCGATCGGGGCCGGCGGCTGCTTCGCGAGCAGGTCCTTGAGCTCCTTGAGCGCGGCCTCGACCGGCGCCTTCTTGTCGGCGGCGATCTTGTCGCCCGACTCGCGGAGCGTCTTCTCGACCTGGAACGCAAGGCCGTCCGCCTTGTTGCGGTCCTCGACCTCGGCGTGGCGCTTCTCGTCCTCGGCCGCATGGGCCTCGGCGTCCTTGCGCATCTTCTCGATTTCCTCCTTCGAGAGGCCACCCGCTGCGGTAATCGTGATCTTCTGCTCCTTCTGGGTGCCGAGATCCTTCGCCGAGACGTTGAGGATGCCGTTGGCGTCGATGTCGAACGTCACCTCGATCTGCGGGACGCCGCGCGGCGCCGGCGGAATGCCGTCCAGGTTGAAGTTGCCGAGCGCCTTGTTGTCGCGCGCCATCTTGCGGTCGCCCTGGAAGATCGCGATCGTCACGGCCGGCTGGTTGTCCGCCGCCGTCGAGAAGACCTGCGACTTCTTCGTCGGGATCGTCGTGTTGCGCTCGATGAGCGGGGTCAGCACGCCGCCGAGGGTCTCGATGCCGAGCGTGAGCGGCGTGACGTCGAGGAGGAGCACGTCCTTCACCTCGCCCTTCAGGATGCCGCCCTGAATGGCCGCGCCCATCGCGACGACCTCGTCCGGGTTGACGCCCTTGTGCGGCTCCTTGTTGAAGAGGCTCTTCGCCTTCTCCTGAATGAGCGGCATGCGCGTCTGTCCGCCGACGAGGACGACCTCATCGACCGACGTGAGCTCCGCGTCCGCCATGCACTTGCGGCAGGGCTCGGCCGTGCGGTTCACGAGATCCATCGTCAGCGTCTCGAGTTTCGAGCGCGTCAGCGTCGCCGTCAGGTGCTTCGGACCCGTCGCGTCCGCCGTGATGAACGGCAGGTTGATGTCGTAGGTCGTCGCGCTCGACAGGGCGCACTTCGCCTTCTCGGCCTCTTCCTTCAGGCGCTGGAGCGCCATCATGTCGTTGCCGAGGTCGATGCCCTGCTGGGCCTTGAAGTCCTCGATCATCCACTTCATGATCGCCTGGTCGAGGTCATCGCCGCCGAGGTGCGTGTCGCCGTTCGTCGCCTTCACCTCGAAGACGCCGTCGCCGATGTCGAGGATCGAGATGTCGAACGTGCCGCCGCCGAAGTCGTAGACCGCGATCTTCTCGTTTTTCTTCTTGTCGAGGCCGTAGGCGAGCGAGGCCGCCGTCGGCTCGTTCACGATGCGCTTGACGTCAAGGCCCGCGATCTTGCCCGCGTCCTTCGTCGCCTGGCGCTGCTGGTCGTTGAAGTACGCCGGAACCGTGATGACGGCCTCCGTGATCTTCTCGCCGAGAAACGCCTCCGCGTCTTCCTTCAGCTTGCGAAGGACCATCGCGGAAATCTCCTGCGCCGTATAGATCTTGTCGTTCACCTTCACGGCCGCATCGCCGTTCGGCGCCGCGACAACCTCGTAGGGAACCATCTTGATCTCGTCCGTCATCTCGCTGAAGCGACGGCCGATGAAGCGCTTGATGGAGTAAATCGTCGACTTCGGGTTCGTGACCGCCTGGCGCTTCGCCGCCTGGCCGACCAGGATCTCGCCCGTCTTCGTGAACGCCACGATCGACGGCGTCGTCCGCGCGCCCTCCTTGTTCGGGATGACCGTCGCCTCGCCGCCTTCCATCACCGCCATGCAGCTGTTCGTCGTGCCAAGGTCAATACCAAGTACTTTTGCCATAATCTTTTCTCTTCTTTCTTTCGCCCACCACGGGCGACGCCCTGTTTCTTGCAAACCCCGTGCCAACCCTGGGGACAGGCCCCCAAAACCATGGGGACAGACCCCGCTTTCTGGGGACAGACCCCTCCGAAAACAAGAAGTGAGACATTTTGTCGCGACAAAATGTCTCACTTTCGGCTGGATGGCACACTTCGGTGCCAACCCCTCGTCATTTCATGAAATCGCTGCGCCGCCGACGCACCTTGGCGAGGAATGTGCTGACCGCGCCGCCCTTACGGGCCTTCGGCCCGAACGTCAAGGTCTGCTGGGGCTGTTTCGGCTTCGGCGCGGCGAGACGCGCGCGCAGGTCGTTCACGCTGTCGATGCCGAGCTTTTCGGCACAGAGCGTACCGTCCTCCAGCCCGGCCAGTTCGGGAAAGTCGTCCAGCGGATAGAGAAGTCCGCAGTTGAAATGGTAGATGCTGCGGTTGACGATCGGCAGCAGGATGCGCACCTTCACGCCGAAGCCGAACTTGTAGGCGCGCACCTTCACGCGCGCGGCCTCGCGGTTGTGATAGCGCTCCTCGTCGGGCATCGTGGCGTCCTTCGAGACGAAGAGCGCGTCCATGCCCTCCTCCAGATAGTAGCGCGGAATGCTCATCTTCCACCGACGGCAGTCCGGCCCCTGCACCGTCACCAGCGCATACCGCTCGTTCGCCTTCGGAATCTCCTCGTAGGCGACCACGCGCACGATGCAGGCCAGCGGCAGGTCGAGCGGCATGATCTCGCCCTCTCCCCGCCGCAGCCGATCGAGATACGCGATCGCCGCGAGGTCTTCCGGCGTCTTCTCCGGCTTCTCCGGCCTTTCGGGCCGTTCGGGCCTTGTGGACCGTTTGGCTTTTCGGGGCCGTTTGGGCCTTTCAAAATCTTCCAGTTCGTCTTTTTCGTCGCTCATTCTGCCTCCTCATCTTCCGCAAGAAACCAAGGGGTGCACCTGGAGGGACTCGAACCCCCACGCTTGCGCAGTGGAACCTAAATCCACCGTGTCTGCCATTCCACCACAGGTGCGCGGACGCCACGCCTCAGGCCGCGCCCGGAATCGGGGATTTCGTGCGGCGACCGGCGAAGCAAAGCGAACAGAAGACCGCGAGGGCGAGCAGCGGCTGATAGTAGAGGCACTTGAGAAGCGAGAGCGAGTCGACCGTCAGGTCGAGACCGCGCGCGACGCCGATGGCGATCAGGATCTGCGCGCCGTAGGGGATGAGCCCCTGGATCACGCACGAGGCCGTGTCGAGGACGGACGCGATCCGCACCGGGCTCGCCCCGAACTTCTCGGAACACTCCTTCGCGATCGGCCCGGCGATGACGATCGCGACCGTGTTGTTCGCCGTGAAGCAGTTGACCGCCGCGACCAGGAAGAAGACGCCGAGTTCGCACGTGCGCGGCCCGCGAATCACCTTCGCGATCTTCTCCGTCAGCCAGAGGACGCCGCCGTTCGCCTGCACGCTCCGGAAGAGCCCGCCCGCGAGCAGCGCGACGATCAGCGTCTCGCCCATGCCGAGCGTGCCCTTTCCGAGCAGGTCCATCGCGTCAAAAAACGCGAACTTCCCGAGGCAGCCGCCAATCACGGCCGACAGCACCGTGCCCGAGAAGAGGAGCATCATCACGTTGTAGCCGACGAGCGCCAGCACGAGGACGAACACGTAGGGCAGGACGAGGACGAGGTGCTGCCACGTCACGGCCGACGCGGCGACCGCCCCCGCCGAGAAGCCGGAGACCGCATAGAGGAAGAGCGCGACCAGCGCCGCCGGCGCGGCGATGAGGCCGTTCGCGAGGAACTTGTCCTTCATGCGGACGCCCTGCGTGCGCGTCGCGGCAATCGTCGTGTCGGAGATCATCGAGAGGTTGTCGCCGAACATCGAACCGCCGATTACGGCGCCCATGAGAAGCGCGGGGCTGAGCCCCAGCGGCCCCGCGAAGCCGAGCGCGATCGGCGTGACGGCCGCGATCGTGCCGCAGGAGGTCCCGATGGCGAGCGAGATGAGGCACGAGACCAGGAAGACGCCCGCGACCATCAGCCGCGCCGGCACGAGCGACTGCGCGATCGTCACGGCCGCATCGACCGCGCCGGATCCCTTCGCGATCGTCGCGAACGCCCCGGCGAGGATGAAGATGAGGCACATGATCATGATGTTCGGCTCGCCCATGCCGCGCGCGTACGTCTCGACCTTCTCGTCGAGCTTCGCCGGGCCGATCAGGAGCGAGACGGCCGAGGCGACGAGAAACGCCACCGGCATCGAGACCTTGTACCACGGCATCTCGAAGCCGAGCTGGCCGGCCCACAGGGAAAGCCCCACGTAGAACGCGGCGAAGACGAGGAACGGAACGAGCGCAAGGCCTCTGGGTTTCATGTGTCAGGATTGCTTTCTGAGCTTGTCGCGGTGCGAGAAGAAGATGCGCGTCTTGTTCGCGAAGGACTGCGCCTCCGGATAGTTCGCGGCGGACGCGAGCTTCTGGAACGCCTCCAGCGCGGCCTTCTGCGAACGGTCGAGGTTCGCGGGCACCTCGAAGACGACGCGCGCGTCGAGGTCGCCCGCCGCGCCGCCGCGCAGCGACGGCACGCCCTTGCCGCGCAGGCGGAAGACCTTGCCGTTCGGCGTGCCCGCCGGAATCTTCAACTGCGCCTCGCCATCCGGCGTCGGCACGGAGATCGCGCCGCCCAGCGCCGCCGTCACGGGCGAGACGGGCACGTCCACGAAAAGCTGCTGGCCCTCGCGCTCGAAGATGTCGCTGTCGCGCACGCCGATGAGGACGTAGAGGTCGCCGGGACGCCCGCCCCGGAGCCCGCCCGCGCCCTTGCCCGCAAGCCGCAGCCGCGAGCCGCTGTCGACGCCCGCCGGAATCTTCAGCGCGATGTGCTGGGGCTGCGTGACGCGCCCCGAACCGCGGCACCGACGGCACGGCTTCTCGATGACCGTCCCCTCGCCGCCGCACGTCGGGCACGTCTGCTGGATGCGCAGGAAGCCGCCGCCGCCCATGACGACGCCGCGCCCGCCGCACGTCTTGCACGTCACGCGCTGCGAACCCGCCGCCGCGCCCGTGCCGCCGCAGTCGGGACACTGCGCCGGCAGGTCGAGGTCGAGCGTCCGCTCGCTGCCGAACAGCGCCTCGTCGAAGTCGATGTCGAGGCGGAACGTCATGTCGTCGCCGTCCTGCGGCCCGTTCGGGTCGGCATGGTAGGCGTGACCGCCGCCCCCGCCGCCGCCGAAGATGTCCTCAAAGCCGCCGAACCCGCCGCCGCGACGCGACCGCCCGCCGGCGCGGCCGCCGAAGACGTCGCCGAACATGGAGAAGATGTCGTCCATGTTCATGCCGCCCGCGCCGAAACCGCCCGGCCCGCCCGCGCCGTTCGCGAACGCCTGGTGTCCGAACTGGTCGTAGCGCTGGCGCTTCTCGGCGTCGTGCAGGACGTCATACGCCTCGGCCGCCTCCTTGAACTTCTCCTCGGCGACCTTGTCGCCCGGATTGCGGTCCGGGTGGTACTTCATCGCGAGCTTGCGGTAGGCGGACTTGATCTCGTCCGCCGTCGCCGTCTTGGACACGCCCAAGACCTCGTAGTAGTCACGCTTTTCTGCCATGTTTTAGGAAGCCTTCCCGGAGGACACGACGACCTGCGCGGCGCGCAGCACCTTGTCCTTCAGCATCCAGCCCTTCTTCGACTCGATCGAGACCTTGCCCTCGGGGATCTCCGCGTGGGGCAGGTGCGCGATCGCCTCCATCCGCTCGGTGTCGAGGTCAAGCCCGACGGAATCGAACGGCTCCGCGCCATGGTCCTTCAGCGACTTCAGCAGCGTGTCATGCACCATCTGCACGCCCTTCACGAACGGGTCGTCGGCCTTCTCCTTCGCGTTCGCGAGCGCGAGCTGGAGGTTGTCGACCGCCGGCAGGACGTCCTTCAGGATGTCCGCCTCGGCATAGCGGTACGTGTCCTCGCGGTCACGCGCCGCCCGCTTCTTGTAGTTGTCGAAGTCGGCGAGCGTGAGGGCGTAGAGCGTCTTCCAGTCGGGCTCCTTCGGTGCCTCGGCCTCGGCCGCCTTCTCGGCCTTCGGCTCGGCAGAGGGTTCGGCGGACTCGGCGGAGGAGGACGGTTCGGCAGACGAGGACGCAGAGGACGCACAAGACGCACAGGACGGTTCGCCGCCTTCAGTTTCCTTTTCGGGCGTCTCTGACGCGGTCGCCGACGTCTCGACCGACTCGGCTTTCTTCTCTTCTTCAGCCATCGCTTTTACGCCTTGATCTGGCCCGCCTTCGCGAGCATCTTCGCCTCGACGGACTGGATCTCGGCAAAGCCCTGCGAGCTGTGCGGATTCAGGCCGTTCGACGCCTCCATCGAGCTGTCGGCCTCGTTGTAGATCGTCGCCTTGAGACCCTTGAGGCTCTCGAAGAAGATGTTGCCCTTGTAGAGGCCAAGCGTGACTTCGGCCGTCGCCTTGTCGGCCCAGACCTGAATCGCCGCGCGCGCCGCCTGCGTCGCCGGGTCGAACCAGCGGCCGTCGTAGATCTGGTCGGCGACGAGCTTCGAGAGCTGCTGGAAGAGGAGCGTCGAGCGACGATCCATGATGCCCTCGTAGATGTACTTGAGGCCCCAGCCCAGCACCTCCATGCCCGGCGCCTCGTACACGCCACGGCTCTTCGTGCCGATGATGCGGTTCTCCAGCGCGTGCTTCATGCCGATGCCGTTGCGCCCGCCGATCCTGTTCATCTCCAGCATGACCTCATACGGCGTCATCTTCTGGCCGTTCACCGCGACGCAGCGGCCCTTCTCGAACTTCAGCGTGACCTTCTCGACCCGGTTCGGGGCCTTGTCGGGCCACACGCCCATCGTGGGCTTCACGATGCGCATCGACGTCTCCATCGACTCCAGGTCCTCCGCCTCGTGCGAAAGGCCCGCGAGGTTCGCGTCGGTCGAGTACTTCTTCTTCGTGCCGACGAACGCCGTGATGCCGCGCGTCGCGAGGAACGCCACCATCTGCGTGCGGCCGGGGAACTTCTTCAGGAGGTCCGCGTCGCGCCACGGGGCGTAGACGCCGAACTTCGGGTCCATCACGTTCGTGTAGCGCTCGAAGCGCATCTGGTCGTTGCCGCGCCCCGTCGCGCCGTGGACGAGCACCGTGCAGCCGGCCTTCTTCATCGCCGGGAGGAGCTTCTGCACCGTGACGGCGCGGGCGATGCCCGTCGAGTTCCAGTAGCCGCCGTCGTACATCGCCTGGCACTTCACCGTCTCGAAGCAGATGTCGGCCATTTCCTTCGTGACGTCGACGATCGTCGTCTCGACGCCGGT
>CAKTZI010000055.1 GCA_934635385.1 uncultured Kiritimatiellota bacterium | reverse complement strand
GCGACATGACGTGGTAGTGCGCGTCGCCGTCGGCCTTGATCCTGTTCGTCCTTGCCATTTCCGTCTCTCCTTGTCTGTGTTTCGTTGCCGCCGGACGGCCCACCCGCCCGGACGGGAGACAGTATGGCATATTTTCGCGGAAGAAGCCTTAAGACTACCTTAAGATTTGCCTTAAGATTTCTTAAGGTTCAGGCCCCGCCGGCGGGGCCTGTCCCCGCATCGTCCCCACATTCGGACCATCGGCGCGGCCATTATGCGCCCGTTCCCCGTCTGGCACCACTCGTGGCAGAACACCATCCACGACTTGCCGTTCTCGACCCAGAGCGTCCCGTCCAGACACATCCAGCCAGGCTTCGACATGCAAAGTTGACCTTTCAGTTGCCATTCGCTCCGATGTCCGCACCAAAGCGAGAAGTCCTTGAGCTGCCGACAGAATCCTGATTCGTTCTGCGTAACAAGTAGGCCTTGAATGACAACGGCTGTGCGCCGACAAGACGGATGCCGCGCGAACAGCGCCGCGCGTGAACCTGTCGCGCGAGCGCCTGCCGATCATTGGCGAAGACCTCAACGATGTCGCCGTCAATGAAGACGCGCAAGCGCAAGCTTTCGCCGTCCGCAAGCCGAAACGATGCGCGTTCGACGGACGTGCTCTGGAAGAAGTCGTTGGCGATCTTCGTGCCCGCCCGCGACAAGTCGAAGACCAGTTCACCCGCCATCTGGTCATACCGAATGACGGCACACTCCGATCCGTCGTCCGACCGACGAACTTCCAGCGCGAATGTCTGGGCGGCTTCAAAGTCAAGTTCAAGATCCAGTTCACAGCAGTCGTCGTCGATGCCTTGCGACGGACCTGGAATCTCCTGTCCGCGCAACGACTTGAGTTCTTCCGGCACCGAAATGCCCAACGTGCGTGCGTCCACTTCGTGTAGTTTCGCCCGTCGCTCTTGACAAGGCCCAGTCCCCGCGCCCCCCACAGCATCCAATAGCTCAGTTAGCAGGCCCTGTCCTCGTCCAGGAACGCGCCGCCCGAAAAGAAGAAACGAGACTGCGGCTGCGCCAGAGCGAGAAGTCCCTGAGCTGCGTCCGGCCTTTGCAGCCGCCGAACGTGTTGAACCGAATCTGAACCTTCGCCACGTCTTCGGGCGCAATCTTCGGCGACAGGCGGTCAAAGCGGATGCAGTGGCATTCCTCCTCCACACCGTCCAGAAAGAGCGGGAAGATGTTGGGCTGAAGCCACGATTCCCTGCCGGACTTGTCGATTGCCACCACGTCAATGTACGCGAAACTGGTTTCCGGCTGTCCGTCCGCAGCCTTCATCCGCCGTAGCGTGAACAGGAGACCGTCCGCCCGACCGGCCGAAGCCGGCACGTCCGCCGTCAGGAATGCGCAGAGCGGCTGCCCCGAGAATTCATATGTCAGCACACCGTCTTTCAACGCCATCCTGTTCTGCGCGACTTCCGTGACGACGGCATCCGTCAAGTCGCAGACTTTCTCGGCATCCAGCTCCGGCGCACGCTCAAACGTCGCGTACGCCACGCTCGCCCCGCCGTCCGTCTCGAATCCGACGCGGTGTGCGCCGGTGAAACTGCCTGTCGGCGAGGTGAAGGACACGGCCTTCTTCACGCGCCCCATCGGCGGCACCTCGACTGCAAAACCGTCTGGGCCTGACCATCGCTCCGGTAACACGCCGCGAACCGTCCCCGTGAACGGCTTGTCGCCGAAGTTGTAGATGTTGAGAACGCCGGAGACGGTCTGCCCGTTCTGTGTCAGAATCTGCCGACGGTGTGTGTTGACGCGGAACGGGCCGTCCGCCTTGTCACGCACGAAGTCCATCACAATCCGCGAGACTTTCGCCGGGTTGGGGCGACGATAGGGGCCGGCAAACGGCGCGGAATCATTTTGGAGTGCGGGGACGGACTCCATGCGCACGAAGACGGGGCTTGTCCCCAGGCGTTCCGGCGGCTTCGCGAAAGCGTCGCCCGTCAGCGCGAAGACGCCCGTCTGCCGAAGTTTCGGAAACGCCGCGTCACCTTTCGCCCACAGCACAGCCGTGACATCGCCCGGTGGTAGTCGCTGCACCCGCCCGCACCGTTCGCGAGGCAGTCGTCGATGAAGTCGCGGTTGGCGAAACTGGACGGCGAGAATGTCGTCACCGGCAGTTGCGGGTCAAACGACTTGACGCCGAGGAAGAGGGCTTTCTGCCCGGCCGAGCAGTTCTCCGCCGGGCCACGTCCGAACGGCCAGCTGTCGGGTTCGTTCCTGTATTCCCAGATGCGGACATAATCCTTCAGCCGTTCGGCGATCGCCGCAGACGAGCGGTATGTGTCGCGCAGGTCGGCCCCGTAGCCCGATTCGCCTGCCGCCGCCGCCCAGCGCGGCAGACCCATGAAGTGGCACATCACTTTCAGCCCGGCCTCGCGCTCCGGCCCCAGGAACGGCATCATGCCGTCCGTGTTCCACACGCCGCGTTCCGGCTCCCAGCTCGCCCACCCCCAGCCGAACCGCTCGCGCACCCACGTCACGCCCGCCAGCGCGGCCATGCGCGCGCACCGTTCGTTCCGCGCCCGATCCCAGTGGCCGTTGCGCCCGAAATCCAGCTGTGCGACAGACCCCGCCGCCGTCCGCTGCAGATCGGTCGGTACGACGGCGAACCGCGCCACTTCCGCCCCGCCCTTCTGCCACAGCCGGTAGAAGCCCAGCGGCAGCCGCCCGAAGTCGAGCGCAAACCCGCCCAGACGGAAGCGAATCGACGGCCACGCCCTTCCGCGTCAGGCTCCCGGTCGCGTTCCGCAGCTCGTAGACGGCCGGACGCGCCGCCGCGAGGCGCACGTCGTCCGCCGTCGTAAACACGTTGCGGCGTTCGGGAAAGGCAATCAGGGCAAGGGCGAGCAGGGCGGCTGTCATCGACATCATCCTTTCTTATTTGGCGATGCAAGGCGCGGCCAGGCGCAGACCCGTGTAGATGTCCTTCGCGGCGGGCGTACCCGCCTTGGCCGCTCGGGCTGCCGCACGGCAACCGACAGAGACGTCGTTCCAATGCCCTCCGCGCACCGTACAGAGGCGTGAGGTCGTCTGCGGCACGCTCGGCGGCGCGTCGGTGAACGCCGACGGATTGTCGTACCACCAGTCCAAGACCCACTCACGGACGTTGCCGTGCATGTCGTAGAGCCCATAGCCGTTCGGTCTGTAGCTGCCGACGACCGCCGTGCCGTTCGCGCTCGTCCACGCCGTCTGCTCGATGTCCCTGTTCGCGGCGAAGTCATCGCTCACCTGACCGCCGTTTTTCGCATAACGACCCAATCGGTCGAGATTGGCATCGGCCTCAGTCCCGACAATCGGAGAGCCGTCGCCCCAGTAGCCCTCGCCAAAGCCGCCGCGCGCGGCGTATTCCCACTGCGCAGCCGTCGGCAGGTCGAAGTCGATGCCCGTCGCCGTCCGGCATCGTCCGAGGAACGAGGATTCGCGCGGCGCAGCCGGCCAGTCGGCCACCGTCCCATCATTGCCCCATTCTTCCGAAACCTTGTTCCAGCGAACCTGCGCGTAGGAGGCATTGGCCATCGGGCGGAATGCGCTCTCGACGTTGAAGCCGTTTGAACGCGCCGAATCGAACTGTGCCCACTGGCCGCGCGTCACCTCGAACACACCGATGTAGTAATCGGCGTCAAACGTGACCGTGTAGGAATACTCGGCAGA
Organism: uncultured Kiritimatiellota bacterium; assembly: GCA_934635385.1. Lineage (GTDB taxonomy): Bacteria > Verrucomicrobiota > Kiritimatiellia > RFP12 > UBA1067 > UBA1067. The sequence continues at coordinate 16,022 of CAKTZI010000055.1, read as the reverse complement.
GCTATAGCCGAGTTCCACCTTCGACCCAATGACCGCCGACTTCCCGGCGGCCTCGATGCGCCGCATGACGACCTTGGTCAGCTTGTACTCGGGGTTCTCGTGCAGGCCGCCCGGCAGCGCGTCCTCCGACGCATAGTAGCGGCGTTCGCCATTCGCCAGGTCGGCGACCATGTAGGGCGGCGGCGTGTTCGTCGCCCAGGCCGTCAGGCGAGCTCGGACGGAATTGTCCGTGATCAGGTGGTCAGGCCAGGAACGGTGCGGCCGCCATGTGATCGTGTGCGTTCCGTCCTCCATGACGATCTTGTTCACGTCGCCCCTGAGATTGCGGAAGTTCTGCGCACCAATGGACACGCCCTGCGCCGCATCCACCGCGTTCGTGAGGATGTCGGCGGTGATGACGGCCGGGCCGTTCGCCAGCGTATACGAGACCGTGACGATGGTGCCGGACTGGGACAGCGTGACGTTCGAGAGCGTCGGCACGGCGGCTTCGTCCGCGAAGGATGTCGCCGCACAGGCTGCGGCGGCGAGTGAGATGAGTGTCGTTTTCATGTGTTGTGTTCCTTATTGGGGGTTTGGGGTTGAGAGTTGAGTGAGAGTTTTTTTTTGGGGGGGGGAATGTCATCGGATGCAGAAGAACAGCCCCTGCTTTCGCGCGTCGATGTTCGAGGCGTTGGAGCAGACAACCGTCTTCGTGCGCGAGTCAAGGCTCGGCAGGGTCTCGGGCGAAGCCGACATCCGGCCGCCGCTCGCGAGCGAAATGGCGTTTTCCGAAATGACCGTGACCGTGCCGGCCACCGCCGCACCGGCGATGACGCCGCACAGCGCGGTGCAGACTTTGCTCTTTACCATTACCATTGGACTTCCCTTTCTGTTCATCCGTTTGAGCCTTCGACATCTGAACGCTGTTCAGGAATGTCGCGGATATTATACCACAGGGGACGCCCCTGGGGCGTGACAAAAAGAGCCGAAATCAGCGTCCCTTTTGCGCAAGCCGTTCACCGGTTCTGCGGTCGCGCCAGTCGCTCATCGAGAGACCTATCCGGCGACGGAACGCCTTGCGCAACGCGCTCGCCGTCGGGAATCCGCAGAAGTCGTGTATCGCCTTGAGCGACTGACGCGGATTGGCGAGCAAGTCAAAGACCTTCGCGAAGCGCACGTCGTTGATCACGTCCAGAATGCTCTGCCCCACCACCTTGCGGAACTGCAGCTCAGCCGTCCGTCGCGGCAGCCCCATTGCGCGCACGACGTTTCCGACGCCAATGCCCTCGTGCGCGTGCCGCCGAATGTATTCAAGCGCACCGTCCACGCGATCCCGTCCACGCGTAGGTATTCGGCCGCCATCTGGCCGACGCTTGCGGTGTCCAGACAGACATAGAAGCTACGCCCAAACTGTTTCGCATCCGCGTCAATGTAGACGACGGGAATCTTCCCGAACGCCTGTGGCACTAGCTCCGCGCCGCCGGCGCCGCACTCGGCGACGACGCCGACAGGTCGCCACGTGTCCAGCAGTTCCCGGACATTGACCTTTCGGAAGAGCCGCTCGACGACCTGAACATGATACCCGTGGTCACGGGCATACTGATGAACGCCCTGCAGACGGTCTCGGCAAGACTGGCGCGTCCCGGACACAATCGCCAGAATCGTCTTCACAGCCGTTCGATGGCCGCTACGTCAGAGCGCGGCGACGTTCATCTCCTTCAGCGTCGTGCGGCCGTCGTAGAGCGCCTTGCCGACGATGGCCGCGCGCAGGTTCGGGCGCTCCAGCGCCTTCAGGTTCTCGATGTCGAACGGAGACGACACGCCGCCCGAAGCCGTGATCTGGCACGTCGGCGCGGCGTCGCAGATGGACGCCATCTGCGTCAGGTTCGGCCCGCCCAGCATGCCGTCCGTCGCCGTGTCGGTGTAGATGATCGTCTTCACGCCGAGCCGCGCGACCGCCGCCGCGAGCTCCGTCGCCTTCACGCGCGTCGTCTCGACCCAGCCCTTCGTCTGGACGAACCCGTCGCGCGCGTCGATGCCGACGGCGATCTTCTCGCCGTAGAGCTCGACGGCGTTCGAGAGGAACTCCGGGTCGTCCAGCGCCGCCGAGCCGATGATCGCGCGCGCCGCGCCCGCCTCGATGACCGCCGCGAGCGCCTCCGGCGTCCGCAGGCCGCCGCCGACTTCGACGGGGCCGCCGAACGCCGCGATGATGCGCGCGATGACGGCCGCGTGCCTGGGCGTGCCCGCGAACGCGCCGTCGAGATCGACGACGTGCAGCTCGCGGCCGCCCTGCTCGGCCCAGTCCTTCGCCTGGGCCGCCGGGTCGTCGCCGTAGACCGTCACGTCGTCCGCGCGCCCCTGGCGGAGGCGCACGCATTTCCCGTCCTTCAGGTCGATTGCCGGTAAGATGACCATCCGCCCCCTTTAGAACAGGTTCTTGAACCAGCTGTCCGCCGTCGACTTGTAGCCCGTCCACGGCTTGCCGCCCGCGAGCACCTGACGCGATTCCGCGTCGAAGGTCGCGCGCATGCCGGTGCGGAGCGCGGCGTTGGACATGATGAGCGCGATCGCGTGGCTGTAGCCCGCCTCGACCGGCGCGTTCGGGTTCGTGCGGCTGCGCACGCACGCCATCCAGTTGCGCATGTGCGCGGAGGTGAGCGCGTCGCCGCCCGTGTTGGCGGACGTGACGACCGTCTCCTTCGGGCACGGCAGGTCCTCGCTCGTCGGCTTCGCGCGCTCGACGCCCTCGTTCGTGACGGCGCCCGCGCCAAGGTCGATGCAGCCGTTCGGCCCGAAGTACTTCTCGACCGGCGACTCGTTGTTCGGCTTCGTGCCGCCCGCGCAGTTCGTCTGGTGCGACTGGAACATCACCTGGAAGCCCTTGCCCTTCACGCCCGACTCGCCGTATTCCATCAGCGTCGTGAACGTGTCGTAGCTCTGGCGCCCGTCGACCCACTGGTAGAGGCCGCCCGACGAGACCGCGCTCTTCGGGTAAGGCTGGCCCATGAACCACGCGACCGTGTCGATCTGATGGCACATCCACTGGCCCGGAATGCCCGACGAGAACGGCCAGAAGAGGCGGAACTCCAGGTACTTGCGCGGATCGAACGGGTTCTCCGCCGGATCGCGGTCGAGCAGCCACAGGTTCCAGTCGATGTCCTCCTTCTTGAGGGACTTGATGAGCTCCTCGCTGCGGCGCCAGCGGCGCGGCTGGTTGACGTTCCACGTCAGGTGCACGTAGGAGATGTCGCCGAACTTGCCGGAGTTGATGTAGTCCTTCGCGGCCTTGTACTTCGCGCCGCTGCGGCGCTGCGAGCCGATCTGGAGGATCGCGCCCGGCTTCATCGCGCCAAGCGCGCGCTTCTCGTTCACGGCGTCGAGCAGCATGTTCGCCGAGTACATGTCCTCCGCGATCGGCTTCTCGCAGTAGGCGTCCTTGCCGGCGTTCACCGCGTGGACGGCGTGCTGCGCGTGCTGGAAGTCGGCCGTCGAGATGATCACGGCGTCGATGTCCTTCGCGTTCTCATAGAGCGACACGTCGCTCGAATAGGTCTCGACGGTGTGGCCGAGCTTCTTCTCCAGCTCCGGCTTCGCGTTCTCGAAGAGGCGCTTCTTCCAGAGGTCGGCGACCGCGACAAGGTCGAAGTTCAGCTCCTTGTTGTGGTGCAGGAAGCACGGCAGGAGCGTCTGGCGGAAGCGGTCGGAGTAGCCGACGCAGGCGACGCGGACGCGCTCGTTGGCGCCGGCGGCGTAGAGCGACGGGCCGTAGCCGGCGGCGAGGATGCCGGCCATGCCGGCCGCGCCCTTGACGAATTCACGACGAGTGGTGGTGGCCTGGTTCATCAGATGAGTCCTTTCATGGTAGTGAGTGCAGTTTCAAGATTCTTTTCGAGGTCGCCCTTTGCGCCCCAGCCGCATTCGCAGCTGACGCCGCCCGTGTAGCCGATGGCCTTGAGCGCGTCGAAGTAGGGGCGGAAGCGGTCGACCGTCTCGGGTTCGCTTCCGGGGAAGTTGCGCGTCCCATAGGAGGCGATGTGGCAGTGCTTCAGGCGCGCGCCGGCGAGGCGCAGCGAGTCCGCCGACTCGCGGCCCATCATCATGTGGAAGATGTCCGCGAGCTGGGCGAGGCGCGGCGAGCCGACCTCTTCGCAGATCTGGACGCCCTGCCAGACGTAGTTGACGATGTTCGATTCCTTCGGACGCAGCGGCTCGACGACGACCGTGACCGTCTTCAGGTCGGCGACGCGGCGGCAGAGTTCCGCGCAGAAGTCGCGGTACTGGTCGCGGCCCCTCTCCGTGTCGGGACGGTCTTTCGCGTCCTTGGCGAGGATGTCGCCCGGTACGTTGCGCGCGCCGCTCGAACCGAAGACGAGCGTCTTCACGCCGACTTCCTCGGCGCGCCGCAACGCCGTCTCGGCATAGCGGAGAGCCGGCTCGAAGTCGGCCTGCGGCCCCGTCAGCCGGAACGTGCCGGGGATGAAGCCGTTGCAGCTCCGGAGCGGCAGCGGCTGGGACTGGATGAGATCGCGCTGCTTCCGCCACCAGTCCGCGCCCTTCGTCGGGTCGAACGCCGCGCCGACTCCCCATTCCCAGAAATCGTAGCCGACGCGCTTCAGGAGCGCAACGTCGTTCGGCCCTCGGCAGGCGCCGAAGAGGATCTTCGCCTCCTTCTTCCCGTTCGCGGCCGTCACGCAGCCGGCGAGCCCCGCCGCCGTCGCACCGACCAGAAAATTCCGTCTCGTCATGTCTGTGTTGTCTCCTTGCCGTGTGTGGCTGATGTGGTGGAAAAGATTTCAGATGACGCCCTTCGAGCTCGGCACACCCTTCTCCAGCGGGTCGATCGCCTTCGCCTGGCGCAGCGCGCGGGCGAAGCTCTTGAACAGCCCTTCGCAGACGTGGTGCGTCTCGTCGCCGTAGACCTGCCGCAGGTGGATGTTCGCGCGCGCCTCGACCGAGACGGCGCGGAAGAACTCCTCGACGAGCTTCACCTCGAAGTCCTTCACGAACATGTGCTTCATCGCGCACTGCATCACGAGGAACGGTCGCCCGCCGAGATCCAGCGACGTCTCGCACAGGGCCTCGTCCATCGGGATCGAGGCGAAGCCGTAGCGCGTCAGCCCCTTGCGGTCGCCGAGCGCGGCGTTCAGCGCCTTGCCGAAGACGAGCCCGACGTCCTCGACCGTGTGGTGGTAGTCGACGTGCAGGTCGCCCGTCGCCTTGACCGCGAGGTCGATGAGCGCGTGCTTCTTCAGCAGCTCCAGCATGTGGTCAAAGAAGCCGATGCCCGTCTCGATCTCGCCCTCGCCCGACCCGTCAAGGTTGAGCGCGAGCATGACCTGCGTCTCTTTCGTGTTGCGTTCGATTGTCGCGTTTCGCATGATTGGGTCGTATTATACCAAATCTGAAAGCCGAACGGGCGTTTACGGCTGAGGCTGAGGCTGCGCGAGCGGCGTCAGGACCGGATCCGAATACGGTGCGGACGGATCCATGCGCGCGAACGAGACGTAGCTCGGCGCGCCCCAGCCCGTGCCGGGGTTGCGTCCGACGACCGTGATGTCCACGCGGTTCGTCGGCGAGAGCCCGCGCCTGTCGATCGTCACCTTCGCGACGGACGGCGCCAGACGCTCGATCTTCACGTCCACGCCCGCCCCGTGCGTCTGCACGAACGCGAACTCCTGCGCGCCCTTCGCCGTGACCGTGAACGCGCGCGTCTCGGTCTCGGCGCGCAGGACGTAGGCCCACGCGAACGCCGTGCCGTAGGTGAGCTCCGGCCACGCCGTCTTCTCGGCGATCGGCTCCGGCTGCACGGCGATGACCGCAAGCGGCGGAATCGCCTCGGCCGTCAGCGCGGACGCCGCCGCCGCGAGCCGCCGCACCTGCACGCCGTTCGGCGGGAATGCCGTCGGATGCGCGCGGAACGTCAGGTAGTCCGCCTCGTTCGTGACGCCGACGAGCGACTTGCGGATCAGCGTCTGGATCGTCGGCGCGAGCAGGTTGCGGCGGATGATCTCCGCCTTCACGTTCGGCCTGAACGCACGCGACGCCTCCAGCGCGGCACGCAGGTAGGGGAGGTCGGAGTAGCTGCGCCCGGCGGTCGTGATCCAGTACGGCGCGAGCGAGGCGAAGACGTCGCCGTTCGTGCCGACGGGCGGCGTGTCCGCGTTCGAGGGGAAGACCCACGTCTGGTTCGAGAGGTAGAGCTTCGCCATCCGTCCGAGGCTCCCGGACTCCATCGTCAGCAGTGCGCGCGGAATCGACCGCCAGAGGGGCGAGCCGAGGAACGCGCGCGAGGAGTTGCCGAAGACCGGGTAGGGGAAGAGGATGTTCGGCGCGTTGAGGTCCATCTGCCGCGCGCGCCCGTCCCGGTCGAGGCTCACCGCCGTCAGCCCCGGATAGTTGGTCACGGCCAGGCGCGAATGCCCGCCGTCCCGGTTCATGTAGAGGTCGCCCGTGTTCCCGCCGGCGGACGCGGGCGCGAGCTTCAGCTGGGCGACGAAGCAGCCGACGTCGAAGTCCCAGCCCAGGTTCTGCTCGCCGAGCGCGACCGGCTGGCCGAAGACGCCCGTCGCGGGCACGGTCGCGAGCGGCCCCAGCAGGAGCGGACGCGTCCGCATCTCGCGCGCGTACTCGATGAGCTGCGCGTAGCGGGGGAACTTCACGAGCCGCTTGAGGTCGGCGTCCTTCGCGATCGCGTCCGCATCACGGAAGCCGCAGTCGATGGCCTTTTCGAGCTCGTCGAACGCCTCTTCCTGACGCTTCGCGAAGTAGGCGAGCGAACAGGCGAGGTTGTAGTGCCAGGTCGGGTCGTCCGGCAGAAGCTTGACGCCCTTCCGGCACGTCTCTTCCATCGTCGCGGTGTCGCCTTCGCGCAGCGCGACGGTGAACTGGCGGCGCAGACGGTCGTGCTCCGGAAAGCGCGCGGGGTAGTCCCAAATCGAGAGGACGGCGAGAATCAGGGCGAACGCATTCATTTCTTGAACCTCATCCAGCTGGGGAGCCGCACGAGCTTCGCCTCGCGGCTCTGGTTTGTCTCCATCGACTGCGCCGTGCCGATTGACGGCGACTCAAGCGTCGCAAGGCGGTTCAGCAGCACCTGCTGGCGTGTCGCCTGCTGACGGCGGATGTCCTCGGTGTGCTGACGCTCGGCGACGAGTTCCTTTTCGCGCGTCTGCAGCTGCTCGCGCAGGGTCTCGACCTCGGCGCGCAGCTGCGTGACGTCCTTCATGTTCTCCGCGAGCCGCGCCTCCTCGGCCTTCCGTTCGCGCAGCTGCGTCGTGAGCTCGCGCACCTTGGACTCGCTTTCGAGCCGTTCCATCTCGTGCGTCCGGCGCAGGTCGTCCAGTTCCTTGCGCAGCTGCGTCGTGCGCGGATCTTCCGGACGGTCGCGCAGGGCCTTGCGCGTCATGTCCTCGATGTTGGCCCCCGCGCGCTTGAGCATTTCGCGGCGGCGCTCCAGCAGATGGTCGGCACGTTCGAGATGGCGCTGCTTGAACGCCTCGAACTCGCGCTTCTCCGCCTCCAGGATGCGCCCCAGCTCCTCGGCCTCGCCCGTCATGATCGAGTAGACGGCGGCCTGGATGTCGGCCACCTCGCTCGCGGCCTGCGGCAGGCGGCGCAGCTCGTCTTCAAGCGCATGAACCTGGTCGCGCAGCTTCGCCTCGCGGTCAGCCGCATCCTTCGCCGCGCGTTCGGCCTCCGTTGCCGCACGCTCGGCCTCTTTCGTCACGCGCGCGACTTCCGCCGCCGAAACCTCGACCTGCGTCCGCCGCTCGGCCGCGTCCTTCAAGGCCGCGTCCAGCCGCGTCTGCAGGTCGCCCGTGTGGCGACGCTCCTCGGCAAGCAGCCCTTCGAGTTCCTTGACGCGCGTCTCGTCCACGACGACCTTCTCGACTTCGACGATCTTCTCGACGGGCACCTCGACGCGAACTTCCTTTTCGACAATCTTCTCGACGGGAACCTCGACGATCTTCTCGACGACCTTGACCTCTGGCTCGGTCGCGGCTTCGGGCTCTTCGACCGATTCGGGTTCTGCCGGTGGCGCGTCTTCGTCGGTCGGCGGCGCGCTTTCTGTCGTCGGCGCGACGGGTTCTGCGTTTGATTCGGGTTCTGCCGTCGGCGCGTCCGCGCCGACGTTCTCCTCGTTCCCAAACGGCGCGCGCGTCTCGACGAGCGTTGCCGACGGCGGCAGGCGCCCGCTCGCCAAGAGCGCCTCGGCCGCCGCGCGATGAAACGGCCCGCGCGGGTTCCCGTCGCCCAAGTCAATCGAGAACCGCAAATCGAGAAACGGCACATCCTCCACGCGCCGCCAGACCTCGTTGTCGTCGGAAACCTCCTGCCCCGGCTGGATGCGCCCCAGCTTCGCCCACTCGACAAGCCGCGCCTCCGTCTCGGGGCCGAACGTCTCGTCCTGCGTCCGCAGGTACCATTTCGCCTCGTTCATCCGTCTTTCCTCCCAAACAGGCCTTTTGTGAACCCAAAGCGGCGGCCGCGCACGAGCTCGCGCTGCGCAGCCGCCTCCAACGCCGCCATGCGGCCGTGATCCAGACCACCGAAAAGCGCACCGGGCGCGCGCGGCGGCGGCGCCTTGCCCGCCGGCTCGACGACCTCCGGCACGACCAGCTCGGTGCGCGGCGGCGGCTCGACCTCGACGATTTTTTCGACGACCTTCTCGACCTCGACGACCTTCTCCACGATCTTCTCGACGACCTTCACCACCGGCGGCGGATCCTCGTCGATCGCGAACTCGTGCAGACGGTAGGCCTTCGCCGTCGTGGCGACCTGCCCGCTCTTGAAGAGGCTCGAGACGACCTGCCGGTGGAACGGCCCGAAGAACTTGCCGGGCTCGGTCTCGACGAGCCACTTCATCTCCAGCTCGGACATGAGCTGCGCCGGCTTCCAGCTGATGCGGTCGGCGGACACGAAACAGGACGGCTCGATGCGTCCGTCCTTCGCCCATTCGACCAGCGCGGAAACGTCCGCCGGCCCATAGACCTTTCCCTCTTCGGTTCTGACGAACCACTCCCTTGAATCTGACATGGCCGTATTATACCAAAAACGGCCGCGTCAGGTTCAGGGAAGCGCGTTCGCCCACGTGCGCCTCAGCGCGCGTCAGTCGCCTTGATGCGATCCCACGCCTTGTTGTAGAGCTCCATCACCTCAGGCTGCGAGTCGAAGCCCTTGAGAACCTGTCCGCGCTTGATCGTCTCGGCGTCGAGAATGATCAGGGCGCGGTAGTCGGGGTCGAGCTGCTCGATGCCCGGCTTGACGGGATTCGGGCCGCAGATGTACTCCATGTTCGCCTTGGCGACCTCGCCGTCGTAAATGTAGTTGATGAAGGCGTAGGCGAGATCGCGGCGCGGCGCGTTCTTCGCGACGACCATCTCGTCGAACGCGATCGTGTAGCCCTCCTTCGGCAGCGCGAAGCCGATGTCCTCGCGCGCGGCCTCGCCCGCCTCCTCGTCGCCGACGATGACCTGCGTCGCGTCCGTCGAGTAGCCGTGGCCGAGCCAGGACGAGCCGTTGGCGACCTCCGTCTTGTAGCTCTCGCTGTCGAACTTGCGCGAGTTGACCTTCCACTTCAGCACCTGCTCGACCGCCGCGTCGATCTCCTTCGGATCGGTCGAGTTGATGGAATGGCCGAGGTACATGAGCCCCGCGCCGATCACCTCGCGGATGTCGTCCAGGAGCGTGATGCGGCTCTTGAGGGCGGGGTTGCCGAGAATCGCCCAGCTCGCGACGTCCGCCCCTTCGGGAATCTTGTCCTTCTGGTACATGAAGCCCGTGTAGGTGACGGCGTACGGCACGTTGTAGGCGAACGTCGGGTCGATGATCTGCGCCTCGAACGCGCGGTCAAAGTTCTTGCGCACGTTCGGGATCTTCGCGTGGTCGAGCTTCTCGATGAGGCCGTCCTTCGCCATCTGCGCGACCTGGTAGGAGCTCGGCATCATGATGTCGTAGCCCGTGCCGCCCGCCTTGAGCTTGGCGTACATCGCCTCGTTCGAGTCGAACGTGTCGACGATCACCTTCACGCCAAGCGCGCGCTCGAAGCTCGCGAGCACGTCCGGCGCAATGTAGTCGCACCACGTGTAGATGTGGAGCTCGCCCTTCTCACCGCCGTTGGGGGGAACGTAGCCGCTCGCCTCGGCTGCCGCGCGCGCCTGCGCGGAGAGGTCGGTTCCTTCGGGATTGGCGGACTTGGAGCAGCCCGCGAGGAGCGCGGCGGTCGCACACGCGGCCGCTGCGGATTTCATTTTCAGCGTCATAGCTTTTTTCCTGATTTCTGGTTTGCTTTGTTTGACGTCCCGGCACCCTGCCGAGACGCGCGCATTATACCAAAAATCGGAAGCCCGTGCGCCTACAGGTCGATGTCGCCGAAGCCCTGCCAGACATCGCGCCCTTCATAGCGGCGCGGCACGATCTCGCCCTTCAGGACGCGCAGCGCGGGATAGGCCATCGCCTCCTGTTCCATTTCGCCCGGATACGTCGCGATCGGGGCGATGAAGCCGCAGCGGCGGCGGATGCCCTCGGCAACGTCGGGAAAGCGCAGCAGCCCGCCCGTGAGCAGGATCGCATCGACCTTGCCGCAGAGGACGGTGCTCATTTCGCCGATCATCTTGCAGACCTGGTAGATCATCGTCTGCCAGACGAGCGTCGCCTTGCGGTCGCCCGCATCGACCTTCGCATGGATGAAGTCGGAGTTGGACGTGCCGAAGAGATCGACGAAGCCGCCCGCGCGCGAACAGCGCAGCCGCACGTCCGCGACAGAGTGCGCCTCAATGTAGTCCAGCAACCGCAGGACGGGCACCGACCCGATGCGCGTCGGCGTGAACGCGCCCTCGCCGTCGGCCCCCATGTTGCCATCGACCATCCGCCCGTGGTCGTGCGCGCCGACGGTGATGCCGCCGTCGATGTGCGCGACGATGAAGTTGCAGTCCTCGTAGCGACGGCCCATCTTCTCCGCATGGTACTCGGCGACGGCCTTCTGGTTGAGGACGTGCGAATGCGGCGTGCGGTAGACGCCCTTGATGCCCGTCAGGCGCGCCAGCTCGCCGTACTCGTCGACGTTCGTCGGATTGAGCGTGTAGGCGGGCTTGCCGTATTCCTGCGACAGCTTCCACGCGAGCATGACACCGAGCTTGGCCGGATGCTCCGACCCGCCGACGCCGGCGACCGTGTCGTCGAAGAGCTTCTGGTCGATGACCGTGATGCCGCCCGGCTGCGTGTGTGCGCTGCCGCCGCGCCCGACGAACGCGTCGATCGACGCGGGCTCGACGCCCTTCTCCTTCAGCAGCGAGACGATCAGGTCGTAGCGGAACGGCAACTGGTCGTTGACGTGCGCGAACTTCAGCAGAACCGACGAGTCGTGAAAGACGCTTTTCTCGAATCTGGGCCGCCTGTCCTCGAACAGGCTCACCTTGGTCGAAGTCGACCCCGGATTGATGACCAGTATTTTCATTGACCTACCTCCAGCCGCTGGGCGAGGCGTTCGGGCAGCCCCGCCTCGCGGATCTTCGCCTGCGCGGCGGCGATGTCGTAGTCGAGCCGACGGAACCGCACCGTGCGGTCTTTCGGCGAATAGAGCACATACGCCGCGCGCGGGTCGCCGTCGCGCGGCTGGCCGACCGAGCCGACGTTGATGAAGTACTTGCGCCCGATCGGCAGCTTGAAGTCCTGCGCGTCGATGCGGTAGACCCCGCCGATCTGCTTCTCGTAGATCATCGGGCAGTGCGTGTGCCCGTGGAAGCAGAGCGGCGTGACCTGGTGGAAGAAGTTCGACTCGGCCTGCAGGTGGTCGAAGACGTAGCCGAAGCCCTCCGGGTGATCCATCGTCGCGTGGACGAGCGTGATGCCCATCTTCGTCGTCACGAACGGCAGGTTGCGGAGAAACGCAAGCTCCTCCTCGGACAGCTGGCGCTTCGTCCAGTCGATGACGGCGGCGGCGTGCGGGTTGAAGTCGTCGAGGTCGAGGTGATCCGTCGAGACGTAGCAGTCGTGGTTGCCCATCACGATCGGGCAGCCGAGCCCGCGCATGATCTCCAGGCACTCGTGCGGCCGCGCGTTGTAGCCGACGACGTCGCCCGTGCAGAGGTAGTCCGTCACGCCCTGCCGACGGCAGTCGTCCAGCACGACCTCAAGCGCGTCGAGGTTCGCGTGGATGTCCCCCAGAATGGCGAAGAGCTTGTCCATCTACTTCAGCAGCGCAGCGGCGAGCTGCAGATCCTCCGGCGTCGTGATCTTGACGTTGGGCACGTACGAGGTGACGATCTTCGGCGCGACGCCGCTCAGCTCCAGTGCCTGGCAGTCGTCCGTCACGTCCTTCTTGCCGAGCGCCCGGTAGGCCGCGCGGAACTCCTTCACCTGGAAGGCCTGCGGCGTCTGCACCGTCCACAGCTTCTCGCGCGGCACGGTCTCGCTGACGGTCACGCCCTTCTCGCAGCGCTTGACCGAGTCCGTCATCGGCCGCCCGACGGCGACCGCCGGATACCGCTTCGCGGCCTTCACGACTTCCGCGACGAGGTCGCTCTTCACGAGCGGACGCGCCCCGTCGTGGACAACGACGATCCGCGTGTCGGCGTCGCAGGCGGCGAAGCCCGCCGCGACCGACTCGGCCCGCGTCTTTCCGCCCGGCACGATCTTGTCGAGCTTGGAGATCCCGAACATCCGCGCGACCGCCTTCGCCGCGAGCTGCTGCTCCTTGCGGACGACGAGGACGATGCGGTCGATGTCGGGGCAGCGCTCGAACGCCAGGAGCGCCCACGCCACCACCGGCTTGTCCACCAGCGACAGGAACGCCTTGTCGACGTTCGCGCCCATGCGCTCCGACTTGCCTGCCGCCACAATGATTGCCGTCGTCATCATACGAGTCCCTTTCCACAGCACTTCTTGTATTTCTTGCCCGAACCGCAGGGGCACGGGTCGTTCCGCCCGACAGCCGCCGTGTGCGGCTGTGCCGAAATCGCCGGCGCGAGCGCGCGGCTGGAGATGGGCCGGACGCCCGCCGCCGCGCGGTTCTGGTTCATCATCGACGCGAACACGTCGCCGATCGTCTTCGCGGATGCGGCTGAGGCTGGAGCCTCCTCCCTTCTTCCTTCTCCCCTCTTCCCTCTTCCTTCGCCGTCAGTCGCCTCGCCGCCGTCGAACGCCTCCTGGTTCGTGCGCGCGCGGGCCATCAGGTTGAACGCGGCCTGGAGGCGCGCCGCCGTCGCGCTGCGGAACTCGGCGCTGACGACCTTCGACTTGATCGTGGTCATCAGCGTCTCGAACATCTCGAACGCCTCCTTCTTGTACTCGATCAGCGGGTCGCGCTGGCCGTAGGCGCGGAGGTTCACGCCCGTGCGGAGGTCGTCCATCGCGCGCAGGTACTCCTGCCACTCGCGGTCGATGACCTGCAGGAAGACGCCGCGCTCCATGAGCGGCAGGACCTCCGGGTCCTCGCCCGCGCACTTCGACTCGTAGGCCGCCTCGACGCGCTTCATGACGAGCGCGCCGGCTTCGGCGGGCTGGCCCATGAGCGGCTTAAGCTCCTCTTCCGTCACCGTGATCGGGAACGTCACGCCGAGCCAGTTCATGAAATCGACGAGCGAGCCGTCCTTCGGGTCGGTGAGGTAGCGCTCGGCCTGCGTCAGCACGAGATCGTTCATGACGTCGAGGATGAGGTCGTGCACCGCCTTCGGGTCGCCGTTCAGCACGCGCCCGCGCAGCTCGTAGACGACCGAGCGCTGCCTGTTCATCACGTCGTCGTACTCAAGCGTGCGCTTGCGGACGGCGAAGTGCTGCTGCTCGACGCGCCGCTGCGCCGTCTCGACGGAGCGGTTGAGCCACTTGTGCTCCATCACCTCGCCCTCCTGGAGGCCGAGGCGCTGCATGATGCCCGACAGGCGCTGCGACCCGAACAGGCGCATGAGCTTGTCTTCGAGCGAGATGAAGAACTGCGAGCTGCCGGGGTCGCCCTGGCGCGAGCAGCGGCCGCGCAGCTGGCGGTCGATGCGCCGCGACTCGTGCCGCTCGGACCCGATCACGTGCAGGCCGCCGACGGCGGCGACGCCCTCGCCGAGCTTGATGTCGGTGCCGCGGCCCGCCATGTTCGTCGCGATCGTGACCGCGCCCTTCTGGCCCGCGAGCGCGACGATCTCGGCTTCGCGCGCGTGGTTCTTCGCGTTCAGCACCTCGTGCGGGATGCGCGCGATCTTGAGCATGCGCGAAAGAACCTCCGACGTCGCGACCTCGACCGTGCCGAGCAGCACCGGCTGGCCCTCCGCGTGCCGCCGCTCGACGTCCGCGATGATCGCCTTGAACTTCTCGCGCTCCGTGCGGTAGATCTGGTCGTTGCCGTCGATGCGGTTCACCGGCCGGTTCGTCGGGATCGAGACGACGTCGAGCTTGTAGATGTCCTTGAACTCGCGCGCCTCCGTCTCGGCCGTGCCGGTCATGCCGGAGAGCTTCCTGTAGAGGCGGAAGTAGTTCTGGATCGTGATCGTCGCGAGCGTCTGCGACTCCTTCTCGATCTCGACGCCCTCCTTCGCCTCGACGGCCTGGTGGAGGCCGTCCGACCACCGGCGGCCCGGCAGCACACGGCCCGTGAACTCGTCGACGATGTAGACGTGGTTGTCCTGCACGACGTACTCGACGTCCTTCTCGTAGAGGCAGTAGGCCCTCAGGAGCTGGTCGACGACGTGCACGCGGTCGGACTTCTCGGCGAACGCCGCCTGCGCGTCGCGCCGCCGCTCGATGCGCTCCGCGTCGGAAAGCGACTTGTCGCCGTCGATCGCGGACATCTGCGCGGCAAGGTCGGGGAGGACGAACATCTGCGGATCCTGCGGGCAGATCTTCTCGCAGCCCTTGTCGGTGAGCGACACCTCGCGCGTCCGCTCGTCGATCGTGAAGTAGAGCTCGTCCTTCAGCTCGCGCGCGCGGTCGCGGCGCATCTCGGAGAGCATCTGCATCTCGACGTCCTCGTGGTGCTTGCGCAGCTCCGCGTTCTCCAGCATGTGGCGGAACTGCTTGTGGCGCGGCATCGCGTGGTAGACCTGGTAGATCTTCTCCTTGAAGGTGTTGACGTCGCCCGCGTCGATCGCCTTCTTCGCCGCCTGCATGAGGTCGTTGCACATAGCCGTCTGCACGCGGACGATGGACGAGACGAGCGGATTGAGCTCGACGTAGACGTGCGCCGTCGAGATCGTCGCCGGGCCGGAGATGATGAGCGGCGTGCGCGCCTCGTCGATGAGGATCGAGTCGACCTCGTCGACGATCGCGAAGTTGTGGCCGCTCTGCACGACCTGCGAGGGCTGCTGCGCCATGCCGTTGTCGCGCAGGTAGTCGAAGCCGAACTCCGAGTTCGTGCCGTAGGTGATGTCGCAGGCGTACTGGGCGCGGCGCTCCTCCGGGTCCATCGAGTTCTGGATGCACCCGACCGTGAGGCCGAGGTACTTGTAGAGATGGCCCATCCACGTCGCGTCGCGCAGCGCGAGGTAGTCGTTCACCGTCACGAGCTGCACGTTCTTCCCGGCGAGCGCGTTCAGGTAGAGCGGCAGCGTCGCGACGAGCGTCTTGCCCTCGCCCGTCTGCATTTCGGCGATCTTGCCCTGGTGCAGGACGATGCCGCCGATGAGCTGCACGTCGAACGGCACTATGTTCCACGTGAGCGTGTGGCCGCAGACCTCCTCGGTCGTCCCCGCGAGGTGGCGGCAGGCGTTCTTCACGAGCGCGTACGCCTCGGGCAGGATCTGGTCGAGCGTCTCGCCCTTCGCGAGGCGGTCGCGGAACTCCTGCGTCTTCTTCGGAAAGTCCTCGTCGGTGAAGTTCTTCGCCTGGTACTCTTCCTCAATGCGGTTGATCTCGCGGACGATCGGCCACAGTTTCTTCAGCTCCCGCTCGTTCTTCGTTCCAAATAAAAGCTTCAATAGGTTCATATTGCGCGTATTATAGCAAAAACCGCCCCACCCCGCAAAGGCGACGCCCGTTCAGCAGAGATTCCGCATCTGGGGGAGGGACGCGCTCCGTCGCGTCCGTCGGTGGTCTATAAACCTCCCGCAGAGGCCTCA
>CAKTZI010000054.1 GCA_934635385.1 uncultured Kiritimatiellota bacterium | reverse complement strand
GCGGGCGACGAAGCCGGCAACGGCAGCCCGACACTGCGGATAGGAGAGAGACATGCATCAGGCGCCCGGAAGGGGAATGCGGAAATCGCCAGGGCGATTCTGCCTATTGACTTTTGTTCTCATAGGAGGCGCAGCGTCTCGAGGAGGCTTCGGCGGATCCAGAGCGTGCCACGGACGACCCCCGCGAGCCGGGAGAAGCTCAGCCCCCACCGCGACAGCCAGGCGAGGTACCTGAGGACGAGGTGCGCGAGAAGCCCCGTCCACACCTGCCACTGCACGGCGTTCTCGCTGTAGCCGATGAAGTCGTGGATCTGGCAGGTCTGCTTGAGCTCCCTGAAGAACGTCTCGATTCCCCAGCGGTCGCGGCAGGTCTCCGCCACCGTGCGGGCGGCCCACCTGAGGCTGTTCGTCAGGAACGACATCTCCTTCATCCGCCCCTGCACCTCGACCGGGGCCGTGACGCGGCGCAGCGTCCCCCCGTACTTCGCGGCGCTCGACTTCCTGACGGGCACGACGGCCTCGTCCCTGAGCACCTGCGTCCTCTTCGCGGACGTCGCGGAGGCCGGGGCGCGCAGCTCCCCGGCGACGGCCGTCCTCATGTTGCGCTTCTGGCGCGTCACGAACCACACGCCGCGCCCGTCGAGGCCGGCCATGAAGCCGAAGTCCGTGTAGGCGCGGTCGGCGACGACGATGTCGCCCCGCTTCAGG
Organism: uncultured Kiritimatiellota bacterium; assembly: GCA_934635385.1. GTDB lineage: Bacteria > Verrucomicrobiota > Kiritimatiellia > RFP12 > UBA1067 > UBA1067. The sequence continues at coordinate 19,035 of CAKTZI010000054.1, read as the reverse complement.
TGGGCGGTCAGCTCAGCGGCCCTCGCGGAGTCGTGGTGCGCGGCGTCCTCCACGACGGCGAACGCCGGAAGCCGGTTCCCGAGCCCATACGTCAGGTGCAGCTTCGCGGCGGCCTTCGAGCGGCGGTGCCGCGCCCAGTCGAAGCTGTCCATCGAGAGCCGGATCGTGGACGGGTCGACGGCGAACATCGGGGCCCTGATGCGGAAGCAGTAGCCCCTGTGCCGCCCCGCGCCGAACCCCGGCGCGATGCCCGTGAGGTGTCCGAACGTCCGCCAGTAGAGGTCCCTCGCCATGCCGGAGGGCCTGTGCGCGTTGGCGTTCGGGAGCGTGTTGCGCGCCGGCGGCGTCACGCCCATCGACCGCCAGAGGGGCTCGTTCGCCCGCGCGACGTCGCAGACGGGGTTGAGGGATTCGGTCTTCGAGACCTGGCAGTACAGCATCGCCGCGACATGGCTCTTCGGCGAGAAGGTGCGGCTCTGCACCCTGTGCGCCCTCGCGGTCTCCGCGATGAACTGCTGTGGGACCGTGTTGACAATCTGGCGGATGATGGGGTATACTGTCCGCGTTGCTTTCGGGTTTGGCGTTTTCACATTCGGGTAGGATACCCGAAACCATCCCGAAAAGCAACTCTGAACCGCATCCTTCAGACTACGAATGGGATGCTAGTGACCAAAAAAGATTTCCGCATGACGTTCTCATCTCTGGAGGAGGGGCTGGCGCAGAGGCTAGACCCAGAGCGGGTGTTTCTCGATCCGGCGAAGACAAAGCCCAAGAAGTTCAGGTTGGCAAGGGCGATGAAGCCTGAGGACGACAGACGTCCGACATCCGTGACACGCTTCGTCAGCGACGACGGGCGCTTGACATCAGCACGTCGACGACATGGCGGCCGGGCTTGACGGGCAGCCTGTTGTCCGGCAGGATCTCGCCGTCCATCTTCACGATCTCGACGCCACGCGCGACGCCATCCGGGTTGCGGACAGTGATGACGTATTCGCCGCCACGGAAGCGCCGCGTCACCGTGAACCGCCTCCACGTCTTCGGGATGCAGGGATCGATGACGAGCCCGTCGTAGTCCGGCTTGACACCGAGCATGAACTGCGAGATCGCGTACCAGTTCCATGCCGCCGTGCCTGTCAGCCACGAGTTCTTCGCCTCGCCCGGCCTCGCCGCGTCGCGGCCCGCGATCATCTGCGAGTAGACGTAAGGCTCGACCTTGTGAAGCTCCGACCGCCCCTCCGTATAGCTGGGCGCGATCTTCGCCCAGTGCGCGAACGCATCGTCGCCGCGTCCCGCCAGCGTCTCGGCGATGATGATCCACGGATTGTTGTGGCAGAAGATGCCGGCGTTCTCCTTGTAGCCCGGCGGGTAGGACGAGATCTCGCCGTATGCGACGACGTAGCGCGTGAACGCCGGCTGGTTGAGGACGATGCCGTGTTCGCATTCAAGGCGCTTCTTCGTCGCGTCCAGGGCCTTTTCGGGAAGCCCCTTCGCCGCGCCAATGCGCGCCATTGCGCACCAGCCCTGCGACTCGATGAAGATCTTGCCCTCGGCGTTCTCCTTTGAGCCGACCTTTCCGCCGAAGAAGTCGTAGGCCCTGAGGTACCAGCCGCCGTCCCAGCCATGACGCTCGACGGCCTCCTCCATCCGGGCGACGGCCGCGCGCGCCCGCGCCGCCTCGCCGCGTCTGCCGAGACGCGCGCACAGCTCGGCGTAGTCCCGGCCGCAGACGCAGAAGAGGCCCGCGATCATCAGCGACTCGGCCTTCGATCCTGTCGTCTTGTTCTCCGTCGTCTGGAACGACTCGTTCGGATCGTGCGAAAAGCAGTTGAGGTTCAGGCAGTCGTTCCAGTCCGCGCGGCCGATGAGCGGAAGCCCGTGCGGCCCGAGGTTCTGGAGAACGTGGTCAAGGCTGACCGTCAGGTGGTCGAAGAGCGGGACCTCGCTGCCCGGCTTGTTGTCGAACGGCACCCGCTCGTCGAGAACCGCGAAGTCGCCCGTCTCCTTGAGATAGGCGACCGTGCCGAAGATGAGCCAGAGCGGGTCGTCGTTGAAGCCGCCGCCGATGTCGTTGTTGCCGCGCTTCGTGAGCGGCTGGTACTGGTGGTAGCAGCCGCCGTCCGGGAACTGCGTCGCCGCGATGTCGAGAATGCGCGCACGGGCGCGGTCGGGGATCTGGTGGACGAAGCCGACGAGATCCTGGTTCGAGTCGCGGAAGCCCATGCCGCGCCCGATGCCGCTCTCGAAGAACGAGGCCGACCGGGACATGTTGAACGTGACCATGCACTGGTACTGGTTCCAGATATTGACCATGCGGTCGACCTTCGCGTTCCCCGTCCGCACCGTGTAGCGCGCCAGCAGGTCGTCCCAGTAGGCGTTGAGCGCGGCAAAGGCCCGGTCGACCTTCTCCGCGCCGTCGAACCGCTTCAGGATGGCCTTCGCCGGCTTCTTGTTGACGACGCCCGGGCGCTCCCACTTCTCCTCTTCGGGAAGCTCGACGTAGCCAAGCGTGAAGACAAGCGTCCTCGATTCGCCCGGCTTCAGCGTGACGGAGCAGGCGTGCGAGGCGATGGGGCTCCATCCGTGCGCGACTGACTTGCGGCTCTTGCCCGTCCGCACGACCTGCGGCTCCTCAAAGCCGTTGTAGAGGCCGAGGAACGTCTCGCGGTCGGTGTCGAAGCCGTCCACCGCCGCGTTGACGCCGTAGAAAGCGTAGTGGTTGCGCCGCTCCCGGTACTCGGTCTTGTGGTAGATCGTCCGTCCGGCGTCCGCGACCTCGACCTCGCCCGTGGAGAGGTTGCGCTGGAAGTTCTCCATGTCCGTCGCGGCATTCCAGAGGCACCACTCGACGAACGAAAAGACCGTGAAGCGCTTCACCCGCCGCGACGTGTTGGTGAACGTGAGCTTCTGGATTTCGGCGGACGTCTTGAGCGGCACGAACATCAGCAGCTCGGCCCGCAGGCCGTCCTTCTCGCCCGTGATGCGCGTGTAGCCGAGGCCGTGGCGGCACTCGTAGAAGTCCAGCGGCGTCTTGCAGGGCTTCCAGCCCGGATTCCAGACCGTCTTCCCGTCCCTGACGTAGAAGTAGCGTCCGCCCGCGTCCATCGGCACGTTGTTGTAGCGGTAGCGCGTGAGGCGCCGGAACTTCGCGTCCCGGTAGAACGAGTAGCCGCCCGCTGTGTTGGAGACGAGCGAGAAGAAGTCCTCGCTGCCGAGGTAGTTGATCCACGGCCACGGCGTCTGCGGATTGGTGATGACGTACTCGCGGTTCGCGTCGTCGAAATGCCCGAATTTCATCTTTCTGCCCACTTGTTCGTCTTGAGAATCACCCGCGCGCCCTCTTCGCGGCGTCGTAGATGCCGAGGAGGACGGCCTGCGTGTTGTAGCCCGCGTCGAAGTCCAGGCGACAGGGCGCGCCCGTCGCGATCGCCTGGGCGAGGTCGGCGTAGGCCCGCTCGAAGTAGAGGTACGGGTCGGCGTCGCCGTGGTGGAAGTTCTCGTCCAGCGCGGGATTCTCGATGCCGTCCGGCGTGACGAGCCGCACGACGCTCTTCGCGCCGGGCGGCGTGTTGCAGAAAAGCTCCGCAAAGCCGTCCGTGCCGTTCACGCGGATGACGACGTCCTCCCAGCGGTTCGCCGGCGTCGCCGAATAGAAGAGCTTGACGCCGTCCGACAGGAACACGGTCGCCGTCATCGACTTCTCGACCTTCATTCCGTGCCACGGGACGGTCTCCAGCCCTTCCGCGCCGGCGAGGATCGTCTCCGCCTTCGGGTTGCCGAGGAAGTAGAGCGCCATGTTGACGAAATGCGGCCCGAAGTCCAGCGCGTTCGCGCACGGCTGCATGAGCTCGATTGACGTGACCTTGCCGAGCCGTCCCCGCTCGACCGCCTCCTTGACGAGGGCGAACGGCCGTCCGTAGCGGCGCTGGAAGTTGACGAAGAGGCGCGCGCCCGCCCTGTCGGCGGCGGCCTTCATGCGGTCGGCGGCGGCCATCGTGAGCGAGAGCGGCTTCTCGATGAGGACGTTCTTCACGCCCGCGTCGATCGCGGCGAGGACGTGTTCCTCGCGCGCCGGCGCCCAGGTGGAGATCGTGCAGCCGTCCGGCTTCTCCCGCGCGAAGAGCTCCTTCATGTCGAGATAGCCCCGGCACGGGTATTCGCGCGCGAAGTCGTCGAGGTTCTGCTGATCCAGCGACGCCCCCGCGACAAGCTCGAACGCCGCCGCGTTGCGCTTCAGCGCCTCGGCGTGCGCATAGGCGATCGCGTTGACTCCCCCGCGCAGGTTCGAGAACTTCCCGACGCCGATGCAGGCCCATTTCAGTCTCTTCATTTCCTTACCTCCAGTCTCCGACGAGCGAGACGATCTCGCGCCGCTGCAGCTTGCGGTAGAACGCCGGCATGTCGGCGCACGGGACGACGTTCCCCAGGAACGGCGTCATGTCCACCTTCCCCGCGCGGACGTATTCGACGACGCGCTGGCGCTCCTCGACGCCGCGGTCGGCGGGCGTGAGGATCGTCACGCCCTCGCCCGCGAAGAACGCGAACGGGTTGATCGCGATCTCCCTGATGTAGTTCGCCTGCATCACGAGGCGCGGCCAGTCGTGCCCGTAGAAGCGGATCGGCTCGACCTTGTAGTCCGCCGAGTAGTTCTGCGGCTTGCGGCGGATCATCCGGTACGCGAGCTCGACGCCGGGAATCGAGCCCGACGCCTCGACGACGATGTCAAACCCGCCGTTGCCGAGGCGCGCCACGCGGTCGGCCGCGCCGTTCTCCGAGAGGTTCACCGCCGCCGAGACGCCCGCCTTGGCCGACTCCGCCAGGCGGTTCGCGTCGATGTCGGCGACGACGACCTTCGCGCCGCGAAGCTTCAGGAACATCGCCGAGAACTGCCCGATCATGCCCTGTCCGATGACAAGCGCGGTCTCGCCCTCCTTTGGGTCCGCCGCCTCGACGCCGCGCAGGGAGATCGCCGCGACCTCCGCCGCCGCATACGGCAGGCACTGCTCGTCCGTCAGGCCCTGCGGCAGGAGGACGGGCGTGTCCTCGGTCTCGGTGTCGTAGACGTGCATTCCGGCCTCGCCGCCCCACATGACGTTCATGTCCGCGAAGCGCGCCGCGTTCCGGCAGCTGATCCGATCGCCGACGCGGAAGCCCCGCACCTCGGCGCCGACCTCGACGATCTCGGAGATCGCCGCGTAGCCGGGCACGAGCGGGTAGTTGCCCGCCGCCCCGTAGTGTCCGCCGAGAACGCGCAGTTCCGTGCCGGGCGAGACGAACGTGTAGAGCGTCTTCGCGACGACCTGCTTCGGCCCGCAGGCCGGGAGGGTCACTTCCCCGAGCCGAACCTGGTCGACTCCATCATAGACGATTGCCCTTGTCTTCATTTCTGTTCCTTTCGTTTTGCTTCCTTCGTTTCTTTCGGTTGCTCCCTGACGATCTTTCCTTCCGCGTCGCGGCGCCACGCGACCTCGATGCGCCCGTCCGGCGTCGTCACGTGTCCGCGCGCCCACTGGAGAGAGGACGGCGCGACCGGCTCGACGACCTCGACCGTGCCGGGGCCCGACGGGCGGATGCCGAGGATGCGCGTGAAGAACCACTTCTCCGCGCCCGCCATCATCGCGTGGCTGTGCGAGTTCATCTCGCCGTGCGGGTGCCACTGCTCCCAGAGGCTCGTCGCGTCGTACTTCTCGAACATGTAGCCGAAGCTGGGGTAGCCGGGGCCCTTCATCATCGCGAGCATGAGGTCGGCGTCGCCGCCGTCCGCGAGGACCTCGCCCAGGAGCGACGTCCCCCAGATGCCCGTCGTGAACTTTCCGCCGTCCCGCTCGCGGATGTGCCGGACGAGCGCCCGGTAGGCGCTTTCGCGCGCGGACGGCTCGACCAGCCCGAAGGCGAACGCGAGCGCCGTCGGCGTCTGCGCGCCCCCCGCATACGCGCCGTCCCGGAAGAACGCCGCATTGTAGGCGCGGCGGATCTGCCCGAAGAGTCCGGCGTACCGCGCCGCCTCCGCCGGACGCCCCAGCGCGGCGGCGCTCTTCGCGAGGCAGTCGGCCGCGTAGGCGAACAGCGCCGTGTTCACCTCCTTCACGTAGCCGAACGCGCTGAGGTAGCCCTGCGCGCCGTCGTTCGGCACGCACCAGTCGCCGAAGCCCCAGTCGACGACCAGCCCCGGATAGGCCGCAAGCATCTTCTCGAACTTGTCCCGGGCGATCGGGTCGTGCCGCGCGAGGACGTTCCGGTCGGCGTAGGCGACGTAGTGCCGCCACGGCAGCACGATGCCGTCGCCCATCCAGTCGGGGCAGAAGCGTCCGCCGATGCCGCCGAGGTCGATGTCGTCCAGCCATTTCGCGTAGAACGCCCGCATGTCGAAGTTGAGCATCGCCGTCTCCTCGTAGACCTGCGAGTCGAGCTGGCAGGGGGTGCGCTCGTCACGCACGGGGCAGTCGGTCGGGTAGCTCATGAAGTTCGCGCGCATCGAGTTGACGGCCGCCGCGTGGAAGCGGTTGAGGAACGGGTCGGAGCACGCGAAGCCGCCTGTCGTCGCGACGTCCGCGCCGACGGCGTAGCACGTGACGTCAGCCGCCGTCAGCTCGCCCGGATAGCCATCGACGCGCACGTAGCGGAAGCCGTGGTAGGTGAAACGCGGACGGAAGGTCTCCCAGTCGCCCGTGCCGGCGAGCGCGAACGTGTCGCGGATCGTCTCCCGCGTGCGGTTCGTGCGCGTGTCGAGGTCGTTCGTCACGGGGTCGAGCTCCTCGGCGTAGGACAGCGTGATGACCGTCCCGCGCGGGCCTTTCGCGCGGATGCCCACGACGCCGGCGCGGTTGACGCCCGCATCGACGACGAATGCGTGCGCCGCGCTGTTTGGACGCAGGATCGCCTTCGGCGGGCGCGCGTCATACAGGCGGACCGGCGCGCCGTCGAAGCGGCGCAGCTCCGGCGGGCCGACGCGCGGACGCCACAGCTCCGGCACGCGGTTGACGACCTCCTGGCGGTCGAAGTCGTCCAGCACCTTCGCCGGCTGCCAGTCCCAGCCGTCGAAGCCCGCGTCGTAGCGCTCGCCAAGGTAGATGCTCGCGAAGGAGATCGGGCTCTTCGGCGAGACCTGCCACGCGCCGTCCGTCGTCACCGCGAACGGCGAGCCGTCCGCGCAGACGCCCGCCAGCGCCAGCCGCGCGCGCTTCGGGTATTCCGCGACGCGCCGCCAGCCGAACTCGAAGAAGTCGTCCGAATAGCCGGGCGCCGTCCAGATGCGGATCTCGTTCGCGCCCTTCTTCAGAAGCGCGGCGACGTCCCAGGCGTAGTAGTAGCACCGGTGCGTTCCGTCGCAGGCGGCGGGCGTCAGCACCTCGTCGCCGGCCTTCTGCCCGTTCACGTAGACCTCGAAGAAGCCAAGCCCCGTCACCGTGACCTCGGCCTTCGCCGGCGCGTCCGGCAGTTCAAGCGCCGTGCGGAAGACGGGACAGTTCTTTTCGGAAACGGCCTTGACGCCCGGCGGCAGGTTCTCGCCGATCCACTTCGCCCGCGCCCAGGCCGCCTCCATCGCATCGGCCAGGGCGGCTGCCGACAGTAGCGCAAGCAATCCGCAGAGGCATCGGGAAACCATCATCATCGTTCCGTCCTTTCAAGGCGCCGCGCGGCAAGCGCGGCGGAAATCTCGGCCATCCGGGCCGTCGTAATCGGGTAAAGGGCCATGACGGCCGCCGTCGCGACGGCGAGCGCGCCCGGAATCCAGCTCATGAGCGCCTTGATGCCGGGAACCGCCCCCGCGATCGTCTCCTTCGCCAGGCCGTCATAGCCGCAGCGGGCGAGGACGACGCCGATGAGCAGCCCCGCAAGTCCGCCGCCCGCCTTCATCGCGAACGAGGCCGCCGAGTAGACGAGGCCGGACGCGCGCCGCCCGTTGCGCAGCTCGGAGTAGTCCGCGACGTCGCCCAGCATGACGAAGCAGAGGGTCGGGAGAATCGCCGCGAACAGCTCGGACGCGATGCCGAGCGCGAAGATGGCGTGCACGTCCGCCGGCCCGCAGAACCACAGGGCCGCGCTGAACACGCCCGACAGGAGGAGCGCGGCCACGAAGAGGCTGCGCTTGCCGAAGCGGACGGCGAGCGGCGAGGTGAGCGCGGCGCCGACGACGGACGCGAGCATGAGGAGCGTCATGTACGACGCGCAAGCCAGCTCCCGCCCCAGGAAATGCGTGAAGTAGATGATCGTCACGCCCTGCTTCACCGAGTTGTAGACGTTGTAGAGAAGCGAGACGGCCAGCAGCACGCCCCACGGGAAGTTGCGCAGGAGGAGGTCGCCGAGATCGTCCCGGACGGACGACTTCTGGCCTTTCGGCGGCGAGACGCGCTCGCGCGTGCCGAAGAAGGTGACCGGCATCAGCACGACCAGCACGGCCGAGAGGATGTAGATCGGGATCGTGTAGGAATGGAAATGCTCCTTCAGGACGATGAGCAGCCCCTGCACGGCCATGCCGCCGGCGAACGCGCCGACCATCTTGTAGCTGCCGAGCGACGTGCGCTCGCGGTCATCCGGCGACATCACCGTCAGGAGCGCACCGTAGGGGATGCCCTGCGCCGTGTAGGCGAGCGTGAAGGCGATGTAGGTCACGTAGGCGTAGACGAGCCGTCCCGTCGGGCCCAGGCCTTCGGGACAGGTGAACACCAGAGAAAGCGTCGCGCCGAGCGGCAGGGCCGACCAGAGCATCCAGGGACGGAACTTGCCCCAGCGCGTGTTCGTGCGGTCGGCGACGATGCCCATGGCGATGTCCGAGACGCCGTCCCCGATGCGCGCGACAAGCAGCAGCGTGCCGACAGCGGCGGGCGCGAGGCCGAACTGATCCGTGTAGACGATGAAGAGGAATGCGGCGACGCCGCGCCAGGCGATGTTCGCCGCCGCGTCCCCCATCGCATAGCAGACCTTCTCGCGGATGGAAAGCCTCCCGCCCGCGCTCGGTCGCAGGGCGCCGCTCATCGCGCCGACGCCTCCCGGAAGCCCTCGCGCACGACGGACAGGAAGAGCGGCGCGGCGAACGAGTCGAGCCGGAGCGCGCCGAAGTCGAGCGCCGTGTCGTCCGAGAAGAGGAACGGCGTGAGAAGGTAGACCGGCAGCCACGTCACGTTCCCCTTGCGCGCGGCGACGCAGAAGCGCGACGCGCCGTTGTCGAGAAAGGCCAGCGGCGCAACGCCGTCCGCCAGGCGGATTTCCTCCGCGCAGGCCGGCTTCGCGTAGCCGTCGCCGTTCGCATCGCGCCGGAGCGCATGCCGCGCGCCGTCCACGACGACCGCCATCGTCCGCCAGTCGGGGCACGCGCCCTCCTTGTGCCAGCCGGGCGAGACGGGCAGCTCCTCCGGCGCCCGCTCGACGAGCAGGCCGCTGAAGCCGGAAATGTCGCGCGGGTCGCCGTGCCCGACCACCAGCGGACGTCCGCTGACCGCGCGGTCGGCCGCCGACGTCGGGTCCTGTCCGCACACGTAGACGATCTTTCCGCCGGCCTCGCGGTAGGCAACCAGGACACGCGCCGCATCCTCGTCCGGCGCGTCATACCCGGCCGTCACGACCAGGACCGGCGTCTCGGCGGGCGAGAGGTCGCCGACCTTCAGGTTGCGGAAGTCGTATGCCTTGACCGCATAGCCCGCCGCGCGCAGCGTCCGCCCGCACGCGCCCAGCACAAGCCGCCCGACGTAGGACTGCGCGCCGCTCGAGCGGAGGCCGAGGGCCTCGCAGACGACGGCGACCGTCCCCTTCGGGTTCGGCGGATTCTGCGCCGCGTCGAAGAGGTCGGCGAAGACGGCCTGCTTGCCGGGGTCGAGCGCCTTCATGGCCTTCTCGGCGGCGCAGTCGAAGCGCGACTGGAAGTCGTCGTAGGGCAGGGCCGCGTCCGGCGCGCGGTTCGCCCAGCACGTCCACGCGATGTCGAGGATCGCCCGCACCTGCATCGCGACGAGATCCGCCAGGGCCTCGGCGGCGCCGGGCCGGCCGAAGCCGACGGCGACCTCCTTCTCGGCGGCATAGGACGACTGGCTGACGGCGCGGACGCAGAGGTCGAGCTGCTGCGCGCGGAAGTCGCCGACGGCGGGCGCGGACGGGCGGTAGCCGCGCAGCTTCTCGCGCACACGCCGCCCGACGCCGCCTTCCGCGCGGAAGCCGAAGATGTTCTTCGCGCCGCCCTCGACCTTCTTCGTCCCGAACGTGACGCCCTGGTAGTGGCAGTACTGGACGAAGTTCAGGATCGTCGGGTGATTGAGCGCGCTCTCGTCACCGACCGGGTGCGTCAGCAGCGAGAGGTAGAACGCCGCCGTGCGGTGGTCGCCGCGCCCGAACGCGCGCGCGAGGAGCGCCATCAGCGTCGACTTCCCCATCTCCGTGTGCATCCAGTAGCCGTGGAAGCCGTACCGCGCCATGATCGCGCAGTCCGCCGCGCCGGCATACGGCTCCAGCTCCGCAAGCGTGCGAAAGTGCCTCGGCGCCTCTTCCGTCATGTCGGGGAAGTGGCAGTAGTCCAAAATCGTGCCGTAGTCGTCGAAGTCGAACGTCTCCTTGATCTCCGCCGGCAGAAACGCGGCGGTCAGGCGCGCGACCTCGTCATGCTCCACGTCCCATGCCAACGCATCCGTCGCCGCGCCCACGGCGCACATGGCACAGACGGCAACGGACGACACGCTCTTCAGCGAAACTCTCTTCTGCATTCTTCAAACCTCCAATGACGTTTTTCAGAATGCGAAGTATATCATATCCCGCCGTCAAGTCTTATCCGTTTGCGCATAATATGAGGATAAGAAGCTTCTCGCCCCTTCAGGCGCGAAACGGATTCACGGCCTTGACGCCACAATAGACCTGCCCGTCATTGAAGTCTTCAGAATAGAGCCGTTCGCACAGCCCCTTTTCGGCCGAAGCCAAGATGATGGAATCGAAATACTGCGTCCCGTACTTTTCCTTGATCTCAAGCCCGCGATACGTCAGCATCAGCGTGTCTTCGACGACCTTGAAGCCGCCGAAGACGGAATACGCCTTCTTGATCTCCGCCATCGGCCGTGCGGACTTCTTCAGCATCACGTTGAAGAACTCACGAATGACCTGTGTCGAGATCCAGCCGTCGCCCTCGCGCACAGCTTCCGCAATCAGCTTGGCCGCGATTTTCTTCTTCGCATCGCCCTGATCCAGAAACGCATAGAGAAAGACGTTCGTGTCAAAGAACTTTCGCATGGTCTATCTCTCGTTCGCCTGTTCCCGATCAAACGAATAGCCGTCGGGAAGCCAGCCGCCCTGCCCCATGAGGTAGGCGTAGACATCTTCAGATTCCTTTGCGCGCTTGGCGCGCTCCTCTTCGGCCAGCCGTTCCATGTAAGCCCGCAAAAGCGCGTTGAGCGACGTCTTTGTGCGCTCGGCGTAGAGCCGAACGTCCTGTACGACAGCGGGCGGAACTGAAAGCGTAATGCTCATCGGACAACCTCCTCGTTTGCACGGTTTTACGAATTACGTGCGCACATAATACCAAATCCCGTCCGCCAATGTCAATCCGCAACACCTCTCGTCGGTCAGTCGTCGCCCTGCGTCAGGTAGTCCACGATGTTCTTCAGGAGCCGCGCGTTGTCGGCCCGGTCGATGCGGTAGGGCTGGAAGAGCATCACGTCGGACGAGACGACGACGCGACCCTTGCCGACCGCGCCGGCGACAATGACCGGATCGCCCGCGCCGGGGCCGGAGGCGTCCGCCGGGAACGAGACGACCGGACGGAGCGGCGAGCCTTTCGTCAGGCGCAGCGCCCGGTCATGGTAGAGCGAGACGGACGCCACGCCCGCGCCGAGCGGATGCCCTCGGTCGATGTTGTCCGTCACGACCTGGTGCACGTCGCCATAAGCGAAGCCCGTCGCGCGCCATGCCGTGCCGCCAAACCCCTCGACGCCCAGCGGACGCAGATGTCCGCGCCGCACGAGCAGTCCCTGTGCGTTAAGCGTGTCGGCCGAGTAGACCGGGCAGAAGAGACGTCCGCCGGCCTTCACCCATGCGACGAGATTGGACAGCGCCGCCCCGTCCTCCAGCGTCGGGCGGAGGTGCGCCGTCGCCGTCTCCGGGAGGACGACGAGCCGGTAGGCCGCCAGCCGCTCCGGCGTCCACGCCGCGCTCGGCACGCTTTCGATGTCATAGCCCGCCGCGCGGATCGCCGCGCAGAGTTCGGGATAGACCTCGGCGCCGACCCGCATGTCGCCCTCGCGCGCCGACTTGAAGAAGAGCACTTTCGGACGCCCCGGCCGCGCCTCCGCCCCCGCGTCCAGCGCCTGGAGCCGCCGCAGCTCGTCCGCGCGCGCCGTGACGGACGCCGGCGTCTCGTAGGAGAAGCCGCCGTCGCGCGCGAGCAGGGCCACCGCCGGCTCCTGCGACGGCACGACGACCGACACGCGGCCCGATTCGACACGGAAGTCGCCTTCCATCGGGACGAGATTCCAGCCGTCCACCGCCGTCGGCAGGCGGAACGACACGCGCTTGTCCTTTCCGCCCCAGTTGTGGAGATAGAGGAAGGCGAAGTCGCCCTGTCGCGCGAAGACCTTGTGCAGGAGCGGCGTCTCGCCGTCCGCCTCGACCGCGAGCGGCAGGTCGTCCGGCGGCAGGAACGGACGGAACGCCGCCTGCAGTGCCTCCATCTCCAGGCTCTCCGGGAGGCGCGTCACGTTCGGCTGTGCGGCGGCATCCGTCGCGGCGAAGCGTCCGAACGTCTTGGCGAAGGAGCCGTCCGTCGCCACGACGCGGCCACCCTTCGCGAGATAGGCCTTCACCGCCGCCCACGTGCGGACCTTCACGAGGTCGCACTGCGGCGCGAAAAGGACGGGATACACCGCCGGGTCCAGGCGCGTCCACAGGGTCTCCTCCGAGAGGACGTCCGGCTCACAGCCGCTGAAGACGAGCGCATTGAACCAGTCGAGCCGCACGGCGTCGCGCGCGATGAACGGCGCGAACGGCAGCCCCCGCGCGTAGAGATAGGGGTAGAGCATCGCGACCTTGCCGCGACGCGGCGCGCGCAGGGCGTTCTGGACGCGCTCCGCGCAGGCGTTGATGCGGTCGATGAGCGCCGGGAAGTAGGGCCGGTAGGTGTCCGCCCCCCAGTTCCAGACGCTGACCGCGCTCGACCCGTGGGCGAAATACATCCACAGCATGGCCCGGTACTGCCGCTCGCCGAAGGGAATCGACTCGGCAAGCATGTCCTGCGGCAGAATGTGGTAGTAGCCGCGCAGGCCGTTCAGGTAGCCGCCGTTGCCCTCGGCGCGGATCAGCAGCTCGTTGTCCCCGCCGAACCTGAGATAGCGGCCGATGTCGAACCTGAACGGCGTCGCCCAGCCCTTGACGCGCCCGACCTCGTGCCCGTTCACCCAGACGGTGCCCGCCTGCGCGATGCCCTTGCCGACGAAATAGAACTTGCGCGAGCCGTCGGCGTAGTCGTCGGCATAGCGCCGCGCGACCGTGAACGGACGGCGGTACCAGGCCGTGCCCGTGTACCCCTTCCACTTCTCCTGCGCGTCCCAGGCCGACGGGACGCGAATCCGGTCCCAGTCCGCGTCGCCGTCCCGACGGAAGTCCCAGTCGCCGTCCATGAGGCGGCCGAGGTCGTTCTTCGCCATCGCGCTCTCGGACGCGCTCGCCGACCGGACCTGTCCGACGATGTCCTCCGCGTTCCACAGCGGCTTCGTCGTGTTGGCCCTGAAGAAGCCGTACTTGAACAGCTGGAAGCTCGTCGCGACGCGCAGCGTCTGGAGGTCGTAGGGCGTGTCGTCGTAGTAGTAGGCGCGGTAGCCGTCGTGCAGCTCGAAGATGTCGAAGAGGCGATCGACCGCCGCCGGAAGGACGGCCATGTAGTCGTCGCTGTCCGAATGGTGCCCGCGCACGTCGAACGTCGTCAGGACCTTCGGCGCGAACGCCTTCACGTCGGCGACCTCGCCCGCCAGGCACGACGCGACGTCCTCCTGCGCGAAGGCGAGCCAGTCGTAGTACATCTCGAAGCGGTTCTCCCGCGCCCACGCGCGCAGTTCGAGCTTTCGCACGTGTCCGCCCGAATGGATGACGTCCTCCGGCAGGTGCGGCGGCTCGACTTCGGCCCAGTCGCCGTAGCGCGTCCGCCAGACGGCATTGGCCGTCGCGAGATCGCCGTACTTGCGCCGCGCCCACGCGACGAAAGCCTCGCGCACCCGACGGTTGCCAGGTTCAGGTCCCGGCTCGCGGGCGAATTCCAGCACGATCTTCGGGTCGTCGCCGAGCTGCGTCAGGAGGCCCTTGCGCTTTTCGGCCATCAGGCGACGCCCGACGGGATGCCCCGTGTCGAGCGAAAGGTAGTGCCCCGCGTCGTAGTGGAACGCGCCGAAGTCAGGGTGCGCCTGCGCGAGCTTCTTGAGGCTGCTGTACTTGAAGTAGCGCGAGGTGACCAGCACTTCCGCCAGCAGGCCGAGGCGCTGGGCCTCGCGGATCCAGGCGAGGTTCGCGGCCGGGATGCGCGTCGCGCCGAGCGTCAGCGTATCGCCGTCAAGCTTCGCCGTCCAGTCGATGCCATCCGTCGGGCAGACGAACTCCTGCCCCTGCAGCTTCGCGAGCCAGAGCCCGACCGGCGTCGCGTGCGCGGAGCCGAGATCGACGCCGTTGCCGACCCAGAAGTGCGGCTTCCCGTTGCGCAGAAGCAGCCCGTCGCGCGCCTCGACCGTGAAGTCCGCGACCGGCTCGACGGGACGGTAGCTCGCGTCAGGCGCGGGCGTCGGCGCGAACGCGAAGGTCAGCGGCTTCGGCGCCCGAACCTCGCCGTCCGCCACGGGCGCGAGCGCAACGTCGTCCAGCAGGAGGACGTTCTCGGCCGCGCCCGCGAGAATGCCAAAATGGACGACAACCGTTCCGCCCGTGTCCTGCGCCGCCGCCGGGACCTTGAGGACGGCCGCGACGGGCTTCCAGTCGGACGCGCCGCCGAAGACGACTTTCGCCTGCGCGGGACGGCCGAGCGAATCGCGGTACGGCGTCGTGCCGTCGGCGGCGAGAAACTTCACGTAGACGTTCGCGGGACAGCCCTTCGCCCGAAACGCGAAACGCAGCGAGCCGGCGCCCTTCGGCAGGGTCGCCGACTGGAAGATCTGCGCACCGCCGGGACCGCGCGTCTTCACGAGGCGCGCGAACGCGCGCTCGTCCTCGCCGCCGCCCTCGTAGGCGACGCCGACCGAACCCTCCCCGCCGCCGTAGCTGTTGCCGCGCCAGGGGGCGAGGCCCGACTTGAAGTCGCCGTTCGCCAGCAGGTTCGCCTCGCCGCGCGTCCCCGTCGCCGCGCAGACAAGGGCGACGACAAGCCAACCGGCGGCGACTGCCTTTCGTGTCCCCCAACGCATGCCGTCCCCTCTCTTACCGAATGATCAGGGCAATGCCCTGCTTGCCGACAACCAGGCGCCCGCTCCCCGTAAGGGCCGCCGTCTCGTTGGCCGCGCCGGAGCCGACCGCGCCGAAGACGCCCGTGCGGTAGGTCGTCTCGCCGAGCGTCAGCGTGGCGACCTTGGCCCGCCCCGCGAACGCGAGATCCAACTTCGCCCCGTCAGCCACCGACACGGCGGGCCTGGCCGCGAACGTGGCGGCGTTCGAGACGGACAGCGTCGCCGTCCCCGCCACGAGGACGTTCGTCGTGTTCCGCCAGGCGGCGTCCGCCGTCAGGACGAGAGAACCCTCCGTGACGCCGAGCGTGCCGGTCGTGTCCGACGCCGTCGCGAACGTCAGGCGGCCTTCGCCCTCCTTGACGAACGAGAGGTCGCCCGACACCGCCGCCGCAACCGTGACGTCATTCGTCTGGCGGCAGTAGAAGACAGACCCCGCCGCGCCGTCGAACGACGCGCCGCTCGTGACGTCGCGGACAAAGCCGCCAAGCCGCTGCCGCGTTGTGCCGAAGTGGACGGGGCAACCCTGATAATAGCGCGTCGAACCGCTGAGGCGTCCGTCGAACCGCCCCAACCCCGTCGTCTTTGTCGCGTCGTCCGAGCCAAGCGTCCAGTCTTCCGTGAACGTGATGTCCGCACCGTGCCAGTAGATCGTGCCGCCGACCGTCGAGCCGGGCGCACCGAAGACGAACGTGCCCGGCCCCCGCGTCTGGGACGAAAAGCCGATGTCCTCGCGGATCTTCCAGGCCCCGTTCGTCACCACGAGCGTGCCGACGTTATCGTTGTTGTACGGATTGCCGTCAAACGCGAAATTCGCCGCCGTGTGCATCAATGCGCGAACCTGCTCGCAACCGCCCTTGAAGACCAGCGTCTGTCCCTTTGGGTTGGCGACGAAAAGGCTTTCATCATAGCCGTCCTTCAACACGACTTTGCCGTTGACGACGTTCGGGCATGCCGCCGCGTCGGAGACCAGCCAGCACATACGCCATCCGCTGTTCGGTCTGAAATAGAAGCCATCGAACTTCACGACGCCGTTGCTGACGACCGTGCCGCACAGGTGCAGCTTCGCACCACCACGCAACCCATCGTTCCAGTTAATGTTTTTGCCCTTGATCGTGAGCGTCGACTTCGCGCTGCCGAACGCGCAGTTCGGGCCATAGGCGTAGGTCGTGCCGTCATCCTTGTCCAGCGTGATGTCGCCGTCGCCGAACGTGTCGGCGTAGAGCCGCCAGACGCCCGTGCCGCTGCGGGTGAGCGCATGGGCCTCCGCCGTCGTGTCGAGCGACCCGTGCAGGTGAAGCTCGCGGCCCGTTCCCCGGATCGTCCAGGTCTGCGCGTCAGCGAGCGTGATGCGGCAGCGCACCGCGTTCGTGACGGCCGCCGTGTCCGCGTCGTCCGAACCGGCGACCAGCCCGCCCGCGCCGAGCGTCAAGTCCTTTCCCGTCAGCTCGCAGGACGCGGAACCCGCGAACGTGAGCGACTGGAGGGACAGGCCCTCGATGTCGTTTTCGCACGATCCCGAAATCGTGACGGCGTCGCCGGACTGGACGCCGGACGCCGAGAACGTCCCGGACGAGACCGTCACCGCCGCGCCCCTCGCCGCAAATGTCGCGGACAGCAGGGACACAAGGGCCAGCCCTCGGATGCCGTATGCGATTCCGCGTTTCTGCCCGCCTTCGCTTTCGTGGATGAACGGTTTCATGGTCTTTCGTCCTTTCTGTCTTGCCTTTTTTTCGTGGTTGAAAAAAACAATGGCGACAGTATATCATATTACCCCCCCCCCCCATTTATCCATTTGCGCAAAAAATTGGGAGTTTCGAGTTTCGACCCAAATCTTCGTTCGCTTCGCCTCAGCGCGAGGTTTCCAATGCCGTGTCCAGGATCGACTCGTCCAAGAGGAATGGAATCACGCCGACGAACACGATACCCTCCGCGTCCTTCATCGGTGGCTGCATCCCGTCCGTGATGACGATGCGCGCGAAGAAGTCGCCGCTGCGCCGCAACGGCAGAAGCTCCTGATTCCGCTTCTCGTCCGTCGGCAACCGCCAGGCGGACTGGATGTAAAGCTTGCCCGGCGCCCGGTTCACGACAAAGTCTATCTCATGGAACTGAAGCTCCTGCCTACCCTCACTGTTGAGGGACACAACCGGCACGACACCGACGTCAACCTGGCATCCCCGTCGCACAAGTTCACTATAGATTACGTTCTCCATCATGTGCGAAGGCTCGACATCCCGAAAGTCGAGGCGCGCGTTGCGCAACCCCGGATCTTCGAGATAGTACTTGACCGGGTAGTCGAAGTACCGTTTGCCCTTGACGTCCCAACGCCGCGCCTCCGACAGCAGAAAGGCGTCCTTCAGATACTCAAGGTAGGCCCTAACCGTATGGTCGTTCGTCTTGACCCTGAGCATTGACCGAAGAGCATCCACCAGACGATGCGGATTGGAAAGCGACCCCATCGCGCTCGCGACGACATCAATCAGCGGAGAGAGGATGTTCTCGTCCCGAAGCCGGTTCCGATTCACGATGTCATGTTCGTAGACCTCCTTGAACAGCCGCTGGAGATAGCTTGCCCGCGCCCGTTCGTCAGGTTCCGCGACCGCAAGCGGCATGCCGCCCCAGACGAGATAGTCGGCAAAGGCCGCCGACTTGTCCGCAGGATGAAGAGCCTCGCAGTACTCGGCGAAGGAAAAGGGGTGAACGCGAATCTGGCAGCCGCGGTCGGCAAAGTTCGTGTCGATGTCCTTCGAAAGGGTCTTGGAATTGGAGCCCGTCACGTAGACGTCGACCTTTTCCATCTGCCGCAGCTCGTTGAGCGTATCGTAAAACGTCACGTAGGCATCCGCACGGTCTTCGGGCGCCAGCCGCGAAAGATCCACGCCGGGCGGCAGAACCTTGCGCGCCAGCTGCACCTCGTCTATGAAGACGTAGTTCCACGCCCCGTCATGCACAAGGGCGTCCGCGACGTATTCGCCGAGTTTCAGCGCGTCACGAAGCGGAATGTTGACCTTTCGGTCGAGCGGTATCTCGATGATATGCCGAGCGTCAACGCCATCCGCCATCAGCCGCTCTCGGAAGAGCGTTCCCAGCAGATAACTCTTGCCCGAACGGCGAATCCCCGTGATGACCTTGACGAGTCCGTTGTGACGCTTTGCCCACAATTGCTTCAGATATCGCTCACGAACTACTTTCATGCTTCAAACTCAGTTCTCGTTGTTGACTTAGTTTGAAGTAATTATACCATAAATTCCCGAGCATCAGCAGATTGAGTTCAAACTAAGTCAACTAATAGAGCAATTTTGAAGCAAGACGCACCTCGCTATGCCAAACCCTCATCGCACGAGCGAAGAGAACTTCGGCTCGCTGGCGGAAAGGTGACGGCTCACGCCCTGCCGCTACAGGCTCTCCTTCTTCACCCACGCGCGGAAGCCCATGCCGTGCGCCGCCTTGAACATGCGGGAGAAGGAGACGGCTCACGTCAGGAACGACGCGATGTCAAAGGCAAAGTCAAAGTAGGCATTCGCCCGGACAATCGGGAGAAGTCGCCCGTCATACACAAGAGCCGTGCGAATCGACTTTCCTTCGGGAATCTTCAGGCAGGAGATCTTTCGCGCCACCTCGCGCTCGACCTCCTCGCCGATCTCGTTCT
>CAKTZI010000053.1 GCA_934635385.1 uncultured Kiritimatiellota bacterium | reverse complement strand
ATATTTTTTAGCCCGCATTTACTGGGGTCAGACGAGAAATCGGGATAAACTGTCCCGAAAAAACCGGGATAAGGGTGAAACTTGAAGGTGGGTTGCGGCGGCAGAGGCGGATGTGCTATAATTCGCATCTGAAGGCTCTAAAAATGCGCGTACGCGCAAAAATTAGTCATAGTCGCAAATGCAATTGTGCCAACTGTCATGGTGAAATCGCGCCAACTGTCATGGTGGCATTGACGGATTATGTGGGGACAGACCCCCGATTCCGATTAGGATTTGGGGGGCTGTCCCCAATGATACGTCCTTCCCCGCAAGCAAGACGATCTGGTCTGACTTCAGTTTTCCAAGAACCATAATCGTTTTTTCAGGAAACGCAATTTACTTTTCATCCCTGCGGGTGTATACTACCCTCCGTAAACTTGGCGGAGGGTGTAGGCGGTCTGCACCGTGAGCGGAAGTTGAGGAACGTACATAATCAACTCAACATTGACGCGAAATGACTCCTCGTCAGGCATTTGGCACAAGGAAAGGAACGATGACATGACACAGAACAAGACGATACGCATTCTCGCACTCGGCGCGGCGTTGGCCGCACACGCCGTCTGCGCCGAGACCTGCATCACGAAGGGTGACGTGGCGGCGGTCGCGAAGGCCGGCTCGGCCTCGGCCGAGACGCCCGCCGTTGCGCTTGTGACGGGACGCTTCGCGGCGTCCGTCGCCAGCCCCGCCCTCGACGTCCGAGACTGGACGCGGGTCGAGACGCCCGGCATCGCGCTGAAGACGAAACCGGCGACAGGCGCCCTCTTCATCATCCGCTGACAATTATTCACACAGAAACAAACCTCCTAAAAAAGGAACATGAAAATGAAAAGACTGATGACCGCTGTCGCGGCTGGCGCCGCGCTGAACGCCCTCGCGGGGGCTGTCCCCGTCGTCTCCGAGGCGACCATGACCCAGAATCGAAACAGCCGCGAGGTCACGATCGCCTACACGCTCGCCGACGCGCCCGCCGTCGTCACGCTCGACATCCAGACGAACGCGACGGACGGCGCGTGGGCCTCCATCGGCGGCGAGAACGTGCAGAACGTCACGGGCGACGTCTGGAAGAAGGTCGAGGCCGGCGCGCGGACGATTCTCTGGCGCCCCGACCTCTCGTGGCCAAACCACAGGATCGCCGAGGGCGGCGCGCGAGCCGTCGTGACGGCGTGGTCGCTCGACAATCCGCCGGACTACCTGGTCGTCGACCTCTCGGCGACGGCGGGCGCGGGCAGCGAGCGGTACTATCCGGCAGCCGAGTTCCTGCCGGGCGGGCTGCTGTCGAACGACGACTATCGCCTGTCGAGCCTCGTCCTGCGCAAGATTCCCGCGAAGGGCGTCACGTGGGCGATGGGCAATGTTCGGACGGAAATCGGAAGTACCACAGATGGCCGAGACGACCTGCACGCTGTTACGCTCGACGACAGCTATTACATCGGCGTCTTTCCGGTGACGCAGGCACAATGGGCGCTCGTGCAGACGAATCGGACGGCGGCTTCCGAATTCTACTTCCAGTGCGAACGCGAGATGCGCCCAGTCGACACCGTCTGTTACAACGAAATCCGCAATGCCGCGAACGCGACGGCATCGGGCGGGGCGCAGTATGACTGGCCGCACGATCCGAACCCTGATTCGTTTCTCGGAATTCTGCGGACGAAGACCGGCTTCAAGTTCGACTTGCCGTCGGAGGCGCAGTGGGAGTTTGCCAGCCGCGCGGGGCATGGTTCGGGCGTGTGGAACGATGGCACTGCAATCACGGCCACGGAAAATGACGTGAACGTGAATCGTCTGGGACGCAACAAGTATAACGGCGGTTTGGTCGGAGATGCGTATGCGAAACCTGACAAGACGCTTGGCGCGGCGAACGGCACGGCGGCCGTTGGCTCCTATGAGCCGAATGACTGGGGCATTTACGATATGCATGGCAATGTGTGGGAGTGGTGCCTCGACTGGTACGAACTGGACATCACGCAGCGCAACGGTGCGGTGAACGTCGATTCGGCGGATCCGACCAAGACGCTTTCGGGCGCCACCGGCGGGGAGCGTGTTCGTCGCGGCGGAAGTTTTGAAGACCGCGCCGCCAACCTTCGTTCGGCTCGGCGTGCCTACTCGCTGCCGACGGCTCGCGCCTACAACTACGGCTTCCGTCTTGCCTTGCCGACGGCATCGCTTCTGTCTGAATGAAGAAGATGATGAAATCGACGTTCTTGGTGACGGCGTGCGCCGTGGCTTGCGTGTGCGTGGCGAAGGGGCTGTCTCTGGACGCGCCTGGCCACGTCTACACGGAGCGCGAGCGCGTCGCCGTACGAGGCGGTGAACCCGATGCCGCGTGGACGCTTGCCGACTGGCGTGGACATTCTGTCGATGGGGGCTCGTTTTCGTCTGCCGGCGTTGCCGATCTCGGTGCCCGGCCGACGGGCTATTACCGGTTGCGCATGGAGACGGGCGACGAGGCCACCTTCGTCGTTGTTCCCGTGCCCGAAGAACGGAATCGTAGTCCAGAATCCTTCTTTGGCGTCGATTCTGCTCAAAGCTGGGTCTCGCGTCCGGGAAAAATCGACTGTCCTTGGCATGGCGGGGACTCTTTTCGCCTCGTGAGTGATCTCTTGTGGCGCGCGGCGCTCACGCACGTGCGCGACCGCCTGAGCGCCAAGGGCGTATCTCCGAGGCCGGGGGTCTACGATTTTGGAGACTACCTGTACAACGCAAGATTGCTCCATGCGCGCGGCATTGGCATTTCGACCACGTTCCATGATGTGCCTGACTACATGGATCGCATTCAGAAGCTCCCGCGCAATCTTGTTGCGCTTTATGCCTTTTGTCGAGAGGCCGCGACTGTTTTCGGCGACCGCATGGATGCCTGGGAGTTCTGGAACGAGCCGGACATTCTGTTTGCGCCAGAGCCCGCATGGGATTATGTTGCGGCGCTCAAGGCCGCCTATCTTGGATTCAAATCCGCGCGGCCCGACATTGCCGTGCTCCCCGGAGGCGTCTGCGAATTGGCGCGCACGGCCTATGATGAGGCGCTTTACGCAAACGACGCCGCCAAGTTCAGCGACGTCTTCAACGTACACACGTATTCGCCTTTGCGCGACTATCCTTCCGGCTTTGCGAATCTGTACGCATTCATGAAAAAGATTGGCATTGCAGGACGCGCCGTGTGGATGACGGAGTGCGGAACGAATCTCGACGGTCGTTCGACGCGGGACGGTGTACGCAAGGGACTTAAGGCTCACTCGCCCGAACAGGAGCTTATCCAAGCGGAGTTCTGTGCCAAGAGCCAGGTCTTGCTTCAGATGCATGGCGTTGCGCGTGGCTATTTCTTCGTTTTTGGGGCTTATAACGAACGCAATGGCGAAAAAGACTGGGGCGTGCTGCGGCGGGACGGAACGGCCAAGCCAGTCTATGCCGTCTTGAGCACGCTGACGGAAGAGCTTGGGTGCGCCCGTTTGGAAGGGGAAGTCCGTGTCGGCAAAGACGCTCGCGCCTTCCTCTTCACGCAGCCCGACGGATTCCAGACGCTCGCTTTCTGGCGCATTTCCCCTGTCGATACCGAGGGCGAACCCGTTTCTGCGACTCCTGATTTTGCAGGCGAAATCGTCTTGCCCGTTCCACCCGGCGACTACAGGCTCACGGACTTGTGCGGCACGCGCAGACCTGTTGCGACGAATGTTGTCGCATGCTCGCGCTATCCTGCCTACCTTTCAGGCCTGCGTGGGCTCACGGCGGACATTGCGGCAGTCCCCTCGGGCATCCCGACGCCCTATGCGCCAATGGCTGACGAGGACTTGTCCGTGGTCTTGCGCGTAGACCTGAACACAAACGACTTTCAGGTCGCGGGACGCAAGACCGTTGCGGAACTCAATGCCCACACCGGGAGGCTGCGACTCCACGTCTGGAATCTTTCGCCGATTCCAAAGAAAGGAAGCATAGCCGTTTCGGGCGGCGTCCTCGAAGGGCTTCCTGACGAAGTCACGTTGCCGCCAATGGGCGAAGCGGCTTTCGACTGCACCTATGCATCTCCGTCGGGCGTGACGACAAGTCGCGAGCTCGCCCTTGTCGGCGTCTTCAACGGCTGTCGCAGCAGTCGGCTTTCGCTGAACATACGCTCTTTGGTGTCGCTCCGAGAAGTGTGCCGGACAGTTGAACTCATTAACTGGCGCAATCCGAAAGCCTGGCGTCGGAACACGTCTGCCGATCAGTTTCGCGTCACGTGGGATGAGGCCGAGCAGTCCATTCGTTTTGATGCCGTCTGGACAAGCCCCAGCCACAATCGTTGGTTCTATCCGGTCTATGACCTGACGCTTCCGGCGGAATCTTTTGAGGACGTGGCCCTGTTCGAATTCGAGGTCAAGAGCGTGCAGGACAAGGTTGAGAATGATTTCTCACGTCAGTATTTCATGCTAGTCCCTGCTGAAGAAAAGGCGTCGGCGCAATACCTTCCGTTTGCGCCGCCGCTTACCACATGGGAGACACGGCGCATCGATTTCACCATTGAGGCACAGCGGCTCGCTTCGCCTTGCGCCATTCGGCTGGGCGCCAATCCGAAAGGCCGGTCATGCACGTTTTGGATTCGAAATCCTCGCCTGCTGAAACTCGATAACGCCAACGAAAGAACACGCAATGAAAACGAAAGGTAAACTCGCGTCCCTGACGTTCGCCCTGCTTCTCGCAACGAACATGGACGCCGCCACGAGGAGCGACTATCTCGACCTCGTTGAACTCGCCGTCCGCGCCTACACGCCTGAACGCATCGACGACTGCATCCGCGAGGTCGAGCGGAACGGCATCACCGAACACGGCTTTGCGCGGCTTGCGGCGAACCTGGCGGTCGCCGTCGCGCACGGTCGCCTGACCGACCGCACGCCGCAGCTCGAACGCCTGATGGATCTCTGCGCACGCGAGCAGCCGATTGCCGAACGACGTAACGGCGCGTCGCGTCGGGGGCATGGCGCGGTCGGCGCCGAGTTCGCTGTCCGGGAGCTGGTCTTTGCGCTGGTCGAACTGGAGCGCGCGGCCGTCTTCCCGAAGGAGAAGACCGACGCCTGGCGCGCCGCGTACCGTCCGATGGTCGCGTCCGAGATCTATTCCGTCCGTCCGGAAGTCGGCGATCCGACGGCGCACAACTGGACGGTCTACGGCATCGCGAGCGAACAGGCGCGCATCGAGGCCGGCCTCGGCGGCGATCCCGCATGGGTCGAGCGCTATGCGGCTGACCAGCTGCGTTTCTTCGACGCGAACGGCATGTACCGCGATCCGGGCTGCCCACAGTTCTACGACCTCGTGACGCGCCTCCAGTATGCCGTCACGCTCGACTGCGGCTACGACGGCCCCTCGCGCGCGGCCGTCGAGGCCGCGCTGGACAAGTCGGCGGATGCGACGCTTGCGCTGCAGAGCGTGACGGGCGAGGTCGCGTTCGGCGGACGCAGCCAGCAGTTCCTCCACAACGACGTCCTCTACGCCGCGCTGTGCGAATGGTACGCCAAGCGGTTCGCGGCGAAGGGCGAGGTCGTGCGGGCGCGGCGTTTCCGCGCCGCCGCCGACCGGGCCGTGAAGAGCGTCCGCCGCTGGACGCGGCAAAAGCCCCTGCGCCACGTCAAGAACGCCTATCCGGTCGCGTCGGGCTATGGCTGCGAGAGCTACGCCTACTTCAACAAGTACATGGCGACGATGGGCTCGTGGGCTTCCCTCGCCTGCCGCTTTGCGGACGAGTCCGTGCCGTGCGCAGATGATCAGGACGCGACGGCGCAGGTCTTCGTCACGAGTCCTGACTTCCATCGCGTGATGCTCAATGCCAAGGGCTACACGCTGCAGTTCGATCTCGCCGGACAGGTTGGCTATGACGCGAGCGGGCTGGGTCGCCTTCAGCGGCGCGGTGCGCCGTCGGCGCTTGCGCTCGCCGTGCCGTTCCCCGTGGACGCGCTCTATCGGATGGACGTGACGAACGACCAGCCGATGGCGCTCGGCCCGCGTTGGCAGACGTTCGCGCTCGTCGAGGCCACCGCAGAGAAGGTGACGCTGGGCGATGGTGCGTCCGCACGCTGGGAAAGCCGGGTGACGGATGCGGGCGTCGAGATGACGGTCGCTGCGGCGGGCGACATCGCCTTTGCGCTCCCCGCGTTCGCGTTTGACGGCGCGCGTGACGTGAGGATCGCCTCTGGGCGTGATGGACTGCAGATCGCCTACAACGGCTGGGTCTGCCGCTACGAGACGGACGGGTTGGTCGTGGACACGGGGCGCGTCTACGGCAACCGAAACGGGCACTACCGCCTGTTCGAGGCGCGTGGCCGGGATCGGCTGGTCGTGCGCGCGACGATCCGGCGCGAAGCGAAGCTGTTCTCGCGCATGACGCCGGTGCGCGGCGAATGCCTTTCGGGCGAAGCGCTCGGCATCGAGACGCAGTTCGTCAAGGATCTCAACCTCCTGCCGCGCTGGGAGGGGACGCGCTTCGCGGCGGACGTGGCCGCGTGCGCGGACTATCTGGCCGAGCGCGAAGAGGCGTGGGCGCGTCTGCGGCGTGCGTGTGAGGCGGCGCGGAAGGGCTGCTACGAGATTGCGGTCGAGTCGGATGAGCTGAAGTTCGCGCGGCCCGTCTGGGAACGGCTCCTGAAGGAGTTTCCTGATCCGGACGATCCGAAGCGCATCGACCTGTCGGCCGAGGGCTTCTGGGAGGTCTACCGTGCGAAGTATCGTGAAGTCCTTGCGCAGCTTCCGAAGGAGGTGACGGCGGTGATGATCCGCACGGGCGAGAACTACTCCTTCCAGAACAGGGCGGCGGGCGGCCAGACGCTGTGCGACTATCGCGGCTTCGGCGAGGCGTATGCGCGGGACATGGCGCGGATCATCGAGGAGACGCGGCGGCTCGTGGTGGACGAGAGCGGGCGAACGCTGATCTGGCGGACATGGGATCTCGGAAATGACGGCTTTCACGCGAACCCCGACACGTTTGACCGCGTGACGTCGAAGCTGAAGAGCCGAAAGGGGCTTCTCCTCTCGATCAAGTTCTGCGAAACGGACTACTGGTGCTACAACCGCTTCAATCCCTGCATCGGGCGCGGCGGATTCGATGTCGTGGTCGAGGCGCAGACGAGCCGCGAATACGAGGGCAAGAGCGCGTTTCCGAACTACATGGGCTTCGAGCATGGCGCGGCGTTCCGCCGTGCGGCAGAGATGGGCGTCGTGAAGGGGTATTGGATCTGGGGACTCGGCACAGGTGGCTGGGGTGGCCCGAAGATCGCCAATGACGTCTGGTATCGCCTGAACTACGACACGACGCGGGCGCTCGCGCGCAATCCGGATCTCGATCCGACGGACGTCCTGAGGGACTGGTGCGCGGCGGAGTTCGGCGAAACGGCGGCGGATGGCGTCGCGGCGGCGCTGTCCCTGTCCCATGACTGCGTGCGCAAGGCGTTCTACGTCGAACCCTACGCGCGGCGACATCACGGCTGGCTGCCGAACGGTGGGCTCATGCGCGACGACCTCATTCGGGGCGGCGAACGTGCCGAAGACTGGCTTGCGGGTGAAGTGGGACTCTTGCCCCTGTACCGCGCGACGACGGCGGGCGAGTTCCCGAAAGTCCTGGCCGAGAAGCGCGCGGCGTCGGCCTTGGCTCGGCGCATGCGCGAGACGTTCGCGGGTGAGCGTGTCCGCATTGTTGCGGCGCGAGGGGAGCGAACCTACCTGGAGGCGCTGACGGGCTTCGTCTACCTGGAGAATCTTGTCGCGGTGATGGAGCATTTCGTCAACGGCATGTTCCTCTACTTTCGCTGGCGCGACACGGGGGCGCAAAGCGATGGACGACAGGCGCGGGCCGAGCTGGAGGACTGGCGTGCGGCGTGGGCTGACTACAACCTTTCCGTGCCGAAACTGCCGGGCGCGCCGACATGCTATCGGTCGCGGCTGTCCGCAAGGGACGAGGCGGACGAGGGGGCGATGGCGGCGACCTGCGAGCGGGCGCTGGCGGCGTTGACGCGGGCGGAGGAAGGCTTTGTCTTCGAGCATCCGGCCATTGACGTCGCCGATCCCGTCGCGACGGCGAAATGGTGGTGCGAGAACCTCGGCTTCGAGATCACGCGGCAGAAGGACGACGAGACGCACACGACGTTCATCGTCGACGTCACGGGGAAGATCGCGGTCGAGCTCTACCGGGCGCGGACGCAGCCGAAGGCGCCGGACTATGCGTCGCAAGATCCGCTCACGCTGCATTTCGGCTTTGTCACGGACGACGTGGACGCGACGATCGCGCGGATGGTCAAGGCCGGCGCGACGCTGGTCGTGCACGAGAAGGCGCCGGGCTTTGACGGGGCGATGATGCGCGATCCGTCCGGCATCGCGATCCAGTTCGTCAAACGTGCCCAGAAGGTCACAAAATGAGGGATGCCCTGGCGGCGGCGTTGCTTTTTTGAGCGCGATTTGAGATAATGTCGCCCATGCGGGAACAGCCACGAGTCGGGATCATGGTCGAGCGTGACCGCGCCCACGGGCGCGGCGTTTTGGAAGGCATTGCCGACTACCAGCTCAGGGAGACTTCTTGGCGTGTCGAGCTCGTCAGCCGGTCAGACCTGCTGAAGCCGGCGTTCGTCGCCGACTTCGACGGCCTGATCGTGCGCGTGATGGACAACACGCTCGCCAACGCCCTCGTCGCGTCTGGCAAGCCCGTCATCGACGCCTACGGACGTCTGGACGACAACCCCCTGTCTTCGATCCGTCTGGACGACGCGGCGATTGGTGCCCTGGCCGCCGAGACGTTCGCTGCGCGCCACTTCAGGCACTGCGCCTACTGTGGCTTTCCTGCGATCCGCTTCTCGGTCGCGCGCGGCAAGGCGTTCGCGGCGAGCGTCGCCTCGCGTGGCGGAACCTGCACGACCTATTCGGCACAGCGGACGCCGGGGTTTTCGGACAAGATGTTCCTGCGCGAGAACGTCGAGCACATCCTCGACGCGAAGGAGCTTGCGGCGTGGGTCAGGACGTTGGCGAAGCCCGTCGCGATCTTCTGCTGCAACGACATGCGCGCCCTCCAGCTCCAGCGCGTCTGCCG
Source organism: uncultured Kiritimatiellota bacterium (assembly GCA_934635385.1). Taxonomy (GTDB): domain Bacteria; phylum Verrucomicrobiota; class Kiritimatiellia; order RFP12; family UBA1067; genus UBA1067. Next base: position 13,037 of record CAKTZI010000053.1, on the reverse strand, counting down.
CCGGGCGAAGCTGGATCTCGCGCAGGGGATCTCGATTCTTGGCGTCGACAACGACACCGTGCTCTGCACGTTCACGAACCCGTCGCTGTCGAGCATCGACACCGATCCGCACGCCTTGGGCTGGACGGCGGCCGAAATGCTCGCCGCGCAGATGGACGCGGGCGGACGTCGCACGGTCGTGACGGCGCTTCACCGTCCGCGTCGCGTCGTCGAGCGGATGTCGACTCAGGTCTATCCGTTCCAAACGCCGTGGCTTGCGGAAGCCGTCGACTTCATCCGGCGGAACCTGGCGAAGGGCGTGACGGCGGACGACGTGGTGCGTCGCATCGGCTATTCGCATCCGACGGTCTCGCGGGCGTTCATCGCGGAGCTGGGACATCCGGTGAAGAAGGAGATCCTCTGCCAGCGCAGCCGCCTCGCGTGCCGCCTCCTGAAGGAGACGGCGTATTCGGCGGGCGAGATCTCCGCGCGCTGCGGCTACCGCTCGCCGCAGTACTTCTCGCACTGCTTCGCCGAGGAGTTCGGCGTCCCGCCGGACGTCTGGCGGAAGAAGGCATGACTTTTTCAGAAATCGCAATCGATTTTTCAGGAAACGCAATTTACTTTCGCGGGGCGGTTTCGTATAATACGATACCAATATGCGCGAAGTGTTTTCCTACGTGATTGGTCTCGGCGCGGCGGTGATGATGCCCGTCATCTTCACCGCGCTCGGCGTCTGCATCGGCATCCGCTTTTCGAAGGCGCTCAAGTCAGGGCTTTTGGTTGGCGTCGGCTTCGTCGGCCTCGGTGTCGTGACGGCGCTGCTGACGTCGAGTCTCGGCCCGGCCCTGAAGGGCATGACCGAGCTTTATCATCTCAACCTGCCCTACTTCGACCTTGGCTGGCCGGCGGCGGCGGCCGTCGCCTACTCGTGTGCCGTCGGTGCGTTCATCATCCCCGTCTGCCTTGGCGTGAACGTCCTGATGCTGCTCGTCGGCGCGACGCGCACGGTGAACATCGACCTCTGGAACTACTGGCACTTCGCCTTTCTCGGCGCGATGGTCTTTTTCGCGACCGGTTCGCTCGCGTGGGCGTTCTATGCGGCAATCGTCCTCTACGTCATCACGCTCTGCCTGGCCGACTTCACGGCAAAGGGCTTTCAGTCCTATTACAGGGACATGGACGGCATCTCCATCCCCCAGCCGTTCTGCCAGAGCTTCACGCCGTTTGCTGTCGCGCTCAACTGGGCGCTTGACCGCATCCCCGGCTTCGCGAAGCTCGACATCGACGCGGAGGGCCTGAAGCGCAAGTTCGGCCTGTTCGGCGAACCGCTTTTCCTCGGTGCGCTCATCGGCTGCGGCATTGGCGCGCTTCGGTGCGACGGTTGGCGGAACGTTGCTGATTCGCTTCCGGCGATCCTGAAGCTCGGCGTCACGGTCGGCGCGGTGATGGAGCTGATCCCGCGCATCACCGCGCTCTTCGTCGAGGGCCTGAAACCCATCTGCCAGGCCGTGCAGGAAAAGCTTTCGGGAAAATTCGGAGAAGGCGAGGCCGAACGCTCGACGACCTCCGTGTCTCCGTGCCTCCGTGTGAGTCCTTCGTTTAACATCGGCATGAGCCCTGCGCTCGTCATCGGGCATCCGACGACGCTCGTCGTGTCGATCCTGCTCATCCCCGTCATTCTCTTTCTCTCGGTCGTCCTGCCCGGCAACAAGTTCCTGCCGCTCGCGTCGCTGGCGGGGATGTTCTATCTCTTCCCGTGCGTGCTGCCGATCACGAAGGGAAACGTGCCGAAGACGTTCGTGATCGGGCTTGTCGCGCTTGTCTGCGGACTTTACTTCGTCACGAACCTGACGCCCGCGTTCACGAAGGCGATCACGGCGGCGAACTGCGACGGCATCGCGGTGCCGCCGGGCTTCGCGGGCGGCGCGGCGCTCGACTTCGCGTCCGCCCTGTGGTGCTGGCTCATCTTCCACCTGACGGTCACGTTCAAGTGGCTCGGCGCGGCGCTGGCGGGGTTGCTGGCGGTTGGCCTGTGTGTCGTCAATCATTTGAAAATAAGAACCAAAAACAAGGAGAACAAGGAATGACAGCAATGGTACTGTTGGCGACAGTCGCGAACGTCACCGTCCAGACGGCGACGCATCCCGATGACTTCAAGGCGTTCGACACGGAGCGGATCCGCAGCCGCTTCGTCATGGAGAATGTGATGGCGCCGGACGAGATCAACCTCACCTATACGCTCTACGACCGTCTCGTCTACGGCGGCGCGATGCCGGTTGCGCAGGAGCTGGCGCTTGAACCCTTCGCGGAACTGCGCGCCGAGCGCTTTCTCGACCGCCGCGAACTCGGCGTCATCAACGTCGGCGGGCCGGGCGTCGTCACGGTGGACGGCGAAACGTTCGCGCTCGCCTTCAAGGAGGCACTTTACGTCGGACGCGGCAAGAAGTCCGTCGCGTTCAAGTCGTGCGACGCGCAGAACCCCGCGAAGTTCTATCTCAACTCGGCGCCCGCGCACAAGGCGTACGTGACGCAGCGCATCACGTCCGATCCGGCCTGCACGAAGCCGGGCTACGCGATCGGCAACTTCATCAAGGCCGGCACGCAGGAAGAGTCGAATGACCGCGTCATCAACCAGCTCATCGTCGCGCCCGTCCTGGCGAAAGCGCCCGGCGGCGGATGCTGCCAGCTGCAGATGGGGCTTACCGAACTGAGGCCGGGCAGCGTCTGGAACACGATGCCGCAGCACGTCCACAGCCGCCGCATGGAGGTCTACTTCTACTTCAACGTCCCGGACGGACAGGCGATCTGCCACCAGATGGGGCGGCCGCAGGAGCAGCGCCTCGTCTGGCTGCACAACGAACAGGCGATCACCGCGCCGGAGTGTAGCGTCCACTCGGCGGCCGGCACGTCGAACTACATGTTCATCTGGGGCATGGGCGGGGAGAACCTCGACTATGGCGACATGGACAAGATTCGAATCACGGAAATGAAATGAAGGAGAACAACATGATACTCGATCAATTCAAGCTGGACGGCAAGGTTGCCGTCGTCACGGGTGCGGGACGCGGCATCGGCCAGGCCTACGCCCTCGGCCTCGCGGAGGCGGGCGCGGACGTCGCGGTCGTTGACGTCATTCCGATGGACGAGACGCTGGCGGCGATCCGCACGCTCGGCCGCAAGGCCCTCGGCATCAAGGCCGACCTCGCGAAAGGCGAGAAGGAGGCCCCGAAAATCGTCGCGAAGGTCGTGACGGCGCTGGGGCGTGTCGATATCCTCGTCAACAACGCGGGCATCATCCGCCGCGAGCCGTTCACGGAGCATTCGGCGAAGAACTGGAACGACGTCATCTCGATCAACCTCTCGACGCCGTTCTTCCTCTCGCAGGCGGCGGCTCGGCAGATGATCGCGCAGGGGCAGGGCGGCAAGATCATCAACATCGCGTCGATGCTCTCGTTCCAGGGCGGCATCCTCGTGCCGGGCTACGCGGCCTCGAAAGGCGGCATTCGGTCGCTCTCGATGCTCATGGCGAATGAGCTCTCGAAGGACGGCATCTGCGTGAACGCCATCGCGCCCGGCTACATCGCGACGGCAAACACGGCGCCGATCCGTGCGGACCGGAAGCGCAACAAGGCGATCCTCGACCGCATTCCCGCCGGACGCTGGGGCACGCCGGACGACCTCAAGGGGCTCTGCGTCTTTCTTGCGTCCCCAGCCTCGGATTACATGACGGGGTACACCTACGCCTGTGACGGCGGCTGGCTCGCGCGGTAGCGGCGGCCACGAGCCGGAATCTTGGTCAATGTGCCTCTGTCCCCCCGCACGCGGGGCGATTTGGTATAATACGCGGAAAAGGAAATTCACACATCCGCAAATCTTGACAACCATGGACATCGTTTGCCTTGACCTTGAGGGCGTTCTCGTGCCCGAAATCTGGATCGCGTTCGCGAAGGAGACCGGCATCCCGGAATTCACGCGCACGACGCGGGACGAGCCAGACTACGACAAGCTCATGAACTACCGGCTCGACCTGCTGGCGAAGCACGGCCTCGGCCTCCGGGAGATCGTGAAGGTCATCGAGCGCATCGAGCCGCTCATCGGCGCGCACGAGTTCCTGAACCGCCTGCGCGCGCGGACGCAGGTGCTCATCCTCTCCGACACGTTCGAGCAGTTCGGGCGGCCGCTCATGAAGAAGCTCAACTGGCCGTCGCTCTTCTGCAACTCGCTCTCCGCGGACGCGGACGGGCGCGTGACGGGCTACAGGCTGCGCTGTCCGCACACGAAGCTCACGACCGTCAAGGCCCTGCAGAGCTGCGGCTTCGAGACGATCGCGGCAGGCGACAGCTTCAACGACCTGGAGATGATCCGCGCGTCGAAGGCGGGCTTCCTCTTCCGCTCGACGGACGCGATCAAGCGGGCGAACCCCGACATTCCGGCGTTCGAGACCTACGACGAATTCCTGGAGGCGATCTTCCATGCTCTCGGATGAGATCCGTGCGCTCGCGGCCGCGCGCAAGGCCGTGATCCTCGCGCACAACTACACGCGCGGCGAGGTGCAGGACGTCGCCGACTTCACGGGCGACTCGCTGGAGCTCGCGCGCAAGGCGGCGACCGTCGAGGCGGACGTGATCGTCTTCTGCGGCGTCTACTTCATGGCCGAGACGGCGAAGATCCTGAACCCGGCGAAGACGGTTCTCATACCCGACCCGACGGCGGGCTGCCCGATGGCCGACATGATCACGGGCGAGCAGCTGCGCGCGCTGAAGGTGCAGCATCCCGGCGCGGTCGCCGTCTGCTACGTGAACTCGACGGCTGAGGTGAAGGCCGAGTGCGACCTCTGCGTGACGAGCGGCAACGCCGAGAAGGTGATGGCGACAGTCCCGCTGGGCCGCGAGATCCTGTTCGTGCCCGACTCGCACCTCGGCGACCACATCGCGACGAAGGAGGGGCGGAAGTACGTGCTGTGGCCGGGGTACTGTCCGACCCACGCGCGGCTGACGGCGAAGGCGATCGCGGCGGCGCGCGCGGCGCATCCCGGCGCGCCGGTCCTCGTGCATCCCGAATGCGCGCGCGACGTGCGCGACGCGGCGGACGAGCGGCTCTCGACGGGCGGCATGTGCCGCTACGCGCGGGAGAGCACGGCGCGGACGATCCTCGTCGGCACGGAGGTGGGGCTTCTGCACCGCCTGCGGCAGGAGAACCCTGAGAAGACGTTCGTGCCCGTGTCGGAAGACCTGGTCTGCCCGAACATGAAGAAGACGACGCTCGAAAACCTCGCCGAGTCGCTGCGCGAAATGAAGACGCCGGTCGAGGTCGATCCCGACATTGCCGCGCGGGCGAAGCGCGCGATCGACGCGATGCTGGCGGTCGGCTGAAAAAAACTTTAAGGAGAAAGCAAAAATGAAGAAACTTGTTCTGACGGTTGCGGCCGCGTGTGCGGCCGGTTCATTGGTGGCGGCGGTGGAGCCGCCGACGAAGCGGAGCTTCGGGCGTCTCTCGGACGGCACGGAGACGACGCTCTACACCCTGCGCGGCGCGGGCGGGCTTGTCCTCGACGTCGCCGACTACGGCGGGCGGCTCGTGCGCTGCTACGCGCCGGACCGCTTCGGAAACCTCGCGGACGTCACGCTCGGCTGGAACACGGCGGCGGAATACGAGCGGAACGGCTTCTCGATGGGCACGCTCATCGGCCGCTTCGGCAACCGCATCCGCGACGGCAAGTTCACGCTCGACGGCAAGGCGTATCAGCTGCCGATCAGCGAGGACAAGCCGCCGCGCCACAACAACCTCCACGGCGGGCCGGACGGCTGGGACACGAAGGTTTGGCAGGCGCGTCCGTTCGTCGAGGGCGAGACGGTCGGGATTGTGCTGTCGCTCGTCTCGCCGGATGGCGACATGGGCTTCCCCGGCACGGTCAACTGCAAGGTCACGTACCGCGTCCTCCCGACGAACGTCTGGACGGTCGACTACGAGGCGACGACGGACAAGCCGACCGTCCTCAACCTGACTCACCACAGCTACTGGAATCTCGCGGGCGAGGCGAGCGGCGACGTGTTGAAGCAGGAGCTTCAGGTCTTTGCGGACAGCTACACGCAGACGGACGCGGGCCTCATCCCGACGCAGAACGCGCCGGTGAAGGGGACGGGCTTCGACTTCACGTCGCCGCGTCCGATCGGCGCGCGCGCCGCGTGGATGGCCGCCCAGCCGGCGAACTGGCCGATGGACGGCTGGTACGACCACAACTTCGTCCTGCGCGGCACGCTGGGCGAGCTGCATCCGGCGGCGACCCTGCGCGACCCCGTGTCGGGCCGCCGGCTGGAGGTCTGGACGACCGAGCCGTGCCTGCAGATGTACGGCGCGCAGAACATGGACGGGACGCTGCCGACGAAGACGGCGGGCCGGACGCTGCCGCAGTACGCGGGCGTCGCGCTGGAGACGCAGCACGCGCCGGACTCGCCGAACCGCCCCGACTTCCCGTCAACGGTTCTCCGGCCCGGCGAGACGTTCAAGAGCCGAACCGAATACCGCTTCTTCGCGGAGTGAGCTGAACAGTCCGTCCTGATGCTGGAGGCTTTCGTCCTTGCCGCCGTCATCGCCTTCCCGAAGGAAGGGCAGCGGTTGCCGTTCGTCGAACGGTGTTATGTGTCCGGCGCGGTCGAGCCTGGCGTGACCAACGTCGTCGTGCAAGGGCGTGACGTGCCCGTCCATCCGCTCGGCGGCTGGGTCACGCTCGTCGAGGTCGTCGAGGGCACGAACGTGGTCGAGGTCGCGGGCGTTCGGCGGACGTTTACCGTCGGGAAGCGTCCCGTGCGCGCGGCGATGCCGTCTGCCGCGACCGCCGCGCCCGCCCGTCCGAAAGCCTACGCGAAGCTGCCGTTTGCGGGCGACACGCCGAAGGCGCGTCCGGCGGCGGAACCGTCGGCGCTCACGGTCGTCGTCGACGCGGGGCATGGCGGCGCCGAGACGGGGGCGATGAGTCCGCACGGCCTCAAGGAGTCAGACCTGAACCTCGCGCTCGCGAAGAACGTCCGGGCCGCGCTGACGAATCTTGGCGCACGTGTCGTGATGACGCGCGAGGACGACGTGACGGTGCCGCTCTATGACCGTCCGAAAGTCGCGCATGCGCAGGGGGCGGACGCGTTCGTGTCCATCCACCACAATGCGCCGCCGGTTGACCGGGATCCCCGGCGCATCCGCTATCATGCCGTCTACGCCTGGAACGACATCGGCCTCGAGCTGGCGCGGGCGATCAACGCCCGCATGGCGGCGGCGTTCGGCGAGACGCTCAGGAACAACGGCGTCCAGCGCGCGAATTTCGCCGTCACGCGCAATCCGGAGATTCCGTCCTGTCTCGTCGAGACGGACTTCCTGACGACGCCGGAGGGCGAGCTCGACTGCTGGAACCGCGAGCGGCGGCAGAAGGTCGCCGCCGCCATCGCCGCCGGCATCGCCGACTGGTGCGCGCAGGGGCCTGTGTCGTTCCGCGCGGACGAGCCGGAGCGATGAAACGCCTCGTTTGGGGGGCAATCGCGCGATTGGGCGGCACAAACGGCCTCGCTTGTGTCACGGTGAGAAAACCTCGGCGGCGGAAACATGATATAATATGCGTCCGTCAAGACTGAAAGGGCTCAAGCCAACTATGCTTTTCGCTGATTCACTCGTTCAGGAACTCCTTGGCTCGAAATGAACATGCTGCCGGCAGATTACGTCATTCTCGGCGTCGCGGCCGTCGCGGCGTTCTTCGGGCTTGTCGGCGGCTTTTCGGGCGCGCTCGCCTTTCTCGCCGGCACGGTCGGCGGGGCGGCGGCGGGGCGGCTCGCCTGGTCGGCGTCGCTCGCCTGGTTCGACGCCGCCTGGGCGCGCGCGCTTGCGTCCCTCGCGCTCGCGCTCGTGGCGTTCGGCCTCGCGCGGAAGATCGTCCGGCTGGTCGTCCACAACATCCTCGCCCAGCCGGGGGACGCGATCTTCGGCTTCCTTGTTGCCGCCGTGAGCGGCTTCGCCCTTGCGCTGGCGGCGGCCCATCTGCTCGTCCTCACGGATCTCTGGCCGGTCAACTCCGTCCTGCTGGATCAGGCGCATGCGCTGCTGGGGGGCCTATGAGCGACGGCGAAAAGCTGCTGGCCGAGGCGCGCACCTACGAGAAGAACCTTCTGAACTTTTTCTGCCGCCAGGGCGTTCAACCCTCTGAGGGAGAGGATCTCGTCCAGGAGACGTACCTGCGGCTCTGGAACTACCGCGCGGCATACAAGCCGACGGCGAAGCTCTCGACCTTCCTTTTCGTGCTCGCGCGGCAGGTCCGCATCGACGCCCTGCGGCGGCAGACGCGCCGCGAGAGCCGCGAGGAGGGATGGGGGCGGGAGCAGCCGACGACGGCGGGACTGGGCGCGCCGGGGACGCGCGCGGACGTCCGATGGGCGTTGGCGCAGCTGTCGGAGCCCCTGCGCGAGGTCGTTGAACTTGGGGTCTTTCAGGATCTCCCCTACGCCGAAATCGGCGAGATCCTGGGAATCCCGGTCGGCACCGTGAAGTCGCGGATGTCGAATGCACTGAAGAAACTGAAGGAGATATTCGATGACGAAAGATCTTGAGCGAACGTTGGACGAGCTGGGGCCCGGCTATCGTGCGGTCGTCAAGCGGCTGACCGACGCCTATCCGCCGTCGGGCGTGCGGCCGTGCGGGCGTTGGCTTTTCGGCTCCCGCCATGCGGCCGCCTATCTTGCGGCGGCCTCGCTGCTCGCCTGCGTCGGGCTGTGCATCGTCTTCGGCGCGTCCCGCCGTACGGGCGCCGTGCCGTCGGCGGCGCCGGCGCGGGTCTACACCGTGCGCGCGACGACGGCCGAGAACGAATACCGTCTCGCGCTGATCCGTGACGATGCGGCGGTGCAGGAGATGATCCGCACGCAGAACCCGGACGGCTCGTGGCAGAACGACTTCCTGACGCGGCGGAATGCGGAAGCCCTGAAGGCCTGCAAGAGCCCGGCGGCGCAGATCGCCTACAAGAAGGCCATCCGCAACCTTCGCGCGCGCGGCGTCCTCTAGGCCGCGTTTGGCTTGTCGTCCGTCGTCTGCGCCTTGCGGACGTCTGGCGGACTGTGGTATAATGCGCGTCATGAAACGCATGTTTTCCCTTGTCGTCCTGCCGCTTGTGGCGGGGTGCCTGACGTCCGTGCCGCCGGAAGTCGCGACCTGGACGATTGAATTCACGCCCGCGTCGGCGGCGAAGCCCATCTCGGCGGCCGAGAGCCTGTCGCGCGGCAGTGTCCGCATCTTGCGGGTCTCCGTGCGGGCTCCGTACGACGCGAAGACGCTGACCGTGCTGCGTCCGAACGGTTCGCTCGCGTTCGACCCCTACAACCAGTTTGCCGCGTTGCCCGCCGCGCTGTTGAAGAGTGCGGTGCAGGACGCCTTTCTTGTGCATGGCGTGTCCTGTGCGGCGGTGTCGTTCTCTCCTCTGACGACGGATGGTGTGGCCGAGACGACGGTGACGCGCCTCGCGCTCGACTGTCGGACGCCGGGCGAACGGCGCGCGACGGTCGAGCTGACGGTGCGGCTCCTGAAGGAGGATCGTGCGGTCTTCGCCTCGGCGCGCGGCGAAGGCTCGGCGGACGCGGCGGACGGCAACTACTCGCGCGCGTTCTCGTGTGCGTTCTCACAGGCCGTCTCGGCGGCGCTCGCCCAGTTCTGATGCGCGGCTTCCTCACCTTCCTGTCGTTCCTCGGCGAGTCCGCGTGCTGCGCCGTGTCGGCGGTCTTCCATCCGCGCCAGTTCCGCGCGGGCGACGCGGCGCTCGCGTTCCAGCGCGCGTCGTTCGACGGCTTCCCTGTGACGATCGGCGTCGGCTTCCTCCTCGGCGTTATCCTCGCGTTCCAGTGTGCGGCGGCGCTTCAGATGTTCGGCGTCGAGGTCTACGTCTCCGACATGCTGGCGATCGCGCTCTTCCGCGAGCTGGGGCCGATCATCACGGCCATCATCCTCGCGGGCCGCACGGGCAGCGCGTTCGCGGCGGAGATCGGCACGATGAAGGTCGACGAGGAGCTGGACGCGCTGACGACGATGGGGCTGCCGCCCGTCCGCTTCCTCGTCCTGCCGCGCGTCGTCGCGGCGATTCTCGCGATGCCGATCCTCACGATCTTCGCGGAGATTGCGGGCCTCGTGGGCGGGGCGCTCGTCCTGGAGACGATGCACGTGCCGCAGACGGTCTACTGGCAGCACGTGACGTCGATCTCGACCGTCTCCATGATCCTCTTCGGCCTCGCCAAGAGCATGGGCTTCGGGCTGCTCGTCGGCCTCATCGGCTGCGCGGCCGGCATGCGCACGCGATCGACGGCGGACGGCGTCGGCCATGCGGCGACCTCGGCCGTCGTCGGCTCGATCGTTGCCATCGCCGTGTCGGACGGCCTCCTCGCCGTCATCAGCAATGTCTGGGGTTCCTGACGTTCGGCTTGAGCCCGTCGGGTTGACAATCGAACGGCTGATGGGGTATACTTCCCAAACATGAAACAGACACTTCTTTCCTTGGTGGCTGCGGTCTTCGCGGTCGGCGTCGTGTGCGCGGCGGAATCGAACCCGAAATGCGTCATTCTCTTCATCGGCGACGGCATGTCCACGCCGCAGCGGATGACCGCAAACGAGTTCTCGGTCAAGAGCGGGCGCGGCAATCTCGCGATGAACGCGCTGCCGTGGCAGGCGACGACGCGGACGTGTTCGGCGAACTCGCTCGTCACCGACTCGGCGGCGGCGGCGACGGCCATCGCCTGCGGCGAGAAGACGCTGAACGGCGCAGTCGGCCTCGATGCGCAGGGGCGGCGGCTCACGTCCGTCGCGGAAGTCGCACAGAAGGCCGGAAAGGCCGTCGGCATCGTGACGACCGTCACGATCAATCACGCGACGCCGGCAGGCTTCTACGGCCATCGCAAGGATCGCGGCGAAGGGTATGGCCTCGGCCTCGACCTTCTCGCGTCCGGCTTCGCCTACTTCGCGGGCGGCGGGCTCTCGAAGCACGATGACAAGGCCTATCCCGGCTACAGGGGCGACATCTACGCGCTGGCGAAGGACGCGGGCTACACGTTCATCCAGAATGACCGCGCGGCGTTCGATGCGCTGAAGCCGGGCGTCGGCAAGGTCTGGTACGTCGCGTGCGACGGCCCGATGCCGTATTCGATCGACGCCGGGTCGTGGCAGGGCATCCCGACGCTCGCGGAACTGACGGCGAAGGGGCTTGAGCTGCTCGCGCCGAATCCCGGCGGCTTCTTCATGATGGTCGAGGGCGGCAAGGTCGACTGGGCCGGTCACGCCAACGACGCGGCGACGAACCTGCGCGACGTCCTCGCGCTGGACGACGCGGTGAAGGTCGCGCTCGACTTCCAGAAGACGCATTCCGAGACGTTGGTCGTCGTCACGGGCGACCACGAGACGGGCGGCATGACGATGGGCTTCGCCGCGACGGGCTATGCCTTCTACATGGATCGCCTCGTGAACCAGAAGTGCTCGACGGACGCGCTTGTCCGGCACATCCGCCAGACGCGCCCCGCCGACTTCGCCGCACTGGAGCCGTTCCTTGCCGCGAATTTCGGTTTTGACTTCACGACGGCGGACACGAAGCAGAACCCGATGGCGATCACGGCGGACGAGCGGAAGGAGCTCGAAACAGCCTTCGCCCACGACCTCAAGTTGGCCCGTGCCGGCAAGAAGGAGAACGAGGCATATGACGCGCAGAAGATCTCGCATCTGCCGACGGCCGTGAAGGCGATCTTCTCGCACAAGTGCGGCATTGGCTGGACGAGCGGTGCGCACACGGCGCTGCCCGTGCTGACGACGGCGCAGGGGCCGGGCGCGGAGCGGTTCGTCGGCTTCATCGACAACACGGATCTCGCGAAACGGCTCAAAGACCTCGTGAAGTGAAGGAGTCTGTTTTCCTGTAGGCGCGCATCGTGGTGCCGACGTGGCGCAGGAAGATGTTCTTGAGGTGATTGACGCTTGAGAGGCCGACGGCGTCGGCGATGTCCGCGATGGGCGTGTCCGTCTCGGCCAGCAGCCGCTTGGCCTCGCGGATGCGTCGGCTGCGGATGCTGTCCGCGATCGTGCCGCCGAGCGCCTCGCGGAAGCGCAGGTCGGCCAGCCGCCGCGAGACGCCGAGATGGCGCGCGACGTCGTCCACGCCGATGCGCGAACAGGCTTTCGCGTCGATGAACGCCAGGGCGCGCCGGACCAGCTCGAACGCCGCGCCGATTCGGACGGACGAGCCGCGCGTGCCGATGCCCGTGATGCCGTAGTAGTTCACGGTCGGGCGGATCGGAAGCCGTTTCATCAGGATGCGCTCCAGCAGCTCGGCCGCCAGCCGTCCGCCGGCGCGGAAGTCGATGGCGATCGAGTCGAGGGCGATCGGGTCGCAGAACGCCGCGTTGTCGTCGATTCCGAGAAGGGCGATGTCCTTGGGTGTCTCAAGGCCCTCGCGGCGCGCCGTGCGGAGGACGCGCGCGGCCGTCTCGTCATTGGCGGCCAGGATGGCGGCGGGCTTCGCGAGCGACCTGAGCCAGTCGCCCAGGTGTCGGCTCATGACCGGAATCGTCCGGCAGGCGTGTCCCTGCGCCTTCAGCTGGCGCACGAACGCCCGCGCGCGGTCAGCCGACCAGAAGCAGCCGTCCTTGTCGCCGACGTAGCCGAAGTCGTGGAAGACGTGCTGCGCGGTGAAGTGGTCGGCGGCGGCTTTCGTGAGCGCCTCCGTGTCGAGGGAGATGGCGGCCGCCTGGCGCGGCAGGCCGTCCAGCAGCCGGTTGTCCGTCTCGACGACGAACGGGATGCCGCTCTGGACGATGCCGTGCAGCTGTTCCGTCGTCGGGAAGCAGAGCAGGATGCAGCCGTCGATCCGGTCGCGCCGCGCCTGGCGGAGGCGTTCCGCCGTCAGCCCCTCGTCGGCGCACATGAGTTGGATTTCCCAGATACGGCCCTCGCCCCGGAAGTCAAGGATGCCGGAAAGCTTCTCCTTCCCGGCAAAGGCGGACATGTCCATCACGACGATGACGCGATATTTCTGCTGCTGGGGGGTGGGGGGGGGGGGG
>CAKTZI010000052.1 GCA_934635385.1 uncultured Kiritimatiellota bacterium | reverse complement strand
GGCGGGTCGTCCTTTTCCGGCACTATGCCGGGAGAACAGATGCGTAGTGTATCATATTCCGATTAGACAAGACCCCAGTGGTAGGGTTCGAGTGGTAGGGTTGGGCGCGAAATTATGGTATACAAACAAGCTAAGCGAAACTGAAAAGGAGAATGACGATGTCGAGACGAATGCTGATGATGCTGGCGGTGGCGCTGGCCGGGGCCTGTGCGGCGCTGGCCACGCCGTGGGGGCTGACGTGCGAGTACCGCGCGAATCCCGTGGGGCTTGACTGCGCGGTGCCGCGCCTCTCGTGGAAGCTGCCGGCGCGCGTCGCCGCCCAGCGGGCCTATGAGCTGGAACTCGACGGACAGCCGCAGGGGCGCGTCGAGTCGGACGGGACGCTGAACCGGCCCTGGACGGGCGGCGCGCTGGGGACGGGCTCGCGTCACAGCTGGCGTGTGCGCATCTGGGACGAGCGGGGCGAGCCGTCCGACTGGAGCGTGCCCGCGACGTTCACGATGGGCATCATGCGCGCCGCCGATTGGCGGGCGCAGTGGATCGGCCCCAACGCCGCGACGCGGCCGGACGTCGACTTCGGCGCGGCGCAGTGGGTGACGTCGCCGTCGGGGACGGTTCGGGCGGTCTTCAGTCTGGCGGCGATCCCCTCGGCGAAGGAAATGGTCTTCCTGTCGCGCACGCCGTATGACCTCTACGTGAACGGCAAGAAGTCGCGCGGCTCGTATGCGGGGCACATCTGGGACGGACGCTTCGCCAAGTTCCACGACCTGGCCGAGGACGAACTGACCGTTGGCGCGAACGTGCTGGAGTTCCGCGCGGCCCGGAAGGGCGACCCGCTCGCCGTCATCGCCGTCTTCCGCGAGGTGGGGCGCACCGTCGGCTCGCCGGACTGGACGGGCGTGCAGACGCTCGGCGGGCTGCACGATGTCGCGTGGGCGACGAATCTCGTCCTGCGCGAGGAACTTGCCGCGCCGGCGTTTCGCAAGGCGTTTGACGTGCCGAAGGACGTGCGCCGCGCGACGCTGTTCGTGACGGGGCTCGGCTTCTATGAGGCGTCGCTCAACGGCGTCAAAATCGGCGACAAGGTGCTGGATCCGTCCCCGACGGACTACACGAAGCGTGTCCTCTATTCGACCTATCTGCTGGACGGGCAGCTGCGCAAGGGACGGAACGTGCTGGATGTTTTGGTCGGGCATGGCTTCTACGACGTGCGCCTGAAGTCCGTCTGGGACAACGACATGGCCCGTTGGCGGGATGTTCCGTGCCTGCTGGCGCAGCTGGAGATCGAGTATGCCGACGGTACGCGCGAGACGGTCGCGACGGATGCGTCCTGGCGGCAGGTGAAGAGCCCAATCGGCTTTGACGACATCCGCGAAGGCGAGGTGCTGGGCGGCGGCCACGTGCTCGAGCCGGCCTTCCCGGAGGGCGGCTTCCCCGTCGCGGCGGTCGCCGGCCCGGCCGGGCGTCTCGTGGCCGAGAGCCATCCGCCGACGAAGGTGCTTTACGAGAACCGTCCGATTCGCGTCAAGCCTGTGGCGGGCGAGACGGGGGCCTACATGGTCGCCTTCCCCGAGAACGTCGCGGGCTGGGTGCGCCTGAAGGTGCGCGGCCTGTCGACGGGCGATGTCGTCTCGATTCGCTACGACGAGCACAAGGACGGCGACCTCGAACCGGCCGTGCCGGATTCCTACTACCGCCGTCAGGGCATCAACACGTTGAGCCAGAGCGGCAAGGTCGATGGCCCCGTGCCCCGGCGGGTCGACTGCCACTTCAAGACGACGGCCTCGCTGAACTTCTGCGACCGGGATCGCGCGTTCCAGTGCGACCGCCTCATTTCGTCCGGGAAGGGCGAGGAGACTTTTGAGCCGCGCTTCACCTACAACGGCTTCCAGTATGTCCTGCTGCGCGGACTGAAGCGTCCGCTGGAGGACGGCGACATCGTGCAGTGCGTGGTCTCGACCGACTTCCCGTCCGTCGGGGCGTTCGACTCGTCCGACCCCCTGCTGAACCGCCTGATGCGCGCGGCGGCACGCACCTACCGGGCGAACTTCACGGTCGGCATCCCGACGGACTGTCCGCACCGCGAGAAGAACGGCTGGACGGGGGACGCATCGGTCGCGAGCGACTTCGCCCAGTTCCAGTTCGAGAACACGTCGGCCTATGAGAAATGGCTGCGCGACATCGTGGACGCGCAGGACGCGAAAGGCGACCTGCCGGGCATCGTGCCGTCGCCGGGCTGGGGCTATGCGTGGGGGAACGGGCCGGCGTGGGACTCGGCGCTGTCCGTCGTGGCTTGGAACCTCTACCGCTACCGTGACGATCGGCGGGCGGTCGAGATCGCCTATCCGGCGCTCGTGCGCTACCTGGCCTACACGGAGACCCGTGTGGATGCGGCGGGGCTCGTCCGCCATGGGCTCGGCGACTGGATTCCGCCGAACTGGAAACATATCCCTTCCGTGGCGTTCACCTCCAGCTGCTTCTTTCGTCAGGCCAACGAGATCGCCGCGAAGATGGCGAACGTCCTCGGACGCCCGGACGAGGCGCGGCGTTATGCCGACCGGGCGGCGACGCTCCGCGCGGCGATTCGCACGCGGTTCATGAAGCCGGACGGCACGTTCGACAATGGCGGCCAGACGGCGCAGTCCGCCGCACTGACGTTCGGGTTGGTTGACGCAGGCGAGCGGACGGCCGTCGGGGAACGGCTGATCGAGGCCGTCCATCGTCGGGACGATCATCTGGAGACCGGCGTGATCGGCTGCAAGACGCTGTTCCGTGCGCTGTCGCAGGTCGGGCGGACGGATCTGGCGCTCAAGCTGATCCTGCGCCCGGACGCGCCGTCCTACGGCGCATGGTTCAAGGAGGGCGGCGAGACGTTCTGGGAAGACTGGGGCGCGGGCGCGAGCCGAAACCACATCATGTTCGGCGATGTCGCGGCCTGGGTCTACGAATATGTCCTGGGCGTCCGCTTGGACGAGGGGGCGAATGCGTTCCGGCAGTTCGTCGTCAGCCCGGCCTGGACGTGCGGCCTGTCGCACGCCTCCGGCAGCGTCGAGACGCCGTTCGGCAAGCTGTCCGTCTCGTGGCGTCGCGGCGTGGGGCTAGACGTCACCGTGCCGCCGGGAACGTCGTGCCGAGCCGTGGACGAGGCGGGGCGCGAAGTCGTCCTCCCGCCCGGCCGCCACCACATTGCCGCGCCGAACGAGCCACGGGCGGCTTGCGCCGCTTCGCGATACACTGCGCGACCTCTGTGTGACGAAACCCGAATGTGAGGTTTCGTGCGCGCGGAGGGGCGGGAAGTGGCGCGAGTGAGGAGCGCAAACCCGAACGACGAGACCGAGCGAGCAGCTTCCCTCTCTGACGCGCGCTGTCGGTCTGACGAGGCAAGATGCAGGGTTTCGTGGGGACAGACCCTCATTCGGTGGGGTCTGTCCCCATGATTGATGCTTGAAAATGACGAAAGGAAGGGCGTTTTGTTCGGTTAACTATAAAATGAGAATCTCATGCGGAAAATTCTGAGGCGGAGGGAATTGTGGACTGACAGGAGAGACTGCCCGATAAGATACATTTTTTACTGTCAAAAGATGTGTATTCTCGGATGGAATTTATGATATAATGCCGCCGTCAACCTGAAAGGACATTTTGAAAGGACATTGAAATGCGACTTGTGAGACTCGTAAGAACCGTGAAAACGAAGAAGATGATGCTGGTCGGCGGGGCGGTGGCCCTGTCGGTCGCGCAAGCTGCCGAGGGCCGTGCGCCCATCGACTACGTGAATCCGCTGATCGGCACGGCCTCGCGCCGTGCGGACACGGGCAACTCGGCCGGCATGATGCCTTACGTGTGTCCGCCGTTCGCCGCCGTCGAATGGGTGCCGATGACGCGCCTGTCGGAGGTCGGCATCCTCTCGTTCGCGGCGCCCGACAGGAAGTTCCTGGGCTTCGTCGGCTCCCGTCAGCCGGCGATCTGGATGGGTGAGTGGGGGCAGCTCTCCGTCGCGCCGCAGATCACGGAGCGTCCCGTCTGCGACTACCGGGTGCGCGGCCTTGAAATCGACAAGGCGAACTGCGTCTACACGCCCCACTACGCGAAGGTCGTCACGCGCGAGGGCGTCGTCGCCATCGGCGCGTCGTTCAGGCCGGCGACGTTCACGATCATCGCCCGAAATCAGGCGAAGGCGAATTACGTCGTGAAGTCCGTGAAGCTGAACGGCATCGAACTGAAGGAACGCCGCATCCGGCATTCCGACATCGTGAAGGGCGGCACGCTGGAGTTCGAGATGTCCGCGCCGCAATCGGAGGGGTTGTAAATGCGCTCGAAAAATTCTTGGCATACAACCCCGACGGTTTAGGGCGAAGAATGCGCAAAATGTCGATTCTTCGCCCGAAGGGCGGTTGCTGAAACTTATCAAAAAGTGTATAATTCACGCCAACGCATCGAGATATAATCAAAGGAGATTGCTTATGTTCGTTGGCCGTGAAGAACAGCTTGGACAGTTGAAAGACCTTTGGCGCAAGCCTGTGGCCTCCCTTGTGACCTGCCGAGGGCGTCGCCGCATTGGAAAGTCGACGCTGATAGAGGAGTTCGCTCGCCGCAACCGAGTCCGATTCCTGAAGCTTGAAGGGCTTCCGCCGCGCGGTGGCGTGACGAACGAGACGCAGTTGACGTCATTCGCACGGCAGCTGGCCGAACAGACGGCGAGCGACTACGAGCCGCTTTCAAACTGGTTTGACGCCTTTGCGCGATTGGACAGGTATCTGGATGCGCGCACCAAGACGGTTGTGCTTCTGGACGAGATCTCGTGGATGGGCAAGTTTGATGCGAACTTCCCGGGGGAACTCAAATACGCATGGGACAATCGTTTTTCGAAAAAGTCCAAGTTGATCGTCGTCTTGTGCGGTTCTGTCTCCAGTTGGATTGACAAGAACATTCTGAAGAGCAAGGGGTTCGTCGGACGTCCGTCACTGAATCTTGTCGTTCCCGAACTGTCGATGCGTGAGGCGTATGCCTTTTGGTCAAACCGGCATGTGGGAGCGCGAATCGCGTCGCGGGATGTGGTAGACATGCTGTCGGTCGTCGGCGGTGTTCCCAAGTATCTGGAAAGCGTGGATGTTTCGGTGACGGCTGACGAGAACATCGCCAGGCTTTGTTTCAGGCCAGGAGGGCTTCTTGTGGATGAGTTCGATGAGATTTTCGATGACTCGTTGGATGAAAATCTGGGATTGAAGAAGCGGATTTTGGCTGCGCTGACGGAAGGCTCGTTCTCTTCAAATGAGTTGGCCGACACGCTGGGAGTCGAATTCAACGGGCATTTCTCCGCAAACATGGGCGAGTTGGAAACTGCGGGATTTGTGGCAAAAGACGAAGGCGTCAATCCTGTGACGGGGCGGCGATCGAATCTTGTGCGCTACCGCATTTGCGACAACTACACGCGGTTTTACCTCAAGTACATCGAGCCGCAACGCAATCTGATCCGAAAGGGCGCGTACAATTTTGTTTCGGTCGAGCAGTTGCTGGGCTGGAACACGGTTCTCGGTCTCCAGTTCGAGTCCCTTGTCTGCAACAACTTGTCCATGATCTTGAAAGCGCTGAAACTGGAACGGACATTGCTGTTGTCGGCGGCACCTTACCGACAGGGCGAAACGGCTCGCGCCAAAGGTTGCCAAATCGATCTTCTTTTGCAGACTCGGCACACGGCCTATCTGGTTGAAGTCAAGCGTCGGGAGCTGATTGGTGAAGAGGTGGTCGCGGAAGTTCAGGAAAAGGTGCGTCGACTGAAAATCCGTCGCGGCATGAGCATGATTCCCGTGCTTGTGTACGAAGGACGCCTTTCAAAACGGATTGCCGCAGACGGTTACTTCGCGCACATCATTTCGGCAGAGCAACTGCTGGGCTTGGAGAGCTAGCCGCTCTAAGAATCCCATCCGAAAAACCGCGACTGCCCGATAAGATACATTTTTTACTGTCAAAAGATGTATATTCTCGGATGGAATTTATGATATAATGCCCGCCGTCAACCTGAAAGGACATTTTGAAAGGACATTGAAATGCAACTTGTGAGACTCTTGAGAACGAAGAAAACGGTGATTGTCGGCGGGGCGGTGGCCCTGTCGGCCCTGAATGCGCTCGCCGCGCGGCAGGGGCCGTGGACGAAGGAGAAGGCGTGGGAATGGTACGACGCCCAGCCGTGGATCCGCGGCTGCAACTACATGCCCGCGAGCGCGGCGAACCGCGTCGACCAGTGGCAGTCGCTCGGCGCGGAGGCGCGCTTCGAGGAGATGGACCGCGAGCTTGCCGCCGCCGAGGACATCGGCTTCAACGCGATGCGCCTCGCCGTCGAGCTGCAGGGCTTTGGCGTCTGGCTCGCCGAGCATGACGCCTTCATGGCGAACTTCGAGCGCGCCCTCTCGATCCTCGACCGGCACAAGATGCGCGCGATCGTCATCCTCGGCAACGACTGCATGCGCCCGAAGCGCATCTGGCAGCTGCCGAAGCCCGGCCCCCAGCCCTGCGATATCGGCTACCACGGCGGGCGCAAGATGTCCCAGCACGGCAGCTTCCCCGGCGAGATGGGCCACTCGCCCGTGGACGATCCTGAGCTCAAGCCGAAGTTCTACGCGATGTGCGAGGAGCTGATGACGAAGTACCGCACGGACGACCGCATCCTCTTCTGGAACCTCTGGAACGAGCCGGGCAACGCCTACCGCGAGAAGGCGAGCGTCGAGCCGCTGCGCGAAATGTTCAAGCTGGCGTGGAGGATCGATCCCGTCCAGCCGCTCGCGGCCGACCTCTGGAAGGGCGACTACGGCACGTCGCCGAAGGAGAACCCCGCGCAGTTCCTCGCCGGCGAGCTGTCGGACATCGTCTCCTACCACTGCTACCTGAACTTCGAGAAGCACGTGCGCCTCATCGCCAAGCTGAAGCGGCACTTCGGGCGTCCGATGGTGAACACCGAGTGGCTGGCGCGGACGTTCCACTGCGACGTCTTCGACAACTATCCGCTGTTCTACCTGGAGCGGATCGGCACGCTCAACTGGGGTCTCGTCAACGGGCGCTACCAGACGCACGAGCCGTGGGAAATGACCTGGCGGTCGATCGAGCGCGACCCGAAGCTGGCGGAGACGATTGACGTGACCAAATGGTTTCACGACCTGCTGCGTCCGTCGCTGCGCCCCTACGACCCGAAGGAGATCGCCCTCATCCGCCGCTTCAACAAACTGGCCGACGCGGATTTCGCGGAGGCCCACGCCAAAACACCCCAAAAGGAGTAAACGAAAGGAGAACCGAACATGAGATCACTGCTGCTGTCATTGACGGCGGGCCTCGCTGCCGCCGTCGCCACGGCCGACGAAGTGCCGTGGCAATGGGACACGTCCAAGCGCACGGAGCCTGTGCCGTCGTCGGCGGTCTCGTCACCCGTGGCGTCACTCGCGGCGCGCAACGTCGCCGCCGCCGAATCCGCCGCGTCGTCCGAACTGGACGCCTGGGCCTACTCGTTCGTGCTTCTGCGCGGGCTGAGCATCGACGCCTCGCCGCGCGGCATCGCCATTTTCATTCGCTGAAAAAACCATGAACAAACACAAAGAAGTCGAGCACAAAATGAATACGAAGAAGAGAAAAGTTGCTGTTTTTGCCGTTTCTGCCGCCATTTTGATGGGGGGGGGGGGGGGGGGTAGCCCTTGCCGCCGTCCCGACGATCAGGGAGGGTAGCGTGACGTTCGCGCAGGACGCGACGTCGAAGCGCGTGACGATCGGCTACGAGCTGGAGGGCGCGCCCGCCATCGTGACGGTCGACATCCTCACCAACGGCGTGTCGATCGGCGCGGAACACCTGACCCACATGGCGGGCGACGTCAATCGCCGCGTCGAGGCCGGGACGCGCACCGTCACGTGGTCGCCGTGCAAGGCGTGGCGCGGCAACGTCGTCAACGACGGCTCCGTGACGGCGAAGGTGTCCGCCTGGGCGCTGAACGAGCCGCCGCCCTACATGGTCGTCGATCTCACGGTGAAGGGGAAGAACGCCGTCCGCTACTTCGCGAGCGCGGAGGAGCTTCCCTACGGCGGCGTGACGGCCGACGCCTACAAGACGGATCTCCTCGTCCTGCGCAAGTGCCCGGCGGAGAACGTGACCTGGCGCATGGGTGCGCCCGCGAACGAGGTCGGCATCATCATGCCGCGCGAGACGCCGCACCTCGTCACGCTGACGAACGACTTCTACATCGGCGTCTACCCCGTCACGCAGAAGCAGTACTTCAACCTGAAGGGCACGTGGCCGAGCTATTACACGGCGTGCCGAGAAATGCGTCCGGTCCAGAACATGAGCTATGAGCGCATTCGCGGCAAGGCCACTGACGGCTACGACTGGCCGGGCAACGGACACGCCGTTTCGGGGGACACCTTCCTCGTCGCGTTGCGCACGCACACGGGCGGCATCCTCTTCGACCTGCCGCTGGAGGCGCAGTGGGAGTTCGCCTGCCGCGCGGGCTGCGGGGCGGCGCTTTACGACGGCACGTCGCTTCTGAACTCGCAAGACCCGACCAATCTGAACCGCCTTGGCCGCGACAAGTATTCGGGGGGCTACCAGACGGCGAGCAACTCCGCCTATCCGCCCGAGACGGATCCGGGTGTCGGCGGCACGGCGATTGTCGGCAGCTACGCGCCGAACGCCTTCGGCCTCTACGACATGCTCGGCAACGTCTGGGAGGCGACGCTCGACTGGTATCAGGAAACGCTGGACGACACGGTCGATCCGAACGTCGGGCCGCTTCAGGGCGCAAATCCGTGGCGCGTCTTTCGCGGCGGGTCGATCAAGGAGTCCCCGAACTGGTGCCGTTCGGCCACGCGCGGGCCGAAGACGACGGCTGACGAGCAGTTCCACTTCGGCTTCCGCGTCGCGCTGACGGTGACGCCCGACGCCATCCCGTAAAGAGGACAAGGAATGATGCTTGGATGCCTGTTGGCGGCGGCGATGACCGTCGGTGAGTTCGGCGCGTGGCGCCTGGAGTTCGAGGACGGCTCGCGCCTCGCCGCGAGCGCGTGGAAGGGGACTGTGTCCGAATCCGCGCAGGGCGGCGTGACGCGGCGCGACTGGCGCTCGCCCGACCTCGACGTGACGGTGACGGCCGAGCCGGAGGGCGACGGGCGTCGCGACTTCCGGATCTCGCTTGTGAACCGGGGCGTGAAGGCGGTCTCGTCCTGCGAGTTCCCCGCGCGCCGCCGGTTCGCGCCGGATTCGGTGAAGCGGTTCGTCTATCCGGGGCGCGGCAACTACGGCCTCGGCATGGCGTTCAACGCGAAGTTCTTCAAGCCGACAGGCGACAAGCGGCGTCCCTACCTCGCCTACCGCGTGCAGTATCCGACCCTGTTCGCGGACTTCGCCTTTCTGGAGACCGTGGACGGCGCGAGCGTCGCCGTCTACGGCCTCCAGCCGCGCACGGGGATCGAGCCGTGGGAGAACCGCACGCCGTTCAATCCCGGCGCGACGGGCGTCGGCGGCGACGCGAAGGGCGGCTGGTACGACCATGCCTTCGCGCTCTGGGCCAAGGTCGGCGGCACGTGGACGTCGCCGAAGGTGCGCATCGCCTCCGGCCTGACGCTGGAGGACGCGCTCGCGGACTACGCGGCGGCGAACGGCTTCCGCCGCACGCTCGCCGACAAGGTGAAGGACCCGGCGACGCTGGAGCGGCTCAAGCGCGCGCCGCTCGTGCTGACGGGCGACGTGACGACCGAGACCCTGATGACGCTTCAGGAGGCGCTGCCCGTGCCGACGCTCGTCCACACGACGTCGTTCCTGCACGGCGGCTTCGACAAGCAGTATCCCGACGTGCTGCCGCCGAACCCGAAGTTCGGCACGCAGGCGCGCTTCCGCGAAGTCGTGGACGCGCTGCGCGCGCGCGGGCACGTGTTCTGTCCCTACACGAACCCGACCTGGTGGTGCGACGAGCCGCGCGGGCCGACGTTCCGGAAGTGGGGCGACGGCGCGCTCGTGATCCAGCGCGACGGCAAGTGGCGGCGCGAGGCCTACGGCTACCGCAACAAGGACAAGGGCTTTGTGCAGACCTACTTCCATCCCGGCTCCATCGAGGGGAACCGGCGCACCGTGCGGCAGTTCGTCGAGGAGATCCCCGCCGACCTGCTGTTCGAGGACCAGACCGGCGGCCGCGACTGGATTTGGGACTTCAACCCGGCGTCGCCGAGCCCGACGGCCCACAGCGAGGGCATGCTTTCGATGGTGCAGGAGCACGCGCGCAGCCTGCCGATTGCGGCGGAGGACGGCTGGGACCACCTCGCGGAATACAACACGGCGCTGATGGGCTGCACGTGGCGGCTCGTGCCGATGACGCCCGACCAGATGATCCTGCCGCTGTTCAAGGAGGAGTTCCCGGCGGACACGTGGACGATCGAGCCGGTCTCGTTGCGGCTCTTCCACGACAAGTGCCTCTTCTACATGCACAACCTCGGCCTCTCCGTGCGCCATCCGCGCGAGGCCGTCTGGATGCTGGCCCTGGGCTTCCAGATGTCCTTCCGGACGAATGTCCAGCGGTTCCTGGGCGTCGATCCGCACCTGAACACGGATCGGAACGAACGTGCGCTCTACGACTACGTTCACCTGCTCCAGAAAGAAGTCGTCTCGCGTCTTGCGGGCGAGCCGCTGGTCGCGTTCCGCCACGACCGGGGGCCGCTGATCGCTTCGGGGAAACCCCTCGCGCGGCTGGAGGACGACGGCGTCATCGAGGCGACCTACGGGAAGGCGATCGTCAAGGCGAACCTCGGCGACGTGCCGCGCACGGTCGGCGGCAAGCGTCTCGCGCCCTACGGCTTCTTCGTCGAGGCGCCGGGGCTGACGGCGGCGTGGCTGGAGGGCGAAGACCCGTTCGTCGAGACGAAGGACGGCAAGTGGGTCTACGCGAAGGTCTTTCCTGCGGGCGAGAAGCCGGTTGCGGTGCCGACGGAAGCCCCCTGCCGCACGGCGCGCGGCGCGCAGGTGGCCGTCCTCGACCTTGGGGCGGACGCGCCGCTGTGCGGTACGCGGATGCAGCCGGCGGAGTGGATGAAGGCTCTCGCGCCGTTCACGGCGCAGACGGGCGTGCGGGTGGTGCGGCTGGCGTCGGCGGAGGCACTGCAGGCCGCGCTCGCGGCGGGACCGGCGAAATGGCTCGCCGTCGTGAACCCGTATGGCGAGAACTTCCCGTGCGCTGGCGCGGGACGGGGGCTGGAGACGGTCGAGGCCGTCCGCGCCTACGTCCGCGCGGGCGGACACTGGTTCGAGACGGCGGGTGCGCCGTTCAACGTCGCGATTTTCAAGGACGCGAACGGGAAATGGCAGCAGGAGCGGATGCGCGGGCGGCAGCTGGACGCGCTGAAGATCAGCATCGTGCCGTTCGGCGACCTGCCCGGCAAGCCGATGCGGCTGGAGGCGGCGTCGGGGGTGGACTGGCTGCCGGCGTCCGTCCGGGAGCTGCTGAAGACGCGGACGGCGACCCTCGCGCGCGGCGTCGCCGGGACGGAGGGCAATCCGCTCGACCCGGTTCTCGTGACGAACAAGGGACTCTGCTGGTTCGGCGGCGTGCGCCTCGGCGGCATCGGCACGCTCTGGCGCATCGGCGGCGCGCTGCCTGACGCGCCGCTGGCGACGGCGGCTGTCGCGGCGACCCTGGAACACGTCTGGACGACGCCGCCCAAGCCGGTTCCTGCCGCCTACGTCCGCCGCGTCCAGCGCGTCAAGTAAACAGACAGATGAAACGAAAGAACAGACACATGAAAAGACGATTTTTCGTGAAAAGCTCTAAGAACTCGAAAGGAAATTGATATGCGGTTGAATGTGAAAAGAGTCATGGCGGTCGGCGGTGGCCTGTTGGCCTTGAATGCGGTTGCGGTCGGCGAGGACCTGCCGCCGCTTGTTGGGGACGGGGTGGCGGACGACACGGCGGCGATCCAGGCGCGGCTCGATTCCGGGACGCCCTGCGTCTACCTGCCGCCGCCGAAGCGGCACTACCGCATTTCGAGGACGCTCCGCATCGGCTCGGACACCGAGCTGCGCCTCGACCGCTTCTCGGTCGTCCGCCTCGCGCCGGATTCGGACTGCCCGATGGTCGAGAACCGGGGCTACGTCGGCGGAAGCGACCGCCGCATCGCGCTCACGGGCGGCGTCTGGGACATGGCGAATCTCGACCAGTCGCCGAACCCCCAGCAGCTCGCGCGCTGCACGCCGCCGCGCACGGGCGGCCTCCCGCCGAAGCACGAGAACGGCTTCTTCTTCGGCATGGCGATGCGCTTCTCGCACGTGGAGGGGCTGACGGTGAAGGGGCTGACGATCCGGAACCCGACGTCCTACGGTCTCGCGTTCTGCCGCACGTCCTACTTCCTCGTGGACGACGTGACGTTCGACTACGCGACGTGCAACCCGGTCTTCCTCAACATGGACGGCGTGCACCTCGACGGCTGGTGCCGCCACGGGAGGATCTCGAACCTGCGCGGCACGTGCTTCGACGACATGGTGGCGCTGAACGCGAACGACGGGCAGTGCGCGCAGGAGGAGGGCGACATCACCGACGTCGACATCGACGGGGTCTACGCCGACTACTGCCACAGCGCGGTGCGGCTGCTCTCGACGGGCGCGAGCCTGAAGCGCGTGACGGTGCGCAACGTCCACGGAAACTTCTACACGTACATGGTGGGGCTGACGCACTTCTTCGGCGACCGGAAGACGCGCGGCGTCT
This sequence comes from uncultured Kiritimatiellota bacterium, assembly GCA_934635385.1. GTDB lineage: Bacteria > Verrucomicrobiota > Kiritimatiellia > RFP12 > UBA1067 > UBA1067. The sequence goes on along the minus strand of CAKTZI010000052.1, from coordinate 9,399 downwards.
TCGACGACATCGTGATCCGGGACGCCTTCGTCGCGAAGGCGCTCTCGCCGGAAAACATCGGGACGCACTCGCGCACGAACTTCCCGCTCGTCTGGGTCGAGGGCTCGGTGGACGTCGGGCGGCTCACGGTCGAGGGCCTCGGCCGCGACGAGCGGACGGTGCCCGTCGCGACGATCCGGATCGACCCGGCGGCGGCGGTGCGCAGCCTGACCGTGCGCGACTGCCGGATGGTGAACAGGCTGGATGCGCCGGTCCCCTTTCTGGAGGCGAAGGGGAAGGTCGGGAAGGCGACCGTCGAGAACATCGACTTCGAGGGACGCTGGGCGCAGACGGGCGTCCGCTAGGATTCGTGGGGACAGGCCCTCGGATTCCTTGGTCGCCGAGGCGTTCGCCGATATGGTATAATCTCCCAAATGACTTTCGGAGATCCAGTCTACACGGTCAGCGCCAAGGCAGTCAGTCTGGTGTCTGAGATCTCGGCCGCACTCGAACGCTACAAGATCCTGATGGAAGGGCCTGACGGCGTTCGGCTGCGGAAGATCAACCGCATTCGGACGATTCGCGGCACGACCGCCATCGAGGGCAACACGCTCACGGAGGAACAGGTCACGGCCATCCTGTCGGGGAAGCGCGTGGCCGGATCGAAGCGCGAGATCGACGAGATCAAGGGGGCTCAGGCGGCCTATGCGGCTGTCGAGACGTTCGACCCGCTGTCCACGCGAGATCTTCTGAAAGCGCATGCTCTGATGACGAAGGGGCTTGTAGACCGTCCGGGCAAATGGCGAAAGTGCAATGTCGGGGTCTTCAATGCGAAGGGCGAGGCGTTGCACCATGCGCCGCCGTGGGATCATGTCCCATTCCTGATGAAGGATCTCTTCGCGTGGCTGAAGCGGGCGAAGGATCTGCCGCTCATCAAGAGCTGCGTCTTCCACTTCGCTTTTGAATGCATCCATCCGTTCCCTGACGGCAACGGGCGCGTGGGTCGCCTGTGGCAGACGGCGATTCTCGGACGTTGGAATCCGCTTTTCTATGCCGCGCCCGTCGAGAACATGGTCTTCAGCCATCAGGCGCGCTACTATCGGGCGCTCCAGTCCGCACAGGCGGCGGGCGATGCGGGCGTTTTCGTCGACTTCATGCTTGACGTCATCCTGCGGACGGTCAGGGCGCGGGGCGTGCGGCAGGGTGGTAAGAAAACGGTGGTAAGAAACGGTGGTAAGAAAACGGCCGACCGTATCCTTGAACTGGTGTCCGCGAACCCCAAGGTCACGTTCGCCGAAATGGTCGGCACACTGGGAATTTCACGGAGCGCGATTCAGAAGCATATTGCCGGCCTCAAGGACGCGCAGCGACTCCGTCGCATCGGCCCTGACAAAGGAGGCCGATGGGAAGTTGTCGTCGTCTGACTCAAGTGTTATGTCGTCATTGAGGTGAAGACGGAGGTGTTTGCGCCGGAATTCATCGGACAGCTTGGAGCGTACACGGTCGCCCGGACAGGATTCGTGTGGACCTTTGCGTTGAAAACTCGTATGTGGGATGTCAACACCTCCTGCGGCACGCGCACGGAGCCGCCGATTTGATATAATACGAGGAAATCAATTTCGCAACAGATCCACTGAACAAAGGACAAGGAAAGGACGAACATGCTGAAGGCCATCATTCTCGGCGCCGGGTATCGCGGCCGCGCCTACGCCGACTACGCGACGGAGCATCCCGACCAGCTGGAGATCGTCGGCGTCGCCGACCCCGTGCAGGCCGAGGTCATTCCGGCGAAGAGGTACTGGAAGGACTGGCGCGACTGCCTCGCGGAGCGGCCCGAGGCGGACATCGTGATGGTCACGATGCCGGACAGCCTGCACCACGACCCGGCGATCATGGCGCTGGAGGCCGGCTACCACCTGCTGCTGGAGAAGCCGATCTCGCCGACGGAGCAGGAATGCCGCGAGGTCATCGACTGCGCGCTGAAGAACCGTCGGCTCGTCATCGTCGGGCACGTCCTCCGCTACACGGCCTACTTCGCGCACATCAAGGCGCTCATCGACTCCGGCGAGCTCGGCGAGGTCGTCTCGATCGCGCATCAGGAGTCCGCCGGGTTCTGGAAGGTCGCCCACTCCTACGTGCGCGGCAACTGGGCGAACTCGAAGAAGAGCTCGCCGATCATCCTCGCGAAGTGCTCGCACGACCTCGACCTGTTCGTCTGGTGGCTTGGCGGGAAGAAGTGCAGGAAGGTGACGTCGTTCGGCTCGATCAAGCTCTTCCGCAAGGAGATGATGCCGAGGGGCGCGGCGCACCGCTGCGTGGACTGTCCGCCCGCCATCGAGAAGCGGTGCGTCTGGAGCGCGCGCAACATGTACGTCACGCACGACGAGCTGAAGTACCTCTTCGCCGACCATTCGGACGCGGCGATGGAGAGGCTGATCGAGGAGACGGAGTACGGCAAGTGCGTCTACCAGACGGACAACGACGTGCCCGACCACCAGACCGTGACGATGGAGTTCGAGGGCGGCGCGACCGTGAGCCACGTGATGACGGGCTTCACGGCGAAGAACGTGCGCACGACGCGCATCGCCCTGACGCGCGGCGAGATCGTGGGCGACGGCGAGAACCTCGACATCTGCCGCTTCGACGGCAACTCGGTCGAGACGGGCGTGCCGACGTGCTTCCGCCTGCCGAACAAGTCGCGCCACGGCGGCGGCGACTTCAACCTCGTCTCGGAGATGATCCGCATCCTGCGACGGAACGACCCGGAGGAGATCCGCGAGATCACGGCGGAGGCGCTGCAGAGCCACCTCATCTGCTTCGCGGCGGAGCGCTCGCGCCTCGCGGGCGGGGCCATCGTCGAGATCAACAGGGACTGAGGCGGCACATGGCGAAGACGCTCCTCGTCGGCTACAAGGCCGCAGACCTCACCCCCGCGCTGCTCGCGGGGGACGTGACGTGCCACACGCTCGACGTCTACCACCGGCACGCGATCGAGAAAGTCCATCACGCGAAGGCGATCTGCTCGGCGCACCTGCCCGAAGGGCCGTGGGACGTCGTCCGCTTCCGGACGGGTCCAAAGCTCATGAGCGGCGAGCTTGCGCTTGACCTGCTGCAGGAATGCGCGAAGCTCGTCGGGCACGCGCTCAAGCCGCCGCGCTTCGTCCTCGACTACGTGGGGCGCGAGCGCGACCGCAACGACCTGCTCGACAAGGTGCGCAAGGACGCGAAGCGCGAGCGGTCGTTCAAGGCCGAGTGGCCGGCGTCCGTGCCGGGCGGCCCGAAGCTGATGTTCACGAGTTATCCCGGCTGCTTCTGTCATCGTCGGCTCGACGAGGGCGGACTCGCGCTCGCCGAAGTCGTCAGCCGCGAGCTGCGGGAGGGGAAGGTTCACACGGAGGAACGGAGGCACGGAGATGAACTGCGACTGCTTGACATGGGCTGTGGGTGCGGACTGGTCGGGCTGCTGATAGCGACCAGCATGCCGTCCTGCTCGTCTCAGGTATCCGATTCGGACATTCGATCATTCGACTATTCGACAATTTCTCTCACCCTCGTCGACTCTCACGCGCGGGCGGTCGAGGCGGCGACGGAGAATGCGGCGAAGTTCGGCGTTCCGGCGGAAGTGATTCTCTCCGACAACGGTACGCCCGCGCGGATGGATGGCACGTTCGACGTCTTCGTCGGCAATCCGCCGTACTACAGCGACTACCGCATCGCCGAGGTCTTCCTGGAGACGGCGCAGCGCGCGCTGAAGCCGGGCGGCGTCTGCTATCAGGTCGTGAAGAACGCGGCGGGTCTCGAACCCGTGCAGAAGCGCTTCTTCCCGGAGGTCGAGGTCATCCGGCGCCGCAACTACGCCGTCCTGAAGTCGGTGAAGCGGTCATGAGCGACATGGGGCACTCTCACGATTCCCATCTCGCCAAGAGCGCACCCTTCGCCGCCTTTGACGAGACGTTCATGCGCATGGCGCTGCGCGAGGCGGAGAAGGCAGCGGCGGATGGCGAAGTGCCGCTTGGCTGTGTCATTGTCGCGCCCGCCGTCGTGGAGCCGGCGCATGACGGGCATCCGGCGGTCTACGACCCCGACCCGACGATGGCGCGGATTCTGGGACGGGCGCACAACCAGACGGAAGGGCTGTCGGACGCGACGGCCCACGCGGAGATGCTGGCGATGTCGTCCGCCTTCGCCGCCGTCGGCGACTGGCGGCTGACGGGTGCGCGGCTCTACGTCACGAAGGAGCCATGCCCGATGTGCGCGGGCGGCATCGTCCTCGCGCGCGTGGAGACGGTCGTCTGGGGCGTATCCGACCCGAAGCGCGGCGGCGGCACGACGTTCGGCATCTTCGACCACCCCGGCATCAACCACCATCCCGAAATCGTCACCGGTGTCTGCGAAGCGGCGTCGAAGGCGATCCTCCAGGACTTCTTCCGCGCGCGTCGCTGACCTCTTTATGGGCTTCACCCACGCCTTTACCTGTACCGGGCCGTATGCGGTTCTGATCATGCTTGGCATCAAGCGCGTGGAGAACCGCAGCGTGCTGCCGGAACCGAGGCGGGGGCGTTGCGCCGTCAGCTGCTCGAAGTCCTTCTGCAAGGAGGAGTTCGGCGCGTTTGTCCACTGGGCCTCGCGGGCGCTTTCAGAAGAGGACTTCGAGTTGATTCCGTCGTGGGCGGACGTGAAGGACTGGCCGGGCAAGATTGTCGGGGCCTGTGACTATGCGGCGCGCGGACGGAACGACCTTGTTCTGGAAGCGGATGTGGCGCGTGAGTCCCTCCCATGGGATGAGGGCTATCCGTACAGATGGGACTTGTCCGAGGTTGTCCGCTTCGACCGCCCGATCCCCTGCCGTGGCAATGTCGGGATGTGGCCGTTGCCGCCCGCGCTTGCCGCCGAGGTCGCGCGGGCAGACGCCCTGTCCGCGTGACCGTTTTCGGGTCTGGCCTTTACGTCTGCAGGAGCTGGCGCCGCAGGGCGATGGCGACGGCTTCGGAGCGGTTGGCCGCGCCGAGTTTCGCGAAGATGAGCCGAAGGTGCTTCTTGACGCCGGCCTCGGTAATGCCGAACGACTGGGCGATGTCCCTGTTCGTGTAGCCGAGGGCGAGGGATTCGAGGATGTCGGACTGCTTCCGGGTCAGTGGCGGCAAGTCCGCCTCGCATTGTCCAAGCAGCTCGGGCGTGATGGCCGTCTCGCCGGACTGGGACTTCCGGATGGTGTCCAGCAGGCTCTCGGTGGGGGCGTCTTTCATCTGGACGCCGACCGCACCGTTGACGATCGCGCGGCTGAGGTCGGCGGCGTCGCCATAGGACGTCAGCAGGATGACGTTCGTCTCGGGCCGGGCGTCGCAGATGGCCTTGGTCGCGTCGGCGCCGTTGACCTTCGGCATCATGAGATCCATGATGACGACATCGGGCCGGAGCGCGGCCGCGAGGTCGATGGCCTCCTGTCCGTTCTCGGCCTCGCCGACGACTTCCATGTCGCGCTGAAGGCTGATCATGGACGTGAGGCCGAGGCGCATGAGCGCGTGGTCGTCGGCGATGAGAATGCGGATCCTCTTCATGTTCGTGTCGTCTCCGTGCGGGCTTTCGCCGCCTGTGGCCGGTCGACGTCGAAGCCGCAGCCGTTGTCCCGTACCGCGAACGCGACCTGTCGACCGTGGCAGTCGCCGTCAACCTGAACCGCCGTGGCGTGTCCGTGGCGCACGGCGTTGGTGGCGAGCTCTCGGACGATGCACAGGATGGAATGGGCGGTCGAGTCCGTCAGGCGCCGTCGCGGCACGTCGAAGCGGACGGTGAGCGCGGACGTCCCGACCACGGCTTCACGGTCTTCGTGACGGCCTCCGCCATGTTGGCGGTTTCCAGCGCGTCGCCGCGCAGGTCCCAAAGGCAGCGGCGGAGTTCCACGCGGCTGGAGAGAAGCATCTTCTCGGCGATGCCCAGGTGTTTCGTCGTCTCGGCCGGGCTGATGGCGATGGCGCTTTTCGCGGCGGAGATCTGGCAGGCGAGGCCCGCGAGGTTCTGCGAGAGCGCGTCATGGAGCTCGACGGCCAGCCGCGTGCGCTCGCCGATCTTGAGCGAGGCGCCGGCATGGGCGACCTGTTCCCGGAAGAGCTGCTGGCTGCGGCGCAGGACGCGCCGCGTGAGAATGCGGTTCCAGACGAAGACGGCGACGAGGGCGACGAGAAGCGAGCCGATGACGGCGCAGAGCCGCAGGGGCGTCCACCAAGGCGGGCGGGAGAGGACCCGGATGTCGGCGGGCGTTCGCGGAACGAGCGTGAAGCCGCCGAAGACGGGAAAGAGGTTCGTCGGACTCCACTTGTCCGTCTCCATGATGCAGACGCCCGTCGCCTCGATCCGTTCGCCGGCCAGCGGCTGCCGCCCGCCGTCTGTCCTGTCGACCTCGATCAGGCGTCCGCTGTCCTCGCGCACGAGGAATCGGTTTCTGCGCCAGGCGGCGAGGACTCGGCCGACAATGCGGCGGCGTCGCATCTTGGCGAATTCCTGGGGGCTGGCGTGATGGATGTCGTCCAGATAGGGTGCGGTGAACGGGTCGGCGGGGCGAGGCGCCGTGATGCGGATGCAGTCCCGGCTGCAGGTTTCGAGGTGAGGCCCGATGAACAGTCGGTCGGCGGCGTAGTCCGGGAGCGCGACGCCGGTAATCGCGACTTCCGCGTCGACGAGATCGGCAAGGGCAGGGCTGGCGTTCCCGACGTTCGGCACGGAAACGTAAAGGGAATTGCCCGTGCCGTCGCGCAAGACCATCCAGTTCCAGTCTTCGTGGTTCTCGTCCTTGACGACTTCGGCAATGAATCCGTCAACCGTGACGAGATTGAAGTCTTCCGCGCCCGAGGCGATGCGGGCGGCGTCGGTCGGTCGCGGCGTCGGCAGCTGGGCATGGCCCGTCACCGTGACCGTGCTGGGCCGGAGATAACCCTGCCGATACGCCTCAAAAAGGAACGTCTGCGACTCCAGCGTGATGAGGTCGCCGACCTTGGGGCTGAGACCGACGAGGCTGTCGAAGATGTACCCGCCGGTCTCGTCCCGGATGATGAACCCGCCGGGCTGGAGCCGTGCGATGACTTGCCCGACGAGTCGGACGGGGAGATGCCGTCGCAAGTCGTCGGCGGAAAGCGCGCGGATCGCCGCCGTCGTGCGAAGCGGCGCGGCGGGTTCGGCGGCCAGCGGTGCGGCGAATGCCGCAAGCGGCAAGGCGAGCAAGGCAGTTCCCTTCATGCCGCGTATTTTAGCATAAAAATGGCCCGTGCGGATGGTATCCGTCTGGACACCTGTCAGATGTCGTAGAATGCGACACCTGCGGCCTTCAGCCAGACGAATTCATCCTCCAAGGAGTATGTCATGTGATTGTGTCAAAAATCAAGTGCCCATTTCTGCTGATTTGACAAAAACACAACAGTTCTTGCTGGCTGTTTTGACAAAAACTCAACATTTTGAGTCGTAGGTGGGGAGACTGTGCGGATGGTATCGGGCACGAAATGTCGAAAATCAGAATTTCGTGCCCAAACGGCATTGACTTGTCTGTCTAACCTGTGATATAATGCTAGTAAATTTACAAACATCATACCTATTTATCGACTTATGAAGTTTATTGGCCGAACCGAGCAAATCAATCAGCTTTCGGCGCTTTGGCGCAAAGGCTCCTCGTCGCTGGTGACCTGTCAGGGACGTCGACGCATTGGGAAGAGTCGGTTGATGGACGAATTTGCGGCGAGAAGCGGTTGTCGTTATTTGAAACTTTCCGGGCTTGCTCCGCGAAAGGGAATGACAAATGACGACCAGCTTCGGTATTTCTGCCAGAGGCTTGGCGAGAAGACGGGCGCAGAGGACCTCGTGGCCCGCAACTGGCGTGAGGCGTTTGCCTTGCTGAATGCGGAAGTCGCCCGGCATGCGTCTGAACGAATGATTGTCCTTCTGGACGAGATATCCTGGATGGGCAAGTATGATTCGGATTTTCCGGGGTATCTCAAGGATGCATGGGATGACGACCTTAAGAAGCACGAAAGGCTGATATTGGTCTTGTGCGGTTCGGTCTCGTCATGGATTCAGCGGAACATCCTTGACAGCACGGGCTTTGTCGGACGCATTTCGCTTGAACTGGTTTTGGGGGAACTACCCGTGCGGGACTGTCTGCAGTTTTGGCGACAGTCGGCAGATGGCGTTTCGTCCCGCGAGGTGTTTGACCTTCTGTCCGTCACGGGGGGTGTACCGATGTATCTTGAGGAAATCGATCCGACGCTGACGACCAACGAGAACCTGCGGCGCATGGCCTTTACGAAGGGTGGTACGCTGTTCAATGACTTCACGCGCATCTTCAATGACGTCTTCGGGGCGAAAGCAAAGGACAAGCGGCAAATCCTCTCGGCATTGGCGTTTGAGTCGAAGACGCTTTCGGAGATCTCGGAGAGCCTTGGGAAGGTCCGTGGCGGGCACGTCTCGGAGGCCTTGGAAGAGCTTGAGCTGGCCGGCTTTCTCGAACGGGACGGCGGCATCAATCCGGCCACGGGCAAGGAGGCGAAGATCGCCCGCTATCGCATTCGGGACAACTATACGCGCTTTTACCTGCGGTTCATCGAGCCCTATGCGGCGATGATTCGTCGCGGCGCGTTTAACTTCGTTTCGCTTGAGGCGTTGCCGGGCTGGGATTCGATTCTCGGACTCCAATTCGAGAATCTTGTGCTGAACAACGCATCGGAGCTGATTACCCGTCTTGGGCTAGATCGTTCGCTGGTTCTCTCCGTCGCGCCCTACCGAAAGAGGGCGTCGCATGAGAAGCGAAAGGCGGAAGCGGATTCGGGATGCCAGATCGACATCCTCATCCAATTGCGGCAGGCGATGTATCCTGTTGAAGTGAAACGGCGAAACACGATTGGCGTGGAGGTGATTGAGCAGATGAAGGAGAAGGTTGCGCGGTTGCCGAATCCTGACGCGGTCTCCATTCGTCCCGTCCTGGTCTATGACGGCAACCTGTCTCCTGCCATTATCGAGAATGCCTACTTTGCCGATGTGGTGTCTGCTGCTGACTTGCTGTTGAGGTGACGGAGCCGCAAGTGCCTTCATCATCGGCCGAGCAGAGTGGTGTTGCATGGTAGCCGTCTGGACACCTGTTCGGGCGGGCGTTTTTCGGTTATACTATCAGGCACAATCGCAATGACTTACAAGACTCGTTCGCGTCAACTGAAATTTGCATTCATCCGCACGTTCGAGGACCTCCCGCCGCACCGCCTCGCCAAGGTCGGCAATGTCGAGTAGGAGCGCGAATAACCCATTACCCAAATGGGTGTAAAAAAAGTTGATATGTCATTTGCTCTACAGCGGGCATTTTTGTGATATAATATTCGCATGAACAAGACGAATAGGACAATTCACGACCAACAGGTGGGCGCGAGGTGGGCGTTGGGGGGGGGG
>CAKTZI010000051.1 GCA_934635385.1 uncultured Kiritimatiellota bacterium | reverse complement strand
GACGTCAAGGCGAAGAACGCGAACGAGCCGGAGTTCCTCCAGGCCGTCGACGAGGTGCTGACGACCCTCTCGCCCGTCATCGACGCGAACAAGGCCTACCAGCAGGAGGCCATCCTGGAGCGCATGGTCGAGCCGGAGCGCGTGATCATGTTCCGCGTGCCGTGGGTGGACGACAAGGGCGTCGTGCGCGTGAACCGCGGCTACCGCATCCAGATGAACTCGGCGATCGGGCCGTACAAGGGCGGCCTCCGCTTCGACCCGTCGGTGAACCTCTCCGTCCTCAAGTTCCTCGCGTTCGAGCAGGTCTTCAAGAACTCGCTCACGACGCTGCCGATGGGCGGCGGCAAGGGCGGCAGCGACTTCAACCCGAAGCAGAGCCCGCACACGCCCGGCAAGCGCTGCAGCGACCGCGAGGTCATGCGCTTCTGCCAGAGCTTCATGACCGAGCTCTACCGCCACATCGGCCCTGACACGGATGTGCCGGCCGGCGACATGAACGTGGGCGGCCGCGAGATCGGCTACCTCTTCGGCCAGTACCGGCGCCTCGTCAACGAGTGGACGGGCGTCCTCACGGGCAAGGGCCTCTCCTACGGCGGCTCGCTGATCCGCCCGGAGGCGACGGGCTACGGCGACGTCTACTTCGCCGAGAACATGCTCGCCATGCGCGGCGAGACGTTCGAGGGCAAGAAGTGCGTGATCTCCGGCTCGGGCAACGTCGCGACCTACGCGGCCGAGAAGCTCCTGCAGCTCGGCGCGAAGGTGCTGACGCTCTCCGACCGCTCCGGCGCGATCTACTGCAAGGACGGCATCACCCCGAAGATGCTCAAGGACGTCATGATCCTCAAGACCGTCACGCGCGGCGAGCTCGCCGACTTCGCGAAGAAGACGAAGGCCGTGAAGTTCTTCAAGGGCGCGAACAGCTGGCAGATCGCGGACGAGATCGACTGCGCGTTCCCGTGCGCCCGCCAGAACGAGCTCGACGGCAAGGACGCGGCCTACCTGCTCAAGCACGGCTGCACGCTCGTCGGCGAGGGCGCGAACATGCCGTCCACGCCGGACGCGATCGAGGCGTTCGTCAAGGCGAAGATCATGTTCTCGCCGGGCAAGGCCTCGAACGCCGGCGGCGTCGCGACGTCGGGCCTGGAGATGTCGCAGAACTCCGAGCGCCTGAGCTGGACGTCCGAAGAGGTCGACGCGAAGCTCAAGGGCATCATGAAGGCGATTCACGACAACGCCTGGGCGGCCGCCGAGAAGTACGGCCACAAGGGCAACTACGTCATGGGCGCCAACATCGCCGGCTTCACGAAGGTCGCCGACGCGATGCTCGCGCAGGGCATCGCCTAAGCGGCTGCCGACCGGCAGGACAGGAATCGGGGCCCGCGCGCTGCGCGGGCCCCGATTCCTTTTCCGTTTTCCGCGCCGCCCCGTCAGGCGCGGATCGCCGCGAAGCTGCGGCCGACCCACGCCTTCGCGTGCCAGCGGCGGCAGAGGAAGACGCCGCGCAGGTTCTCGTCGAGCGCGAAGGCGACCCACGCGCCGACGATGCCCCAGCCGAACGGGATCGCGAAGAGCCAGCCGAGCCCGACCGCGACGCCCCACTGGAACGTCACCCCCACGAGCAGCGGATAGACCGCGTCACCCGTCGCGCGCAGCGTGCCGCAGGCGAAGATGTTCCGCACGCGCCCGATCTCCAGCACGCAGTCGATCCAGAGGATGATGACGCCGAGGCGGATCACCTCCGCGTTCTTCGTGAGCGCGGCGAAGAGCCACGGCCCGCCCAGCGCGAGCAGGACGCTGCACGTCAGCGTGATCGCCATGCTGCGCCGCAGGAAGAAGTTCCCCATCAGGTAGGCCGGCGTGTAGCGCGAGCGGCCGACGAGGTGGCCGACGAGGATGTCGCCGCCCTGCGTGATGCTCACGCAGAAGAGGTAGACGAACATGATGCAGTTTACCGCGTAGGTGCGCACGACCAGCGCGTCCGTGCTGATCTTGTTCACGAAGTAGGTGATCGTCACCTGCGAGAGGCAGTACGACAGCTCCTCGCCCATCGCCGGGAAGCCGATCTTGAAGACGTTGCGCAGCTCGCCCCACGGGAACGGACGGAACCAGGCGAGCGGGAACTTCGGGATGTGCGTCTTGAAGTGGATCGCCGCGATCAGGGCGCAGGCGACGATGCGGCTCGCGGCCGTCGCCCACGCCGCGCCCGCGACGCCCATCTCCGGGCAGCCCCAGTGGCCGAAGATGAGCGCGTAGTCGCCAATCGCGTTCACCGCGTTCGCGACCGCCACGACGGCCATCGGGGCCTTCACGCGGTCGACGCTACGCAGGGACGCGCCGAACGCGAACGCGAGCGACTGGAAGAACGAGAGCGAGCCCGTGATCCGCAGGTAGACGGCCCCGTCGGCGACCAGCTCCTCCCGGAGGCCCATGAGGCGCACGATGTCCTCGGCGCAGAGGCAGAGCGCCGCGCTCACGACGAGGCCGACGACGGCGTTCAGGATCAGGGCGAGGCCGACCACCTGCACGAGCCGCTTGCGCAGCCCCGCGCCGTGGTACTGGGCGCAGACGATCGCCGCGCCCGTCGAGACGAACTGGTAGACGAGGAAGACGAGCGCGATGATCTGGTTGTCGAGGCCGACGGCCGCGACCGCGTTGTCGCTGTAGCGCGAGAGCATCAGCGTGTCGACGAAACCGACAAGCATGACGAGGGCGATCTCCATGAAGATGGGTACCGTCAGCTTTTTCAGTTGTGTCTTGAGGGACTCCATAGCGGGCGCGCATTATACCAAATTTCGCTTCGGCTTTTTCGGACAAAATTTGGTATAATTCTCCGTTTGAAAACCAGTTCCCTCAAACGGAGCCAACATGAACCGCATACTTTCCAAGAAGCAGCTTTCCGACAGCGTCTACCGCATGGACGTGGAAGCCCCGCTCATCGCCCGGGAGCGCAAGCCCGGCCAGTTCATCATCCTCATGGTCGACGACCGCCTCGGCGAGCGCATCCCGCTGACCATCGCCGACGCCGACCCCGACCGGGACTCGATCACGCTCATCTTCCAGACGGTCGGCGCGACGACGCTGAAGCTCGCGCGGCTGAACGCCGGCGACAGCCTCCCGGCCGTCCTCGGCCCGCTCGGCAAGCCGACGGCCATCCGGGGCGCGAACGGCGAGAGGCCCGGCCGCGTCGTCTGCGTCGGCGGCGGCATCGGCGTCGCGCCAATGCACCCCATCGCCCAGGCCCTCAAGGCCGCCGGCAACGAGGTCACGATCATCATGGGCGCGCGCAACAAGGGCCTCTTCGTGATGGAAGAGGAAATGCGCGCGATCGCGGGCGACCGCCTCATCCTCATGACGGACGACGGCTCGTCGGGCCGCAGGGGCCTCGTCACGGAGCCGCTGAAGGAGCTGTGCGAGCGCGGCGCCGTCGACGAGGTGATCGCCATCGGCCCGCCAATCATGATGAAGTTCTGCGCCCTCACGACGAAGCCCTTCGGCGTGAAGACGACGGTCTCGCTCAACACGATCATGATTGACGGCACGGGCATGTGCGGCGGCTGCCGCGTCTCCGTCGGCGGCGAGACGAAGTTCGTCTGCGTCGACGGACCCGAATTCGACGGCCACGCCGTCGACTGGGACCTCATGCTCACGCGCATGGGCGCCTTCAGGCCACAGGAGAAGGCCGCAAAGGATCACGTCTGCAATCTCTTCAAGTCGCTTGGCTGAGGTTTTCCCGTCCTGTGCGTCCTCTGCGTCCCATGCGTCCTAACCAACCCTTTCAAACCTTCGACCTTTAACAACCACCATGACACCCAAAGAGAGAATGGCCCTTCCGCCGCAGGAAATGCCCCAGCAGGAGCCGGCGGTCCGCGCCCACAACATGAACGAAGTCGCCCTCGGCTACACGGCCGAGATGGCGCAGCGCGAGGCGTCTCGCTGCCTCCAGTGCCCGACCAAGCCCTGCATGCAGGGCTGTCCCGTCGCGATCAACATCCCCGGCTTCCTCGCGAAGGCGGCGGACGGCGACTTCGCCGGCGCGCTCAGGATCATCAAGGAGACCTCCCTTCTGCCCGCCGTGTGCGGCCGCGTCTGCCCCCAGGAGAAGCAGTGCCAGAAGTTCTGCACGATGGGCAAGCTGAAGAAGGACGTCGAGAAGGCCGTCGCCATCGGCCGCGTCGAGCGCTTCTGCGCCGACCTCGCCCGCGAGAGCGGCACGGAGGAGCCAGTCGCCTGCGCCCCGCAGACGGGCAAGCGGGTCGCCGTCATCGGCTCCGGCCCCGCGTCCATCACCTGCGCGGCGGACTGCGCGAAGGCCGGCCACGCCGTCACGCTGTTCGAGGCGTTCCACAAGTGCGGCGGCGTGCTCGTCTACGGCATCCCCGAATTCCGGCTTCCGAAGGCCATCGTCCAGCACGAGATCGAGGGCCTCGAAAAGCTCGGCGTCACGATCGACACGAACTTCGTCGTCGGCCGCACGCGCAAGCTGAAAGACCTTATCGAGAAGGACGGCTTTGACGCCGTCTTCGTCGGCACGGGCGCGGGCCTGCCGAAGTTCATGGGCATCGAGGGCGAGAACCTGAACGGCGTCTTCTCGGCGAACGAGTACCTGACGCGCGCGAACCTCATGAAGGCCTACCTCGAAGGCGAGGCCGACACGCCCTTCTGGCACGGCAAGAAGGTCGCCGTCCTCGGCGGCGGCAACGTCGCGATGGACGCCTCGCGCATGGCGCTCCGGCTCGGCGCGGAGAAGGTCTACCTCGTCTACCGCCGCAGCGAGGCCGAAATGCCCGCCCGTCGCGAGGAAGTCCACCACGCGAAGGAAGAGGGCGTCGAGTTCCACCTGCTGGAGAACGCGAAGCGCATCCTCGGCAACGAACAGGGCGCGGTCGCGGGCCTCGAATGCCTCAAGTACGAGCTCGGCGAGCCGGATGCCTCCGGCCGCCGCAGCCCCGTCGCGATTCCGGGCAGCGAGTTCACGCTGGACGTCGATACCGTGGTCGTCGCGGTCGGCAACGCCTCGAATCCGCTCATCCCCGCGACGACGGAGGGCCTGGAGGTCAACCGGCGCGGCAACATCGTGGTCAACCCGGAGACGAACATGACGTCGATTCCCGGCGTGTTCGCGGGCGGCGACATCGTGCTCGGCGCCGCGACGGTCATCCTCGCGATGGGCGAGGGCCGCCGCGCCGCCGCCGGCATCAACGCCTATCTCTCAGCAACGGCCTGAGGGAAGGCGAAACCTGGGTGGGCGGTGAGGGACTCGAACCCCCGACCTTGACCGTGTAAAGGTCCTGCTCTAACCAACTGAGCTAACCGCCCACAAAAAATTCACTCATGCGTCCAGCGTCCGGCGGATGACGCGCTGGGCCTTGCCATCCGTGCGCGGCAGCGCGCCGACGGGGAAGACGTCGCCCTTCGGGAGGAAGCCGAGGCGCTCGCGCAGGTGCTTGGCGACCGTGTGCCCCGTCACGCCCGGCGCGGCCTCGACGTTGACCGTCACCTCCGTCATGCCGTGACGCTCTTCGAGGATGATCTGAAACTCGTCCGCCACGCCCGGTATCTCCTTCAGGGCCTGCTCGACCTGACGCGGATAGAAGTTGACGCCCTTGACGATCAGCATGTCGTCCGTCCGCCCCGTGATGCGGTCGATCCGGAGCGACGTGCGCCCGCACACGCATTTTTCGCGCGAGAGGATGCGCGTGATGTCGTGCGTGCGGTAGCGGAGGATCGGCATCGCCTCGCGCGTCAGGGACGTGAAGACGATCTCGCCGTACTCGCCGTCCGGCACGGGCGCGCCCGTCACCGGGTCGATGATCTCGGTAATGTACTGGTCTTCCCAGACGTGGAGGCCGCAGTGGCACCGACAGTCCTGCCCCGTCGTGCCGATGCCGCCCGTCTCGGTCATGCCGTAGATGTCGAAGCATTCGATGCCGAGGCGCGACTCGATGCGCCGCCGCGTCTCGTCCGAAAACGTCTCGGAGCCGAAGATGCCGACCTTGAGGTACGGCAGGTCACGCTCGCCGGCGGGGCAGGCGTCGAGCTTCTCGATGAGGCGCGGCACATACGAGACGACGGAGACGAAGCCCTTCGCCCGGAAGTCCTTCATCAGCCGGATCTGCCGCTCGGTGTTGCCGGACGACGCGGGGATCGTGAAGAGCCGGGCCTTGCGCGCACCGTGGTAGCAGCCGAACCCGCCGTTGAAGAGGCCGAACGTCGGCATGATCTGCACGGCGTCGCCCCGCTCCAGCCCGGCCATCGCGTAGCAGCGCGCCATGCACTCCGCCCACTGCAGGAGGTCGTTCTTCGTGTAGGCCATGACGACCGGCGTGCCCGTCGAGCCGGACGACATGTGGAACTCCATCAGGTCCCGCCGGTCGACGCAGCTCATCTTCAGCGGATACGCCTCGCGGAAGTCCTCCTTCGTGAAGAACGGCAGCTTCGCGAGGTCGTCCAGCGACTTCACGTCCGCCGGATCGGCGATGCCGCCCCGCGCGAGCCGTTCGCGGTAGAACGGATTCGCCCACGTGCGCGCAAGGGACTTCTGCAGCCCCGCGAGCTGGAGTTTCGCATATTCGTCGCGCGAGAGCGTTTCCGCCGTTCTGTTCCACATTGCCATGTCGTTTTGCCTTGGAGAGGTCTTATTATACCACAATTCGGCTGTGGCCGGCCATCAGAAGCTGAAGCAGATGCCCGCGCTCACGACGAGCGACGAGAAGTCGATCTCGGCATCCGCCTGCCCAAGGCCCGTGTCGGCATTGTCGATCCACTCGTAGCCGACCTCCGCGAAGAGGCCGACGTTCTCCGTGAGCGAGGCCATCAGGCCGAGCGTGCCGCCCACGCCGAACAGGCACTTCGTGTCCGACGCACTCGCCGGACCCGCGTCAAAGTCCATGTGCGCGATGTTGCAGAGCGCCTGGATGCGCCCGTAGGCCTCCAGCCACTCGAAGGCCCGCCATGTCGCCTGCGGGCCAAGCCCGATCTGGTAGAGGTCGCTCCGCAGCCGCGCCGCAGTCCCGACAGGCAGACTCTGAAGCGTCTCGCTGACCGGCGTCTCTTCGGGAAGGAACGGCGGCGTAACTGGATCCGGCGGTATCGGGCCGCCGTTGAAGTAGTAGAGGTCCTTCCTGCGGAGGGTCAGCCCGGAGACCGACGACTCCATCCTCCAGTAGGCGGCGAACGTCGCGGCGAGTCCGAAGGAGAATTCCCCCGCCCCGAAGATGTCCCGCGACAGCGTGGCCTTGAATCCGAGCGGACGGTCCGTGTCGGATCCGCCAGTCACCGTCGTCGACTGTGTGCGCGTGTAGGCGTACTTCGTCATGGTCGGATCGTTCGGATAGTCCGGATCCTGCACGACCTCGACATCGGCGGCATCGAAGCTCGTCTTCGTGGACGGATCCGGCTTGTCGTAGATGTCCTGCGTCGTGCCCGAGACCGAGCCCTTGACGCGCGAACGCCAGGCCGGACCGACCGAAAACCGCCAGGGATTCGCGTCCGCAAGAGCCCAAAGCGAAACCATCCCAACTGCCACCATCAGCAAAAACTTCCTCATCATATCCTATCTCCTGAAATCAATTTACGATTTATGATTTACGATTGCATTTGGCCATTTAAGGATTTAGCCATTTTCTAAAACCCATATTTCTACACTTCTACACGGCTAAAAACAACACCTCACTCGCCAATTACCGGCTGGAAGAAGCCGCTGTTGCCCTCTGGCGCGGCGATCTCGACCGTCAGTGTCCCGTCGCCGTTGTCAGTCACCTCCGTCGGCGTCAGAATCTCCGCCGGCTCCGACAGCGTCGCCCAGTACCTGACCTTGAGCGAAGCCGGATTCACCTCGCCCCAGCTGGAGACCTTGCGGACGGACAGCGTCATCGTCACGCGTCCGGGCCCGATGCTGACCGCGTGCGTCTTCATGGACGATATGATCGGATCGTCCTTAACCGTCACGGACGGGATGCCGCCCTTCAGCTTATCCATGTAGTCCGTATCGGACGCGAGCGCCGGGTCGATGAGGACCTCCACGCCCTGCGGCGTGGCGTCCATTCCGGCCGAGCGGAAGACCTGCTTGCCGACGGACGGCTTTCCGAGGATGAAGATCTTCGCCAGCTTGCGGCAGTTGAGGAATGCATAGTCCTCAATCTCTTCCACGGATTCGCCGATCGTCAGCTCCCGCAGGCCGAGGCAGGACGAGAACGCATAGCTGCCGATCGACAGCGTGGCGGGCGTTCCGGGGTCGTCCCACTTGCGGACGTCCGTGAACGTGATCGAGGTGAGCGACTTGACGTTGTAGAACGCCCTCTCGCCGATGCGCGTGCAGAAGATCGGGAACACCACTTCCGTCATGCCGCTCTTCGAGTTGGCGAACGCGTCCGGCGCGATCGCCGTCACGAACTTGCCGCCGATCTTGTCGGGAATGATGAGCTTCGTACCCGACAGCCCACCATCCGAAAGGCCCGTAATGGTGACGGTCTCGCCATCCGGATTCGGCGTAACGTCGAACGCCGACTCGTCTGGCGCAACCGCCGGATCGACCGCCCAGTTCGCGTAGAGCGTGTGGTTGGCCGGGACGAGAAGGTTTCCGCCCTCCACCGCCTCCGGCGCACCGTTCGTCACGCCGAGCGTCCATCCGACGAGCCTGTAACCCGTGCGCGTCGCCGTCGGCAGAGGCCCGTAGACATCGCCCACAAACTGCGTGACGATGGTCGAGCCGCCCTCAAGATAACGGCCCAGCGCATCGAGGACGACATTGATCGCCACGCTGCCGGCCGTCCAGACGACCGGCTCGGCCGTGATGTACTCGACGCGCTTGTCGGGGTCGTTATACCTCGGACACGCGGCATACTCGTAGGTCATTCCGCCCACGACGCCGATATCAATGTAGCGGCCGGTGCCGGCTTCAGGATGACCTTCTCCGTAGAGGGAGACCGGCGCCATGTTCTGCCAGTCGCTGCGCGTTCCGTCGGCGTACACCGTGCGGCGCACGATCTGGTAGTTTTCGCAGTCGCCCGCCCCCGTCCACCGGATGTCGAGCGCGTTCATTCCCGGCATGCGCGTCACCGTGACGGGAATCACCGGCGCCCGGAAGAACATGCACCGGTACATCTGGCTCGCCGTCGTCGCCCGGTTGCTGAACGTACATTCGAAGACGGTGATGCCGTAGCCGACCTGGGTGGTGAACGCACCGCTCTCGTCGGCGAGCTGCGTCAACGTGTCGACCACGTTCGTCACCGTGTCGTATTTCATGATCGCGACGAGCTTCGCGTCCGTGCCGTCCTGCATGTTGAGGGACTCCGACTCCTCGTCCGCCCAGCGCGCCGCCCACGGGAGCGTGACTTCCGTCTCCTCGTCCGCCAGCGGAATCGCCAGCGGCTTCGTCGTGTCGATGTCGACGGTGCAGCTGTCCGCCAGCGAACTGTAGTCGTCGGCGACCGTGAGCGTCAGCGTCGCATTCGTCGCGAGAAGGTTGTTCTGCGTATCGGTGTCGGCATCCCACACGAGCCGCAGCCAACCCGAACCCGAGAAGATCGCCGTGCCGTTCTCCACCGCCTTGCGGTTGACCGTGTAGTTCCGATCGACCGCCGGCTCCTTTTCGAGCGTCGTCACGGTGATCGCCGTACCCTCCGCCGTCTGCGCGGCGAGCGTGACGTTGGTCGGATACGGCAGGTCGTCCTTCCCGAAGAGTTCGCGGAAGCGCGGCCGCACCGTCTTGTATTCGACGTCGAGATCGACCTTGCCGTTCCACGGCCACCGCGTCGACACGCCGAGAATCTGCATCGTGTCCAGCACCGCATAGCCGACGGCCGCCTCGGACGCCGCGCCCTTCATGCCGTTCGCATAGACCGCCGTCACCGTGTAGCGGCCGAGACCGGGCTGCGGCAGCTGATCGTCGACGAACCGGTTGCTATCCGCCCGTGCCGGGCGCGTCGTCCTGTTGATCGCGACATCCCAGTTTTCCACCGCCACCTCGTAATACGCCGCGTGCGGCACCGCGTCCCACGTGAGCGTCACGGCCTCCGTGTCGTTCGTCGTGGCCGTCACGTTCTGCACCGTCCGCGGCGCGCCGCGCGTGCCGGACACAGGGGCCTGGGCGGGCAGCGTTGTGCCGGTCTTCGAGATCGGCACGACAATGTACTCAAAGTCGCCGACGACCGTCTCGACCGAGTCGTCCGTCCACGCCGTCGCGTCCGTCACGTTCGTGACCGTCACGAAGTCCGTCTCGCCCGCCTTGCGGCGGCGGATCTCGTAGGACTTCGCGCCGTCGAGGTCGTTCCACGTCAGCGTCACGCCGTCCTCGTCGTCCGTCGTCGCCGTGAAGTCGAAGTCGGGAAACTTGAAGACCGCCGCGTACTCCGTCATCTCGTTGTCGCCGGCGTACGGCGAGAGTCTCAGCGTGAGCGTGTTCCTCCAATCCTTCGGCGTCCACGAATTGGTCGTGCCCTCGCCGAGTTTGGCTTCGGTTCTCAGGATCTCCACGGGGTTCGCGCTGTCCGTGATGTCCGTCAGCACCGCCGTCTGCTTCCACCAGTTGTCGGTGGAACCGAGAACCGCCGTATCCGGCTTTGCCCAGCGCGTAGACCACGGGATCTGCACGTCCTCCGCGCCGAACGGCAGTTCGATGTCCCCGATGCGCGTGTCGAGGTCGAAGGTCTTCTCGAACACGATCGCCTCGCTGTAGGCATCGCCCTTGAGCGTGACCGTCAGGGTTGCACCCGGCTCGTACATCCCCACCGGCACGTCCGCCGGCGCATCCCAGATGATGCGGTCCGCCGAACCCAGCGTGAACGCGCCGTTCGTCACCTTCTGGCGTCCGATGATGTTGATGTCTTCATCCAACGTTTCAAGCGTCAGCGTCTGGACTTGGAGATCCACCCCCTGCGCCGTTTTCACCGCGACCGTCACAATCCGCTCCGGCAGGTCTTCAGCCGCCCCCGTGGCCATTGCATAGTGACGGCGCCCCGTCTGATAGACGAAGTCGATATCCACCGTGCCGTTCCACGGCCAGCGCGTCGAGACGCCCTTCCAGTCCACGGCATCCAGCATCCGCCAGCCGACGACCGGCGCGGACGTCGCGCCCTTCATGTCGTTCGCATAGACCGCCGTCACCGTGTAGCGTCCGAGGCCGGGCTGCGGCAGTTCCGCATCGACGAAGCACGCCTCGTTCGTCGAGACCGTCTCCTCCGTGCAGTTGATCGCGACGTCCCAGCGTTCCACCTTCACCTCGTAGCCCGAGGCGTTCGGCACGGCATCCCACGTCACCGTCACGGCCGTCGTGTCGTTCGTCGTAGCGACCACGTTCTGCACCATCTGCGGCGCGCCGCGCGTACCGGGCACAGAAGGCTTGACGGGCAGCGTCGCTCCGGTCTTCGCAATCGGCACGACCACGTACTCAAAGTCACCGACAACCGTCTCGACGGAGGAATCCGTCCAAGAAGTCGCATCCGTGACGGTCGTGACCGTCTCATAGTCCGTCTCACCCGCCTTGCGGCGGCGGATCTCGTAGGAGGCCGCGCCGTTGAGCGCATTCCACTTGAGCGTCACGCCGTCCGCATTTTCCGCCTCCACCGAGAACGCGAAATCGGGCATCTTGAAGACGGCCGCGTACTCCGTCCGCTCGTTGTCGCCGGAGGCCGGCGCGAGCGTCAGCGTAATCGTGTTCAGGCCCCAGCTCTTCGGCGTCCACGACGTGACCGTGCCCTCGCCGAGCTTCGCCTCGGTTCTCAGAATCTCATTGGGATTCGCATCGTCCGTGATGTCCGTCAACACCGCCGTCTGCTTCCACCAGTTGTCAGTGAGTCCGAGCGATGTCGCCCCCGGCTTCGCCCAGCGCGTGGACCACGGAAGCTTCACGTCCTCCGCGCCGAACGGCAGTTCGATGACCCCGGTGCGCGTGTCGAGGTCGAAGGTCTTCTCGAACGTCATCTTATTGCTGTATTCGTCTCCCGAAAGCGTGACCTTCAGGGTGCAGCCCGGCTCGTACATCCTTGGCGCGTCCGTCGGCGCATCCCAGATGATGCGGTCGTTCGCGCCGAGCGTGAACGCCCCGTTCTTGACCGTCTCGCGTATGCGGATGACATCGCCCTCCAGCGTCTCGCGGATGAGGGACTGGACGTTGAACGCCGCGCCATCCGCCGTCATCGCCGCGACCGTCACGGTCTTGCCCGGCAGGGCGGCCGCCCCGTCCACGACCTTCCCATACTGGTCGCGCGCCGTGTGGTAGTCCAGGTCGATATCCACCGTGCCGTTCCACGGCCGCCGCGTCGAGACGTTCGTCAGTTCCGCCTTGTCGAGCGTCCGCCAGCCGATGACCGGTTCAGACGGCTCGCCCGTTATGCCGTTCGGGTATCTGGCCCGCACCTTGTAGCGCATGAGGCCGACCGCAGGCGCCTGCGTATCGACATACCGCGTGCCGTCGAAGACATACTTCGTGTACATCGTCGTCTGGCCCTTCTCGCCAACGTTGAGAACCTCCAGCTGATAGCCGCTCGCATACGGCACCGGGTCCCACGTCACCGTGACGGTGTACGGATTCCCCTTCGTCGCCTGCACGTTCGTGGCCGGTTCGGCCGGCAGCTGGAAGAGGACTTCGCTCGTCAACTCGATCACGTTCGCATCGGACGTGTCGTCGTCGTTCTTCTCGCGCTTGATGAGGCGGAAGCTCGTCCACAACTCGTCCGTCACCCCTTCGGACAACTCAACCGCCCCCTCGCCCGTCCGCTCCGTGGGCTGCATCAACTCACATTCGTAATCGTAGCCGTAGCCGCTCTGCGACTTGCCGAAAATGAAGGTGCGATCCTTCGTCTCGTCGCGCGCATCCGTGCGCATCCACTCCCAAACGATCGGAATCTTCTCGCCGACCGTGACGGGGCGCACCGTGCGCAGATCCACCGTCAGGCCGTCCTTCACGGACGGAGCGGGCGCGGCGACCGCCCCTTCCGGCGCATCGTCCGCGAGCGTCGGCACGATCCGCAGGACAATGCCCTCGATGACCGAATCGGACACCTGGACCTGGCCGAGATCCGCCGGGGCGTTCCACCAAATGCGCGTCGTTGCACCTGAAGGCAAACTGCCTAAACCGAACGGAATGTTGTCCGGGTTGAGGGAGAATCCGTCCACCGTTTCGAGATGGAGATTCTCTCTCTGGATCGGAATCGACGTACCGTCCGCAAGTTCGGCTTCCAGCCTGTACGTGACCGCGCCGTCCGTCGCCTCGTCGCGTCCGCTCGCAAAATAGACGTCGAGCGCAACCTGCGTCGTCCACGGGTAGAGCTGCCGCGCCTGGACGATCTCGATCTTGTCGAGCGTCCGGTAGCCGCGCTGCGGTGCCGGAACGGGCCCGATGGCTTCGCCGTCGGAATTCAGCGGCACGACCACATATTCGTAAGCGCCTGCCTCGTCCGCCGTCTCGTCCAGCCACGTCATCACGTCCGGCCCCACGGTTTGGACGGTCTCGAAGTCCGTCGAGCCTTGGGCGCGCCGCCAGATCTGGTAGCCGGCCACGGCATTCTGGTCGATGAGGCTCCACATGAGCGTGACGCCTTTCGCCACGCCCTTCGACACGGAGAAGTCGAAGTCGGGATACTTGATGACGCCCGTCCGCGCCTCGCCCTTGTCGGGGACGATCTTCAGCACGTTCTCGCCCCAGACGTTCAGCTCGTCCTTGCCGAGCATCACGTGTCCGCGCGTGGCGCCCGCGTCATCCGGCAGTTCGTAGACCTTCGCGCCGTTGCAGAAGACCTCCGCCTTCGTCGCGCCGGGGAACCAGGCGAGGTCGGCGTAGACGGGCGTCCCACCCGCGAGATTCACCATCCGGGGACTGCGCGTGTCGAAGTCCGAGACCGTGTACGAGGCCGATCCGCCCGTCCACGCCGTCGGCGGGACGTCATCGTCCCAAGCCTCGACGTCCACGCATTCGATCGTCAGGGTGAGCGCGTCGTAGGACACCCCGCCGAGATCCGAGCCCGCGTCCCACACATACCGGCACTCCGTGCCGTCGTCGCTCCCAAACGCGAACTTGTCCGGATCGCATTCATGCGCGTCGCCGTCTTCATCGATGACCGAGAGCGTCTTCACCTCCAGGACCTTGTCGCCGGCTTTGGCCGTCATCTTGAAATACGGCACGCCGTGCGTCCGCCTGTCGCGCGCCGTCCTGTATTTGGCGAAGATGTCCACCTTGCCGTCCCACGGCGATTGCGGCTGCACGAGAGGCAGCGACCCGTCGGCCGTCGAAAAGGCGTCCAGCCGACTGTAGCCGCTCGTCCAATAATAATCGAGTTCCGTTCCTTCCGCGTCATAGGCATAGACCTTGTAGGCGTAGTTGACCCCCGGACTGACCGCCGTATGCGTGTAGTTCGTCTCGGCGGTTGAGGCCAGCAGTTCATCGTCACGCGCGCCATCAAAAGTCTGCCAGACCTTGTATTCCACCGCCCCCGGCACGTTTGGCCAGGTGAGGAGGACGCCATCCTGTTCGGGGTTCGGCCCGGCCGTGAGGTGCCGCGTATCGATGGTGAGATCCCCGATCGCCTCGTCCAGGACGCAGCGCGGCTTGCCGCCCGCCGTCTCGGGCTGCGCCCAGCCCTGCACCCAGATCGTCACGTTCGTGTGGTAGTAGTTCTTGAGGTCGTTGTTCGCATACCATGTCATCGATCTCGAATCGCCCTCCTCGATGTCGACGGAGGCCGCGAGGGTGAAGTTCGTCGGATCGACTAGTTCCGCAATGTTCGGCGGACACACCCACAGATTCGTCACCGCGAGCGGCGTACCGTCGCGCCGCGCGTAGGGCTTGCTCCCCGCCGCCGGGGCCTCGGGCACCGTGCCCGGTGCCGGATACGGGATTTCGAGGGCCGTGAAGGTGAAGTACAACGGCTCCTCGCCTTCCGCCGCGCGCGAAGAGTCGTATTTGTACGTGACTTCGACCATCGACGCGGCGCCACGAAGCGGATTCGAATCGGTATTCTCGACCAGCGTGAGCTCAAGCTTGTCGAGTGTACGGTAGGCCGTCACGATGTCGGTGTATTCGCTGCTGTAGACATCCTGAATCCGCTGATCCTCCGGGAGCAAATGTGGATCCTTCGGGCTGACGTACTGGACGCAGCGGACGCGGAACTGGTAGTTCGTGCCGGCGCCGGCGGCGCGCGTCATCGTCACGCGCTCGAGAAATGCATCGGTCTTCCAGTCAAATCGACCCGGATTGTCGCTATTCCACCACGCGCTCCATTCGGTCGTTCCGCTCTCCCGCGTGCGGCAGAAGACCTCATAGTAGAAGTTGGTCGGCACGTCTTTTCCGTCAACCTCTTCGGGGTATCCGTCGGCGGGCCACCGCACGCCGTCCCACTGGAGCGTGATGCTCTTCCCGTCATCCGTCAGGGAGGCCATCAAGTTCTGCGGCGTCGGATACGTGTTGGGATGGTTGACAACCGTCAACGTCCCGCCGGGCGCCGCGTGAAGTGAAAATGAGAGAAGAGCCGCGCCAATGGCGGCGAACGAACGACAACAGGCACGTACTGTCTGCATCACCAGTCTCCTTAGTTCGGGGCGCACCCGATTCGGACGCGCCCCCGTCTGCTTGCTCGCAAGATGGGAACACCCCACCGTAAAAGCGCGCATATTGTACCAAAATAACGCGCCGCTGACAATCACCCACCGCACATTTTGGCCTTCCGCGCAGACTTTTCAACGCAAAACCCTTTCAACGCAAAGGTCGCAAAGGTTTTCACGCAAAGTTCGCGAAGACCCTGACGCCAAGTCAACAAAGGTTCTTTGCGTATCTTTGCGTTTCTTTCCTCTGCGTTCTTTGCGTTAAACCCAGCCTCCCGAAAGGGCGGCGAAGCCGAC
Source organism: uncultured Kiritimatiellota bacterium (assembly GCA_934635385.1). GTDB lineage: Bacteria > Verrucomicrobiota > Kiritimatiellia > RFP12 > UBA1067 > UBA1067. The sequence goes on along the minus strand of CAKTZI010000051.1, from coordinate 7,373 downwards.
AGAAATGCGCGGAGCGAACCTCCCTGTCGCCTCTCACCGCCCGGCCACGCTTGAATACCATCCGCTAATTTTGGTATAATGCACAACATCTAAACCTGCTATGCCTCTGCCCATCGGGCATGCACACTTTAGCAGGTCTTTTTCTAACCATGAAATACGAAAAGACGGCGAAGACGTACGAAGAACAGGCTGACTTGCTGATTAGTCGCAAGATGGCAGGTGAACGTTCGTCAATCATTGAGAAGTTGTCTTCGGTGAATTACTATCGTCTGTCTGGCTATTGGCGTCCCTTTCAGGATCCTGTGACGGGGATGTTCCAAGACGGCACGACGTTCGACATGATTTGGTGTCGCTATGTGTTTGACCGGCAACTCCGGCTTCTGACGCTTGACGCCATTGAGCGCATTGAGGTCTATCTTCGATCTGGCTTGGCAAATGCGCTGGCGATGGAAGATTCCGATCCGTTTGCCTATCTGGTCAACCCATCCGTCATGCCGTGCTTCAGGAGGGCGGAACATGCCGAATTCATAGCCGAAATCATTCGCCATTACGGTCGAAGCAAGGCGGAATTCGTCACGCATTTCAGCGACAAGTACGGCGACAGCCATAGCGCACTTCCGATTTGGATGGCCGTGGAAACAATGACTTTCGGGATGATGCGCCAATTATTCAATGCCGCTTCACCCACCGTGAAGAGTCAACTGGCCGCACCTTTGGGGATACATGACAAGGTGTTGTCTTCGTGGCTCGACGTGTTGATCATCATCCGTAACATGGCTGCGCATCATGGACGATTGTGGAATCGCACGATGGGCATTCGCCCGAAGATTCCCCATCGTGATCCAGCTTGGCACACCCCCATCGAAATCCGCAATGACAGGATGTTTGGCGTCCTCTCAATTTGTCGCTATTGTCTGAAGCGAATCGCCCCACAAAGCAAGTGGCATGCGAGGGTTGAAGACCTTTTCAAGTCAAATCCGACAATTCCGATTCAGAAATTGGGTTTTCCTAACGAGTGGAGAACTTCGCCCATTTGGAAATAATTCCGCTGTTGATTCGATAGAAAAACCGCGTTTCGTAGCCCTTGTTTACCGTGTCACGTCCTGAATTCCATCCGTACCCGTCTTGTCGCGTTCCGTCGGGAGCGTCCAGTCGGCCGCCTGTCCGCGCCGCTGGCGCGCGAGCCACCAGACACCCGCCGCGTAGTTGCCGGCGTGTCCGGCGTTGAAGACCGTCAGCTGCGCGTTCCCCGACTGCCGCCGCAGGTAGATTTCGCGCGCGGGCGCCGGATAAAAGGGGTCTGTCCCCACGAACCGCTCGGCGGACGGCACGGTCTCCGTCCGTTCCATGAACGCGATTGTCGCGCCCGAAACGCCGTCCGCGTCGTCCGCGAGGCAATTGAACGCGCGGATGGCGTGGCCGACGGGCACGGAGTTGCCGTGGTGGCCGTCGTGGATGCCCGTCTGGACCTGGATCGGCACGCCCTTCGCCGCCGCGAGCCATGTGACGGGCGAACGGTGCCGATACGCATCCGGCCGCGCATCCGGCGTGCCGCCGCAGACCGCCTCCAGCATCCGCGCGTAGCGCACGTTGCCGTTCGTCATCGCGGACGTCTCCGCGTGCCAGCGGCCGACGTCGCTGATCGGACACGCCGCAACGACGCCCGCCCAGATCTCCGGGTGGCGGCCCGCCATCAGCAGGGCCATGTGTCCGCCGCCGCTGCCGCCCAGGAGATAGATGCGGTCGGGGTCAATGTTCGCGTGCGCTTTCGCGTAGTCCACGCCGTCCACGATGTCCTGCACGGCGAGGTCGCTGCCGCAGGCCTCCGGCCGCGAATTCGGCCCCCGGAAATGCGGATAGTAGAACGCCCAGCCGCGTTTCACGCTTTCCGACAGCCCGAACTCGCCGGGACTGCGCGTGAAGTCATAGCCGAGGCTCCACGAATGCAGCACGACGAAAAGCGGCACCTTCCGTTCCTTCGCCGCCGGCGGCACGTACAGGTAGCCGGGCTGCGACGAGCCGTCCAGCGTGCTCGTGACGCGGATTTCGAGATTCGACCACGCGGGCTTCACCGGCGGCGCGGCGACGGACTTCGCCGACGGCTCCTCCGCACACACCGTCGGCGTGAAGTTGCAGCCCGTCGCGATGAGCCCCGTGACATCCGAGGCGACAACCGCGTCCGGGCGCGCATCGGCCGCCGCAAGACGCAGGTTCACGTTCTCCAGCCGCACGTCGTCCGCATGGCGCAGGTAAAGCCCCCACGCCGGCAGAATGTGCCCGAACATGCGGTTCTCGGGATAGCTTCGTTCCGCCTCCGCCACGCGCCGGCGGAAAGCCATCGCCTCCGTCGCGCCGCCGGGCATCGTGAGGTCGACGTTCCGCAGCGTGAGGCCGCGCGGACGCTTCCCGCCCGGCACGCCCGTGATCGACGAGGCGATGCGGCTCAGGCAGGTGCCCGTCACGTTCTCGATCAGGACGTTCTCCAGCCGCGTCGCACGTCCGGCTGGCGGCTCGTGCCGCGACGCGAGGCGGACGACGATCGGCGTCTGCACCCCTTCGATCGAAATGCCGCGCACCGTCACGTCCTCCAGCACGCCGCCGTCCACGACTTCGAGGACGATGCCGCCAAGGCCCTGCGGCACGTCGGGAACACCGCCGGGAATCTTCTTCGCATGCCACGCCCGCCAGCGGGAGACCGCGCAGGGACGAACCGCGCAGTTCTCGACCGTCACGTCGCGCCACGTGCCGTAGGAGGTCGTGCCGAACTTGATCGCGTTGCAGTTGGAGGCCACGCGGCAGTTGCGGACACGAATGTTCTGGCAGACAAGCGTCGAGCTGTTGTTCTTGAAGCAGAGCGCATCGTCGTCGGAGTCGATGTCACAGTCCTCGACGAGCAGATCGCTCGCCTCGATGTCGAGCCCGTCGTTGTTGAGGTTGGCGTGGCTGAAGATGCGAACGCCGCGCACGACGCCGCGCACGCACGCACGCAGACTGCACGTCCACGCCGCCGAATCCGTGAGCCGCACGCCCTCGATGCGGAAGTCGCGGCACTTCAGGAACATGACGTTGAACGGACGGTTCGGCGCATTGTCGCGTACGGGGAACTTCTCGCCGGAGCCGCAGACCGTGCCCTGCCCGACGAGCGCGACGTCTTCGGCGTTTTCGGCGTAGACCATCGCGCGGCGATGGGCGTAGGTCGCGAGGTCGCCGTTCGAGACGAGCCGTGCGCCCTCGGCAAGCTCCAGCGTGACATGGCTCTTGAGCCACACGCCGCCCGTCACGTAGTCGCCCGGCGGAACGCGCACCGTGCCGCCGCCCGCCGCCGCAACCGCGTCAATCGCCGCCTGGAAGTTGTTCGTCGCCACGACCGTCATCCGCGCCGGCGCGACCGCCGAGACGTCGCACGCACCAACAACCGCACCGAAGACAACGACGGCTGAAATCAACCGCCGCCCCCTGTTCATCTTGTCGAAAGTCATGCACGTGATTATAGACGATTTCTTCCGCACCGACAACCCCCCGAAAATGGGGGGATGAACAGTGTGCTTGCCCGGATCGGGGCAGAGAGGGGAGGCACGGGAATTCTTTTCAGCGCATCTCGCCAGTCTGCAAGCAGAGTCTCCCGTCTCGTTTTTCTTTCACGTCTTTGAGAAGTTCCCGCACCGCATCGCTTTCCGCTCCGTTAAGAATGATGCCGCCGCCAATAGACAGTCTCTGATTTCTCAATCTGCACGCAACAGGCGATGTTCCCGTACGCCCGTGAATTCCTCCGTTTCCCATTTCCAGTCTTCCGGCGTACGCCTTTCCTTTCGCAGCGGACGTCCCAGAGCCTTTTCGATTTGAGCCTTTAGTCGCTTCGCGACCTCTTCGCCAAACCGCTTCTCGTCTTCTGGATACCACCAGAACTCAATCCTGTTCACCAGACTGCGATAGGACAAAAAACTCGTCATGTAACAGGAACGCCATTCCCCGTACCTCTTGGATTCGGCAGGGCTTGTCCAATCGAGAACAGCCTTTGCATTTCGGCGTGTCGGCTTCAGCCGAATCATAGGTTGCGCTTCCACCTGAAATTGTCAATGGATTCGTCGTCGAAGCCAACGGACAGACGAAAGTGCTTTCATCCTGAAAGTTACCGGAGGACGCCTGCCATGCCACAGATGCGGACGACGGGAAATAGAGACAGGAGACCTCCTCTCGTACGCCATACTTGTGCCGTCCGAAGCTTTCGTTTTCGGGCGCAGTGACTTTAGGGTTGACAGTAACTTTGACCGCCGTCGCCTTGTCGACGGTCGTTTCCGTCCAGCCCGTCTCGTTCTCCGTGAACGTCGCCGTGACGACGATGTCGTCCTTGCCGCCGCTCGGCCGGACGGCGCGGTAGGTGGTCTTGAACGCGACCTCCTCGCCCGGCTCCAGGTCCTGCTCGAACGGCAGGGGACAACCGCCGTACGGCACAAGGCCGTCCGCGCCTGCGATCTCGATGCGGACGTGCCCGCCGCGCATGTGGCACGTGTTGCTGTCGCTAAACACGGAGGTGGCGGAGAATCGGAGACACGGAGAATGTGCAGGCGCTTCCACAGGCCATTTCTGTCAAATCAATTCGCGATAATGTGCCTCAAGAACGGACAGAACATCCAAGAAGCTCCGCTTCTGCGCCGATTCGGGGATGCCGTCAACCTTGGCGCGAAGACGGTCAAGTGCTTTTTCGATCTGCTCGTGAGCAGCTGCAGCGGCTTCTGGTTCATGTGGAGGCAGGCACCACCTTCCTTGATTCGCGCGGCCCCACGGACGGCCGGAAGTTCCCAGACGTTCGAGACACCCAGCTCGCAATGGAACTTCGCGCGCATCAGATCCCATTCGTCCGCCGCGAACGGCTTTCCGTCGGGTTTCGCGAAATACGGACGCCCAGCCTTGTTTCCAAACTCGTTCGCATAGGCCGCAATGCGGACAAACGCCTCGGACGGCGGAAAATACCAAAGATGGTCGGAAGCAAAGTATTTCCGCGTTGCGGCATCCTTGACGCCACAGGCGGCATTCGCAAGGCGGAACGGCAGCCCCGTGCGCCGCCACTCCGCACGCATCCAGTCCTTGAGCGGCAGTTCCGCGCCGTTCGACGGCAACATGTTCTTGCGCACGTACTGGGCGCACACTTCCGTGACGACAGGGTATTTTCGGATCGTCCGCGTGTTGCAGTTCCCCGCCACATGGGACATCCCCTTGTTCCAGATGTGGCAATTTCGGAATTCCAGAACCAAAGCGTTGCCGACGGCAATGCTCGGTCATGCCATGTTTTCAAGAACGGCCGGTAGAAGTCCGCCAGCCCTTCCGGCGTCGCCGGATCTCCCGGATAGCTCGCCAACCCATAAGGGCCATCGGACACAATCACGGTCGGACGCGCCCATTTCTCGCAAAGCCATAGGCTGTCGCCAAGCTCAATCTGAACGCCGCCTTGCTTATTCTGTAGTAGTTCCTCTGCCATGTCACTTGCCGAGAATTATACCATATGTCCGTTGGGTTGACGTGCCCCTGCCATTTCTCTCACTGAAGGGCTCGCATCTCGTCTGACGTCTTTCGCTCTCGCCTGTCTCGCAGCACTTCGTCCCTTGTTCGCATCGGGCGTCCCAAGAACGCTTCCACAAGCTCTTTTGCGCGGGCACGCTCCTCTGCAGTGGCATTGTAGGACTTGCAAAAGCCGTCAAACTTCTGTTCAAACATCGACACAAGCGATTCGTAATCATTCAAGCATTTTCGATAAGAACGACGCCACGACTCGAATTTCATAGGGTTCTCCCTTCTCAACCGAGCGTCTTCGCCATTGGAGGCCATCGCTTTCCACCGATCGAGCACCCGTCTCATCCACTTAAACTGCTGAACATTCGATCGGCTCTCGTCCTCTATCGTCCATCGTTCGGTCTCGCTCCACCGATAGGGTAGCAGCCAACTCCAGACGGTCAAAAACACACGGCATTGCCGTTCATAGTCATCGCCCTGCAGGTTGATGCCACACAATTTGTCCTGCAGCATCCGATAACAGACCGCGCGAACGGCTCGGTTCGTCTCTAACTGGATCAGATCGTCCACGCGGTCGAGCGGGTCGCGTACATTCGGTTCGCCCAGCCGCCGAATGGCCCTGTCCGCCTCTTTCTCGACTTTGCGAAGGAAAGGGTCTTTTCCTCGGTCGCAGCCCACGGCCGCCAGCGCCAGCAGAATGCCAAAGATGATATGCCTTACCATAGCTTCACTCCATCAAGATAAACGGATCCCAGCACCTCGCGGACGGCCTCATGCCGCAACTTACGCACGCCCGCCGTGCCGAATTCGTCAATTGTGAACGTCTGCGTCTCGTCCGCCGCAAAGCACTTCCACGGTTCCGCGCCAACTGACGTTTCGGGGGCGTTCCAGCCCAAGGGAATGCTCCAGACGTTCTCCCCAGCAATCCATCCCACGGACAGGGATTCGGAGAGCTGTCCGCCCGGCGTCATGCGCGGATACGGTTGCGTACACGCCGCCGTGTCACGCGCATCAATGATGTTCTCGTCCAGGACGCGAAACCAGACTCCAGCACCATTCTCACGTGAGTGGCAGCGGTCTCCGTCAAAGTAGGAATGCGTGAAATAGCCGGTCTGAACGCCCATCGTCGATGGCACTTCCTCGACCCAGATCTCCTGGAACGAGACGTCCAGAGGAAGAACCTGTATGTCCAGCTGAAGTCCGATTCCGCCCGCGCTAAGCGACGAAAGCCCGTATGTGACTACGCCGGGATTGAGCGCGCGGACGCCAGACGGCTCCACGACCCGGATCGAGGGCGTATAGGAGACTCCGCCGCAAACGACTTCCAGCGGATTCGACTCGGCATCAAGCGGACAGCGGTACGTGCTGTCCTCCCGCATCTTGCCGCCGCCTTTCACATTCCATGAGACGTTCGCCGCCTTTGGCTCTGTACGGCAATTGATCAATTCGCGGATGCCATATTTGTGCCTCCATTCACTTTGATTCCCACTTGCAACACGAATAGGCCGAATCTCAACCTTGACCGCCGTCAGCGACGCCTCGGACGTGATCTTCTCCTCGCTCTCCTCCTCGGTGAAGGTCGCGACGGCCTTGATGTCGCCCGCGCCGCCGCTCGCCGATCGCGCCTTGTACTTCACCTTGATCTTGAACGTCTCGCCCGCCTCGACCTTTCCCTCGCGCGGCAGGAACGAGCCGCCCGCGCGTTCAAGCCGTCCGCCATCGCGCAGCTCGAAGGAATACGAGCCGCCCTTCGTCCCGCCGTAGACGCTGAACTCGGCTTCGGTCTCTGTCGAGCGCCGCGCGACCGTCTCGCCCGGCGCGTTCTCGTACTCGTCCTCGAAGAAGATGACGCGCTTTGAGAACGT